>PNKK01000051.1 GCA_013822395.1 Anaerolinea sp. | reverse complement strand
ACCGGTGGTCGCAGTCTATCGATGCGGGGGTGGGACGGTCAGTAGGCAACTTGACCTATCCGGCGGGCCGCCGCCTGGGTCCTCGACCGACGTCAGTGCTCCGTGGCACCGGTGAAGGTCCAGGACTCGATCCGGAGTGCGGGAACGACCGCGCTGCCGAGGAAGCCCCGGAGCGTCTTCCGTTCCCGGCTCACGGCCGTGACGCCGGCCAGTGCGTCGAGGTACGACTGCGTGTAGCGAAGGTTCCTGACCGGCCCCACGATCCGGCCGTCCTCCACCAGGAACGTCCCGTCGCGGGTCATCCCCGTCACGATCGCGAGCTTGGGGTGGACCGGGTTCGTGTAGTGGAACCGCGTGACGAGGAGACCGCGCTCCATCCCGGCGATCAGATGGTCGCGCGGGGTCTCGCCGGCGGCCATGAGCATGTTCATCGGGAAGGGCCCGTATGGGTTCGGGGCAGGCAGGCCGTGGCCGGTGGACCGGCGGCCGCCGCGGGCCGCCGTCTGAGCGTCGTACACGACATCGCGGCACACACCGCTCTCAACGAGGACCACGCGCTGCTTCCGGACCCCTTCGTAATCGAACGCCATCGGCAGGCCGGCTGGGTCCGCACCGTCATCCACGATCGTGACCAGGTCCGAGCCGATTCGCTTGCCCGGCTGGGCGAACGAACGGCCCTCCTGGACGGCGAGCGCGGAGAAGCCGAGGTAGCCGAGCATGTCGGCGATGTCGAGGACCGCGTATTCCTCCAGGACGACGGGGTAGTCGCCGGGCGGCAGTGAG
This sequence comes from Anaerolinea sp., assembly GCA_013822395.1. Taxonomy (GTDB): domain Bacteria; phylum Chloroflexota; class Limnocylindria; order Limnocylindrales; family CSP1-4; genus UBA5189. Next base: position 13,434 of record PNKK01000051.1, on the reverse strand, counting down.
ATCGGGTGCTCCGTCGCGCGCGCCTTGGCGGCGGCCTCGCGGCCGATGGCGGCAGCGTCGATCGTGGTGGCGTCCGTCGCGACCGCCTCGGCGTAGCCGGTCCCGCCGTCGGGGGACATGTGGACCGTCAGGAGTTGCGAGCTCGTCTGCTCCTGGAAAGCACGAATCCCTGCCGAGTTCGCGACGGCGACCCCTTCGCGTGCGGTTGCGAAGGAGCCATAGGCGAGCACGCCGAGCGCATCGGCGGCGGCGATGACCGCCCGCGCGCCATCGGCGCGGAACTCCGGCGTTGCCTCCACCGTGGCCGCCGAGTAGGCGGCCGCGAGCCCGTCGAGTGGGCCCTCGCCCTCGGGTCCCGGAAGTCCGCCCCAGTCCTCGAGCTCCTCGACCGTCCGGGCGATCGCGGCCGCCCGCTCCACGAGCGCCCGCAGCCCGTCGTCGTCCGTGCGCCCCGTCGATGCCACGGCGATCCGCCGGCCGGCGCAGAACCGGAGGTTCAGCCCGATGTTCGTCTCGGCGACGTTCTGGTGGATCTCGCTGTTGGCAAACCGGGTCAGCGCGGCGTCCTGGATGGTCACGAGCGCCTCGGCCTCCGTCGCCCCCGCGGCGAGCGCTCGGGCGACCACGTCTTCGGCGAGCGCGAGCGCCATCCGCGACCGCTCCCCGGGGGCCGGGAGATCCGCCTCCGTCACCACTTGCCCACGCCCACCTGGACGCCCCGGAAGCGGGCGCCGGAGACGCCGTGTCCCACGTGCGCACCCTGGCCGGGCTCGCCCTTGCCGCAGTTCGGCGCCCCGAGCATCACGTAGCTGCTGGCGTCGCCCACGGCGTCGCAGCCGCGCCAGAACTCATACGTGATCCCGGTGTAGGTCGGGTTCTTGAAGAGCCGGCCCTTCCTGCCGCCCTTGATCTCCCAGGCGATCTCCGTGGCGAACTGGAAGTTCAGTCGGCGGTCGTCGATGGACCAGCTCCGGTTGGTCGAGAGATACAGCCCGTCATCGGTGTCGGCGACGATGTCGTCAAGGCTCAGTCCCGCCACCGGGCGAAGGTTGATGTTCGTCATCCGGATCAGCGGGATCCGGTTCCAGCCGTCCGCCCGCATCGCGCCGCTGGAGGAGCGCCCGATCCGCGGCGCCGTCTCGCGCGAGGTCTGGTAGCCGACGAAGATCCCCTCCTGCACGAGCGGCACGGCCTGCGCCGCGACCCCCTCGTCGTCCCAGCCGAACGTCCCCAGGCCGCCGGGCGACGTCGCATCCGCGACGATCGTCACGAGGTCCGAGCCGTAGCGGAAGCCCTCGGCGAGCCGGTCGGTCGTGAGGAAGCTCGTCCCGGCGTATGACGCCTCCGTCCCGAAGACGCGATCCAGCTCCGTCGGATGGCCGCAGCTCTCGTGGACCTGGTTGTAGAGCTGGCTCGGGTCGAGAATGATCGTCGTCACGCCGGCGGGGCACTGCGGCGCGCTGAGCAGCGCGACCGCCTCCTCCGCATGGCGCTCGGCGTTGCCGAGCAGGTCCAGGCCTCGGATGAGTTCGTAGCCGCCGGCGCCCCAGCCACCTCCGGCATCTGGGTAGCTCCTCCGTTGGTGCTCGTCGCCCTCGATCGCGTTCGCCTCCACGGCGGCGCCGAGATGCGTGATGATCTGCTCGGTGAAGCTCCCGTCCGTCGCGGCGAAGGTCTTCGATTCGCGCTGCGCGCCGTAGCTGGACTCGGTGAACGAGATGCCCTTCACCGCCCCGGCGACACGGTCTGCAGCCAGGAGGTCGGAGATCTTGCGTTCCAGCGGGAGCGCGAACGGATCCTCCAGGAGCGGCGTCTCGTAGCGGCCCGTCGCTGGCGGCCGACCGTCCAGCACCACCCGGTCACGGAGGGCCGTTGCGGAAGCGCGGGCGATCCGGACCGCGAGCGCGGCAACTCGGTCGGCCTCGTCGAGGGCCAGCCGGTGTGACGACGCGAACCCCCATGCCCCGTCGACGAGCACGCGGACGCCGAAGCCCTCCGATTCGCCAGAGGCGACGCCCTCGAGGCGCCCGGATTTGATCGTGATCGACTCCTCCTGCCGGCGAACGATCCGGACATCGCCGTAACCGGCGCCCAGCCGGACGGCGGTATCGAGGGCTCGGTCGGTCAGGTCTCGCATGACGGGGCCCGGAGCCTAGCAGGGCAGGCGGCCCGGCGTCCCTACGTAAGATGTCTTATTCCGTCGAGTGCCCGATCCCGAGCGCCATCCCCTGGTCAGGCGCCTGACATCCGGAGAGCGGGGCATTGCGGCCCGGAGACCGGAGCATCGAGACCGGAGACCGGAGACCGGAGCCCGGAGCCCCGGAGCCCCGGAGCCCGGAGCCCCGGAGCCCGGAGCCCCGGAGCCGTCCGCTACACTCGCCGGGTGGGCTCGCTTGACCGGCAGCGCGGCCGATTTCTGACGCTGGAAGGTCCGGAGGGCGCGGGCAAGACGCTCATGGCCGGGCGACTCGCGGACGCGCTCCGGATGAGGGGCGTCGACGTCCTGCTGACGCGCGAACCGGGCGGCACGCGCCTTGGCGAGCGGCTCCGCGACCTCCTCCTCGCTCGGGACTCGGTTCACATCGATCCGCTCGTGGACGCGCTCCTGTTCAATGCCGCGCGGGCGCAGCTCGTCAGCGAGGTCGTCCGCCCGGCCCTCGAGGCCGGGCGGGTGGTCGTGTGCGCCCGGTTCGCCGACTCGACGCTGGCCTATCAGGGATACGGCGCAGGCGTCGACATCGATGCCCTCCGCGAGCTCGCGGCGGTCGCGACGGGCGGGCTCGCTCCAGACCGGACGATCCTCCTCGACCTCCCGCCGGAGGATGGTCTGCGCCGGAAGGCGCCGGACGATCACACGCGGTTCGAGGCGGCCTTCGATCTGGACTTCCACCGGCGTGTCCGGAACGGCTTCCTGGACCTCGCCCGACGGGAGCCGGCGCGGTTCGCCGTCGTCGATGCACTCCGGGGCGTCGACGAGGTCTTTGCCGGCGTGCTCTCGGCCGCGCTCCAGGGGCTTGCGCGCACACCTGCGTGATGCGCGACGGATATACGGCCCCGGCACCGAGCTGCGGCACAGTCGCCCCGGGGGTCAGGCCGCGCCGGCGGCCGCGAGCGCTCCCGGACCCGTTGCCTTCGCCATCCGGAGTGCGGCCTCAGCCGCCGTCACCAGCTCCTCGGAGCTGGCGCCGTCGGCGGGGAATCGAGCCACGCCCGCGGAAACGGTGCAAGCGCGGCCGGCGATCGCGGGCCGGCCGGCCACGGCATCGAGGACCCGCTGGGCCACGATCATCCCGGCCGGCCCGGGCGCGACGAGGAGGAACTCGTCGCCGCCCCAGCGGGCCACCGTGTCAACGAGCCGAACTGTCTCCGCGAGGACCGCCGCGACCTCTCTGAGGATGTCGTCGCCGACCGCCGGCCCCACGTCGGCGTTCGCGGCCGCGAGGCCGTCGATGTCGAAGAGCACGACTGACAGATCGGTGCCCTGGCGACCCGCCCGGGCCACCTCGAGCTCGAGCACCCGAGAGAGCGTCCGCGCGTTGGCGAGCCCCGTCAGTGCGTCGGTGTGCGCGATCCGCTCGACCCACTCGGCTCGCTCGCTCGCCATCGCGGTCAGGCGGGCGCGGTCGACCGTGACCGCGATCAGGTCGGCGAAGGCGGCGAGGAGCGTGGTGTCGGATTCGCTCACCGTCCACGCCCCGGCGCGACTCACGGCCAACGCACCGATCGGCTCCTCCACCCCGTCGTGGGCCACGCGCAGCGGCCACGTCGCGCCGATCATCGGCGCCCCGTCCGGCCGAACGCTCTCTGCGCCGAGGATCGCCGTCTGCCCGTGGGCGGTCCGGGCGATGGGATGGTCAGGATTCCCGGCGACGTCGGCTTCGTAGGCTGCCTGAGCGCCCTCAGGAAAGCCCACCGCGGCCGCGAGGACCAGGTCACCCCGCTCGGCGTCCCACAGGAAGACCGTGCCCTGGTTGCCGCCGACGGCGCCCGTTGCGAGCTCCAGGAGGGCCGCCAGATCCTCGTCCGGCGTCTGTCCCCTGGCCACGATCGCCACCGCGGTGGCGAGCACGATCTCGGGAGCGCTGTCTCGGCTGGCGCGATCGGTCACGGACGGGGGCTCCTGCACGTGGGACGGATGCGGAATGGACGAGGGACCCGGGCGCGGGGCAGCGCGGGCGCGCACCGGGAGTGGCCCGCATCGTACACCGCGCCCGACACGGGTCAACAGGGCTCCGAGGGTGTGCTTTTCGAGTGTGACACCCACCCTATACTCCGGCGCGTGAAGCTCATCGTGGCGATCGTCCACAACGAGGATGCCGGAGCGCTCGTGGACGCCCTGCTCGAGGGAGAGCACCGGGCGACCCGCCTCCATTCGTCGGGCGGGTTCCTGAAGCAGTCGAATGCGACGGTCATCGTCGGGGCGGATGACGACAAGGTCGACGCGGTCCTCGAGATCGTCCGGGCGAACTGCACGTCACGGACCCAGGTCGTCAACCCCATGCCGCCGATCATGGAGCCGGGCGAGTTCTTCATGCCCTATCCGCTCGAGGTCGAGGTCGGCGGGGCGACGGTCTTCGTCCTTCCGGTCGAGCGGTTCGAGCGCCTGTAGCGCGGCTGGTGGAGCTCCACGAGGCGCTGGCCTCCAGGGTCGATGCCTGGCGGGAGGCCGGCTATCCCAGCGACCTGCCGGCTCTCGCGGAGATCCTGGAGTTCGCCGTCGAGGGGGTCGAGCCGGACGCCGCGTGGCCGCGGAGTGGGCAGCTCCGCTTCCTCCGCGCGGCGCAGCTCCGGGCGCTTGAGACGTACTGGTATCTCCGGATCGTCGAGCGGACACCTCATATCGCCGAGCTCTACCGGCGGCTGTTCACGTCGCCCTCCGAACGGCTCGCCGCACTCGGGCTCGATACGCCTGCCCTGACGACGCTCGCCCTGGACCTCGGCTACGACGGACTCCTCGACCGTGTCCGGACCGACGACGCCTTCGTCAAGGCCCACCGGCTCGGTGTCCTGCGCGAGACCCTGACGCTCGACTACCCGAGCTACATCCTGGCTCTCGCGATGGGTGCCGGAAAGACCGTCCTCATCGGCGCCGTCGTCGCGATGGAGTTCGCCCTGGCGCTCGAGACGCCCGAGCCGCCCGATGGGCTTCAGTTCATCGAGAACGCGCTCGTCTTTGCCCCGGGGACCACGATCATCGAGTCGCTCCGCGAGTTGTCGACGATCCCCTTTGGGAAGCTCCTGCCGCCACGTCTCCTGGCCGATTTCATGGCCAGCCTGAAGATCACGTTCACCCGCGACGACGAGCGCGGCATCCCCGTCGTGCCGGGGAGCCGGTTCAATCTCGTCGTCACGAATACGGAGAAGATCCGGATCCAGGCGATCCCGCGACGTCGCCAATTGACGCTGGCGAGCCTCCTCGACACCCGCGAAGCGGAGGCGACCGAACGCGCGAACCTCCGCCTCCAGGCAATCGCCTCCCTGCCGCACCTCGGCGTCTTCAGCGACGAGGCCCACCATACCTACGGCCAGAACCTCGAGACCCAGCTGAAGCGCGTTCGACAGACGGTCGACTACCTCGGCACCGCGACGAACCTCATCGCGGTCGTCAACACCACCGGGACGCCCTATTTCGAGCGCCGGCCGCTCCGTGATGTCGTCGTCTGGTACGGGCTGGGGCAGGGGATCCGGGACGGAATCCTGAAAGAGGTCGCGAACAACATCCAGTCGTTCGCCTTCGAGTCGGACCAGGCGGACGAGTTCGTGAGCCATGTCGTGACCGACTTCATCGAGACCTACGGCGACCACACCCTGCCGGACGGCTCACCGGCGAAGCTCGCGATCTACTTCCCGCAGGTGGACGATCTCGAGGAGCTCGAACCACACGTCCAGCTGGCGGTCGCGAACGCCGGGCTCCCACCGACGGTCGTCCTGCGGAACCACTCCAGGTCGGGGACGGACGAGATCGACGCGTTCAACCGTCTCAACGACCCGAGCGCGCCACACCGGGTGATCCTGCTGGTCAACAAGGGCACCGAGGGCTGGAACTGCCCGAGCCTGTTCGCGACGGCGCTGGCCCGGAAGCTGCGGACGAGCAACAACTTCGTCCTCCCCCCGCCGACCGAGCCCGCCTGGTGTTCGGTCCGGACCGACTCGCCCGGGAGAACCCCGCTGACTACGGGTTCCACTACAGCCCGTACAACTTCGACTCCGGGCCGGAGGCGGACTTCTACGAGAAGGTCCTCCGCGTCATGAACCTCCACCCTGACGAGGTCCGAGGTCTACTTCACGGGCGCCATCACTGACCCGAAGAAGACGGACCTCGCTTTCGTCTATCGACGCGATGGCCGCGACCATCGCTACACGCCCGACTTCGTCATCCACGCCCGGGGCGATCGCTGGCTCCTGGTCGAGATCAAGATGACGGCCCGCCGCCAGGATGCGGTGGAGGGTGAGCACGGGGTCAAGGCGAAGGCGCTCCAGGCGCTGGAAGTCGCCAACCCGGGTCGGATCTTCTACCGGATGGTCTTCGCGGACGCGGTCGCGCCGGCACCTGACGTCGCGGCCGTTCAGGCGTTCGTGGACACCGCGCAACCGACCTGACCCAGTCCGTTCGCGGCCGATCCGGCCCTTGTCTGTCCGATCCGTTCGACCTCGTAGGCGAGACGCTGCCGCTCGGGCTCTGATCACACGCCTCAGATGGAGACGAGTTGTCCCGCTGTGCTTGACGAGGAAGGTACGAATTCCTACCATGTGAGTATGAAGGCGACCGTCTCCGAGAAGGGTCAGGTCACGATTCCGAAGCCGCTCCGGAAGCGCCTCGGGATCCGGCCCGGAGTGGTCCTCGAGTTCGAGGCCGAGGACGGCCGCCTCGTCGCCCGGAAGGCCGTCGGACGGGACGTCGTCGACGAGCTCTATGGGACCCTCCGGATGGACGAATCGGTGGACGAGTTCATCGAGGCGATCCGCGGCCGGTGATCTCGGCCGTCGACACGAGTGTGCTGCTCGACTACCTCATCGGCGACCCGCGCTTCGGGCCTGCCTCGGCCGATCTCCTGCGCCGCGGGTTGCAGGAGGGGACGCTCATCACCTGTTCGGCCGTGTGGGCCGAGGTGGCAGCTGCGTTCGACGATGCAGACGCCTCGACGGAGCTCCTCGCCAAGCTCGGGGTCGAGCTCGTTCCCGACGACCCTGAGGTAGCGGTGGCCGCCGGCGTCGCCTGGCGCCGCTATCGGCGCGCGGGTGGATCCCGGCAGCGCCTCCTCACGAACTTCCTCGTGGCGGCCCACGCGTCCGTCAAGGCCGATCGGCTCATGACCCGTGACCGCGGCTTCTATCGGAGTCACTTTGCCGATCTGACCGTTCTCGAGCCGGCAGGGGCGAAATGAGCGAACCACAGGCGGCCCGAGGGCCATCCTGAGCGGGGTCGCCGTCCCGATCGCGAAGGCGAAGGGTCGGCCCATGCTCCAGTGGGTGGGCAAGCGGCCGCTGCGCGAGGTCCGGTCGTTCCCGGCCCAGCTCGTGGAGCGGTTCGCGCCGGCGGCGCCGGCCGGCGCGATCTCGGCGGACGTGGACTGGTCGGACTGGCCGGGCAGGTTCGATCGCGGCGGGCTGCTCTTTCACGGCGACAACAAGGAGGTCCTCGCGCACCTCCTGGCCAACGGCTTCCGGGGGGCGGTGGACCTCGTCTACATCGACCCGCCGTTCGACTCGGGTTGGGCGAACCGTCCAATCTCTGGTTGACTTTGGACGGATAACGCCGCAAACTCTTGGAAGCGTCCAAACCAAACGCTCGGAGCGGACGCTTTGCCGAGGTGCTGATGGGCCACGTCGTCAAGCGCCGCTGGGAGGGCGATCCAGGAGCGTACGGCGGTCGCTCGGCTCGGATGTCCTTCACGTACGAGGCATTCGTCCCGGACACCATCGCTGACCTCGATCCGCAAGTCACCTTCGACGTGGCCGAGGCCGTCACCGCCGCCGAGCGTGCCGTCCGGGCCCTGAACTCGGCGCCGGAGGTGGCGGGCCTCGAGGCCATCGCGGCGTTGCTGCTCCGATCCGAAGCCCTCGCGTCCTCGCGTATCGAAGGGTTCGAGCTCTCGCAGCGGAACCTCGCCCTTGCCCTCATCGATCCCCGGGCGGCGCGAGGGACGGCCGGCGTGGTCGCGAGGAACGTCCTCGCGATGGAGCAGGCCGTGAGCATCGGGGATCTCGATCGACCGATCGCCGTCGACGACCTGCTGGCAACGCACCTGACGCTGATGCGCAACGAGCCGGAACGGTTGACGCCGGGCCGCCTTCGCCACGAGCAGAACTGGGTCGGGGGTCGAGTGAATTCGCCGATCGACGCTCGCTACATCCCGCCGCCCGAGGACGAGGTCGAGCGGCTGATGGCCGACCTCGTGGCGTTCGTGAATCGGGAGGACATTCCTGCCGTTGCGCAGGCCGCGATTGCGCACGCCCAGTTCGAGACGATCCATCCGTTCCTCGACGGCAACGGGCGGGTCGGGCGTTGCCTCATCCACGTGATCCTCAGGCGGCGGGGCGTCGCCGAGCGGTTCGTGCCACCGATCTCGATCGTCCTCGCTGCCCGTCCGTCGTCATACGTCGCCGGCCTGGAGGGCTTTCGCGAAGGCAGGAGCGCCGAGTGGTGCGCGTCCTTCGCGGGTGGCTGCGAGAGCGCGGCGTCGCTGTCGGTGGTGCTCGCGGGCCAGATCCGGGACCTCGAGGCTGCCTGGTACGAGCGCGCCGGACAACCGCGGCGCGACTCGGCCGCGGCGAGGATTCTCGGTCTGCTCCCGGCGCAACCGATCGCGTCCGCTGCGACGATGCGCGCCGCGATCGGCGCGTCGCACCGCCGCGCCCTCGAAGGACTGAAGTCGCTGGCCGCAACGGGCGTGATCCGCCAGATCAGCGAAGGTGACTATGGCCGGCAGTACGCCGCCGACGAGCTGTTCGCGTTGATCGAGGCCTTCGAGAGCCGCCTGGGCGGGCGCACCCCCTCGGAGGCGGCATGACCGATGGCACGCGCGTCCCGATCGCCAAGGCGAAGGGTCGGCCCATGCTCCAGTGGGTGGGCAAGCGGCGGGTCGATCGAGCAGCTCGCGATGGAGTCGAGGGAGGCGGGTCACCAACGTGCCCGAGGGAGTTCCACCGCAGGCAGCAACGATCCCCGGGTGGCTCGTCCAACGGCTCATCATGACCACATCATCATGACCGTGGGGTTGCGGGAGGACGAGGTCCGCGCCATGACTGTCGACGAGGCACACGCGGCCTGGCGGGCCTACCAGAGTCAGCCCCGGGCCGGCGGAAGGCAGTAGGCAGCCTGGTGCAGGTCATCACGAAGTGAGCGCCTCGACGTACACGCAGGGTGCCTCGACCCCGGTGCCGGCTCGGTGAGTACGCGCCCCGACCTCGTCGCCTGCTGGCTGTTCCGCCTCGACGCGGCCGACCGGCCAGAGCTCCTCCTCATCCGGCGGGCCCCCGGCCGGATGTACGCGGGGCTGTGGCAGTGCGTCACCGGCAAGCTCGAGGCCGGGGAGCGGATCATCGATGCCGCGCTCCGCGAGGTCGGCGAGGAGACGGGCCTGCGTCCCGACGACCTGGAGGCCCTCTTCGAGACGGACCTCGTGAACTGGTTCCACGAGGCGTCGAGCGACGCGCTCCTGTGCGAGGTCGTCTTCGCCGCCCAGGTCCGGGCCGGCGCCGACGTCCACCTCTCCCACGAGCACGATGCCGCGCGCTGGCTCTCGCCCGACGACGCGAGGGCGCTCGTCGTCTGGCCGGCGTACGAGCGCGCGATCGACTTCGTCGCGTGGTTGCTGGCGCATCCAGACCGGGCCGACGCGTTCCGGTTGCCGATGCCTGGTTGATCCGGCGCCCGGATGGGCCGGGCTGCCACTGCCGGACGCGTCCTGCCCGATCGAGCGTCCCAGGCTGACGTCGCGTCCGAAGTAGCGCCGGGACCCGGGGAGACACCTCGCTGGTAGACTTCCGCCACCCAGCCGGGCGATGGGAGGAGACGAATCGCGTGATCGACCAGGGCAACGTTCGGGCCGCGACGCGGCCCCCCGCGTTCCGATCGAAGCTGGACTCGATCCGGCCCACCTACGGCTTCGAGGACGTTTCGCTCGCGCCCGGCACGAGCACGGTCGAGCCCGACGACGTCGATCTCGCGCAGTCGTTCTGCGGGATCGATCTCGCGATCCCCGTCCTCGCGGCGGCGATGGACGCCGTCGTCGACCCCGCGTTCGCCGGCGCGCTGGCGCGCCTGGGCGGGCTCGCGGTTCTGAACCTGGAGGGCATCCAGGCCCGGTACGACAACCCGGCCGCCATCCTCGAGCGGATCGCGACCGCACCGGACGACGAGGTCCAGCACGTGCTGTCGGAGGCCTACGTGGCCCCGATCCGCGAAGAGCTCGTCGCGAAGCGCCTGGAGGAGATTCGAGCGGCCGGTTCGAAGGTCGCGATCGCTGCGACGCCAGGCGCCGCCCGGAAGTGGGGCCCGTTCTGCGCAGAGCACGGCGCCGACCTCTTCCTCGTCCAGAGCCAGGTGTCGTCGGCGCGGCACCTCGCGTCCGGCTACGACCCGCTCTCGCTGGCCGAGTTCACCCGGTTCATGCCGATCCCCGTCGCCGTGGGCAACACGACGAACGCGGAAGCGGCCTACCTTCTGATGGAGCAGGGCGCGGCGGCGGTCTTCGTGGGCGTGGGCCCGGGCGCGGCGTGCACAACCCGCGAGGTCCTCGGAATCGGAGTGCCACAGGTCACGGCCATCGCCGACGTCGCGGGCGCGCGCGACGCCTACCTCGAGCGATCCGGCCGGTACGTGCCGGTGGTCGCCGACGGCGGGATGCGCCGCGGCGGCGAGGTCGCCAAGGCGATCGCCGCGGGCGCGGACGCGGTGATGCTCGGGTCGCCGCTGGCGCGGGCGGCCGAGGCCCCCGGGCGCGGTGTGAACTGGGGGATGGCGGCGCCCTCGCCGGTCCTGCCGCGGGGCACCCGGATCCGGGTCGGCACGATCGGCCCGCTCGAGCGGATCCTCCTGGGCCCGGCCACCGTCTCGGACGGCTCGCAGAACCTGATGGGCGCGCTCCGCCAGTCGATGGCGGCGCTCGGCGCCCGGACCCTCCGCGAGATGCAGCAGGTCGAGATCGTCCACGCGCCGTCGGTGGCCACGGAGGGCAAGTCCTGGCAGCAGAAGAGCAGCTGAGCCAGCCACGCTTGCGGAGGCGCTGACGGACGAGATCGGCGAGCAGCTCGCCGGCTGGGGCATCGCAGTCCGGATCGAGACGCGGGGGCGGGTGAGCGGCCGCCCCGTCGCGGTCGCGGTCGGATTCATCGAGGAATCCGATGGAAGCCTCCTCGTGGCCGCCGGCGATCCGAACGCCGGCTGGGCGCGGAACTTGGAAGCCGACCCCGGCTGCCGGGTGACCGTCGGCGATCGATCCTGGGACGCGGTCGCCGAGCCGCTCGACGGCCGCGAGGCCGCCCGTGCCGTCACCGGGCTGATCCTCCGTTACGGCACCCCGGCCGAGCGCCTGGGCCGCGGCCCGGCGTTCCGACTGCATCCAGCCGGAGACGGCGAGGTCGAGTCGGGACACGAGTCGGGCGTCTGACGCCTTCGGCGTTACCATCCAGCCACAATGTCCGAGTTGCTCCCCGTTCGCCCCGCCCGACCCGACGAGACAGCTCCGACCGCGGCCCATGTCAACGTCTTCGAGCTGGCTGGCGGCCAACTGTTCTTCGATGCCCTCGTCGACCGGTTCTACCAGGGCGTGGAATCAGATCCCGAGCTGCTCGCCCTATACCCGGATCGAAGCGACCTCGCCGGGGCCCGGCGCCGGCTCGCCCTCTTCCTGGGCCAGTACTGGGGCGGTCCCACGACCTACTCGGACGAGCGGGGCCATCCGCGCCTGTTCATGCGGCATCGCGGCTTTCTGATCGACCCGGCGGCTCGCGACCGATGGCTGCGTCACATGCGCGAGGCCGTCGCGTTCATGGATCCGCCGCCGGCGATCGCTGCGCGGCTGGTCGCGTACTTCGAGACAGCCGCCGAGGCGATGCGCAACACGGACTGACCGACGGGGCCGCTGCCGGGACCCGACTCAGGCTCGACGCGGATCGCCGGCCCTCAGCTGTTCCCCGCAGGCGAACGAAAGTCCCGAATCGTATGGGAGCGCGCGACCGACGGCTCCCTGCCTGCCGGGTTGGCGTGCTCGGGCGGGCTGCCTACCCGGGGATCCCGTGGCTCGAATCGGGGCATTGGTTCTCTTCGGGAGAACGACCCGCGGGCCATGACGTGGGCGGGCCGGCCCCCACCGCGGTAGCGGGCCGGTATACTTCCCGGCAAGGCGGAATCCCGCCGGCATGGAGGGCGGCATCGAGGGTGGCGGGCAAGGGCAAGACGGTCCATGGCGAGGCGGCCAACGCCGGCCATCGCGTCCTCGCCCCGGACGATGCCGAGGTCGAGGCCTACCTCGAGACCGCGCTCCACGCCCCACCTCCTCAGCGCGCCGCCGCAGACCGGCCGTCGACGGCCGACCACGGCACGGTCGTCGTCCTCGACTTCGGGAGCCAGTTCGCCCAGCTGATCGCGCGCCGGGTTCGCGAGCTCAACGTCTACTCCGAGCTGCTCCCGCATGACACGCCGATGGCCGAGATCGAGCGGCGCGGCGCGACCGCGATCATCCTGTCCGGCGGCCCGAATTCGGTCTACGACATCGATGCACCCCGGCCGGACCCCGCGATCTGGAGCGGCCGGATCCCCGTTCTCGGCATCTGCTACGGCGCCCAGCTGATGGCGCTGGAGCTTGGCGGGGACGTCCTCCCGGCCTCGAAGCGCGAGTACGGGCCGGCGACGGTGACGATCACGGCGGACGACCCGCTGTTCGCCGGCCTGGACCGCGACCAGCCGGTCTGGATGAGCCATGGCGACTCGATCACGCGGTTGCCGGAGGGCTTCAGCTCCACGGCACACTCGGGCTCCACTCCGTTCGCGGGTCTCGTGGACCACGAGCGGAACCTCTACGGGATCCAGTTCCACCCCGAGGTGGTCCACACGCCCCGCGGCCGCGACATCCTCCGGAACTTCGTCGTCGGGATCGCGGGCGCGCGAGCAACCTGGACGCCGGCGAGCTTCATCGAGTCCACCGTCGCCGAGATCCGGGCCCGCGTCGATGACCACGCCCGGGCGGTCGGCTCGGACGGGAAGGTCATCTGCGCCCTCTCGGGCGGTGTGGACTCCGCGGTCGCCGCCGCGCTGGTCCATCGGGCGGTGGGGGACCGGCTCACCTGCATCTACGTCGACCACGGACTGATGCGGAAGAAGGAATCGGAGCTCCTCCGGGCCACTTTCGAACAGCACCTCGGGATGCGCCTGGTGATGGTCGACGCGCGCGAGCGGTTCCTGGCGCGGCTGGCCGGGATCATCGACCCCGA
>PNKK01000050.1 GCA_013822395.1 Anaerolinea sp. | reverse complement strand
AGTCCCGCCCGTGATCGACGTCATTCATCAGATCCGAGACAGCCACGCTCGGCCGGCCCACGGATTCGTCGGAATCGGTCCATGGCCACGCTCAGATGGCGCCGGATCGATGAACGAGATCGATCAGCGGGAGCGGAAGGGGGAGGACCAGCGCGAGGCAGAGGATCAGCTGCCGACCTGCGGCACAGGAGCTGGGATGCCTCCGGGGACGCCATCCTACGCTGGCTGCGACCGGCACTCATCCCAGAGGCGTGCGACGGCCGGCAGTCCCAGGACGGCCCGCACCTCGCGGGCGATCTCGACGTCCTCGCGGGCGACGACGACGAGCGTCCGGACCCGCGAACCGGCAGCGGTGATCTCCGCGTCTCCCGCGACCGCGGCGTTCGTGGCCGAGTCCACCCCGGCGCCCAGGAAGGCGAGGCCAGCGACGACCCGCTCCCGGATCGCCGGCGCATGCTCGCCCACGCCGCCGGTGAAGACCAGGATATCGAGGCCGCCGAGGGCGGCGACCATCGCCGCGATCGACGCCCGGAGGCGGTGGAGGTAGACGCCGATCGCCAGCGCCGCCGTCTCGTCGCCGGACGCATTCGCGGCGAGGATCGCCCGCATGTCGGCCGTGCCGGCCAGACCCAGGAGCCCCGAACGATGCTCGAGCGTGGCTGCAAGCTCCTCGGGCGGCATCCCGACGTGCCCTTCCAGCCAGAGGACGAGGCCCGGGTCGATGCTCCCGGACCGGGTTGCCATGACCAGCCCGTCGAGCGGGGTGAAGCCCATCGTCGTGTCCACGGAGCGGCCGCCGAGGATCGCCGCAAGCGATGCGCCCGCCCCGAGGTGGCAGGTCACGATCCGCAGATCCTCGACCGGCCGCCCGACCATCGCCGCCGCCCGCCGCGATGCGTACGCGTGGGAGAGCCCATGGAAGCCGTACTTGCGGAGCGCCCAGCGCTTCCGCCACTCCGGCGGGATCGCGTAGGTCGTGGCGGCCGCCGGCATCCCGGCATGGAAGGCGGTGTCGAAGCAGGCGACGGCCGGAACGGTCGGGAGCGCAGCGTTCACGGCGGTGAGCGCGGCGAGCGACTTCGGCTGGTGGAGGGGGGCAAGGTCCGTGAGCGCCCGGAGGTTCGCCTCGACCTCCGCATCCAGCCTGACCGGGCCGCTGTACCTGGCCCCGCCATGGACGATCCGGTGGCCGACCGCGGCGATGTCACCGAAGCCGGCGATGGTCTCGGCGATCGCTCCCACGTCGGCGGTCTCGCGCGGCGCCGGCAGGTCCGCCGTCGCCACGACGGCGTCGGCCGCGTCGAGGACTCGCAGCTTCAGGCTGCTCGACCCGGCGTTGACGACAAGGATCCGCGCTCCCCCGTCCCCGGCGTCGCCGCGTGGTCCCAGCGTCTCGCCGGCCCGCAACGATGCGCCGGCCTCTGACGGCTCGCCGGCGCCCGTGGCCGCGCCGGCGCCCGTGGCCGCGCCGGCGCCCGTGGCCGCGCCCGGACCCGCCGGCTCGCCCGCGTCCGTCACCCGACTGCTGGCGGGGCCGACCACGCCCAGTCGCGGATCTCGGGCGCGTCCTCGCCTTCGAGCCGCGTCCAGGCGCGGCATTCGAGGCGCTTGTCGACCATCCTCTGGCGCAGGTGGGAGGCCCGGTCCCCGATCCCCGGCACCCGATCGATGACATCGATGACGAGGTGGAACCGATCGAGGTCGTTGAGCATGACCATGTCGAACGGCGTCGTGGTCGTGCCCTCCTCCTTGTAGCCGCGGACGTGGAGGTTGGCGTGGTTGCGCCGCCGGTAGGTGAGTCGGTGGATCAGCCATGGGTAGCCGTGGTAGGCGAAGACGATCGGCCGGTCCGTGGTGAACAGCGAGTCGAACTCGCGGTCGGACAGCCCGTGCGGATGCTCCGACTCCGGCTGGAGGCGCATCAGGTCGACCACGTTGACGACCCGGACCCGGAGGTCTGGGAGCTCGCGACGGAGGATATCCACCGCCGCCAGCGTCTCGAGCGTCGGGACGTCGCCCGCGCAGGCCATGACGACGTCCGGCTCCCCGCCCCGGTCGCTGCTCGCGAAGTCCCAGATCCCGATGCCGCGGGAGCAGTGGAGGATCGCCTCGTCCATGGACAGCCAGTTCGGCGCCGGCTGCTTGCCGGCCACGATCACGTTGACGTAGTTCCGGCTGCGCAGGCAGTGGTCGCCGACCGACAGGAGGGTGTTGGCATCGGGCGGCAGGTAGACCCGGATGTGCTCGGCCTTCTTGTTCACCACGTGGTCGATGAACCCCGGGTCCTGATGGCTGAACCCGTTGTGGTCCTGACGCCAGACGAGGGAGCTGAGGACGTAGTTGAGCGACGCAATGGGGCGCCGCCACGGGATGTCCGCGGTCACCTTCAGCCACTTGGCGTGCTGGTTGAACATCGAGTCGACGATGTGGATGAACGCCTCGTAGCAGTTGAACAGGCCGTGCCGGCCGGTGAGGAGGTAGCCCTCCAGCCAGCCCTGGCACTGGTGCTCCGACAGGACCTCCATGACCCGGCCGTCCGGGGCGAGGCCCTCGTCCGTCGGCAGCGTCTCGGCCATCCATGTCCGGTCGGTCGCCTCGAGCACCGCCCCGAGTCGGTTGGACGCGGTCTCGTCGGGCCCGAACACGCGGAAGCTCTCGCCGTTCCGGCGCATGACGTCGCGGAGGAACGTACCCAGGACCCGCGTGGCCTCGCTCGTGGTCGCGCCGGGGGCCGGCACGTCCACCGCGTAGGCGCGGAAGTCGGGCATCGCCAGGTCGCGGAGGAGGAGGCCGCCGTTGGCGTGCGGGTTCGCGCTCATCCGCCGGTGGCTTCGAGGCGGGAGCTCGGCAAGCTCGGGGACCAGCGCGCCGTTCGTGTCGAACAGCTCGTCCGGCCGGTAGCTGCGCAGCCAGTCCTCGAGGAGCTGGCGGTTGGCGGCGTTGGTCCGGACCTCGCCCATCGGGACCTGGTGCGAGCGCCAGGTGCCCTCGACCGGCTTCCCGTCGATCTCCTTCGGGCCGGTCCAGCCCTTGGGCGTCTTCAGGACGATCATCGGCCAGCGCGGGCGCTCGATGGCACCGCCCTCGCGGGCCGCGCGCTGGATCTCGTGGATCTCCTGGATCACGGTATCCATGACCGCGGCCATCTGCTGGTGGACGGTCGCCGGGTCGTCGCCCTCGACGAAGTACGGGTGGTGGCCGTATCCCTCCAGGAGCGCCTTGAGCTCGGTCCGTGGGATCCGCGCGAGGATCGTCGGATTGGCGATCTTGTAGCCGTTCAGGTGGAGGATCGGCAGGACGGCGCCGTCGGTGACCGGGTTGAGGAACTTGTTCGAGTGCCAGCTCGTGGCCAGCGGGCCGGTCTCGGCCTCGCCGTCGCCGACGACGCAGCAGACGACGAGATCCGGGTTGTCGAAGGCCGCTCCGTAGGCATGCGAGAGCGCGTAGCCGAGCTCACCGCCCTCGTGGATGGACCCCGGCGTCTCCGGCGCGACGTGGCTGGGGATGCCGCCCGGAAACGAGAACTGGCGAAACAGCCTGCGCATCCCGTCGAGGTCGCGGGTGACGCTCGGGTAGACCTCCGTGTAGGTGCCCTCGAGGTAGGCGTTGGCCACGGTCGCGGGACCGCCATGACCGGGCCCGATGACGTAGATCGCGTTCAGGTCCCAGTTCCGGATCACCCGGTTCATGTGGGCGTAGATGAGGTTGATCCCGGGCGTCGTGCCCCAGTGGCCCAGGAGCCGCGGCTTCACGTGCTCGGGACGGAGCGGCTCGCGGAGGAGCGGGTTGTCGAGCAGGTAGATCTGGCCGACCGACAGGTAGTTGGCGGCCCGCCACCAGGCGTTGATCCGCTCCAGCTCGATGGGGGAGAGGGGTCCGGCGCTGGCGACTGCGGTTCCGGCCATGCTCTGATCCTGAGCCATGTCAGCACTCCTTCTGTCGGGGCGCACACTCGGGCGGTCTTCGCCGCATTACATCACTTGATGACGAGCTGAGCGCCCGCGAAGGCGGCCATGAACGGCTCCGCGAGGACGCCCACCACGACCAGGGCCCCCGCCGACACGAACGTCGCCCAGCCGGCGGACCGCCCGAGCACCGCCACGGGACCGGGTAGCTCCCCAAAGTAAATGGGAGCCAGCACCCGGACGTAGTAGAAGATCGACACGACCGTGTTGATCGCGGCGACCACGGCGAGCCACGTGTAGCCGACCTGGATCGCGACGAGGAACAGCAGCAGCTTGGCCACGAACCCCGACAGCGGCGGCACGCCGATGAACGACAGGAAGCTCAGCAGGATCGACCCGGCAAGCCCCGGGCGCGCGCGGGCCAGCCCGGCATAGTCGGTGATCGCCGTGCGGCCGCGAAGCTCCACCACGGCGCCGAACGCGGCGAGGTTGCCCGGGACGTACGCGATCAGGAAGAACAGGAGCGCCGGGATGGCGAGATCGCTCTGGCCGAGCGCCACGATCGCCATCAGGCCGTAGCCGGCCTGCGAGACCGCCGACCATCCGAGGAGGCGGCGAAAATCATCCTGCCAGAGACAGGCTAGGTTGCCGAGCGTCATCGTGGCGGCCGCGATGACGGCGATGAGCACCTCCCAGCCGAGCGAGCCCGGAGGCAGCGCCAGGACGAACCGGGCCAGGAAGACGAACGCGCCGACCTTGGGTACTGCCGTCACGAACGCAGCGACGGGGGCCGGCGCGCCCTGCGCCACGTCCGGCACCCAGGCATGCGCGGGCACGGCCCCCAGCTTGAACGCCAGCCCCACGATCACGAGGCCGACGGCGATGACGGCGGCGATCCCGCCGGTCGCCGGGAGCCCGGCTGAGAGCGCGGCGAGCGTGGTGCCGCCCGCCAGCCCGAACAGGATGGCCACACCCATGAGCATCGCCGAGTTCGCCAGGGCGCCGATCAGGTAGTACTTCATGGCCGCCTCCGCGGCCGGCGACGAGCGACGGTGATAGGCGGACATGATGAACCCCGTCGCCGACGACAGGAGCATCGCGACGAGGAACTCCTTGAGGTCCGTGGCGCCGGCGAGGAGCGCCGCGCCCAGGGCGGAGTAGAGGAGGATCGTGTAGTACTCGCCGTGCCTCGGATCGCGCCGGAACCAGGGCACCGAGAGGGCGATCGTGACTGCCGTCGCGCCGAGGATGATCAGCCGGGCCCAGGCCGCGGTGGCGTCGCGGGCATACGTGTCGAAGAAGGTCAGTCCCTGCTCACGGTCGAGCATCGCCAGCGTGAGCGCGGTTGCCACCGCCGTCGTCACGAGGGCGAGCACCGCCGCCCCGACCTGGCGCTTCGGACCGGCGAACAGGGCGTAGATGAGCACGATGACGCCGCCCAGCACGAGCGCGATCTCGGGCAGGACGTCCCCGACCATCGCGAGCATGCCCCCGTTATCGGTCACCGGGGACCCCCGCGCTCATCGGCCGCCCGGCCGCGCAACCGGCTTCGCTCACGGCCATCGATTCCTCGGACCCCGCCAGTCCGCCGCGAGGCCGCTCGGTCGCCCGGTCGGCCTCGCTCACGGTCGGCCCACGAACGGCCCGGCAAACGAGTCGATCACGCCGAGCAGCCACCCCGGGATCACGCCGATCAGAACCACGAACACGCCGAGGGCACCGAGCGCCATCGACTCCGTTCGAGTCAGGTCCGGGAACGCACGCCAACGCTCCGGCAGCGCGCCGAGGAAGACGCGGCCGAGCATCCGCAGGAAGAGGCCGGCGGTCAGGACGATCCCGAGGAGGGCGATCACCGCGAGAGCCGGGTAGATCGCCAGCGTGCCGGCGAAGATCTGGACCTCGGCGACGAATCCGGCGAGCCCGGGCAACCCCAGGCTGGCGAAGGCCATCAGGGCGGTCAGTCCCGTCAGGGATCGAACCCGGCCGAGCAGTCCGCCGTAGGCATCGATCTCGTACGTCCCGCCCCGGGCCAGGATGGAGCCGCTGATGAGGAACAGCGCGCCCGTGATCAGGCCGTGCGCGACCATCTCGACGGTGGCACCGGTGAGCGCGATCGCCTGGGCGGCCTCCTGGCCCGTGACCGCCGCACCCGCCGCCGCGAGCCCGAGCATCACGTAGCCCATGTGGTTGACGCTGGTGTAGGCGATGAGGCGCTTGAGATTCGTCTGCGCCAGCGCGACCAGGGCGCCATAGACGATGGACACGGCACCGATGATCCCGATCGGCAAGGCGTACTCGGCCCACAGTCCGGGCAACATCGCCATCAGGATCCGGACGAAGCCGTAGGTGCCCATCTTGAGGAGCACGCCGGCGAGGATCGCGGACGCCGGGCCGGGCGCGTCGACGTGCGCGGGCGGGAGCCACGTGTGGACCGGCACGATCGGCGTCTTGATCGCGAAGCCGATGAAGAATCCCCAGAACACCAGGATCGCGTACAGCCCGCCGGCGGCGAGCGGCTGCTGCCGGATGATCTCGGCGATGTCGAACGTGCGGGGCTCCGTGGCCAGGTAGATGCCGAGGATCGCCAGCAGGAGCGGCAGGGACCCCGCGAACGTGTAGATGAAGAACTTGAGGGCCGAACGCTGGGCGTCGCCGTGGCCCCAGGCGCCGATCAGGAAGTACATCGCGACGAGCGACACGTCCCAGAAGACGAAGAACAGGAACAGGTCGAGCGCGAGGAACAGCCCGATGGACACGCCCTCGAGGAAGAGCATCAGGGCGAGGTACGGAATGGCCCGGCCGCGGAAGTCGACCGGGTAGGCGATGGAGACCACGAACAGGATGGCGGTCATGGCGGCGAGCGGCAGCGACAGGCCGTCCACCCCCACCCGGTAGGCGATCCCGAGTGTCGGGATCCAGTCCACGGACTCCACGAGCTCGAAGCCGCCCGTGCCGGTGAACCGGAACCAGGTCGCAACGATGAGCGCGAGGGGGACCGCCGACGCGACGACCGCCGCCAGGCGCAGCTGCCGTTCCGCAGGGGCGCCTCGGCCGGTCCGGGGCAGGATGGCGAGCACGAGGGCGGCGGCGATCGGGATGAAGATGGCGGCGGTCAGCACGATTGGGCTCCTGCGGCGGTGATCAGCGGTAGACGGCCAGGAGCCCGGCGATCGCGACGAGCCCTGCCCCGACGATGACGAAGTAGTGGTGGCTGAGGCCGGTCTGCAGGCGCCGGCTCTGGTGTCCGGCGATCCCCACGGCCCGGCCGGAGCCCTCGACGGCGGCATCCACGACCTGGTCGTCCGAGCGACGCGAGAGGTCGGCCGTGAGGATGGCCATGGAGCCGCCGGCATGGACGACGGCGTCCACCGAGATCTCGACGCGGCGGGTGACGAGCGCGGACACGAACGCGGCGATGCGGGCGGTTGCCCGGACACCGGCATCGATCACGCGGTCGTCCAGCCGCGCCAGGAGCGCGGAGAACCGCAGGACCGGCCGGACGACGAGCGCTCCGGCGAGGGCATCGAGTCCGAGCCACTCCCCGACGAGACCGTCGGTCGGCGCGGCCCTCCCGAGTGTCATGAGCCGGCCGCGACGATCGAGAGCCACCACGACGATCGCGCCGCCGATGACGACGGCGAGTGCCGCGAGGAGCTCCCACGGCGCGCCCTCCGCGAGCGAGCCGCCGGTCAGGCCCTCCGCCAGCGCCGGCGCACCGGGGAGCCAGAGGCCGGACAGCAGCGCGGTGGCAAGGGCGAGGAGTCCAACCGCTCCGATCTCGGCCGCCGTCGGCCTCCGGAGCCCGCGCTGGCCTTCGCCGCGGCCGAAGGCCAGCAGTTGGTACCGGCCGGCATACAGGGCCGTGAGCAGGCCGGCGGCGAGGACACCCGCGCCGAGGACGGGCGATGCGCCGACCGCCGCGGCAAGGATCGCCTCCTTGCTCCACGCGCCGCCCAGCGGCGGGACGCCGGCGAGGGCGAGGACCCCGACGCCGCTGGCGACGGCCACCAGCGGGAGGGCCCGGCCGAGCCGTCGCTCGCCGAGTGTCGCGGTTCCCGTGGCGTGGATCGCGATGCCGGCCCCGAGGAAGAGGAGCGACTTGAACACCGCGTGGGTCACGAGCTGCGCGCCGGCGGCCGCGGTCGAGCCCGCACCGACCGCGACGAACATCAGGCCGTACTGGGCGGAGGTGGAGGCCGCCAGCACGCGCTTCGCGTGGCGCTGGACCAGGGCGACGACCCCGCCTGCCAGTGCGGTGGCCATCCCCACGATCGCCACGGCTGGCAGGAACCAGGCCACGGCGGCGAGGCTCGGGCTGAGCCGGATGAGCAGGTAGGCCCCCGCCGCGACCAGCGTCGCCGAATGAAGCAGCGCGGAGACCGGCGTCGGCCCGGCCATGGCGGCGAACAGCCATGGGCTGAACGGCACCTGGGCGGACTTCGCGGCGGCCGCGACGAGGATGCCGGCGGCGACGATCTGCGGCCACGGGCCGGCCGCCCCCGGGAGGCCGTCGAACGCGAAGGACCCGGTTGCGGCGAACGTCGCACCCGCGGCGACGTACAGCCCCAGGTCACCCAGGCGGGTCGTGATGAAGGACTGTGTTGCCGCCTCGACGTTGCCGCGGTCACGCCAGCCGTGGCCGATGAGCGCCCACGATGCCGCGCCGACCAGCTCCCAGGCGACGAGGAGCGTCACGAAGTCCGCCGCCATCACCAGGACGAGCATCGCCGCGGCGAACCCGAGCATGAGGACGAGCAGCCTCGTCCGGTCCTGCGGTTCGCTGCGTGCAGCGTAGGCGACGATCGGCGCGGCGACGAACGGCACCAGGACGACCATGACCCGGCCGAAGCCGTCGACGCGGAGGACCAGGTCGAAGGCAGGGCTCCAGGCGAACGTGAGGGCGGGCCCGGTGACGGCTGCCCAGACGCCGGCGAGGGCCGTCAGCGCGAGCCCGCCGACGGCGACGACCGCGCCGGCGCGGGGGTGCGAACGCAGCAGGAGGACCGCTCCGGCCGCGGCCAGCGGCAGGAGGGGGACGAGGAGGAGGCTCATCCCTTCAGCCGCCGGAGCTTCTCCGTGATGTCGGCCCGACGGACGCGATAGACCCCGGTGATCAGGGCGAAGCCGAGGGCCATCTCGACGGCCATCACCGTCATGAACACGATGGCCAGCATCTGACCCTGGGGATTGCCGCCGGCGGCGCGCGCCCAGAGCACGACCAGCGCGAGGATCGCGCCGTTGATCATCAGCTCGAGACCCATCATCAGCATCACGAACGACTGCTGGCTGAGCGCCCCGTAGACGCCGATGCCGAACAGGGCCGCGGCCGCGATCAGGACGGCTTCCGTGCTCACGCCGCGTCCTCCTCGTCCGGCTGGAGCGCGGGCTCGATCGAGCCGTCCTCTGCGGAGCCGGAGCGTCCGCGCCGGCCCGCGATCGCGACCGCCCCGATCATCGTCGACAGGAGGGTGACTCCGGCGGTCTGGAAGACCAGCATCGAATCGCCCAGGAGCTCGATCCCGAGCTCCTCGGTCGCGAGCGCCGGCTGGGGCGCCGGCCGATCGGGGAAGTCGCCGAGCAGGCCGACGGCCGCCAGGGCCAGGAAGGCGGCCAGGCCGGCGACCGCCGCGACCCGATTCTGGTGGACCATCGTCATCGGGTTCAGGCCGGCCGGATTCATCATGTACATGACCATCACGATGGCCATGATCAGCATCTCGCCGGCCATCATCAGGAGGAGGACCATGCCCAGGAACTCGGAGCCGAGCAGGACGAGGATCCCGCCGACCGCCGAGAACGAGGCCAGCAGGTAGAAGGCGGCCCGGACCATCGAGTCGGTCCGGAACACGCGGTAGCCGGTCACGATCGCCCCGGCGGCGAACACGAAGAAGGCGGCGTCGACGAGCGGGGTCGGGATCACAGGAGGAATGCCCCCGACACGAAGACGTTGAGCAGGGCGAGCGGGATGAGGATCGCCCAGGAGACCAGGACGAACAGCTCGATCCGGATCCGTGCCAGCAGATGGCCGGCCGCGAGGATCAGCCCGAGCAGGGCGAGCGTCTTGAGGATCATCCAGACCGGGCCCGGCAGGAACGGCCCGAACCAGCCGCCGAGGAATCCCGCGGCGCCCATCGCCGCGACGGCCACGAGCATCGATGCGCGGGCGGCGCCCCACAGGAGCCGGGCCACGCCCGAGTCCTCGGCCGACGTCCCGCCGGCGAGATCGGTCGCGTCGGGCATGTTGAGGGGGCCCCAGAAGCTGACCCCGAGGCCGACGACCAGGTAGAGCGGCAGCCCGACGGGCTCGCGGACGACGTTCCAGAGCGTGGCCTGCGCCTCGACGATTCGGACGATCGAGAGGGACTCGGCAGGCAGCGCGGTTGCGAGCATCGCCAGCAGGAACGGGATCTGGAACGACAGAGCCTGGGCTCCGTAGCGGTAGGCCCCGTGGAGCGGAAGCGCCGAGTTGGGCGACCAGCCGTGGAGATACACCGCGATCATGACGAAGGCGATCGCGGCGGAGAACGCGACGAACCCCGTATCCGCGTCGGCCACCACCAGCCCCGGTCCAAGGGGCACGAGCGCCAGCGCGAACGCGGCGAGGCCACCGAGCAGGGCCGGCGCAAGCGCCCACCCTCCCGCGTCGGGGCGCTCGGTCGCGCGGCGCCACTGGAGGAACGCGAGGGCGGCCCCGCGCAGCGGCGTGAGCATGGCGGCGCGGAGCTCGGGGCCACTCCCGGCGATGACGCCGGCCATCACCCGATCCGCGACCGCGACGAGATAGACGCCGAGGGCGAGCGTGAGCGCCACGGCGGGGAGGGCGATCTGGATCGGGGCGTAGACGTTCATGCCGTCGCAGCGAGGGCCGGCGAGGCGGCCGTGACCGACTCGTCCAGGTCCAGATCGAGGCTGGTCAGCGTCGTCATCGCATCCCCCCATTCGAGCCCTGTCAAGAGCTCCGGAACGAGGGGTAGCGCACGAGCGGTGGGGCTGTCGTCAGGTTCGAGACGGCCCCGCGGCGACTCGACCCGCCCGACGAGGGCCGTGTCGGCCTCGCCGGCGCGTGCCGCGAGGTCGAGCGATTCGGCTGTCTCCGCGAGGCGAACGCGCCACCACGCCGGCACGTCGTTGCCGGCCATGACGACCGGCCGGAACCCCAGCGCGCGATAGGCCGGGTCCTCGGTGCGGACGTCCTCGGCGAGGCCGGCCGCTCGCGACAGCGGCCCCAGGCCGGCTCCCGCGATCCGCTCGGCGCCCACCCCCTGACCGTGGGGCAGCGACCACCTGAACAGTCCCGTCCGCCCGAGCTGTCGGGTGAAGGCCCGGATGCGGGGGGCATCGCCGGGGCCGATGTCGTGGGCGAGCCGGAGGGCACGAGTCCCCAATGCGACCAGCCCCTGGTTGATGAGCGCGTCGGACAGCCAGCGGAGATGCGCGCGCGCGCGGGCAAGCTCGAGCTCCGCGATCCGGACGGGCTCCGTCAACGCGCGCTCGAACGGCGATGCTGGGATCGGGCGTCGAGGCCCCTCGTCGGGTGGTCGGTCGAGTCCCGCCGGCACGGCGACCTCGATGAGGACGTCACCGGCGAGGGTCATCTCCACGACCAGGCCCGCCGGCAGCCGCGGGTAGAACGGGCCGATCTCGAGCGGCAGTGCGTCCAGGCGGAGGCCGTCCCGGTCCGGGGCGAGCTCGGCCATGGGTCGCCCGTACGGCGTTCCGCCGGTCATCCCGCTCCCGCCCTGGCCGTACGGTCCCACCCCGCGCCATTCCACGGGGTCCACGTCCGGGAGGAGGGGCGGCTCGGTTGCCCGGCTCCCGTTCAGGAGTGAGCGGAAGATCTCGCGCGCCGCCGGTGTGGGGTCCTCGCCCCACGGGACGCGGGTGACCTCCGGGCTGAACGGCGCGGGAACCGCTGACCCTCCCCACAGCACCGTGGCCCGAGGGTGCGGCATCTGGTCGTGGACCCGCGCCAGCGCCTCGGCGTGGGCCGGGTTGATCGAGCCGGCGATCAGCAGGAGGGCCGCCGCACGAGGCGTGTCGACCAGCTCGATCTCCCGTGCGAGTCGCAGGTCCTGGACGGCGGTCCGCGTCCCGAAACCGGCAACCGCGAAGACCGGCACGGGTGCGGCGAGGGCGAGGCCCCGGAGGCTGGCAAGGCCGGCGAGGCCGCTGGTCAGGCCCACTCGAGCGCACGTTCGCGCCAGGCGTAGAGGACGCCGAGCAGGAGGATCGCGATGAACATGCCCATCTCGACCATCGCGATGAGGCCCTCGCGAACGAAGACGACGGACCACGGGTACATGAAGACCATCTCCATGTCGAACGCGAGGAAGACGAGCGCCATCGGGTAGTAGCGGGCGTGGTAACGGTTCCAGGCGTGGACGCTCGGAAGACGCCCGCCGGCGAACGGCGACCGCTCCGAGACCGCCTGATGGCGGCCGCGGCCCCGGTCGCCTCGCCACCACAGCAGGAGAACGCCCGCGATCGCCGCGACGAAGACGGCGAAGGCGACCGCGAGCGGGCCGAGGGCGATCACGGGGCTAGATGTAATCCTCCGGGGCCTCGCCGAAGCTGTCGGCGCAGTCCTGGCTGCAGAAGTAGTACGTCTTCCCGTCGTGCTCGATCGTCGCCACCGCATCGGACGGGCGGATCCTCATCTGGCAGACGGGATCGAGGACGAGCTGCTCGCTGTCGGTCACGGGAACCTCCTTGTTCGTCTCGAGCCATCCGTCCGGAGCGCGATCTGCGCTCCGGTGCGTGTCGAGCGGTGGTCCCAAGGATACGACCAAGTCTGAACGTGCGATGAGGGAAAGCTGAGTTCTTCGTGTGTCGCGAACGGCGCCGTCGGAGACCGGCGACGCGAGCCACCCTGGCCAGTCGGCTGTGACGGCGGCTCACCGACCGGTTTGGCCGGCGACGCCATCGGCGACGAGTGGCGAACGCCCGAGCCGGTCAACCAGCCAGAGGGTTGCGCCAGCGAATCTCGGTAAAGCGCGCGAAATCGGTGTCCGCGGAGCACACGTCCAGTCCGTGCTCGATGGCCATCGCGGCGAGGTGGGCGTCGGGGATCAGGTTGCCGGTCAGGTTGTGCTTGTCGACGAGTCCGCCGAGCACATCGGCGTGGCGCTCGGTTGGCATCGGAACCCAGACCGTCGGCGTGGCCAGCCATTCGGTGACGAATCGCCAGGCTTCGCCCGGTTTCAGCGGGTGCTCGGATGCCCTTGGGTGCGTGGAGATTCGCACGAACGCCGTGAGCGACTCCCAGGGCATTCCCACGCGGCGATCGCCGTTCAGCTGCTCGGTCAGCCAGGACGCGGCTCGTTCGTGACTCGGTGCGCTGACGTCCACGGCGAGCAGCAGGAGGTTGGCGTCGATCAGCATCAGCGTGCGGCCGGACCGTCGAGCAGATCGAGGACCTCGGCCACGTTGGTGACATCGATCTTCAGCCCGAGCTTCGCCGTCCGCTGACGGAAGGGCGACTCACTGCGCTTGACGGTCAACCCTGCCCGCGCCAATTGGTTCAGCGCCTCGCTGACCCCGACTCCGCGCTCGCGCCGGAGCTGCCCGACAGCTGCGGCAACATCCTCGTCCAGGTTCACTGTCGTTCTCATGCGCAGACAATAGCATCAAGATGCGAGTTGGTGATCCTCACGATGCTGCATGACCTTGTTGGCTTCTGGCGCTGTCTCCGCCGGCGCCCCCGGATCTCCCGAACCTCAGTTGGGCCGGCGGGCATGATCGAAGGAGCCTGTCCGAACGGCGATGCGCGAGAATGGCGCGGTTTGCAGCCGCTCAGACCATGGAGTCGCCGATGCCCCGAACGACAATCGCCGGCACCGTCGCCGAGGGATGTGGAGCGGGAGAAGGGACTCGAACCCTCGACATTCTGCTTGGGAAGCAGCGCCCACCGGACGTAGTGGCCGGAGCGTGGCGGAGGGTCGTGAATCTGTCCAGCTAGCCCTCGGTTACCGTGTCACCATCGAAACGGCTGCCTGAGCTAGCGCCCATATTTTCGATCAGAGTGTCGCGTCGTGGTGCGTTACTGGGCGCTCCTACAGCCAAATCTCCACGGCGCCTGGTTGGTCCGGGCGCTCCACGAGCAGCCGCTCGAGCGCGTTGATCAGCGCCCCCGCGTCGTTCCGCGGCCAACGTCGGTCGGTTGTGAAGACCAGCCCGGCGTGGCTCTCACCTGCGCTGATCAGCCGCTCGGCCAGAGGACGGTAGTCACGGATGTTCTCGGTCACGAGCGCGCGCCCTTCGGAGCGCGCGTATTCCAGGACCTCGGGATCCGGCGCCCCCCTGCCGGGTGCGTCGTGGACGGAGATGACATCGTGCCCGCGCCCGCCGAGCCGCTCGGCGATCACCCTCGGGTACATCTCGTCGAGGAGCAGCTTCACGGGCCGGCGTGCCGAGCGCGCGCGATGCGCTCAGCCGCTTCAGCCGCCTCCTCGTTGCGCCGGATCCAGTCGTCGATCTCCGATCGGTGCTCCTCGTAGTAGCGCAGCGCGATCTCGATCGCGCCAGACGACTGGTCTAGCCAATCCGCGGTCCGCTTCACGTCCCCGAAGCTCCGGAATACGGCCACGACCTCCCAGAGGTCGGGTCCCGCCATCAGTCCCGGCCGTCGCCCAGCCGGGCCTGATCGGAAGACGAGGCCGGGATACTCGTCCATCTCGAGCCCTTCGGCGACATAGCGCTGGATGAGCGCCGAGCGGGCGCGGCCCTCGGTGCGCGCACGCCGGTCGAGCCGCCCGAGGGTGTCCGTCGGATAGCGAGTCGAAACCGGTCCCGCCGTGTCGCGTGCCATTGACCAAATTGTAGCACGTGCGTATACGTCCGTAGTCGCCCCGCGAGGCTGGCTGAGGCCGTACGATGGCGGCAGATCGGTGCGCCAGCGGGAGAGCGCGTGACCAGTCGAGCGGAGCGGGATCGGATGTGGGCGGAGGCGAAGCGCCGCGGCGAGCTGTCCGCCGAAGCGCTGGCGATGGCGAAGGAGCTGGGGCTCGACCCGCGGACGCTCATCAAGAACGTCCCC
>PNKK01000049.1 GCA_013822395.1 Anaerolinea sp. | reverse complement strand
GACGTCGTGCTCCAGTGGCTGACCGAGAAGAACTGGTTCTTCCGGCTGTCGGCGTACCGGGACCGCCTCGAACGCTGGTTTCTTGACAACCCCGACGCGGTCCAGCCGGACTACCGGCGCAACGAGATGCTCGGCTTCATCCGCCAGGGACTCGAGGACTTCTCGATCTCACGCGCGGGCGCGACCTGGGGAATCCCGTTTCCGATCGGCGAAGGCGGCCAGACGGCGCAGCGCGAGGACGGCTCGTGGGACGCCGAAGCCGGCACGATCTACGTCTGGTACGACGCGCTGATCAACTACATCACCGGCGCCGGCTTCCCGGACGACCCGGACGCCTTCGCCCGCTGGTGGCCGGCCGATCTCCACGTCATCGGCAAGGACATCGCCCGGTTCCACACCATCTACTGGCCGGCGATGCTCTGGAGCGCGAGCCTCGAGGCGCCGCGCAAGGTCTGGATCCACGGCTGGCTGCTCGCCGCGGGCGGTGAGCGGATGAGCAAGAGCCGCGGCAACTTCCTCGATCCCCACGATGCCGTGACGGCGTTCGGGGCGGACGGGGTCCGCTACGTCACTCTCCGTGAGGTCGCCTTCGACCGGGACACCGAGGTCTCCTGGGACAGCTTCGTCCGCCGTTACAACGCGGATCTCGCGAACGACTTCGGGAACCTCGTCAATCGGACGGTCTCGATGGCGGGTCGGTATCTCGGCGGAGAGCGACCGGCACCCACCGATGGGGGCTCGCTGCGGGTCGCCTGGCTCCACGCCCTGCCCGCCTACCGGGGGGCGATCGAGGGCTGCCTCCTCCACGAGGCGCTCGCCGCCCTCTTCGAGTTCGTCGGAGCCGCGAACCGGTTCGTGGACCTCGAGAAGCCCTGGGAGCTCAGCAAGGCAGTCAAGGCTGGCGACGCCGACGCGGCCGACCGACTCCGCGGCGTCCTCGGCGATCTCGTCGAGGCGTGCCGGCTCCTCGGCCTGGCCGCCGCGCCGTTCCTGCCGAATACGGCCCCCCGGCTCCTCGCGCAGCTCGGGTACGCCTATCCGTATCGGCCCGACGGGAACGGCGGGCCGGCGATCCTCGACGAGCTTGCCTGGGGAGCACACGCGGCGGTTCCCGGCACGCTCACGGCCCCGGAGCCGCTCTTTCCGCGCTTGGACGTGGAGCCCGCGGAACCCTGATCGTCGCATTCCCGGCCGGCCGAAGCGGATGATCGCCCGTCCGTCGGCCTCTGCCGGCCGAGCCGGCCCTCCTGTCGCTCGCTCGCGACTCCTGGAGGCTCGCTCGCGACTCCTGGAGGCTCGCTCGCGACTCCTGGAGGCTCGCTCGTGCCTCCGCTCCCGCACTACGGCTGTGCTTCTACCGGCAGCACGATTCCCACGAACCAGCACGAGCCATATCGAGATCGTGTCACTGACAGTTGCCGAGGTGGGGTGCCCCGCCGCCGAGCGACCCGCCGGCGGGCCGGCGGCACCGTACCATCTCGGCGTGCGGCTGATCGACTCCCACTGCCATCTCCAGGCGGACCGGTTCGCAGCCGACGTCGACGACGTCCTCGGCGCGGCACGGGTCGCCGGCGTGGAGCGGCTCCTGGTTCCGGGCTGGAACGCCTGGTCATCCGGCGCCGCGCTCGACCTCGTCGATCGGCATCCATGGCTGGACGCGGCCGTCGGCGTCCACCCTCACGACGCGGCGAGGATGACGGATGAGGGATGGGCGCGGATCGTGGTGCTGGGTGCGGACCCGCGGGTCGTCGCGATCGGGGAGACCGGCTTGGACTACGACCGAGCTTTCTCGCCGATCGCGGACCAGCACGTCAACCTGTACCGGAACCTCGAGCTCGCGCTGGAGACCGGCAAGCCGGCGATCCTGCATGTCCGCTCGCCGGTCGGGCGGCGCGACGCGCAGGACGCGCTCGTGGCGGAGCTACGCGCCGCCGGATTCGGCGGGCCGGCAGCGGCCTCTGCCTTCGGGGATCGCCCGCCGGCCCTGATCCACTCGTACTCCGGCCCGGTCGATTTCGCCGCAGCCGTCCTGGACATGGGGCTGGCGATCTCGATCTCGGGGCTGGCGTTTCGGAAGGGCGAGGAGGCGACCGCCGAGGTCGCGTCGCTGGTTCCGTCCCAGCGCCTTCTCGTGGAGACGGACTCACCATATCTCTCGCCGCCGGGTGGTCCTCGCGGTCGCAACGAGCCCGCCTGGGTCCGGATCACGGCAGCGTGGGCGGCCGGCCAATGCGGAATCGCGGCCGATGACGAGGCGGCGCTCGGTCAATTCGGGGACGGGCTCGTCGGTGCCTACGATCGGACCTTTCCGCGGCCGGACCGCCGTGCCGGCGAGCTCCGCCAATGAGGCCTGTCGGGTGACCGGCGCGAGCGACCGATCGGTCCGGTCGCGCCGCCTCGCGCTCGCCGTGGTCCTCGTGGTGACCTCGCTCACGGGCTGCGCAGCGACGCCATCGCCGCCGGCCAGCAGCGTACGGCCGACGGTGACCCCGCCCGGCGGCGCACCGGCCCCCACCGGTACGGCAGGCGGCGGCTGTCCGGTCGTCGAGCAGTCCGGCGTCCTCCGCTCGAACACGCTGGTCGACATATCGATCAGCTCGGACGGCCTGTCCGATCGGATCATCCTCGCGCTGGGCGACCCGGCTCCCGAGCCGCGTGGGAGCACCGGCCGCCTGAAGGCCGTCCAACCGCCGTTCGCCCAGGGCGGCAGCGGCCTGCCGGTCGAGGTCGAAGGCACGCACTTCGTCGAGTTCCGCCTCGATGGGATGCTCCTCGCCGACGAGAACGGCAACCCGACCTATGTGGGTGAGACCTCCGTCAAGCCCGGCATGCTCGCGCTCAGGCAGGTCGAGCTGACCGAGGCATTCGAGGGCGTCTACGTCTTCGTGATCGGCTACGACGGCAACGGCTGCGTCACGCTCCTCGATGACGCCACCGCGAGGACGCTCACGCTCACGATCGGCCGCTGATGGCACGACACCGCCGCACCCGACGGCAGGCGCAGCTGCACCCTGCCGGCGCCATATGCGATAGCCGGTTTGGTGAGTGCTCACGCCAGCGTTGACCTCGGAGGAGCTGTGCTCCAAAGTCAGCTAGGCATAACTAGAGTGGCCGAGCGAAGCTCGACATGCCCGTCGCGAGCTTCGACTTCCGGCAGGCCCGATCGTTCTGGCGGATCGAGAATCAGACTGTCGCATTCCTTGTGAACGCCGTCCTCGGAGGTCCGCCAGGCTATCGCGACCTTCTCGACGGCGCGACGCCCGCCACCATCGATGACTTCGAGGATTGGATGAGGGCCGGGGTGCTGAACCCGTCTCACGCGCTCTTTCGAGAGGCGGACTACCTCTTGACCGAGGATCCGTCGATGTCGAATCGGGCGCTCTATCGCTCAATCATCGCCTCGATCGCGGGCGGCAACGCGACGAAGGGCGGGGTTGCCCGCGACCTCGGGCGAAACGAAGGGTCGCTTGATCACCCGCTCCGCCAACTCGAGCGGGCCCGGTTCGTGGTTCGGGACCACGACCTGCTCAGGCCGAACCGCCCACTCCTCCGGATCGCGGATCCTCTGCTCCGCTTCTATTTCGCGGTGCTGCGACGCGATCTCGCCCGCTTCTCTTCGAGACAGACCTCCGAAGCCTGGGCGGACGCTCAAGCCCGCTTCGATTCGCAGGTCCTCGGCCCGCATTTCGAGTCGATGGCGCGCGAGTGGGTAGCCCGATACGCGTCGATCCGGACGCTCGGGGGCTCGCCGCGCCGCGTTGGATTCGCCCAGGTCAACGATCGCGACCTCAGGCAGTCATTCGAGCTTGACGTCGTGGCGGAAGGGGATCGCGACGACGATAGGCCCACATTGCTTGCCATCGGCGAGGCCAAGGGAGGTAGCGCCGTCCGGACGATCGCGGATCTGCGGCGGCTTGAGCGGCTACGGGGTCTTCTGCTCGCGCGGGCGAACGCCGCGGACGCGAAACTCCTCCTCTTTGGACGCTCCGGCTTCGCGACCGACCTCCTGGAGGCCACGGAGGGCCGAGCTGACGTTGAGCTCATCGACCTCGAGCGCCTATACGAAGGCGATTGACGGTCCCGCGCGAAGCGGATCATCAGCGACCCTGGACGCACCAGGCCGGTGCGCACAGGCCGGTGCGCCCAATACGCCCGCCCAGGACACCCGGTTGACAGCCTGAGCGGCCGCTGACTACACTGCTGGCACTCTCACACTGAGAGTGCTAATCGACGTGGACCGGCCGGTCCCACGGGCGCCCCGACGGACGGGAGGACGCGCCGGGACCGCACCCGTCGAGCGGCGCCAATAGATCGTCTACGGGGCGGTCGCGGGTCGTGCTGTGCGCACCGCGAGCCGGACCCGTGCAATCCAGGTCGGACGGCCGTGGGCCGTCACAGGAGGGAAGCACGTTGGCCAAAGCCACTGCCTCGAAGAAGCTTCGCCCGCTGGGTGACCGCGTCGTCGTCACGCCGACCCCGCGCGAGGAGATGACCAAGAGCGGCATCGTCCTGCCGGACACCGCCAAGGAGAAGCCCCAGGAGGGCAGCATCATCGCGGTCGGCCCGGGCCGCATCCTCGATGACGGCTCGCGCGAGCCGATGGACGTCGCGGTGGGCCAGAAGGTCCTCTACGGGAAGTACGCCGGCACCGAGTTCAAGGTGGACGGCGACGAGCTCCTGATCGTCAGCCAGAAGGACATCCTCGCGATCGTCGAGGACTGACATCCTCCGGCCGATGCGCTCCACCGAGCGCGCTCGGCCGTCGGAGGGCGAACGGCGACTCACTCGCTGAGGTCGCCAGCACACAAGACCGTTTGGAGGAACACCCAGTTGGCCAAGCAGCTCATCTTCGACGAGACCGCGCGTCGATCGCTCAAGCGAGGCATCGATCGCCTCGCCGACGCGGTCCGGGTGACGATCGGGCCCAAGGGCCGGAACGTCGTCCTCGACAAGAAGTTCGGTGCTCCCACGATCACCAATGACGGCGTCACGATCGCCCGCGACATCGAGCTCGACGATCCCTTCGAGAACATGGGCGCACAGCTCCTCAAGGAGGTCGCGACCAAGACGGACGACGTCGCCGGCGACGGTACGACCACTGCGGTCGTCCTCGGCCAAGCGATGGTCGCCGAGGGCCTCCGCGTCGTGACCGCGGGCGCCAACCCGATGGTCATCAAGAGCGGCATCGAGAAGGCCGTCGAGGCGATCGTCGAGGAGATCAAGCGGACCGCCCGCCCGGTCGACTCCCGTGAGCAGATCGCGGCCGTCGCCGCCATCTCCGCGGCGGATCCGGAGGTCGGCGAGATCATTGCCGAGGTGATGGACAAGGTCGGCAAGGACGGCGTCATCACCGTCGAGGAGGGCCAGAGCCTCGGCCTTGAGAAGGAATACACGGAGGGGATGCAGTTCGACCGCGGCTACATCTCCGCCTACTTCGTGACGAACACGGACCGGATGGAGGCCGTCCTCGAGAACCCGGTCATCCTCATCACGGACAAGAAGATCTCCAGCGTCCAGGACATGCTCCCGGCGCTCGAGAAGGCCGTCCAGGCCGGCAAGCCGGTCATCATCATCGCCGAGGACGTCGACGGCGAGGCCCTTGCCACGCTCGTCGTGAACAAGCTCCGCGGCACGGTCTCCGTCCTCGCGGTCAAGGCGCCGGGCTTCGGCGACCGGCGCAAGGAGATGCTCCGCGACATCGCCACCCTGACCGGCGGCACGGTGATCTCCGAGGAGATCGGCCGGAAGCTCGATTCAGTCACGCTGGATGATCTCGGCAAGGCCCGCCGTGTCGTCGCGACGAAGGACGACACCACGATCGTCGACGGCGAGGGCAGCCCGGACCAGATCAAGGGTCGGATGGCCCAGATCAAGGCCCAGATCGAGGACACGACCTCGGACTACGACCGCGAGAAGCTCCAGGAGCGCCTCGCCAAACTGTCCGGCGGCGTCGCGGTGATCAAGGTCGGCGCGGCCACCGAGGTCGAGCTGAAGGAGAAGAAGCACCGCATCGAGGATGCCCTCTCGACCACCCGCGCGGCGGTCGAGGAGGGCCTCGTCGCCGGCGGCGGCACCACGCTCCTCCAGGCGATCCCGGTCCTCGACAAGATCAAGCTGGATCCCGACGCCCAGGTCGGCGTCGAGATCGTCCGCAAGGCCCTCGAGGCGCCGGCCAAGCAGATCGCCGACAACGCCGGCCAGTCCGGCGAGGTCGTCGTGGCCAAGGTCAAGGGGCTCAAGGCCGGCGAGGGCTACGACGCCCTCAAGGACGAGTACGGCGACATGTTCAAGAAGGGGATCGTCGACGCGGCCAAGGTGACCCGCTCGGCCCTCCAGAACGCCGCCTCGATCGCCGCCATGGTCCTCACGACGGAGACGCTCGTGACGGACATCCCGGAGAAGAAGGACAGCGCCGCAGGCCAGCACGGCCACGGCGGCGGCGGAGACATGGACTTCTAGTCCGCGACTCCCAAGTGAACGGGGCGCCCGGGTCGAACGGCCCGGGCGTCTCGATTCGAGAGCGCTTGCCCTGACATCAGGACGATCGGTGGCTTGACACGGTACCCCCGGGCCTTGACGCTGTCGCCGCGTCACCGCATCCGCCGGAGGTATCCCATGCACCGTCGCGCACTCGCACTCCCGGCCCTGCTCGTCGTCGCGGCGCTCGCCGCCGGCGCGTGCGGTGGCTCCGCGCCCGCGCTCACAGACCCGGGCGAGATCCTGACCAAAGCCGTCGAGACCCTCCAGAAGGCGAAGAGCCTGCGCCTCGAGGCCACGGTCGACGGGACCGTGAAGCTCGACCTGACGGGGACCGGCAGCGGCGGCGACATCGCCCTGACCGGGACATCGCTGCAGGCCGACATCGACATCGAGAAGGCCAGTGCTCGCCTGAACCTGGCGGTTCCGGCGTTGCTCGGAATGACCGCCGAGGTCATCGTGGTCGGCGAGGAAACCTATGTGAGGTCCTCGTTCAACCCCGAGAAGTTCCAGAAGAGCAGCACCTCGGGCGCCGGGCTCCCGGTCGACCCGACGGACCCGGAGGCCAGCCTGAAGGAGCTCCAGGACTGGCTGAAGAAGCCGGAGGTCGACCCGAAGAAGCTCGACGACACGTCGTGCGGCACGAAGTCCTGCTACCAGATCGAGATCGACCTGTCGGCCGAGGATCTGAAGGCCCTCTCCCCGGAGGCCGCGGACTTGGGTGACGCGTCCGTCGTCCTCACCCTCCTCGTGGAGAAGGACACGCTTCGCCCGGCCAGCATGGTCGTGACGGTGACCTCCGCCGAGGTCGGCGAGCTGACGATGACGATCACGATGTCCAAGTGGGACGAGTCGTTGAGCATCGAGGCCCCGCCGGCCGACCAGGTCGAGTAGGGGAGGGCGCAGGCCTGCGAGATCCCTCGCTGACGCCCGCCAGGGGAACAATCGCAATGAAAGAGCCTGGCTTTCCTGGCCAATGACCGGGCCCGGAACCTTGTACGGGTCGCGGGCCGCGATTCCGCGACAGCGCGCCCATACCGGGTTGCACGATCTTCGCAGCGGTGTGCGTCTGAACGTGGCGAGCGTCACCAGAGGCGGCTGGAGGCCGCGGCTCACGGATCGAAGTCACCGCGAACCTCGTGAGTGTTCCCCGAGGGCACGTTGGCCAGGATTCCGGCCGGGACCGGGCACACGCTCGTCGCCTCGAGGGTGCGATGAACGCAGGGTCGAGCCCCGGGCGGCCCGCCTGATGGAGCCCTGGATGATCTGCCGATGAGGGCCGGGCCTACAATGAGGGAGTGAGTCCCACCCAGCCCGGAGAGGGGCGCCGCCGCGCCGCCGGAACCCGTCGCGAGGCCGGGCTCGACGCCCCGCCCGAGCCCCTCGGAACGGCGTTCGCCGAGCTTCCGGATGGCCCCGCTCCCGAGGAGCCCGAGTGGCTGGCGGAGGTCGTCGGAGCGGATCTCCGCGATCCCGCGGCCCCTCCGGATCCCGACGCCGCGCGCCGCCGCGCCGAAGCACGGGCGTCCCGGGAGCGCGAGATCATCGCCCGCCTGAACCCCGAACAGGCGCGCGCCGTGACCATCACGGACGGCCCGATCCTGATTCTCGCCGGTGCCGGCTCGGGCAAGACCCGCGTCCTCGCTCACCGGGTGGCGTACCTGATCGGCGTCAAGGGTGTGCCACCGTGGCGGATCCTCGCGGTCACGTTCACGAACCGCGCCGCGGCCGAGCTCCGGGAGCGGATCGTCCGGCTCGTCGGCGAGGCGGGCCGGGATGTGGAGGCCGGGACCTTCCACTCCATCTGTGCCCGCGTTCTCCGCCGCGACGGTGAGGCGATCGGGATCGACCGCCGGTTCCTCATCTACGACACCGATGACCAGGTCGCGCTCATGAAGCAGATCCTCCGCGAGGAGGGCCTGGAGGCGAAGGGCGAGACCCGCCCGCAGTCGATCCTCGGGGCGATCAGTCGGGCGAAGAACGACATGGTGGATCCCACCGAGATCCCGCCGCTACGAATCGCCACCGGCACCCTCGTCGAGATCGCCCGCCTCGCCCGACGCTACCGCGACGCCCTCCGCCGCTCGAACGCCCTCGACTTCGACGATCTGCTGCTCGAGGCCGTTCGGCTCTTCCACGAGTCGCCGGCCGCGCTGGCGAAGTACCAGGAGCGCTGGCGTTACCTCCACGTCGACGAGTACCAGGACACGAACCGCCCCCAGTACCTGTGGGTGAAGGCGCTGGCGGGCCGCCACCGGAACCTCGCGGTCGTCGGCGACGACGACCAGTCGATCTACGGCTGGCGTGGCGCGGACATCCGGAACATCCTCGACTTCGAGCGCGACTGGCCGGACGCCGCGGTCATCAAGCTCGAGCAGAACTACCGCTCGACCCAGCTCATCCTCGACGCCGCCCACGCGGTCGTCTCGCGGAACGAGGCCCGGACGGACAAGAAGCTCTGGACCCGGAACGATCGCGGCCGCCTGATCGAGCGGTTCGAGGCGTACAACGAGGAGGAGGAGGCCGAGTGGATCGCGCGGCGCGTCGAGGAGCTGACCGGCGCCCGCGGCTCCGTCCTGACCCGCCGAGCGGATGACGCCGGTGCGAGCGTCAGGCTGCGCGACATCGCGGTCCTGTATCGGACGAACGCCCAGTCCCGCTCGATCGAGGAGGCCTGTCTCCGCTACGGGATCCGCTACCAGGTCGTCGGCGGCACCCGGTTCTACGCCCGCAAGGAGGTCAAGGACGCCCTCGCCTACCTCCGGATCCTCCGTTCGGACGCCGACTCGGTGAGCTTCGAACGCGTCATCAACGTGCCGGCGCGCTCGATCGGCGACAAGACGATCGAGGTCATCCGCGACGTCGCGCGGCGGGAGGATGTCCTGTACTGGCTCGCGCTGGAGCGCGCGGCCGAGGGCGGCGCCGCGCCAGAGCTGGCCGCCCGCGCCCGAACTGCGATCGCCGACTTCGTCGGGCTCGTCCGGCGCCTTCGGACGCGGATCGGGGTCCTGCCGCTCCCCGAGCTCCTCGACGAGGTCCTCGAACGATCCGGCTACCGGGCGATGCTCGCCGATGGGACCGAGGAGGGTGAGGAGCGCTGGGCGAACCTCCTCGAGCTGCGCGAGGTCACAACACGCTACGACGACCTGTCACCGGACGACGCCCTCGACCGGCTGCTCGAGGAGACGGCCCTTGTGGCGGACCAGGATTCCTACGAGGCCGACGCCGACAAGCTGTCGCTCATCACCCTCCACGCGGCGAAGGGCCTCGAATTCCCGATCGTGTTCATCGCCGGCCTCGAGGAGGGCCTCTTCCCGACGGGACGGGCGATCGACGCGGAGGTGGGGTTCAACCCGAACCCGGCGCCGATGGAGGAGGAGCGCCGGCTCGCGTACGTGGGCATGACCAGGGCGAAGGACCGCCTCTACCTGTCGCACGCCTGGCAACGCGCGACGCGCCGCGGCGCCGGCGGGAGCTGGATGGCCGAGCCGTCGCGGTTCCTGCTCGAGATCCCGGCTGAGCTCATGAGCGGTCCGCGGCTCGCCCGGGCGGCCGGCGTTCCGGGCGCCGACGCTCCGGACCCCGATGCGCCCGACGATCTCAACCTCGTGTTCGGGCGGGGCGCGACCCGGTTCGGAACGCCGATCCGGCCCGGCGCCGGCGCATTCCGGGAGGGGAGCGGCCGTCCGGGCGGGCCGCGACCGGGCGAGGCCTTCCGACCAACGAGGGACCTCGCGGCCAAGCGTGCGGCGTTCGCGGGCGGGGCGAGATCGGGAACCTTCGAGCGGCGGATCGAGGCCTGGGACGACGAGGCCCCCGAACGAGAGGCCTCCGATGTCGAGGGCATCTCCGACGTCGGAGGTCGAGCCTCAGCGGCTACCGTTGCATCAGCGCGCCCGCCTCGCCCGATCATCCCCGGCGAGCGCCGCTACCGCGACGGTGACCGCGTCCGCCACGCCCGCTGGGGCGACGGGATCGTCGTCACCTCGAAGCTGACTCGGGCCGACGAAGAGGTGACGGTGGTCTTCAAGGACGCCCAGGTCGGGCGGAAGACGGTGCTGGCGAGCCTCGCCGACCTGGACCTGGTGGGCTGAGATGATGCAATGATGCGCTGGAATCTGATGCTATGATGCAGCCATGAGAACGACCGTCACGCTCGATCCAGACGCCGACGCCGTCGTGCGGAAGCTGATGCGCGAGCGGAAGCTGACGTTCAAGCAGGCCCTGAACGCCGCGATCCGCGCCGGGGTCAGCACCGGGCAACGCAAGACCATCTCCTACACTCGGACAAAGAGCATGGGCATCCCCAAGGTGCCACTCGACAAGGCTCTCCAGCTCGCGGGCCAGCTTGAGGACGAGGAGATCATCCGGAAGCTCGCGCTCGGAAAGTAGCGATCCTTGCAGCTCGTCGACGCGAACGTCCTCATCTACGCGGTCAATGAGGACGCACCAAACCACGCCATCTGCCGCCGGTGGCTGGACGTTGCTCTTGCGGCGAATGAGTCGGTCGGGTTCGCCTGGATCGTGCTCCTCGCGTTTCTGCGCGTCGTTACGAACCCGGCGGTGCTCACCGACCCGCTGTCGGTCCAGGACGCGACGGATCAGGTTCGCACATGGTTGGCAGCGCCGGCCGCCGTCGTGGTCGAGCCGACGGCACGCCATCCCGACGTCATCGCGGGGCTGTTGTCAGGGGTCGGCACAGCGGGCAACCTCGTGAACGACGCCCATCTCGCGGCGCTCGCGACGGAGCATCTCGCGACCGTTGTCACGTTCGACCTGGACTTCGGCCGCTTCCCCGGGGTGCGGTCTACGCGGCCGAGTCCCTGATGCCGGCGCTTCTCGGTCCAGACGAGCTCGCCTCGATCGTGAACCTGCGCGAATTCGAGGCGCCCGGGCGGGCGCGGATGGCCGGGCCGGCCTGGGACTACGTCGCCGGCGGATCCTGGGACGAGAGCACGCTGGCCGAGAACGACGCCGCCTGGCGCGAGTTCCGATTCGTGTACCGGGTGCTGAGGGACATCCGGTCGGTCGATGTCTCCGGCTCGTTCCTCGGACTCCGGACTGCCCTGCCGATCGCGATCGCCCCGATGGCGGCTCAGGCGATGGCCCACCCGGACGCTGAGGCCGCGGTCGCGCGAGCGGTGGCCACCGCCGGGATCCCGATGATCCTGTCGACGTCGGCCTCGATGACCCTGGAGGCCGTCGCCGAGGCCGCCCCGGACGCGGACCGGCTGTTCCAGCTCTATCTCGTGCGCGACCTCGGGTACACGCGGTCGCTCGTCGAGCGGGCTGAGGCCGTCGGGTACCGGGCCATCGTCCTGACGGTCGACCTGCCGGTCCTCGGCTACCGCGAGCGGGACCGGCGGTCGGGCTTCACGATGCCCCGGATGCCGAACGTGGAGGCGGCGGCGGGCGCCGACCGTGGCCGCTACGCGGGCCTCGACGACCAGCGGGCGCTCGGACTCACCTGGGCGGACCTCGGGGAGATCCGGTCGTGGAGCCGGCTGCCGCTTGTCCTCAAGGGCGTCGTCGCACCCGACGATGCGCGGCTCGCCATTGACCACGGCGCCGATGCGATCGTCGTCTCGAACCACGGCGCGCGCCAACTCGATCGCTCGCTTGCGACCGCGCATGCGCTCTGGGACGTCGTCGCCGCCGTGGACGGACGGATCGAGGTCTGGGTGGACGGCGGGATCCGCCGCGGGCTGGACATCGCCACCGCACTTGCGCTCGGCGCGTCCGGCGTCCTCGTCGGTCGCCCGATCTACTGGGCCCTCGCCGCGGGCGGCCAGGCGGGCGTGGAACGCGCCATCGAGATCCTCCGCGAGGAGCTCGAGCTGACCCTGCCGCTCCTCGGCTGCGCGTCGATCTCGGATATCCGCCGCGAGCTCGTACGTCCGCCTCACCGCGTCTGGTGACAGCACGCCAAGCGATCATGGTATGTGCTAATGTACCCACATGCCCAAGGCGGCCGCGATCTACGCCCGAATCTCCTCCGACCCGGAGGGTGACCGACTCGGCGTGACGCGCCAGGTCGAGGACTGCCGGACGATGGCCGAGCGCCGCGGCTGGCCGGTCGCCGACACGTACGTCGACGACGACGTGAGCGCCTACTCGGGCAAGCACCGGCCTGAATATCAGCGCCTGCTCGCCGACATGCGGGCGGGGACGGTCGATGCGGTC
Source organism: Anaerolinea sp. (assembly GCA_013822395.1). Taxonomy (GTDB): domain Bacteria; phylum Chloroflexota; class Limnocylindria; order Limnocylindrales; family CSP1-4; genus UBA5189. The sequence continues at coordinate 2,349 of PNKK01000049.1, read as the reverse complement.
GTGGTCTGGCACCTTGACCGGCTCCACCGCCACCCCCGCGAGCTGGAGGAGTTCTTCGAGGTCTGCGACGGGGCCGGTGTCCGCTCCATGGCATCAGTCACGGGCGATACCGACCTCGCAACCCACGACGGCCGCTTCCTTGCCCGTATCCTCGGTGCCGTGGCCCGCAAGGAGAGCGACGACAAGAGCCGCCGGATCACCCGGAAGCACGAGGAGATGGCCCGCTCCGGTCGTCTCGTCCGGAACAGCACCCGGCCCTTCGGCTACCGGGACGACTTCCGGACGATCGAGCCCGCCGAGGCCGCCGCGATCCGCGAGGCTGTCGCGCGCCTGCGCGCTGGCGACAGCCTGCGCGGCATCGCGACCGACTGGAACGAGCGCGGCATCCGGACCGTTCGTGGCGGACCGTGGAAGGTGCAGGTCCTCCGCCGGATGCTCGCTTCGGCTCGGATCAGCGGCCAGCGCGAGTACAAGGGCGAGATCGTCGCGACCGGCCATTGGGAGCCGATCATCACGCCCGAGGATACGGCCCGAGTCCGAGCGGTCCTCGCCGGCGCGACCCGGACAACGACCCGGACCGTTCGTCGCTACCTCCTGTCGGGCGGTCTCCTCCGCTGCGGCGTCTGCGAATCGGTCCTCGTCGCCCGTCCCCGCCAGGATGGCACCCGCCGCTACCTCTGCGCCAAGGGTCCAGGCCTGCCCGGCTGCGGCAGGGTCGCGATCGTCGCCGAGCCCCTGGAACGGTTCATCGAGGCGGCCGTCCTGTACCGGCTCGACACCCCGGAGCTCGCCGCCGCGCTCGACGGCGCGACGCCGCCCGATGACGACGGCGAGCGGGCGAACCTCGCGGCCGACCGGGCCCAGCTCGAGGAGCTCGCCAGCGCCTACGGCGAGAAGCTCGTCACGTTTCCCGAGTACCTCGCCGCCCGGAAGCCGATCGAGGCCCGGATCGAGGCCGCGAAGCGCCGCCTGGCCCGACTGACCCGGACCGAGGCGATCACCCCCTACGTCGGCAAAGCGGGTGCACTCCGCGAGGCCTGGGCTGACCTGCCGCTCACACGTCAGCGCGCGATCGTCGCGTCGATCCTCGATCGCGTCGTCGTGGCCCCGGCGGCCCGGGGCCGCAACCGCTTCGATCCCGACCGCCTGGAGCCCGTCTGGCGGGTCTGACGCAGGAGCACCGCCACTCGCTCCACCGCGGCCATCTCCGTGACCTTCGCGTCAAGCCCCTGCCGGGCGCAGGTGCGCTCCACCCACGCGCGGGCCGTCTCGGCCGTGCGGTTCACGTCCATGACGCCCACACGGCCGGCGGACCGGCCCAGTCCTCCTCGTCCCGTGACCGCCACACGTATTCCGGGGCGGCGCCGATGACTGATGCCGCCCAGCCGAGCACCTCATCGGCCGTGGCACCGTCGAGCGTTACCCGTTTGGGCTGGAAGCCCTGGGCGACCTCGTACCGATGCAGCCCTCCCGGTTCGCCCGTGCCGAGATCCTTGCCGACGTACTTCGCGAGGTATCGCGCCGCCAATCTGGCCTCGCCTCGGACACCCGATCCCACCGGCAAGTTGCCGAGAAGCTTGATGAACACGTGCCCGCGGCCCCACGTCTCCCGGATGACGCCTTGTCCGATGTACCGCCCGACCGCGAAGTGGACGTGCAGGCCATGCCCACCCGGGTGCCACTCGGGCGTCCACACGTACGGGAACGGCTCGCCGACCTCCGACCGGAGCCCGCGGAAGAACCGCCCGACATCCCGCCGGAGCATGGTGGGCTCATGGCAGCCCTCGCCCCGGTACGTCAGCGTCCCGAGCCGATTGAGCCCGTTCGCGGCGCAGTACCGCCGGACCTTGCCACGCGCTCGCCGCGCCGCATCCGCCGTGCTGTCGCTGCCGGCGCTCTCCCAGGCACACCCTGGTCCGGAGCTTGCGGCGGATCGGAACGACCCGCCTCCCTCTGCCGCCTCCGGGTACACGGCGAAGCTCCACCGGGCAGCGTCAAGCCGGTGGACGGGTGGGTTTGCGCGAGAGCGGTGCGAGTGTTCCAAGGAGCCGATCCCTGAAATGCCAAGACGAGGCCCGTCGGCCTCGTCTCTCACATCAGAGCGGCTGCAGCTTCATCATCTCGGGCTCTTGCTGGGGGTCTCTGATCCTCAGCCCCCTGGCCCCACACACACTCGCAATTGCCGGTCGCTTACGGACACACACATCTGGCCGACGTGTTGGCCGGGACGATACCACCGCGGCCGAGACGGAACAAGTGTTCTACGGGGCGGCAGCCGCCGCCCCCGCTCTGATCGTGGTGGCCCCTCGCCCGTCAAGGGTTCGCAACTGCGCTGCCCGCCTCCGGCGG
>PNKK01000048.1 GCA_013822395.1 Anaerolinea sp. | reverse complement strand
ACCGGGCCTCGTTGTATGCGCCGATGGTCGCGATGAGCTTGTCGCGCATCTTGTTCGCGTAGCGGGCGGTCTCGCCGATCTCGTCGCTGCTGAAGCGCTCGATCGGCGCGGTGACGGGGGTGACCTCGTAGGTCAGGTCGTTCTGGGCGAAGCGGCTCAGGCCTTCCTGGAGCCAGGTGGCGCACTTGTCGGTCAACGAGGCAAGGGTGACCTGGACGTCCTTCACGCCGCGGCTGATCCCCCGGGCGACCCAGAAGCTTAGGGCCAGGCCGACCAGGATCGCGAGGACGACCAGCACGATCGTGATCGTCCGGCTGGACTCGTAGGTGCTGGCGATCTCTTCGCTCAGGCTGGCGCTCAGCGCGTCCTTGGACTCGAAGAGCTTCGTCATCCCGTCGCGGACGCCCTCGAAGGCGGGCAGCGCCTCTCCCGTGACCTCCGCGTACGCCTCGGCGGCCTTGCCTGCGTTCGAGAGCTCGATCGTGTGGGCACGCGCCTCCTCGTAGGCGCCGAGCGCCGCCTCGAGATCGACCATCGTCTGCTTCGCCTCGTCGCTGACGAGCGATTCCTTGACGGCGGCGAGGCTCGTGGCGATCTCCTCGGCGTTCGTCGTCATCTTCCGCTCGAGCTCGGCCTTCGCGGCCGGGTCGGTCTCGAGGATGTGGTTGCTCAGGAAGGCGCGGTTCTCGTTCGCCTTCGCCCGGGCGACCGCGAGGTCGACGATCGGATTGACCACGCTCGTCTCCATCTTGATCGCGCGCTCGTCGACGGCCGCGAGGTTCACGACGGAGAGGAGGCCAATCCCGGCCATGAAGACGAGCAGGAGCCCGGCGCTCCCGAGCAGCTTGGTTCGAATGGAGAGCTTCATACCGGAACACCTCGTGGGGCCTTGTCGGGTTGGTGGGCACGACGGTCGGGTGACCACGCCCGTGGTACGTGAAGTGATGGGCCCGCCCGGCCGCCGGGACAATCGGGGAACACCCTGAGACGCGCCGCCGTTGCGAGCCACGCTCGGCCCGGATGGATCGTCAAGGGCCGAGCCCTGCCGCCGGACTTGGTCGAGCCGTCAGCAGACAGTGCGCCGCACCTCCCCCAGAGGGGGCAGGCCGACGATTGCCCGTCGGCCACAGCCCTTACAGGCCCAGATGAAGACGTACCGCCTCGTCGATCTCGAGCATGAGCGCATTGGGGACGACGCCCAGACGGTCGCCCACCCGCTCGACGGCGACCGATCGGATCTGCTCAGCCTGGGCCTTTGAGTCACGCCCGAGTCCGGTATCGACGGCGGGAAGCAGGACCTGGAACGGGTAGATCCGCTCGATGTTCGAGGTCACCGGGATTACCGTGATCACGCCGCGGCCCAATCGCCTCGCAGTTGCGTTGGCTGCATCGTTGCTGACGATGACCGCGGGGCGGCGCCTGTCCGCCTCCGAGCCACGCGTGGGGTCGAGATCGACGGCATGGATGTCGCCGCGCCGCATCACGACGCGAGACCGTCGCCGGTCGTTGATTCCCACAACTCGGCGTCGCCGCCCGCGGTCCACTCACGCCATGCTTCTTCGTAGGCGCCACCCAGCTCGGCTGCGCGAAGGAGGCGAACCGCGCGATGCAGCGCAGCGGACCGGGAGTCGAGGCCTTGCTCCCTGGCGTATTCGTCCAGGAACCTGACGTCTTCACTCGGCAGGCTGACACTGACCTTCATACGTGATCCTACCAGCGTAGGGCACAGGTAGCAAGAGCAGATGCGTTCTGGCTTCGCCCGGGCGATGCACGGGCTGCCCGAGCCGCTGCGGATCAGTTGAGCCGCAACGATCGCCGCTTGAGCGCCGTCCGTCGGGCGGCCTTGGCCACCGCCTTCGACGGGTGATAGCGCCCGATCATCTCGAGGACGTCGGTGGCGGCCGGCAGCTCGACGCGGTGCAGCTGCTCGATGAACTTCACCTGCTCGTCCACGGATCCAAGGCTCATGAAGCGTGCGACGGCGGCCACCGGGCCATTGTGGGCGCGCTCTGCCGCGAGGCCCGCCACGAAGGCCGCCATCAGGGATTCGGGCGGGAGCGACGATGCGTCCTCGTAGCCGTGCGCGACGAGCCACAGGCGAGCATGCGGTTCCAGCTCCGCGACCTCGAGCAGAGCTCGCACCTCCGCCTCGGCCGGGGGGCCGGCGAATCCGAGCGCATGGAGGGCCAGCATGGGAAGCTCACCGGATCGTGCCGCTTCGGCGAGCTCGCTCGCCGCCGTCTGCGGTCGTCGATCGATCCACTGGCGGATCTCACGCTCGGACTCGTCCAGTGACAGCTCGGCGCAGGCTCGCAGGAGCTCGTTGGCAGGCGACCCGGCATGTTCGCCGACGATCGGGGCGACGTGCCCATGCTCTCGCAGCATCCGGTTCGTCGCCCAGAGCCCGAGGCTCGTCGGCAGGACCTTCCCGTCGCTGACCGTCAGTGCTCCGAGGTCGGCGAGGTTGCCGAGGATCGGGCGGTCGATGTCGATCCCCATCGTCTTGCGCCAATGATCGAGGACCCATGGTTCGCGCCGAAGGTCGAACCGGTCCTGGACCTGCCGCCACGCATCGTCCCGGAGTTGCTCGAGGTCCACCCCGCCGCCAACGTACAGCCCCAGGGGGAGCTGCACGAGGAGCTCGATGAGGACCTCGTTCCAGAACGGCCCACCCTCTCGGGCCTCCGACCCATACCCTGCCGGCACCGGATCGCAGTCGAGGAAGCCTTCGAACGCCGCGCGCCAGTCCTCGAGCGGCCGCTTGCCGAGGGACATGCCCCGTCGAGTGATCGATACCCACCCGTGGCGCACCTTGACGAAGCCGGCCGCCCGGGCCCAGCGCAGGAGCAGGCTCAGGACCGGGAGCTCGGCCGTGCTGCGGGTCTTGAAGATCCTGCCTCCGATGACCGGGTCGATCACGTCGCCGGTCTCGAGGAGGTTGACGATCGCACGCCCGTCGGACAGCGTCAGATTGCCGAGCTGGGTGAGCTTCCGTCCGTCGCCGACATAGCGGGCGAGGCCGGCAAGCCGCGCCAGCGCCCTGGAAGCTTCCGCGGCTCGCGCCAGCTCTTCCTCGCTCGGAAGCTCGATCGGCGGGAGATTCAGGGGCTCCGGTCCCTCGGCGTCCAGGACGGCGGCCCGCTCCTCGATGGGGCGCGCGTTGAATTCCTCGATCCACCGATTGACGGCGTCCGGCTTGCTGACATCGACGCCGCCGGCCGTCATGGCCGCGATGAGACCCTTGGCCAGCCGAAGTTGGAGGCGTCGTGCATCATCGCCGCGAACTCGGGGAGCAGCTGGTCCAGGGCGCCGACCAGCTCGGGCAGCGGATCTCCGCCGAGGACACCGCCATCCTTCAGGAACGACAGGAAGTCCCGGATTGCCGGAACGATGCTCAGCAGCTCTTCGTCGTGAACCGCGATCTTCCGCGGGAAGTGGCCGAGGAGCAACGCCTCGAGATCCTTGCCTCGCCACTCGAAGATGCGGCCGTCGCCGTAGGCCCACTTGAAATCGAGCATCGTCGAGGCCACGAATGGGTCGGCGTCCGGTCGCCGGCTCGCGGCGGCACGGTACGAGTCGATGATCGCCCCACGGGCCGCGCTGAACGCAGCTTCGTCATCTGGGCCGAATCTTGTTGGTCCGTCAATCACCGTCAATCACCGTCAGCACCGCCGACTTCGCCACGAACGCCGTTCACATCAGTTTCGCACGCGGCGGATGTGCCCGGCGGCATTGGCTTGCCACTCGCCCAGCCTTGCCGGCTGGGGGCAGGCGCTCGATCAGGCCTGTTGAGAGCCGCTTCCGCGGATCGATCCCGCCGTCACCTACGGGAGGAGCTCGAGCTCCACGCCGAGCGCTTCGTAGACGGGTCGCGCCCGCGCGTCCGCGGAGAGGAGTGGGAGTCGGTGCTGCCTCGCGGCCGCGCCGACGAGTGCGTCGTAGACGGCACCGCCGGAGATCCCGAGCCCGGCAAGCTCCACGCCGAGGTCGGCCGCCTCCGCCTCGCCGAGAAACCCGGATGCCGGAAAGTTGCGAGCCAGCAAGCGGAGGGCATCTGTCGGCGAACGACGAAGACCAGCCGGCAGCCGCGTCAGGACCGAGTACGCCTCGAACCATGCGTGTCCGGCGAGACCCAGCCGGCGGCCTCGGACCGCGTCGAGCGTCGCGACGTGGGCCTCGTGGTCTTCGACGACGAGCGCGACGGCGGTGCTGGTATCGAGCAGCGCGACCTGACGATCAGCGTCCGTGTCGGTCGGCATCGATCAGCTCGCGCACCAGCGTGTCGTCGATGGGCGTCCCTGTCGCCGGAATGAACAGCAAGCCCCCCTCCTCTCGGAGCTCCGTGCCGGCAACCGGCTCGATGCGGATCGCAGCGCCGTCAAGCTCGATCTCCACCTCGCCACCGCCAGCCAGACCGATCCGATCCCGCAGAGAGCGGGGGATTACCAAGCGCCCAGCCCTGTCGATGGTGGTCCTCATGGCATGGAAGCTACCACGACTTGTGGGATCCGGGTAGGCTGACTGCGGGCGTTGGTCGTACTGGAGGCTGGGCCGGGCCGCTCAGGCCGTCCCGCCTGGGGCGGTGCAGTGGCGAGCTCCGTCCTCAGCTCACCGCTTTCTTCACGAGCGCGCCGATCCTCGCCTCCTCGGCGGCGGTCAACGCCGTCAGGGCGAAGGAGGTCGGCCACATGGCGCCCTCGTCGAGGTTCGCCGTGTCGTTGAAGCCGAACGTCGCGTACCTCGAGTTGAACTTCGCCGCACTCTGGAAGAAGCAGACGACCTTGCCGTCCCTCGCGTACGCGGGCATCCCGTACCAGGTCTTCGGCGAGAGGGCTGGCGCGCTGGCCTTGATGATCGCGTGGATCCGCTCGCCCATGGCGCGATCCGGTTCCGGCATCTCGGCGATCTTCGCGAGCACGTCGCGTTCCCCGTCCGCCTTGTCCGCGCGCGGGCCGCGGCGCGCGGCCGCCTTCAGCTCCTGGTGGCGCTCCTTCATCGCGACTCGTTCTTCGTCCGTGAATCCCTCGAACGTCTTGTCTATCGCGGTGGTGCTCTTGGCGGACTTCTGCGTGTCCTTCATTGCAGGTTTCCTCTCTGCGAGATCTGATGGAGACGGCTCTCATGCTGGTGTGGCTCGAGATCGGTCAGCGCCGCCCACCCTTACCTCGTCCGCGTCACCTTGCTGATGTGCCGCGGCGCGTCTGGATCGAGGCCCCGGGCGATCGTGAGATGGTAGGCGAACAGCTGCGCCGGGACGATCGAGACGATCGGCCCCAAGTGGTCGGGCACGCCCCCCGGGAGCGGGATCGCCCACTGGCCGAGGTCGCGGATCTCGGGCCGGTCGGAGAGCACGACGAGGTCGCCACGGTACTCGCCGCGGATCTCCCGCAGGAGCGCGATGAGGTCCGCGGCGACGGCGCCCGACGGAGCCACCGCGAGCACCGGAAACCCGGGTTCCACGAGCGCCAGCGGACCGTGCCGGAAGTCAGCCGCGGAGTACGGATCGGCGACCACCCGGGCCAGCTCCTTGAGCTTGAGGGCCCACTCGCGCACGGTCGCGTACTCGAAACCGCGGCCGAGCACGGTGGCGGTCCGCATCCCGGCGTGGGCGACGGCCACCGCGCGGGCGACGTCTTCCGCCGCGAGCGCGGCCTCGATCGCCGCTGGCACCTCGCGCAGGGCGCGTTCCTCGCCCGTCCCCCGGATCGCCTCGACGAGCCGGGCGATCGCGACGAGCTCGGCGGTATACGTTTTCGTCGCCGCGACGGCCAGCTCCGGGCCGGCGCGCACGTCGATGACGTGCTCGGCGGCCACGGCGAGCGGCGAGGACGGCTCGTTCGTGATCGCGATCGTCGGCACGCCCTGGCGGTGGGCGGCCTCGACGACCCCTACGACGTCGGGCGACGCCCCCGACTGGCTGATCCCGATGACGAGCGAGCGCGCGAACCGCGGCTCGACGCCATAGAGCGACACGATCGACGGCGCCGCGAGCGCGACCGGGATCCGGAGTGCGACGCCAAACAGGTACTGGGCGTAGATCGCCGCGTGATCCGAGGTACCCCGGGCCGCGATGACCACGTGCTCCACCGCGCGCTGGCGCACCGCGCGCCCGACCGCCTCGATCGCGGGTCCCCCCTCGTTCAGCAGCCGCGCGGTCGCGGCCGGCTGCTCCAGGATCTCGTCGCGGACGCTCAAGGTGCCGGTCGCTCCTCGCCGCTCACTCGCTCGCTCGCTCGGCGGCCATCCCGGCGCCCGGCCCTCACCTTACTCCGCCGCTCACGAACCTGCGACCGGAAGGCCAGGTCGAAGTCGCGCACCCATCCGCGCAGGCGCAGCGATTTCGTCTGCCTTGTCGGGTTCGTCCACGACGAACGGCGGCGCCGAATCCCGTCCACTCGACGGCAGGCCCAGCGTCTGACACCAACCTGACTCCACGGCCCGCCGATCGCCAACAGCGGTCGACGGGCCGCCACCCAGCTCCACCCCGACGGAGGCCGGGCTCCCACCCTGCCGGGGCGCTACGATCGTGGCTCGTTCGGCTCGTCCGTCGGCCACGGCATCCCAGGGTGGCCCTCGACCTCCGGCGTCTCGGGGCGCCGCCACGACGCGGCGATCGCGACGGCGAGGATCGACGCCACGATCGCGAGCGAGAGGATCGGGTCGATCTTGATCCCGAGGTTCACCACCGTCAGCTTCACGCCGACGAAGACCAGGATCGTCGCCAGGCCCAGCTTGAGGTATCGGAAGCGGTTCTTGAGGTCGGCGAGGAGGAAGTAGAGCGCCCGGAGGCCCAGGATCGCGAACGCGTTCGAGGTGTAGACGATGAACGGGTCGCGAGTGATCGCGAAGATCGCCGGGATCGAGTCAACGGCGAAGACCAGATCCGTGATCTCGACGGAGATGAGGACGAGCAGGAGTGGCGTGGCCACCCGCTTCGCGTTGACCCGGGTGAAGAACCGCTGCCCGTCGTAGGCGTCGGTAAATGGCAGGCGCCTCCGGGCGAACCGCACGACCGGGTTCTGGCTGGGGTCCTTCTCCGGCTTCCCGTGCGAGAGCGCCATCCGGATGCCGGTGAGGATCAGGAACGCGCCAAAGATGTAGAGGATCCACTGGTAGGCTTCGATGAGGGCCACGCCGGCCACGATCATCACCAGGCGCATCGCCAGCGCGCCGACGACGCCCCAGAACAGCACCCGGTGCTGGTACTGGGCGGGCACGGCGAACGCCCCGAAGATCAGGGCGAAGACGAAGACGTTGTCGACCGAGAGGCTCTTCTCGATCAGGTAGCCGGTGAAGTACTCGACGCCCTTGGTCGAGCCAAGCCAGAAGAAGACGAAGACGCCGAAACTGACGCCCAGGCCGAGCCAGAAGGCGCTGAAGATCGCCGCTTCGCGGATGTGGACGACATGCGCGGTCCGGTGGAACACGAACAGGTCCAGGAATAGCAGGAACGCGATGAAGGCCAGGAAGACGATCCAGTAGATCGGCTCGATAGTCGGGGTCATGCGGGCAGCTCACGTCCTTTGCGCTGGCGGGCATCGCGTCACCAGCGCGGCGGGCCCGCATTGGATCGCGTCGTCCACGCAGGGTACGACGACTCTACCGGCTGCGTCATGGCCTTGTTGCCAGTGTGTCGATGTTGCCAGTGGCAGGAGGAGCGACGCCATCAACTGCGAGAGCGGCCAGGGGATGACGGGCTCTCACGGCCCGCTGATCGCCAACAGCGACGTGATCCACGCTGTCTATGAGCGGATCGTCATCCGGGGGCCCACGGTTCGTCGGCCTACGTCCGACGCCAGCCGCCTACCGCCACGGACTCGCCCTTGCGCTGCCAGATGCTGTTATGGCGCGCCCGACAGGTGTTGGACGCGCGATTTCAACCTACACCTGCAGCATCCCGATCGAGGGCCGCGATGAGTGGCTGGCCGCCACCGGGCTCCGCGCATGACGGCCGGACAGCTGCGAGGCGAGCCGCCGCGGACGCGGACCGCGCGACAGGTCGACGTGCTCGCCGCGTTCGTCGCCAGCGGTGGCTCGGTGCCGGATGCGGCGGCGCGCGTTGGCATTCGGCCCAGCACCGCGAAGCGCCATCTGGCGGACTTACGAGCCCGATCGGGCCTCACTACCGAGCAGCTCATCTACCGCGGTCGTGCGGAGGGCTGGCTCGTCGTGCCGAGCCTCGAGCCCGCCTGAGCGTCGGCTCCCGCCTGGCGAATGATTCAGGGCGGTAGGAGAATCAGCGCGCTTGACAGCACCCGATCGGCACGGGACATTTGCTTTCCTGCTAGGATTGTGCTGATCGAGTGCAGGACGAGGAGACGTCGTGACGTTTGACCAGGAGGTCCACCCGCGGCTTCGATTCGACCGAGACCCGCTGCGGGTGGTCGTCGCCCAGGTTCGGTTCCCAACAAGCCATCACCTCGCGACCGCTGATGCGCAAGCCGCCATGCAGGCCGCACTGGCGGGGAGCTTTCCGAAGCCCTTAGCCGCCATCCAGGAGGTCACCATCGGCTTCACGCCGCAGGGTCCCACGACTCCGCACGTCGCGCAGAGCGCCATCCGCTTCTCGGACGAATCGGAGGAACGGATCGTCAGCATCGGCACCGAAATGGCAAGTTTCGAGACGACCCGCTATACGGGGTGGGAGGTGTTCCGCGCGGATCTTCGCGCGACACTTGAGCTCGCTGCGCGCCTCGGTGGGATTGCGGAGATGTCCAGGTTCGGCTTGCGCTATGTCGACGAGCTGGCAATCGAGGGTGTGCGCACCATCGCGGACTGGTCAGAAATCGTTGCGGAGAGCCTCCTGGGCGCCCATGACGGCTTGGCTCGTGATCCCCGTGTAATCAAGACCGCCCAACGAATCTCGCTTCGCATCGACGAGGACATCGTCAACCTGCGCCAGGGATTCACGGAGTCGCCGCCTGGAGAGGATCGCCAGTCTGTGTATCTGATCGACACGGACATCTTCACAACGAGTCAGATCCCTTGGGACGTTGACGCCCTGATGGCTCGAGCCGACCGTTACCACACTTGGGTCACGAACATCTTCGGACGTAGCCTGACTCCGACGGGCGTGGAGCGACTAGGGGGTAGGCCTCGATGACGACGGAGACACCGATCGCCACCGTCTGGGACGGCGATCTTCTTCGGCCCGCACCCCCAGCAAGCACGGACACAACCCGGTTCAGCCAGGACGCTGGCAACGTTCTTGTCGAGCATGGTGACCCGTTCGGCACGTTCCTTGAGGAGACTTGGCTGTCTCAGCCGGTCAAGATGCTCGGCGAACAGTTCCTGGTCACGTCGACACGCGGATCGGAGGCCTTCAGCCAACCAGCCCGGTGGATCCGGTTCCAGGTCACGCCACTCGGCATCATCGCCATGTCGGAGGCGCGGTCCGGAGAGGATGTGCCGGCCCTTCACCGTGGCATCGAGGAGCTCAAAGATCGGCTCGGCTGTGACTGGGATCCGATGGTTCGATTGCTGGGAGTCAAGCGTCGAACCTTCTTCACCCATCGGAAGGCCCGAATCCTGCCATCAGATCGGGTGGCCGATATTCGAGCTCGGGTGAGGCTCCTGGACTCGATGGCGAGTGAGGATCTCGACACGGCGCGACTCCTTCTCGCCTCCAAGGAGGAGGACCTAGCCGAGTTGCTCGATGCTGGCGACTACGAGGGTGTCCGGACCCTGTTCGTGGCCGTTCACGAGCAACTCTCGCCCTGGGCGTCCAGCGTGCGCGCCAACCTGGCCGAGGCGCTGATCCGGTACTCGAAGGAAGTGGCCGCCATCGTTGCGCAGCCTGCGTTCGAGGCCTTGGCGAGCACGTATGCCTCCCTCCGACCTCTCGGGCACGGACTCGAGAGGACTCGTGCCTTGGTGGAGGTTGAAGAAGCCGTACAGGCAGGGCACGACGGCAGCCCGCTCGACGAGCGCTGGGACTTCCTGCCTACGTTGACTCACGACCAGATGGATGAATTCCGCGATGCGGCCGCGGCATTCATCCGCTCCGGACAGTTCACGCCGGACGCATGGGACGGTTTCGTGAGCGAGGCCTCGGCGCACGCTTGGGAACAGTACGACCCGCTTGTCCTCCCGCCCGATGAGGTCAACCCAGTTCCGGTGGCGACTACGGCGCCGATCTGGGAGCCTGATCCGAACGAGTTCAGCGTGGTCCCGCTCGCCGAGAGGCTGGCCCGTTAGCGATGTACCGCGACCCGGCAGACCGACTGTCGTTTGGCGACGTGGTCGAGGCCCCTTGGCTCTTCGACGTATACGTCCGACACGACTCGGCCGCGCTGTCGCAGATCAATCTGAAGCAGGGCAGGATCGGCTACGAGAAGCGGACCGAGCCTCCCCGGACAACCGACTACAACGTCTCGGCCCAGGCCACGATGGATCCGAACGACGTCGTCCTCACAACAGGGACGAACCGGCTCGCCATCGTATTGACCGATGACTGCGAGCTCGCGACCCTCGCCGGTGAACGGACCGAAGAAGGTGCTTCGTGGGGGCCGCGCGGCAGAATCATGCTAGCCGCGCTCCGGGCCTCAGACGAAGACGCCGTCCGGGTCCAGCGGGGCGAAGCTGAGGATGCCGGCAGCGGACGTCGGAAGGATCCCCCACTAGGGTTCTACGGACTCCCGGCCGACGGGGAGCGGCAGATGCCGCCTGCCCTAGTTGACTTCAACCGGCTGTTCTGCGTCCAGACGAAGAGCCTCATCGGCGACGAAGCCGGGACTCCACACCGGGTGGTGGTGGCCCTCGATGAGGAGGAGCAGGAGAAGCTAGCTCGCGCCTTTGCCGCACACCTTCTTCGGGTGGGCCCAGTTGCCGCGCGGAACGCGGTGAGGAAGCTCTCGCAGCTCTGGACAGCGGGCGGTGACGCGGAACGTCTTAGGGCACTCCGCGCGGGCAGCGAGTGGGGCGACGAAGACAAGGGGAACGCCGCCGCGGCGATTGCTCGGGTTCTCGAAGAGGCGTGGGTCCTCGGTGTCCCGATCTTCAACCTGATCGATGACGCGGCGATTCGTGCCGAGGCGCCCGATCGAAGCCTTCGCTTGGTCGCGGACTCCCTACGAGATATCGAGCGCTACGCGCGGGAGGCGCTGCGCCTGCTTGAGGCTGGTGGATACTCGGCCGAGGACGCCTGACCTGATACGCCTCGGGCGAGTACCAGCTCACCCGTGAGGTGGCTGATACCCGGCCTCGGCGAGTCGGTGTGCCGCAACTCTCCGTTCTTCGTCCGAGAAGAGCGACGTGTACTCCGGCCTCAGGACAAGCGCCTCCATGGTGAGGTCAAGGCGGCCCTCCTCCTTGAGCCGTTGGAACCCATCGGTCGTGCCCTGCTTCCGTAGCAGTTGGTGGGCATAGTCGAGGCCACCGTGGTTCCGGACGCCGCGCAGGAAGTAGCTCGCCCAATAGCCACGTTCGATGGTCCCGTCGGATCGCGTGCGTCTCGTCGCCTCGCCAGCCAGCCTGAACACATCGAGCATCGCGTCATGGAACCGGAGCTCGAGCGGCGAGACGACGCGCGACCCGGGCCACTGCTCGACCGGCTCTCTTCCAGCGTGCCCTCCTGCCCCCACGGACCGAGGGGCCTTCCCCGTGATCCTTGCCGACGCATCTGCGACATCACGACTGGTCCACTCGCTGACCCCTCGCGGATCCAGCGACCCGAGTGCCTCGAGAACGGTGCGCCGATTGGAGGGATCGGCGGCGATCTTCTCAAGCGTCCGCACGGCGAATGCGCTCAATCGAGGGTCCACGAGCCAACGTCGGAGCTGAGGGATCGCGGACGCGCCGTGGGCCGCGATGGGATCGCGAAACTGAATTCGCATACTGGGGTCAGCCGCGCTGGCGGCCTCCAGCAGTTGGTCAAGGCCGTCCGGTTGTCCCATGACCGGACCAGTATCTGCCACGTGGCCGGCCCGCCGTCCGGTTCGGCGACCGACTGGATCTACTCCGTCAGGACGTCGCGAATCGCCCGGATGAGGTCGTCGGCCTTAGCGGCCGGAAACTCCGGCCCTCGCACCACGCGACCGTCGAAGGCACGCTTCTGGATCCGCAGGGTCGGGCCCTTCGCCCAGTCCTGGTGCGGGATGTACGTCACCCGGACCTGTTCGTTGTCCGACATGTCGAACTCTTCGTAGCGGTGCCCTGCGCTGTCTTTGCCGCGCGCCATCTCTCCTCCTCAAGCCCCAGGGGCCGCTTCGAACCTGGGATCAGGTCGATCCGTTCGACCCCGCGACATCTGCCAGGAACGCATCGACATCAAACTCGTACGCCAGCAGGCGATCGCGGGCGGTAGCCAGCTCCTGGTCCGAGAACAGCCCTCGCCAGCGCGGCTTGAGTACGGCCGCCTCGACGGTCAGGTCGAGACGGCCGCGTTCCCACAAAGCCTCATAGCCGTCGGAGGGCTCTGAGGTGTGCAGCAGGTACCGCGCGGTCTCCAAACCGCCCATATCACTGACCATTGAGAGGAAGTACGTCGCGTTGTAGCCGGCCTCCGACTTGGCGCGTTTGTAGAGGTCGACCATCGCGCCGTGGAACGCCTCGGGCGTTCCGGTCGCTGGCATCGCAGGCGCAGGACTCGCCACAGCGACAGCCGGCACGGCCTCCGGCTCCACCGGCTCTGTCGCGCTGGAGCTAGCCGGCCCGCCGGGCGCTGGTGCCGGCACGTCGTCATCGGGACCAGGCCAGATCCGGAGGATGCGCCGGGCGATCAACTCGCCTCGCTCGCCGATCGAGGTCTCGTCCCACCGCTCGAGGTCGACGAGGGCCTTATTCAGCATCAAGACATTGAACTCGCGAAGCGCCTCGCGCTTGCTGGGGTCGCCGATCGGTGCTGTCCACGGCGCGTTCGAGAGCGACGAGTTCAGGGGGTGGGTCACGAGCGACAGGTTGCCGAGCCGATGCTTGACGGTGTCTCGCTCGATGCCGGCCTTTAGCTCGTCGACATCGGGCGGCAGGGGCCAGTGGGTCCGCCACTCCTGCGGGAGCACGTGCTCGATGGACAGGGCGCCCCACGCTGTGAAGGGCCCGACGAGCGCGCCTCGCATGTCCGCCTCGACGGCTTCGAGCACCATCCGGAGTCGTGCCCGCACGAGGCTCGTGTAGAAGGCCTGCGTCCGGAGGCTCTCGAGAAGCGGCTCGTCCCGGGGCCACTCCTGGCTGTCGCCTGTCCGCGATGCCAGGAACGCGCTGACCTTCGCCGCGCTCGGCTCGCCGTCCGCCGCGAGGTGCTTGAGCATGGCGAGGAATACGAGGTTGTAGTTCTTCGTCGTGAGCCGCCGCAGCATCCGCCGGACGAGCCAGCTCTCGATCGCCCGCAGCGCCGTTCGCCGGTCGTGTGGATCCGCGATGCCTCGTGGGCCGAACAGCCAGAGCACCACAGGGAATGCCGTGGCGGACTGAAGGACGTCGAGCCGGTAGAAGAAGAGCTGCTCGGTGCTCCCGACCGGGTATGCGTCGAACCCGTCGAAGATCCGGGCGTTGTCGGTGAGGTCCGCAAGAAGGTCTTCCACGGGCGGCTTGGCGCTCGCGTTCCACTTGCGGAAGTCGTCGAACAGGTGCTGCCAGCTCACCTCGTCCTCGGACTTCATGGTCAGCCAGTGGGTCAGGAACACGTCGATGCGGGGCCGCCGGCTCCGCCCTTGGCCGACCTCGCTCCGCCATGGCTTGAGGTCGAACGGCTTCCAGTAGGTCTCGTACAGGTTCCTGACGTCGTGGCGTCCGGCCTCGGCCTGCTGGAAGAGGTAGTTCTTCACCAGGTCCGCGGCCAGCAGGGGCTGTCCCCGCGCGTTGAGTGTCTCGAAGATCGCCTGCGCGTTGTCGCGCGGCTCAAGATCGATGACGACGACCTTGATGAGCTGCCGGATCGCTTGCGCGAGCGCCTTGAGCTTGGTCGCCGGCAGCTCGGCGTCGCCCTCGTCGTGGGCCCACTCCCGGACTGCTCCGAGGAAGTAGCGGTAGGCCGACAGCGTCTGGTCACGCTCATCGGGCTCTGGCTTGCCGTGCGGCGCCGCTCCGGTGATCGCTTGGCGGAACGCAGTCCGATCGGCGTTCGTCGGCACGAGCTTGTAGCGCTGCTCGGGGTCGTCGACGAGGTAGTCCTCAATCAGGAGCAGTGACGCCATCCGCTTGATGGCGCTTTGCTCGTCGACCTCGGCGGCGACATCGCGGACAGCGGCCATCAGCAGCTGTAGCGTCGTGAGGCGCTGCTGGCCGTCGATCACCAGCCGCGCCGCCTTGTCGATCGGGCTCCACGTCTGGGCCAGGACGATCGCGCCCATGAAGTGCGGCACGTCGTCGTTGTCCGTGGTCGCGTCGGTGAGTCGCTCGGCGACGGTCCGCACGTCGTCCCAGAGTGGCTCCCACTGCTTCTCGAGCTCCCAGACATACGGTCGCTGGTACAGCGGGACCACGTACCGGGTCGTGAGCCCGAAGACCTGTTCGAGCGTGAACGTGTCTGCCTTCACCGCGAGGTCCTCCTCGCTGACCGGGTGATGGCTCGGTCTCGCATCATGTCCGCTCGATCGGTGTGCACGTGCGTCGGATCCCCTTGATCTGGGCTACGACGAGGTTGGGTGACCATATCCGGATGTGCATAGAGCACGATACTCGCGGTCACGTCCGCCGCTGGCCCCGCAGGCGTAGCACCGCAGGCGAATAGACCCGAGGGCGCCAGGGATTCACGCTCGTCGCGATGTCGTCGGGCGTGCATTCGAGCGTCACCAGCGTCAGACACGCCGCGACCAGCAGGCGGTACCTGCGGTGAAGCTGTGCACGGTCTGCGGCGTTCTGACGAGCGGCCCTGGTAGTCGCTGCACGACGCACACCCGCGAGTCCAACCGCAGCCGACACAACGACCTGTACGGCACGCGCTCCTGGCAGCGGCTCAGCGCCCGCGTGCTGCGGTCCTGGCGTGGTGAGCACGGCAACTGGTGCCCGGGCTACGGCCGTCCCGCCCATCGTGCCTCGGACCTGACGGTCGATCACGTGGTCCCGCTCGCCGCGGGCGGGGCGCCCTTCGACATCGGCAACACCGCCGTACTGTGCCGCTCCTGCAACTCGACGAAGGGGGCGTCAGAGCCCGACCGGGGGTACCCACACGCGGGTTCTGCGCTCCTGGAAGACGTAGGGCGATCGTCACCGAGGATCGCGCTCAGAGTGACGAGGGTGACGCTGGTGACGGTCTTCTGCGTCCTCAGTCGGAAGACGGGCTCGACGTCGCACGGGAGGCGTTGCGGATCTTCGCCGACGACCTGACCGACGAGTCGG
>PNKK01000047.1 GCA_013822395.1 Anaerolinea sp. | reverse complement strand
CGTCGTCCAAGGACTTCGCCCATGGTCAGCCGCCGCACCCAAACTCCCCGTGCCGAGCGTGGCCACAGAGGAGGCCACCCCTGAGCCGCCGCCATTCACCTCGCCGGATGAGCGCACCTTCGGCGATGCGACCCTGCCGGAATCGTAGGCTTGAGGACCTTGACCGCAGGGAGCAATCAGTGGCTAATCGCTCGCTCCCGCTCAGGATTCCGAACTGCACCGGCTTGGGCGGTCATCCGTCGATAAGCGGGGGGATATCCGCACGTGCCATGATGCCGAGGATTAGGAACGAAGGCGCAGGCTCGACGGCCCGCGAGAGACACGAAGGAGACGAGCTGTGCAGGTGACCGCAACCCAATTCACGGTTGGGGAGTACTGCGACCAGTTGCGGCAAGGCCTCGTCGTCGTGAACCGCGACTACCAACGGTCGGCGAAAGTCTGGCCAACCGCAGCAAAGTCATACCTGATCGACACGCTACTCCTCGGCTTTCCCATCCCAAAGCTCACTCTCTATCAGCGTACCGACCCGGCATCTCGTAGGGTCACCAAGGAGATCGTCGACGGACAACAGCGAAGTGAGGCGATCTGCCAGTTCGCATCAGGGCGATATCGGCTGAGCTCTAAGAGCCCAAATGCTGGCCGACGCTTTTCGCAGCTTGATGAGCAAGATCAGATCAGGCTGCTCGAGTATCCCATCAATTTTGACCTCCTTGTCGGAGCGACACGGGAGGAGATTCGAGAACTCTTCCGCCGCATCAACTCTTACACAGTTCCTCTGAACCGCCAGGAAACACGACATGCGATATTTCAAGGGGAGTTCAAGTGGTTCGTGGTTGAATTGAGTGAGCGCTATGCGTCAGCCACGAAGGCGATGGGCTTGTTCTCCGAGGCTCAGCTCACTCGAATGGCCGACGGAGAAATGTTCAGCGAGTTGGTCATGGCCCTGAGCTCCGGTATCAAGACCGCTAGCCCAGCCGCAATTACCGAGTTCTATGAAGCCAATGACAAGACCTTCGACGCGGCAGACGAGATGCGCAGAAGGTTCGCCGTCGTGTTTGATCGGTTGCTGAAGTGGGAGCCGTTGCACCACGGGCCGCTGATGAAGGCATACCATTTCTTCTCATTGTTCCTCGCGATGTCGCACGCCATCGAGCCAGTAGACGCTCTCCAGCCCGTCGTGACCTTGGCTCACCCGGTCGATATCGATGACGACGTGGCACTTGTGAACCTGGGCACGCTTGCCGACGTCGCCACCACGACTACGGAGACGGACCAGAAGGCCGACAGGACAGAGTCGCAAGAAGTCGAGGAGACTCTCGACGTCGAGGCAAAGTACGACGAGTTCCGACGGGCCGCGGCCGAGGGCACGAACATCGAAGCTCAAAGACAGACAAGGTTCCGCTGGTTTCTGCGCGCGGTCAAGCCCGAACCATTCTGAGCACCATCTGTGCGCCCCTCCCGTCGAGCCGCGCAACTCGAGCGAGCAGCTGTCTCGAACCTCCGACGTTTGGGTCGGCTGACTAGCATGGCCACCGCGGGCACGTGGGACCGCGTTAGCGAGGACATTGTTTCGTATGTGACGATTGAAGCCCAGAACACGTGGGGAAACTTCGTCCGGGCTTACTACTTGTCCTGTTGGCTTGGGACCCACCTCAGGAGTGGCGCAAAGGTCCAGACTGCACCAGTCTTCACCGCTGCGACGGCCAATGACGTTCTCGGTTGGGCCGTGAACAAATACAGACTCCCAAAGAACTGGAAGAAGCCCAGTCCGAGCGGCAGCTTCGATCCTCGGGATGAACCGAAATGGTTCAAGCTGGATACACTTCTTGACCTGTGCACGGACCTGAAATGCTCGAACATTTCAACGATCCGTGCTGCAGTGTCGGCGAAGCCAAACGTGTTCAGGCTTCTCCCGGAGTTTCGGAACTTCTTTGCGCACCGCAACCGCTATACGATGAGAAGCGCATCACTGGCCGCCTCGGGTCTGGGCCTACCTTCGACCGACGGACCGGCTGCCGCACTCGTATTTCGCCCCCCAACGAAGGCCGCCACAACCCTGGCCGAATGGCTCATCGACCTTGAAGAGGCCGTTCAGGATCTGTGCTCGTGAAAGGCCGCCATCATCACGGCACAGCAAGTAACAGCGTCTCGCGGGCTTTGAATGTCGAGCGGTACTCTCGGACCTTCGGATTGGTCGCAGCTCTCGTTCCAGTGCTGAAGGACTTCTCCTGGAAGGTTGATCGCCCGGTTGCCGTGAGCATCTCCCGCAAGACGGCCGCGAGGTCGAGCCGCACTTCCTTGTAGTAGGAGTCCTGAACGACTAGAGCAATGGGGGCATCTTCCGTGCAGACCCGCGTCATCTCGCTCACCGCCGACGCGAGACCCCTGAAATACTGCTCGAAGTAGCGGGAGTAGTATCCGGCGGATGCCTTTGACCGGTGCGCCGCCACTTGGCCAAGAAACCGCGAGGCCGTGTCGCTCATGAGCAGCCACGGGATCTTGGCGTCTTGGGCAGGAGATGTCATGGTCGGGGTGCCGAGCATCGCATTTCGAAGGCTCGACATCGGCTGACCACTTTGGACCGACAGCACCGCGAGCTCCGGGCGAGTCGCAACGACGTAGTCGATGCGCGTCGCGTACGGGGGTGAGCTGATCACGGCGCCAATCGACGCACGAGGCAGTGGCAGGGAGGCTGCATCCGCAATTGAGATTACGGAGCTCGCCGAGCGGCCAATCTGATCAGCCTCAAGCCGATCAGCAAGGAGTCGGGCGGCGCGTGCGAAACCCCGAGTGATGAGGCGCCAGTCAGCCCTGACGCTCTTGCCGGTTGTCTTGACCCACGTCGGATTGGAAGTGCGAAACGGAACAGTCAGATCGCGGACAACCGAGAAGAGCGTTACGTAGTAGAACGCTGCGAGGCTCGACAAGCCTTCAACTAGCTCCTCTACGCTGGCGTGCGTAGCGGCCTCGGTGAGCCGCGTTCGAATGGCGCGTTCTAGGGCCCGCACGCGCCAGGCGCTACTCGGATCGAGCCACTGCTCCAGTGGATCGTCTGAAGATCCGTCCACTGCGTAGATCTCTCGTGCGTGCTCCACGAGATCCCTCGCAAGGGGACCGATACTTGCGCGTACGTCCCGTGTCAGGAGACGTCCCTTCGCTACTACGATGCAGGCTGGATTCAGATCGAAGCCGAAAGCGTCCACCCCGGCCTCTCGTGCACGCGATGTCGTCGTACCGGATCCATTCCAAGGATCCAAGACTGGGCTACGGCCCGTCCCAATTGCATCGAGAACATCTGTCACGAACTCAGCGTCAAACGCCGCGTAGTACGGGTACCAGGAACTCCGACCCCGCAGTTTGGGCGACCTAACGGAGTCGAGCACGATCCTTCTACTCAACTGCAGCCGCTCGTGGAGCCGCAGTTGAGGCATTTGTAGCAGCTGCCGTTGCGGACCATGATCGAGCCGCAGTCCATGCAGGAGGGGGCATCGCCCTGCATCGCGAAGGCGACCTTCACGTTCCCGAGCGCCAGCGTGACGCCGCCGCTCCCGTTGCCGGCCTTCCCGTTCCCGTTCGCCGCGTGGCCATTGCTGGCGACGACCGCGAGCTCGGCCACCCTCCCTCCCTCTTCAGGAGCTGGGGTGGTGGCAACGGCTGTGGCCCTGGGCGGCGCCTCGTCGGTGGAGCCCTCGCCGGCGGGGGACATCGACGGCGGTCGCTGGGTCGGGGAGCCGGCCGCCGCCGACGGTGGCGGTGTCCCGGTCGCGAGCACCTCTCGCGGAGCGGGACCCCCACCGGCGAGCAGGCCGGGAGTCCCGCCACTGCCGGAGGCCGGTGGCGCATCCACGATCGCCGAGCGATCGATGAGCCCGAGGTTCGCCTTGTCCTCGGTCGACAGGAACCGCGAGCCCAGCCACCGGAAGATGTAGTCCACGATCGACTTGGCGATCGGGATCTCCTGGTTGCCGGTGAAGCCGCTCGGCTCGAAGCGGACGTGGGCGAACTTGTTGACGAGGTCCTTGAGTGGCACCCCGTACTGGAGCGCCACCGAAACCGTGGTCGCGAAGGTGTCCATGAGGCCGGAGACCGTGGACCCCTCCTTGGCCATCTTCAGGAAGATCTCGCCGGGCTGGCCATCGGGGTATAGCCCGACCGTGATGTAGCCCTCGTGGCCGGCGATGTCGAACTTGTGGGTGACGGCCTGGCGCTCGGCCGGGAGCCGGCGTCGGTGCGGCTTGACCGCCTCCGCCTGGGCGGTGGCGAGCTGCTTCTTGAGGCCCTCGATGATCGCCGCGTCCGCCTCCGCGACCGCGACGTCGCCGTCCTTCTTCTTGCCGGTGCTCAGGGGCTGGCTGCGCTTGCTGTTGTCGCGGTAGATCGCGATCGCCTTGAGGCCCCGCTTCCAGCCCTCGAGGTAGACCTGCTCGATCTCCTCGGCCGTGGCGGCCTCCGGCATGTTCACGGTCTTGCTGATCGCGCCCGACAGGAACGGCTGGATCGCGCCCATCATCCGGACGTGGCCCATGTAGTGGATGGACCGCACGCCGTTCTGGGGCTTGAACGCGCAGTCGAAGACCGGCAGGTGCTCGGACTTGAGACCGGGCGCGCCCTCGATCGTCTCGTGCTCGGTCAGGTAGGCGAGGATCCCGTCGACCTCGTCCGCCGAGTAGCCGAGCTTGCGGAGGGCCGCCGGGACGGTCTGGTTGACGATCTTCAGGAACCCCTCGCCGACGAGCTTCTTGTACTTGATGAGTGCGATGTCCGGCTCCACGCCGGTGGTATCGCAATCCATCATGAAGGCGATGGTGTTGTGGCTGACGAAGCCGTTGGCGACGTAGGTCACGTTCGACGGGACGGAGATGTCGTACGTCAGCTGCTCTTCGCCGAGCTTCGCGCTCGCGATCTCGTCGTAGAAGTAGCCGAGGTCCTGGGCCAGCTCCGGGTCCGCCGAACGCTCCAGGAGCGCGGTTGCCGAACGGCGTGAGACGAGCCCCGTCCGCGCGAGCGACAGCAGCATCGTCCGGCGCAGGTGATCGTTGTCTGGAGCGAGGCGATCGACGGTCTCGCGGCTGACCGGCACGAGGTCGTAGCGGGCCGCCTGCGGATGGTCCGTCTGAGCGAGGGCCTCCCGCTTCCGCTCCGAGATGAGCGAGATCTCGGCCAGGAAGCGAGCGCCCGAGCTCGCGTTCAGGACCCGGAGGACGTGGATCGGGTTCGTGCCCTTGCGCCCTGGCATGACCGCGTCCGTCTTTCGGGTGGTCGGGAAGCCGAGCGCCAGGAGCAGCGTCTGGATCTCACGGCTGAATCGCTCGGAGACCGTCGAGAAGGAGGCGTAGCCGTTGTTGACGTTCCCGTCGGCCTCGAACAGGCCGCGCACGAAGGCGCGGTAGGCGGCGGGATCGTTGGCGTAGAGGACGGCATCCGGCACGTGGGCCTCATAGCCCTTGCCTCGATGCGCGCCGCTCGGCGCGTGCTTGGCAAAGCCGCAGGCCTCCCACCACAGGGCGAGGCGGACCGAGTGGAGGGCGACCTCCGTGTAGCCGGTCTTCGCCGCGACCGCGGCATCGAGCCCGAACAGACGCCGGGCGAGCTCGACGATCCGCTCGACGACATCGTCGTCACCGGCCGTCACGGAGAAGCGCAGTCCCCGCGAGTGGAGCGAGCCGTCGCCCATGAAGTAGCCGACGAGCTCGGCCAGGTCTGCCGTCATGGCGCGCGGCACGAACGTCCGGTGGTCCGACGTCCAGTACGCCTCGGAAAGCGGCGGGAGCGCGACGTCGCGAGGCTCGCCGATCATCCCGCCGAGCATCAGCGGCACGCGATCGCCGGCACGCAGGTCGGCGAAGCGCCGCCACTGCCAGTCGCCGTTCGCGTCGACGATCCGGATGCGGTGCGTCGTGGTGCCCTGGATCCGATAGCCGCGCGTCGTCTCGACCGAGACGACCGGCTCCGCGCCGTTGACGAAGAACTTCGTCGCCGGGCGTGGCCCGTCGTCCGTCGCGACGTGGAGGTCCAGCTCCTGCCACTTCTCGCCGTCGGGATTGCCCAGGCCCTTGAGCCGGACGAGACCGCGGTCGGTCATGACGAGGCTGTCGCCGACCAGGCATCCGGTGGGGGCGAGCAGGCTGATCTGCGCGTTTCGGTAGCCGTTCTCCCGGCCGAGCTCGAGGGCCTCGTCGGAGACTCGACGGGCCTGCTCGAGCACCTCAGCCGGGACACCCTCCGCAGGAATCTCGTACGCCGCGTTCCGGTGCATTTCCATGACGCGCAGGAACGGGGCCTCATTCTTCTTGTACTCGACGAACGGACCGCCATGGTCGCGGGCGATGACCGCGCTCTGCCGGTAGGCCTCGGCCGTCATGATCGAGGTCAGGGCAGCGGCGAAGTTGCGGCCCTCGTCCGAATCGTAGGCCAGGCCGCGGCTCATGAGCAGCGCGCCGAGGTTCGCGTAGCCCAGGCCGAGCGGCCGGAACCGGTGCGAGTTCTCCTCGATCTTCGGGGTGGGGTACCCCGCGTTGTCGACGAGGATCTCCTGGGCGGTGATCGTAACGCAGCAGGCGTACCTGTAGTCCTCGACGTTGAACTCGCCGTCCGCGCCGACGAACGTCATGAGGTTGACGCTGGCGAGGTTGCAGCTCGTGTCATTCAGGAACGAGAACTCGCTGCAATTGTGAACAACGAGCCCGTTGGCGACGAAGTGGCTCGTGACCCCCTCGGTCAGGTCGAACACGGGCTCCTCGCCCAGCGGCGTGATCGAGCCGACGCCATCGATGAGCTCGTCGCTGTACGTGGAGACTCGGGCGTTGAGGCGAGCCAGCTTCGTCGCCTTGGGGCTGCCGGCCATGAAGCCGATCTCGCGCTCGAACCGGACCCGCGAGCTCCGGGTGATCCGAAGCGAGTGCATCTCCCGGACCGGGTAGGCCTTGTGGCCCCCCAGACCGTCCGGCAGGATCGCCTCGACCTTGCCGGCTCTGCGCTTCTCGTAGAGCTTCGACTTGATCCCGAAGCCGAGCAGCAGGCGCTGCACTTGCTCGAGCAGCTCGAGCGACGTGGAGTCGAGGCCGACGTACTGGCTCCTGGAGCCCGAGTCGACGACCGTGCCGTCCGCCGTGAAGAGGCCTCGCAGGAGCGCTGCCATGGACGCCCGGTCGAGGCCGTGGACGGCCGGCTTGAAGCGCTTGAGCGCGCTGCCCTCGTCGAGGACGGCGTAGCCCATGAACTGTTCGACGACCGGCCGCGATGCGAAGGCCAGCCGCGATCCGGTGGCCCCCATCGACACGTGGACGCCGTCGTTGCGCCCGACCGAGCCAACGGCCTTGAGAGCGCGCTTCTGGGCGTTGAGCTCGACCGCGACGGCCTCGAGGACGCCCGCCTCGTTGGCGTGCATCGTCAGGACGAGCATCGGCCGTTGAATCTCGCCTGCGGCGGTCCAGACGAGGCAGCCATCACCGACGGCGAGACCGATCGCCTCGGCGAGGGCGGGCGCCACCTGCTCACGCCCGAAGCCGGGCGCGTTGAGGAAGATCCGATCGTCCGGCTGGAGGTCCTTCACGGCGACGTCGCCGCGCGTGGTGGCGACCTTGTGGTCCGCTGTGATCCGGACGCGATAGCCCGACGTCGTCCTGAGCTCGAAGACCGGCTTGGTGCCCGTCGGGAAGACCCGATCGACCGGATGCGGCTGGCCGTCGGCGCCGATGACGTTGACGCGCTCGCCCACGAGCGACTCGATCGAGCGCCAGCCCTCGTCCGTGGCGACGAGCGTGTCGCCGGTGACGCACGGGTTCGTGGCGTACTGGCGGTCCGAGTTGGAGACCGGGTTCCAGTCGTTGATCGTCGTGTCGTACTGGATGCCGGGGTCGCCGCACAGGTGGGCGGCGTCCGCCATGCGGCGGAAGATGTCCCGGGCCCGGTAGGTGCCCATCGGGGCGCCGTCCACGACCGCGTGGGTCGTCCACTCACCATCGTTGACGACCGCGTTCATGAACTCGTCCGTGACCCGGACCGAGTGGTTGGCGTTCTGGAAGAAGACGCTGCCGTACGCCTCGCCGGTGAAGCTCGGGTCGTAGCCCTGCTCGATGAGGGCCCAGGCCTTCTTCTCCTCGAGCATCTTGGAATCGATGAAGTCGAGGACGTCCGGGTGGTCGACGTCCAGGATCACCATCTTCGCCGCGCGGCGGGTCTTGCCGCCGGAGTTGTGCGAAACGATGCCGTTCGAAACGAACGCGTGGACCTCGGGAACGGTGAAGTCGTAGGTCAACGCTCGCCCAGCGTCGGAGACGCTGACAACCTCGTCCCAGAGGTACTGGTCGTCCAGGACCGACTCGAGCGTGCCGGCGAGCGTCGGCGACAGCCGCCCGACCTTGTCGAGAAGGCCCGGTACGGCGCTCGCCCGTCCGTATGACACGTTGTCGCTCGTCCGGTTGAAGATCCCGAATCCGGTGCGAACCAGGCTTCCCTCAGCGCTTTGGAACCACCCGCCGCCCAGGCTGAGGGCCCGCAGGGCCGGGACGAGACCCGGGATCACGTCGAGGTTGGGATTCGTCGTCCGCGCGTGCTGGCTCTCGACCGCGTCCGCAGCGGCCGCCCGCTTGCGCGGGGTCACGAGGTATGGATGAAGCAGCCGCGCGAGCCGGGCGCCGTCGGCGCCCAGGAAGTTGACGTGCTCGTAGCCGTTGACCGTCGAACGTCGTCCGACGACACCCAGGTTCAGGGCGAGCAGTTGCACCTCCTGCGCGAGGCGGCGCGACGCCGTCGTGTATTCGAGCCGGGTCCCTCCGACGTGCCCGTCCCCCTCGGTGTACGCCCCGAGGAACTCGAGCACCAACGACCGAGGCGAGCGGCGGATCGAGATCGGGACGTTCTTCTGCGCGGAGAGGCTCGCCGGGAGCCCGCAGTACTCGAAGAACTGCAGAGCGCCCTTCCAGCTCAGTTCCACGAACTCGGTTACGACACCTGTCGTCGGGTGGACACGAGATCTGACCTGGCTGCTCGGGTCGACGCCGAAGACCGCGTCCACGCACCGGCAGTAGTCCGCCATCACCTCCGGATCCGCGGAACTGAACCGGAAGCGCTCGCCCTCGACCGATCCTTCGGCCACGAGGTAGCCGAGGAGACGAGCGAGTTCGGGCGTCATCTCCGTGGGATAGCGGAGCTTCCGCCGCTCGACCACGAGATCTGTCGAGAACGCGTCGAGTCGCGGAGCGTGTGACGGCCACAGCTCCCGCCGTCGTTCGACGGCGACCCGGTCGCCGGCCCGCAGGTCGGCGAGCTTCTTCCACTGGAGCTCGAACCCCGACGTCAGGGTCAGCACCGGATGCTCATGCGTACCGGTCAGCTCGAGTCCGGTTCGGAGCCTGGCGGCGCGGATCGGCGCCAGTGGGCTTCGGTAGATGTGCGAGATACGGGTCGGCCCGGCCGGCGTGTTGAGGGTGAGGGCGTCACTCTCCTCGAACCCGACGGGTCCCTCCGTCTCGATCGCCTCGTCGATGCGGAGGAGCCCGCCTCCGGTCGTGACGTAGGTGTCGCCGGTGAGGCACTTCACGACCCCGGCGAAGGCGTCGTAGCCCCTCATGAAGCTCACCGGCCCGCTGGCCGTGCCGCCGCCGGTCATCTTCTCGCGCGCCGAGCGGATGGGGGAGAGGTTGCTGCCGGCGCCTGAGCCGAACTTGAAGAGCATCGCCTCCGTCTTGGCGAGGTCCATGATGCTGCCCATGTTGTCCTGGACGGAGTTGATGAAGCAGTTGTGGACGGCGACGTTGTTGGAGAGGTACTCACCGGACTCCGTCTGGATGTCGTAGACCTCCTCGACACCGAGCTCCTCGATCGCGACGATCTCCTCCTCGCGGACGTGCGGAACCGTCTTGAGCCCGGCGAGGCTGAGGGACTGGCGCAGACGAGCCTGCTTCTCCCGGCTGACGAACCCCACGAGCTCCGCGAAGCGCGCCCGCTCGCTGCCGACCGAGATGGCGACCTCGTGGAGGTCATGCCGGTTGCTGCGCGGGTCGTGCTTGCGGGTCCGCCGGGAGTAGATGCCGAGGACGTTCAGCAGGAGCTGGACGTCCTCCGTCCAGCGCTCGCCGATGACGGCGAACCCGACCCGGGCCGAGTTCCAGCCGGTGGCGTTGTCGCGCCGGACGCTGACATAGCCGTCGGCCTGGAAGATGCTCCGGAGATAGGCACCGATCTCGTCGTAGGAAGCGGTCCACAGGCGCGACGGGACCCTGATCTCCGTACCTCGCTCGAGCAGGCCCCAGCGCTCCACGAACTCGCGGACGACCTCGCCGTAGACACGGATGCGCTGGACGCGAGTCTCCTTCGTGTCGGCGTCACGGACCTTGACGTGGACGTGCGGAAGCGCGACGTCCAGGTTCTCCATGACCCACCGGTACTCGTCGTCATTGGCGACCTGGAACTCGATCGTCAGCGACCGATTCGTTCCGTGCTCGTACTGGCCGACGAAGCCGTCGGCCTGGAGCCATCCCGCGAGCGCCGCCTCGGCGGCCAGGATGGCGGCCTGCCCCTCGACGGGCTCGAAGGCGCTGAGCTCGTCGGCGAGGGCGTCAACGCCGGCGGGCACGAGGGCCCTGGCGGCCACCTTGGCTCGATGCGGATGGAGGTGCATCCGCATTCCAACCGCGAGCTCCTCGACGGGCAGCCACTCCGCGACGCTCCGGCGCTGGCGTGCCGCCTTGACGACGTGATCGGGCGTCGCCTCGATGAAGCTCCCGTTCCGGAGCCGGATCCGTCGGACGGGCTTCCGGCCGTTGCGCTTCACCGCGACGATGCGGGTCACACCGTTGGCGTCGTACACCTCGCGGCCGAGGGCGCCCTCGTCGACCAGCTGGCCGATCGGGACCATGCCGTCGGGAGTGGAGACCAGGGCGCGATATGGCTGGCAGGCCGAGCATTGCGGCCGGGGCTCGACGCCCACGTTGAACCAGACCGGCGAGTTGAACGCCATCTTCTGGTGGACGAGGAGGTGGGTCAGCTCCGCCTTGAACGCGGTGAGATCCTCGTCCGTGGCGAAGTAGTGCTGGGTCTCCGCCCAGGCCGCGATCGTGTTGACGACCCGATCGATGAGCTGCTTGACGCTCCGCTCCCGCTCGGGCGTGCCCACGTGCCCGCGGAAGTACTTGGAGACGACGACGTTCGTGGCGAGCTGGCTCCAGAACCTGGGGACCTCCACGTCCTTCTGCTCGAAGACGCTCTTGCCGCTCTCGTTGGAGATGCTGGCGGTCCGGAGCTCCCACTCGATCTCGTCGTACGGATGGACGCCCGGCGTGGTGTGTCGGCGCGGCCACGAGAGGCCGCGGGTCCCTTCCCCGGTGAAGCTCGCGCCGTACGGCCCGCCGAGCTGGCGGACGGCGGCGGTATCGTGCGCGGCGCCCCTCTTGCCCGACCTGGTCCGCGCCGCGGCGGTGCCGGCGGCCTGACTCCCGGTGGACATGACGGGAACGGGCGCGCTCTCGGCTGGGGCCATTGTCTTCGTCTCCTCCATCCCGCCGGCGAATTGTTCGCCGATCCGGTTCGCCTTCTCCGCCTCCGGTGCCCGATTGCTCGGCGGGCGCCGCGGCGGGATCCGCATCCCTTCCTGCGGGCCCGTGCCGCCGGACCCGCCTTCTGCAGTGGGCCGGACGGGACCGTGGGCGGGTCCGTGCCGGCGGCTGCCGATTCACCCGGGGTCCGATCCGCGTGCCGTCGGCGGTCCGCTAGGCGGTGCCGGTCCGGTAGCTGCGACTCGAGTCCCCTGCGTCCGATCGCGTCGTGGGCCTCGGGTCCGGACGGTGGCCTCGAGGTGCCTTGGCGGAGGGCCGTGGCTGATCCCGTGGCGACCGGATGAGGCTGGGCGGCGACGATCGAGCGACCGGTCCACGATACGCCTCGAGGTGGTGCCAGTCAAGCCCCAAACCACAAGATGTAGTGGTTGTGGTTGGGTACCGGCCGCTACATGTTGTGGCGTGCGTCGATCTGGGCCATCCACGATCGGACGGTCCGCTTCCACGCATCGGGCTGATTCGTCCACCGTCTGCCGGTCGGTTCTCCACCGCGCGTGGTGGGCTTGTCCACCGATGGCCGGGCGACGAGGCTGTCGCCGTGAAGAGGATCATATCGTACAGATGTTCTGTTGTCTTGTCGCGTGGTGGGCCGGGCGCGACTTCATCATTTCGACATCCCGTGTCGATTGGACGCGACCCGCGGCGCAGGGAGGTCGCCGGCCGTCGGCGGACGAGCTGGGATGGGCACGGCTGAGCACGCGTGGGGACCGAAGCGCCAGCCCCGAGGCCCGTCCGCGGCCCCCGCCCGTTCCGAACCGACACCACGTGTCGAAACGAGAACGATGCCTGCGTTGGTGGTGGACCAGGCGTGACTGAGCTTCCGGCCGGCACCTGGCAGGGCGCCGCCGTCACGGGTGGTTCGGCGTCGACCCGAGCCCGGCCGTCGAGGCTTCCGGCCGGGACCTGGCAGGGCGCCGCCGTCATGGCGTCGCGATAACTGCCAGCGAAGCGCCGCGGCCCAGACTGGGCGGCGTGGACGACGTCCAATTCGGTGCGCGGTTCCGGGCGGTCAGGCTTCGTCGCCAGTTGCGGCAGCGCGACGTCGCGGATCGGGCCGGCGTCTCCGACGCGACGGTCTCGCGTCTGGAGCGCGGGCGCCTCGACCTGCTGACCGTGCACGCCATCCGCGCCGTGGCCACGGCCCTCGAGATCCGCATCGATCTGTCGGCGTGGTGGCGCGGCGGCGACCTCGATCGGCTCGTCCATTCGCATCACGCGGCCCTCGCCGAGGCGGTCATCGGGCGCCTCGCGGAGATCGGTGGCTGGACCGTCCGTCCGGAGGTCTCGTTCTCGATCCGGGGCGAGCGCGGTGTCATCGACCTCCTGGCGTGGCATCCCTCGACGCGGACCCTCCTGGTCATCGAGCTGAAGACCGCGATCGTGGACGTCAGCGAGCTCCTCGGCACGCTGGATCGAAAGACACGGCTCGCGGCTACCGTCGGACGGGACCTCGGGTGGGATCCGGTGCATGTCGGCACGTGCCTGATCGTCGCGGAGTCGCCGACGAATCGGCGCCACGTTGCGGAGTTCGGCGAAACGCTTCGATCGGCCCTTCCGGCTGACCGCCGCACGACCAGGCAGTGGCTCCGGGTGCCGGCCGGGCCGCTGCGGGGCCTGCTGTTCTTCTCAGATCGTCATGTCGTGACGACTGGACGCGGAATCGTCAGTCGAAAGCGGGTCCGGGTGCCGACACGGACGCCTGCCGTGCGGGCGCCTTCGCGAGGGCCGCTCGAGCGGGCACCGGAAGCCGCGCGCAGTCTGCCGAACCGTCACCCAGTGTCGAGATGAGAAGGCTCGGCCGAGGGCCAGCGCGGTCCGGCCGAGGGCCAGCGCGGTCCGGCCGAGGGCCAGCGCGGTCCGGCCGAGGGCCAGCGCGGTCCGGCCGAGGGCCAGCGCGGTCCGGCCGAGGGCCAGCGAGGCGCCCTCAGATCATCGGCCGCGCAAGGCTCGGAGGAGCGTCCGCGAGGTGGGCGGCTGGCCGTAGAGGAGGACGCCGGAGCGGTAGAGGCGAGCGGCGACCCACAGGGCGACGGGGATGAACGCGACCAGCAGGGCGATCGCTGCAACGACCTCGGTGGGCGCGGCCGTGCCCAGGCCCATCCGAGTGAGCATCAGGTACGGGCTGAAGAACGGGATGAAGGAGAGGACGACCACAAGCGGCGAGTCGATGGGGATCAGCCCCGTGCCCGCATATGACGCGACGAGGTAGCCGCCCACAGAGACGATCGTCAGCGGCGCGATGATCTGGTTGACGTCCTCCTGGCGGGAGACGAGCGATGCGGCCCCGGCGTACAGCACCGCGTAGAACGCGAAGCCCAGCACGAACATCACGCCGAACACGCCGAGCAGCGGCAGCGACAGGCCCTCGGGCAGCCCGACGCTCCCGGATCCGCCGAAGATCAGGGCGGCGATTCGGTCCTGGAGGAGGACGGCGGCGGCCGACGGCACCAACACGATCAGGTACTGAACGAGGGCCAGCCCGCCCACGCCGACGACCTTGCCGCTGAGGAGCTGGAATGGGGTCGCGGCCGCGAGGACCACCTCCATCACCCGGCTGTTCTTCTCCTCGGCGACGCTGAACGCGACCCACTGGCCGTACAGGATGATCGCCATGAACAGGAGGATCGAGAGGGCGAAGCTGATCGCATACGAGCTCACGAAGTCCTCGCCGCTCTGGGGGCCGCCGTTCGCCGCGTCCGGATCGGCGAGCTCGAGCAGGAAGGCCGGCGGTGCGAACAGGGCGGCCTGGTCCAGCGGGGGGATCCCAGCCCGGCTCAGCCGATCCTGGATGGCGATCGAACCGGCCGCCTGGCGGATCAGCTGCGAGCTGCGAGTGACGACCGGGTCCTTCGAGTAGAGGGTGAACTCGAGGTCGCCGGCCGCGGTTCGGTCCAGCACGAGGAGGGCGGCCGTCGAGCCGTCCACCACGCGCTGGCGGGCGGCCTCGACGTCGGAGGTGGCCTCGACCCGGAAGTCGGGCGTCGAGTCGCCGCTCTCCGGCAGTCCGGGGGTCGGGGCGTTCAGGAGGAGGCCGAGGGCGACGGGGACGTCGATGCCGGGAACGGCATTGCCGACCGCGACCTCCACCCGGTCGCCGGCGCTGCCCCGGTCGATGAACCGGATGATCACCGGCGCGAGGGCGACCGCCACCCCGACGACGACCAGGAGCGCCGTCGTGAGCCGGAACGTCCGGGTTCGCCCGCGCCAGACGAACTCGCGACGGGCGACGGCGGCGATGTTGCGGAGGTTGGTGGTCATCGCCGGGCTCATCGAGGCACCTCCGCGAGGTGGTGGTCCTCGGACGGGGCGCGGCCGACGTGCTCGATGAAGACCTGCTCGATCGACGGATCGGCGATACGGAACTCCGTGACGCGCTCCCCGCGCTCCATCGCCGCGCGAAGGATGTCCTGCGGGTCGCGGCCCCGGACGTCGAGCTCGGTGTGGTCCTGGCCGGGCTTGACCACGGTGACACCCTCGAGGTCGGCGAGCCACGGCAGGCCCGCGTCGCCCTCCACCCCGAGCGTGACGACGCGCCGGCCGCTCGCCCGCTTGACGTCACGGATCGGGCCGCCCAGCACGAGCCGGCCTCGATCGATGATCGCGACCGCCTCGCACAGCTCCTCGACCATCTCCATCTGGTGGGTCGAGAAGATGAGCGTCGTGCCCCGCTTGCGCATCTCGCCAAACGCCTCCTTGAGGAGCGAGACGTTCACCGGGTCGAGTCCGACGAAGGGCTCGTCCATGATCAGGACGTCCGGCTCGTGGAGGATCGCGGCGATGAGCTGGACCTTCTGCTGGTTGCCCTTCGAGAGCTCCTCGGCGCGCCGGCGCTCGTACTCCGGGATGCGGAAGCGGGTCAGCCAGTCCCGTGCCCGGGCGGCGGCCTCGCGTCGGGGGATGGCGTAGAGCGAGGCGAAGAAGACGAGCTGCTCCAGGACCTCGAGGCGCGGGTAGAGGCCACGTTCCTCCGGCAGATAGCCCCATGTCCGGCGCGGGACGTCCGTCGCGGGCGTGCCGTCCCACGTCGCCGTGCCGCTGTCCGGGCGGAGGATGTCCAGGATGATCCGCATCGTGGTGGTCTTGCCGGCGCCGTTCGCGCCGAGGAATCCGAAGATCTGCCCACGCTCCACGGCGAACGAGATGCCGTCAAGGGCGACGACCGGTCCGAAGCGCTTGGTGAGGCTATCGAGGACGAGAGTCATCGGTGCGTGACGCTAGGCAGGGGCTCGCCCACCCGCATGGGCCGATGGTCATGATCGCCCGGGCGCTCAGTTGTGTCGCGCCGTCG
>PNKK01000046.1 GCA_013822395.1 Anaerolinea sp. | reverse complement strand
TTTTCACTGCGGCTTCGATCGGCCACTGCAAGCAGCAGCCGCGAAGCGCCCCTTCTCCCGAAGTTACGGGGCCATGTTGCCGAGTTCCTTAACGAGGGTTCTCCCGATCACCTTGGTATTCTCTACCCGCCTACCTGTGTCGGATTGCGGTACGGTCGCCTTGGGTCTCGCTAGACGCTTTTCTTGCCAGCTTGGCTCACTCGAATTGAGGCAAAGCCCCTTTCACTCGCTGCTCGGGGTTGATGAGCGGACGGATTTGCCTGTCCACTCCCCCTACCGGCTTGGACGCGTATAGCCAAAACGCGCTCGAACTACCATGCTGTGTCACGCCCTTGCTCCCACCTGGGATCGACTCCCGGGTTCGACCGGCTTGCGCCGGGCAACCCCCGTTCGCCTCCTCCAGGCGACACCTTGCGGTGCAAACGACCCTTGGTCGGTTCCGGAATATCAACCGGATGTCCATCGCCTACGACGTTCGTCCTCGGCTTAGGCCCGACTAACCCTGAGCGGACGAGCCTTGCTCAGGAAACCTTAGGCTTACGGTGTGTGGGATTCTCACCCACATTGCGCTACTCATGCCGACATTCGCACTTCCGTTCACTCCAGCCGTCCTCACGGTCGACCTTCACTGCAGAACGGAACGCTCCCCTACCATCAATCGACGGCGAACCGCCGATCAATCCGTAGCTTCGGTACCAAGCTTGAGCCCCGTTGAATTTTCGGCGCGGATCCACTTGACCAGTGAGCTGTTACGCACTCTTTCAATGATGGCTGCTTCTGAGCCAACATCCTGGTTGTCTATGCGAATCCACATCCTTTACCACTTAGCTTGGATTTGGGGACCTTAGCTGACGGTCCGGACTGTTTTCCTTTAGACCACGAAGCTTAGCCCTCGCAGTCTCACTCCCGGGTTGTAGAAATCGCGGGATTCGGAGTTTGGTTGGGGTTGGTAAGCGGGAAGCCCCCTAGCCCATCCAGTGCTCTACCCCCGCGATTGATCACCCGAGGCTGCCCCTAAAGGCATTTCGGGGAGAACCAGCTATCTCCGAGTTCGATTGGCATTTCACCTCTATCCACAGCTCATCCCCCAGCTTTTCAACGCTGGTGAGTTCGGTCCTCCACGGGACATTACTCCCGCTTCAACCTGGCCATGGATAGGTCACTCGGTTTCGGGTCTACCGCATGCGACTGAACGCCCTGTTCAGACTCGCTTTCGCTCCGGCTCCGTCCTTCGCGGACTTAACCTCGCCACATGCGCGTAACTCGTCGGCTCATTCTTCAAAAGGCACGCCATCAGGCTACCGGCAAGCCGGCAACACCCTTTGACTGCTTGTGGGCACGTGGTTTCAGGTACTATTTCACTCCCCTCAACGGGGTGCTTTTCACCTTTCCCTCACGGTACTTGTTCACTATCGGTCGCCAAGAGTATTTAGCCTTGGACGGTGGTCCGCCCAGTTTCCCACATGAGAGACCTTCCACGTGGTACTCAGGTGGCCGATCACGGAGGCCGATCGCTTTCGCCTACGGGGCTATCACCCTCTCTGGCCCGCCTTTCCAGGCAGCTTCGACTAGCGATCGTCTTTTTGACTCCGCAGGAACCTTGCCGGGCCCCAGCGATCGACTCCTACAACTCCCACTCAGAAACGGCGGCAACCTATCTCGCTGAGTGAGTTTGGGCTCTTCCCGTTTCGCTCGCCACTACTAAGGGAATGCTCTCTTTTCCTCCAGCTACTGAGATGTTTCAGTTCGCTGGCTTACCTCCACCTGGCCTATTTGGTTCAGCCAGGAGTGACTGGACTTCTCCAGCCGGGTTTCCCCATTCGGACATCTCCGGATATAACGTCTGCTCGCGACTCCCCGGAGCTTTTCGCAGCCTGCCACGTCCTTCATCGGCTCTTGGCGCCAAGGCATCCACCTCGTGCCCTGTGTAGCTTGACCCCCTCCAGCCGCTGACCCAGCGGTCATCGGCGTTTGGGAATCGGGATATTTCCTAGACAACACGGCGAAATCGAAGATCTACGACTTCTCTTTCTACCGATTTCACATATCCAGTTGGTAAGGTGCGGCCCAAGGGGCCTCCGGGCTCCGGAGCTCATCCGGACCCCCAGCGGTCCGCTGGTCGGTGACCTCGTGTGTCGAGGGCACGGAGCAGTGGACCGACGATCCAGGGTCAGGTGTGGCCGCGAAGGAGAATGGTGGAGACGAGGAGACTCGAACTCCTGACCCTCTCCTTGCAAAGGAGATGCTCTGCCGACTGAGCTACGTCCCCTCGACCCCCGTGCGGAGGTGGTGGGCGTTTCTGGACTCGAACCAGAGACCTCTGCCTTATCAGGGCAGTGCTCTAACCAGCTGAGCTAAACGCCCGCCGGGTCTCGGCAGCCGAACGCAGCTACGCCGAGTCGACGACGCGGGCGCACGGCACCCTTGACCCTTGAAGAGTGGCAGGAACGTGCGGATGGGTTATGGATGCGCGACCGGTTTCGGTGATTCTCGCCAGGTCGCCTCGGTCTCCGGTGCCCTCGCGGGCGCCGACACTCCCCACCTGGCTGGGAAAGTGATCGACCGTGCGATCAACCTAGGAGCCATCTACGCCCCGATCCCACCGAGGGTCGGGACTCGGATCTCCCTAGAAAGGAGGTGATCCAGCCGCACCTTCCGGTACGGCTACCTTGTTACGACTTCGTCCCAATCACCGACCCCACCTTCGACG
The DNA here is from genome assembly GCA_013822395.1 of Anaerolinea sp. GTDB lineage: Bacteria > Chloroflexota > Limnocylindria > Limnocylindrales > CSP1-4 > UBA5189. The sequence goes on along the minus strand of PNKK01000046.1, from coordinate 13,509 downwards.
GCTGCCTCCTTGCGGTTGGCGCACCGGCTTCGGGTGTTGCCAGCTTTCATGACGTGACGGGCGGTGTGTACAAGCCCCGGGAACATATTCACCGCCGTATGCTGACCGGCGGTTACTAGCAACTCCGGCTTCATGCAGGCGAGTTGCAGCCTACAATCCGAACTGAGACCGGCTTTAAGGGATTCGCTCCACCTCGCGGTTTCGCAGCCCGTTGTACCGGCCATTGTAGCGTGGGTGTAGCCCAGAACGTAAGGGCCATGCTGACTTGACGTCATCCCCGCCTTCCTCCGAGTTTCTCTCGGCAGTCTCGTGTGAGTGATACAACACACGATAGGGGTTGCGCTCGTTGCGGGACTTAACCCAACATCTCACGACACGAGCTGACGACAGCCATGCAACACCTGTGGCCAGACCCCTTGCGGGGAGACGACGTTTCCGCCGCTGTCCTGGTCATGTCAAGCCCTGGTAAGGTTCTTCGCGTTGCGTCGAATTAAACCCCACGCTCCGCTGCTTGTGCGGGGCCCCGTCAATTCCTTTGAGTTTTAGCCTTGCGGCCGTACTCCCCAGGCGGGACACTTAATGCGTTAGCTTCGGCACTGGCGGGGTTGATACCACCAACACCTAGTGTCCATCGTTTACGGCTAGGACTACCGGGGTATCTAATCCCGTTTGCTCCCCTAGCTTTCGCGCCTCAGCGTCAAGAACAGGCCAGGAAGCCGCCTTCGCCACTGGTGTTCCTCCCGATATCTACGCATTTCACCACTACACCGGGAATTCCGCTTCCCTCTCCTGCCTTCAAGTCGAGCAGTATCGCGTGACCCTCCCCAGTTGAGCCGGGGGCTTTCACACGCGACTTGCACGACCGCCTGCGCGCTCTTTACGCCCAGTAAATCCGGACAACGCTCGCCACCTACGTATTACCGCGGCTGCTGGCACGTAGTTAGCCGTGGCTTCTTCCTCAGGTACCGTCATCATCGTCCCTGAGAAAAGAGGTTTACAACCCGAAGGCCTTCATCCCTCACGCGGCGTTGCTGCGTCAGGCTTTCGCCCATTGCGCAAAATTCCCGACTGCTGCCTCCCGTAGGAGTCTGGGCCGTGTCTCAGTCCCAGTCTGGGTGATCGTCCTCTCAGACCACCTACCGATCGTCGCCTTGGTGAGCCGTTACCCCACCAACGAGCTAATCGGACGCAGGCCCCTCCCGAAGCGCCTTACGGCTTTGCTGGTGCGAGTGAACACACCGGCACATGCGGTATTAGCCACCCTTTCGGGCAGTTATTCCCCACTTCGGGGCAGGTCACCTACGCGTTACTCAGCCGTCCGCCACTAACGATCAAGGCAAGCCCTGACCGTCCGTTCGACTTGCATGTCTCATGCACGCCGCCAGCGTTGATCCTGAGCCAGGATCAAACTCTCCGAAAAGATGCACAGCCTTGCGACTGTGACTTTGTCCGAGGGTTCGACCGCTCGCTCATCCGTCTTCTTCCGGATTTCCTGCCACTCTTCAGTTGTCAAGGTGCAACGCCAGGGGCACGACGGCCACCGGCGCAGAGCCCCAATGATGAGGCTTTACGGCCGGGGCGTCAAACCCGGGCTCCGTCTGCCGAGCCACAGCGGCTCGGCACAACGTTGCCTCCTGGGAGGCAACGGCCGCGAATGGTAGAGGGCGCCTCGCGAGGCTGTCAAACGGCTCGGCTGTGCCGTTCCGGGGCACCGATCGTCAGATCGGACTGGACTCCAAGAGGAGCACGGCGGCGGCCCCGCAGAGCCAGCTCAGGAGCCACAGCTCCACCGTGGGCGAGGCGCCCAATGGCCCGACCGCGAGGAGATAGACGAGCACACCGATGACGGTGGCCGCGGCAAGCTTGGCGAGCCGGAGCAGGAGCTCGGCCACGAGCTCGCTCATCGCCGGTCCGTGATGGCGCGCCGACCCTGCAGCGCGCGGATCAGCGTCACCTCGTCGGCGTATTCGAGGTCGCCGCCGACGGGGATTCCACGCGCGATCCGGGTCACGGCGCCGACCCGTCCCTCCAGGCGCTCGTCGAGGTACATCGCGGTCGCCTCCCCCTCGAGCGTCGGGTTCGTGGCGAGGATGACCTCCTCGAACGGGAGACCCTCGTCGGCCGCCTCGTCGACGCGGCGAAGGAGCTCCGCGATCCGGAGTCGGTCCGGGCCGATGCCGTCGATCGGCGAGATCGCACCGTGGAGCACGTGGTACCGGCCGCGAAACTCGCCGGTCCGTTCGAGCGCGAGAACGTCCAGCGGCTCCTCGACCACGCACAGCCGGCGCCGGTCCCGGCCTCCATCGCGGCAGATCGGACAGCGCGGCGCGTCGCTGATGTTGAAGCAGTCCCCACAGAAAACGACCTGCTCACGGACCGCGACGAGCGCTGCGGCAAGCGTCAGGGCCTCGACTTCCGAGGCGCGAAGCAGGTGGTAGGTCAGCCGCTGGGCGGTCTTCGGCCCGATGCCGGGGAGCCGGTTGAAGGCCTCGATGAGCCGCGCGACCGGCTCGATCAGCGGGCTTGCCACCGACGCTAGCGCCCGCCGAGCAGGCCGCTGAGGCCACCGCCGAGGCCACCGGTGACCGCGGCCATCTTCTGCTCGGCGAGGCGGCGGGAGGATTCGAGGGCGTCGTTGACGGCGGCGACGACGAGATCCTCGAGCATTTCCACGTCGCCCGGGTCGACAGCGCTCGGGTCGATCGCCACGGAGCGGAGCTCCTGCTTGCCGGTCACGACGGCCCGCACGACGCCGCCTCCCGACGAGCCCTCGACCTGGGTCTCGGCCAGCTCGGCCTGGATCCGGGTCATCTCCTGCTGCATCTGCATCGCCATGCGCTGCAGGTTCGCCATCCCCATCGGTCACGCTCCGCTCAGTTGGTCGTGGATCGGGTGCAGTCTGGCGGATGGCCGGCCGGCGTGCAGGACGGCCGGTCCCGCACCGCCGGCCACGGCAGCCGGCCACGGCAGCCGGCCACGGCAGCGGTCAATCGACCGGGGCCGCGTCCACGTCGTCGGCGCCGAAGATCCGGCGGGCCTCGGCAAGGACGAATGCCGCCTCGGCGTCGGCGGGAAGCGGTGGCACGAGGTCGAGGTTCGTCGCCACGCAGCGGACGCCGACGGGCCGCCCGAGCACGGCGCTGATCCCCTCCTCGAGCACGGACCGCCGCCGCTCGGCGACATCGCGGAGGAACCCCTGATCCTCGGGAAAGCCGAGCGTGACGATGCCGTCCTCGACCGCGATGGGCCGACAGACCGAGATGAGGGGCTTGGTCGGCGGGTGCGCGCTGATCCTCGCCACGACCTCCGACCACCGATCACGGAGCACGGCGAGCCCGGGGGCGATGGAGGCACCCATGTCCATGGCCGAAGCTGGGGCCGTGGTCGGTGGCGGCTCGGTGACCGGGGGGCGGGCGGAAGGTGGACCGGCGGTCGCCGATTCGGGATCGGTCGCGCGTGCCCGTGCGCGAGCGCTTGCGGCCGGTGCAGGCCGTTCGACAGGCGCCGTCGCGTGGTCCTGTCGGGGCACCGGCCCAGACGGGGCGGCTGCCGGGGATTCGGGCGGGCGGGCAGCTGCCGGGGTGGGGCGCGGTCCCGGCGCCGGCTCTGGCGCGCGGACGGGGGTGCGCGGAGCAGGCGCGAGCGTCGCGGCGGACACAGCAGCACCGGTCACGGCCGGGAAGAGCGACAGCTCGAGCTGGAGCCGAAGACCGCCGATGCCGGCCCGGTTCGGATCGATCGCGGCAAGCCGCCGGGCCACGGGGACGAGCTCGGCCACGCCGTGTGGCAGGGCGTCGCTCGGGCCACCGGCCGCGCCGACGATCCCGGCGCGGACGGCCTCGACGACCTGGTCCAGGAACGCCCGGAGATCGCGTCCACGGTCCTCGAGCGTGTCGAGGAGTCGAACCCCCCCGACAAGGTCGCCGGTCACGAGTGCCGTGACGAACGCCGCGATCGTGTCCGCGTCGGCGAGACCGAGGAGGTCACGGACGCGATCCTCATCCAGTCGGTCGGCGGACGACGAGAGGAGCTGGTCCAGCATGGACTCCGCATCGCGCATCCCGCCGGCGGCGAGCCGAGCGATCAGGTGCACGGCCGAGGCCTCCGCCGTGCGGCCGTCCGCCTCGAGGATCCGGCGGAGCTTGCCCTCGATCTCGTCGGTCGTGAGCCGGCGGACGTCGAACCGCTGAAGCCGGGACAGGATGGCCGGCGGGAAGTCCTGCGGGTGGGTGGAGGCGAACATGAAGACGACGAACTCGGGTGGCTCCTCGAGTGACTTGAGGAGCGCGTTCCAGGCGTCCTTCGTGATCTGGTGCGCCTCATCGAGGATGTAGACCTTCCGACGGAGATCCGTGGGGGCGTAGTTGATCCGCTCCCGGAGCTCGCGGATCGCGTCGATGCCGCGGTTCGAGGCGGCATCGATCTCGATGAGGTCCATCGCCCGGCCCTCACGGATGGCGACGCACGACGGACACCCGTCGCACGGGTCGCCGTCCTGGAGATTCGTGCAGTTGATCGCCTTGGCCAGGATCCGAGCGAGCGAGGTCTTGCCGGTCCCGCGCGGGCCGACGAACAGGATCGCGTGCGCGACCCGGCCGGTCCGGACAGCGTTCCGGAGGGTCTCCACCACGGCCTCCTGGCCAACGATCTGGCCGAAGGTCTGGGCACGCCAGCGACGGTAGAGGGCCTGGTGCGGAGCGGTCTGGCTCACGGGGCTCCTGGCGAGCCGCGACGAACGCGACGGATCGGACGGGCGGCGTGGACGAAGATGAATCTGCCGTGCACCCCCTGTCGACCGGCCCGTGCCCGGGCCCACCACCGTCGGCGACTCGGACCAGGCCGTTCCGCGGCACCCGGCGAGGTTCGCTGAGTGCTGCTTCCTTCCGGACCTGACACGGTTCGCGAGTCGCCGCTGCGCGGGACCCGGCCCTCAACGTCGCCTGAGGTGGCGGCCTCCGCACACGGGGGCCTCGAGGGGGAATTCAGCCCTGCTGGAGCGGATTGCAGGTACAGGGCACCGCTGGCTCCCCGCCTAGCACGGCACGAAAGAGTGTACCGGTAATCCCTCAGCTCGCCCGCGGATGCGCGAGCCGATCCGGGTCCGCTCGCGTTGTGGACGTGGCCCTGACACGAGCGAGTGGCGGAGAGGGCGGGATTCGAACCCGCGACGGGTTTCCCCGAACCGCATTTCCAGTGCGGCGCCATAGTCCACTAGGCGACCTCTCCGCGAGCCAGATCTCGTGGCGGCAACGAGCCGGCATGAGCCGCGCGACCACTGGGCGAGGTCAGCCCAAGGCGGGTCCGAGCACCCGAGCGAGCGGACTCAAACGTCCGTGAGCGAGGGAGCGGAGGGCCCAACGCGGGGATGACCCGATCCAGGGGTCGCGCATTGGCGGAGAGGGTGGGATTCGAACCCACGGTGCTTTCGCACACCGCTTTTCGAGAGCGGCACCATCAACCACTCGGACACCTCTCCGCGCGAGAGGATAGCAGAGGGTCCGGGGTCAGCCGGCCACGGCGTCCTGTCAGCCGGTCACCGTCGTCGAGGCGTAGAGCTCCTCGGCCTCGTCGCGGCGAATGCCGCTGACGACCTTCAGCCGGCGACCGAGTCCGGCGTGATCGGCGAGCTGAAGGACGGACCCGGCCGCGCCGTCCTCGCGGTTCGGGGCCGCGAAGACGAGAGCATCGATGTCGCTGTTGAGCATCGCCCCCACGCACATCGCACAGGGCTCGATCGTCGAGAAGATCGTGACGTCCTGGAGCCGCGACGTCCCCAGCCGGCGTGACGCCTCGCGCAGGGCCACGATGACAGCGTGGGCGGTGGGGTCGTTCGTCTCGATGACGCGGTCGTGACCCCGGGCAACCATCGCCTCGTCCAGCACCGCGACGGCGGCGTGGGGTCGCTCGCCGCGCGCCCCGGCGGCGCGGGCCTCCGCGAGCGCCTCACCCATGTACAGCTCATAGTTCATGGTGCCGATGATACGGGGTCGGGCGGCGCCGCCCGCATCCATGGCACAACCGTCGCGCGTCGGCGGCGCGGATTAGGATGTTGCGCGATGCGACGACCACAGCGAATCGGGATCCTCACCGGCGGGGGCGACGTCCCCGGCCTCAACTCCGTCATCAAGAGCGTGACCTACCGGGCGACCGAGCTCGGGGCCGAGGCGCTCGGGATCCGGCGCGGCTGGGAGGGCCTGACCCACGTCCAGCCCGGCCCGGAGCTCGATGCTGAGTACCTCCGCATCCTCGACCGTGGGAGCACCCGCACGATCGACCGGACCGGTGGGACGATCCTCCACACCTCCCGGACCAACCCCGCGAAGATGCCGCGCAAGGCACTCCCGCCGTGGCTCGACCCGTCGCGGGCGGACACGCTCCAGATCGGTGACGACCGGTTCGACCTCACCCCGGTCGTCATGGAGCACATCGAGCAGCTCGGGATCGACGTTCTCGTCACGATCGGCGGCGACGACACGCTGTCGTTCTCACGGATCCTCGCGGCAAACGGCGTCCCGCTCGTGGCGATTCCGAAGACGATGGACAACGACGCGCCGGGCACCGAGTACTGCATCGGGTTCTCGTCCGCCATCACCCGGGCGAAGGAGCTCATCGACCGGCAGCGGACGACGCTCGGCAGTCACGAGCGGATCGGGGTCTTCCGGATCTTCGGGCGCGACGCCGGCTTCTCGGCGCTGTTCGCGGCGTATGTCACCTCGGCGCGGTGCGTGATCCCCGAGGTCCGCTACGACGTCGGACGGCTGGCGGACGTGATCGCCGAAGACCATCGCTCGACGCCGAGCCACTACGCCATCGTCGTCACCGCCGAGGGTGCGATCTGGGAGGGTGCGGAGATCCCGGAGTACGGGCCGGCCGACGCGTTCGGCCACCGCCACAAGGCGAATGTCGGCGAGGTCCTGGCGGCCGAACTCTCTGCCCGGACCGGGATCGAATCCCTGGCGATCGAGCTGACCTACGACCTCCGGTCGGGCCAACCCGACGCCCTCGACCAGATCGTCGCGTCGACGTTCGCGAACGTGGCGATGGACCTCGTCGCGGACGGCGTCTTCGGGCAGATGGTCGGCATCCGCGACGGGAAATACGCCCACGTGGATCTCGCGTCGACCGGCGTGGCGGCACGGCGGGTCGACGTCGAAGCGATGTACAACGTCGAGCGCTTCCGGCCCCGCTACGACGGGCGCCTGGGGTCGCCGATGCTCCTGGTCGGCCTCGACTGAGCCTGAGAGCCGCGCCCGGAGCTCAACCCTGGAGGCCGGATAGCTCGCGAATCGCCCGTGCGACCGCCGACACGTCGTCGTCGCCGTGGCCCTTTCCGATGAGTCCCGCCTCGATCTGCTCGCACAGGGCCGAGATCGGCAGGGCGGCGCCCGTCTCGCGGGCGAGCTGGAGCGCGATCCCGAGGTCTTTCCGGTGGAGCGCGACCTTGAACCCGAGCGGGTAGTCGTTCTCGAGCATCCGGCCGCTCCGGTTCGCGAGGACCCACGATTGGGCCGCCCCGCCGGACAGCGCCGCGACGACCTGCTCGACATCCAGTCCGGCCTTGATGGCCAGAACGACGCCCTCGGCCACCCCGAGGTAGGCGCCGGCGAGGATCACCTGGTTGACGGCCTTGACGGCCTGGCCGGCGCCGATCGGACCGACGTGGGTGATCGTGGACCCCATCGCGGCGAGAACCGGGCGGGCACGATCGAGGTCGGCGGCCTCGCCCCCGACGAAGATCGACAGCGTGCCCTTCTTCGCACCCTCGCTACCGCCGGAGACCGGCGCGTCCAGCATGCCGACACCCAGCCTCGCGAGGCGGGTCGCGAAGTCTCGAGTTGCTGACGGGGCGATCGTGGACATGTCGACGACGAGCATGCCCGGCGTGGCTCCGTCGGCGATGCCGCGGTCGCCGAAGAGGACGGCCTCGACGTCGGGCGTGTCCGACACGATCGTGACGACGAGATCGGACGCGGCCGCGACCTCGACCGGGCTCGCGGCCAGGCGGACGCCCAGGTCGGCGAGCTCGGCGGCACGGCCGGGTGTCCGATTCCAGGCGGTGACGGCGAAGCCGGCCCGCGCCAAGTTGGCGGCCATCGCCCCGCCCATGGTCCCGAGCCCGACGAACCCGACGCGCATCCCTGCCTCCGCTGCTGTCCCGGCCGCCGATGCTACCGCGCCGGGTCCGCGACGATCAGTCGAGGCCGGCGAGGACGAGGAACGGGCCGTGCCTGGGAGCGGCCAGGACGAGACGCTCCGGACCGAAGGGGCCGCCACTCTCGGCGGTGAGCGTGAAGCCGGCCCGACGAGCGCGTCCTGGAGCCTCGCTGTCGGTGAGGAGATACAGGGCGAGGTGTCCCTCGCCGTACCGGGCGAGAGCGGCCGCGAGGCGCCCTTCCGTGGAGGGCTCCAGGAGCAGCACCTCCGTTCCCGCCTCGAAACTCAGGAGCCGGCACCGCGCGCCGAGAGCGTGCTCGTCGGGCGCCGCCTCGACCCGCGGCACGCCGAGCACGGCGAGGTCCGCCGCGACCTCCACCTCCGCGCGATCGAGCTCGACCGTGGCCCAGCCTCGAATCGTCCTGCGCGGCTCGACCGCACGACACAGGCGGAAGAGGGCGTCACCGAGCGCCTCATCGCCGAGCAGGCGCTCGGATTCCCCGGTCACGCCGAGAGACTGATCGAGCCGCTGATCTCAGGGCCCACGCTGCCGCTTGCGACGTAGGCGTCGATCGCGGCCTGGAGCCCGATGTCCCGTCGGGCCTTCTCCGAACCGAGCCACTTCGTCTCGAGAACATCGCAGTACGCCTGGACGGCGTCGCCGCCCGGCCCGATCAGGCGGGCCAGCCTCGCGAGCGCTGGCTCGTACACCTCGGACAGCCAGCGGGTGGCCATCTCCTCGATCGGGAGCGGCCGGTGCTCCGAACGTTCGAGCCAGGCCCCGTATTCGTGGAGGTCGTTGAGCAGGAGACGCGCCTGCCCCTCGAGGGCCTCCAACCCCGTGATCCGCTCGAGCTCGCCGGCGTGGAAACGGCGGTTCGTGACGCACACCCGCATCCGGATGCGGCCCGCGTCTCCCGGCTCCAGCTCGATCTCGTTGACGGCGAACCCGAGCTCGTTGAGGCGTCGGACGCGGGCGGCAATCGCGAAGCGCTCGTCCGCCCCGACCTCGACCTCGACGTGCAGCTCTTCCCAGAGCGCCTTGTAGCGATCGCAGACGGACTCGGCGGCGGCGAGCGCGTCGTCCATAAGGTCGTCTCGATCATGCATCGCCGCGAGATCGGCGAGCCCGAAGGCGACGTTCTCGACGAGGACCTCGAGGTCGTGGGCGCGCTGCCCGTCCGACAGCCCAGGATGGAGCTCGCTGGTCTCGGCGTCCACGAGAAAGGCCTGGACCTTGTTGCCGTCCCGGCGGAAGAGGGTGTTCGCGAGCGAGCAGTCGCCCCAGTAGACGCCGCCGCGATGGAGCTCCACGAGCAGTCCGGCCATCGCGTCGAGGAGCTGGTCGCGGAGGTAGCCGGGACCGGGGGGCACTCGCGACAGGAGCCGGCGGTACTGGAGCGAGTTCGGGAGGTATCGAGTGACGAGAATCGCGGTGCCACGATCGGGATCCGCGGAGACGCCCATCGGGGTCACGGCCGGCAGCCCGGCCTCCTCGAGATGGCGGAGGACCTCGTACTCGCGCTCGGCGATCTCGACCGGCTCTTCCTTCAGCGCGATCAAGCCCCCATCCGTGACGAGGAAACGGACGAGGTGCCGGGATGGACCAACGTTCAGCTCCCTGAAGTGGAGCGTGCTCGACGGCCAGTCCTCGAGCGGCAGCTCCCAGGGTAGCTCGAGCAGCTCGGGACTCGGCTCGCGCAGGCGGACGCGTGGGAAGGTGGCACTCATCGTCTGCCAGCGTACCGCGCCGCGGCTGCGCGGCCCCAACCGGCCGCGAGCAGGAGGCGGGCGACCGTACACCCCGTGGGCATACGATCGCCTCCGGGACTACCGGGTCCCGCAGCCGCAGCAGTGCTTGTCGCAGCAGCAGGATTCGCAGCGCTCGGACGTCATCCGTGTTCCTCCTTCCCGGTCGTGATCAGGGTCCGTGGAGCCTCGCCGGTCTCCAGCTGGCCGCCCAGGTGCGCCAGCCGCCGGTCGAGGTATCTCAGCTCGTCCATCCGCCTCGCGAGCTCCCGCCGCTTGTTGGCAATCGCGGCTCGGAGCTCGGCGGACACCTCGTCGCATCGGCCCTCGGCACACAACGAGGACAGTTGCGCCGCCTGACCGAGCGGGAGATCCAGATGACGCAGCCCGACCAGGAGTCGGAGGCGCTCGACGCAGTCCTCGCCGTAGTCGCGGTATCCGTTTCCGGACCGCGCCGGCGACACGAGCAAACCCCGTCGCTCGTAGAAGCGGATCGCCCCGGTGGTTATCCCGAGTCGGTCGGCGAGCTCTCCGATTCGCATGCCAGAAAACCTAAACCCTGTAGTGGCTCCAATGTCAAGCGCCTCGGGCCGCCTGTTGTTGGGCTCGCCGGGGCCGCCTGTTGACGGGGGCCGTCGGACCGCCCGATCTCAGGCTGCCGCCTGGACTCCGGCCGGACAGCACCGGAGGGGAATCGCGGAATCCTCCGGAGGCCGCCTGATCGGAAATAGGCCGAAGGTGACAGCGGACATGCCAACCTCCCCGTAGGCGGACACGGACTTCCTCGCTGACGGACAGCTGATCTCCCGGTGGGCGGACAGCTGATCCCTGCGTCGCAGTCCAAGTCCAGCTCGACGATCCCCCCGGTGGGCGACCCTTGCGGTGTTCCGACACCCAAGGAAGCCACCCGTACCGGAGGGATCGTGCAGAAGTCTGATAGGGAGATCATGGAGATTCTCGAGGCCTTCGACCTCACCCGCTGCCCCCATTCCGCAGCCGATCTCGCCGGCTGCGATCCCAAGACCGTGGCCCGCTACGTCAATGCCCGGGACACGGGCGCCGACCCCAACACTCGGCTCGCCCGGCCGATGCTCGTCGACCGGTACCGCGACAAGATCGAGGAGCTCGTGGAGCGCTCGGGCGGCAGGGTCCGCGCCGACATCGTCCACGAGTGCCTGTGCGCCCTCAATCCCCTCGCCCCGTATGCCGCGAGCGAGCGGACGACCCGCCGCGCGGTCCGGCGGGCGAAGGCGGCGTTCCGGGCCGGCCGGCGGCGGACGTACCGGCCCTGGATCACCGAGCCCGGCATGTGGCTCCAGTTCGACTGGGGCGCGGGTCCGGTGATCGCCGGTCGGCCCACGCTGCTCTTCTGTGCCTGGCTCGCCTGGAGTCGCTTCCGGGTCGTCATCCCCACCTGGGACCGGACCCTGGGCAGCCTGCTCGCCTGCCTCGATGCGACCCTGCGCCAGATCGGCGGGGCACCGACCTACGCCCTCACCGACAACGAGCGGACGATCACGATCGACCGGATCGCGGGCGTGGGCGTCCGCCACCCCGAGATCGTCGCCGCCGGCCGCCACTATGGCGTCGAGGTCAACGCCTGCGTGCCCTTCGATCCCGAGAGCAAGGGCGGCTCGGAGAGCACGGTCAAGATCGCCAAGGCCGACCTCGTCCCGACCGAGGCGAACCTGCTCGGGGCGTATGCGAGCTTCGCCGACCTTGCCTCGGCCTGCGTCGCGTTCTGCGCCACCGTCAATGCCCGGGTCCACCGCGAGACCGGGAGGCGACCCGACGACCTGCTCGCGATCGAGCGCGCCCACCTCCACACCCTGCCCGTCGAGCCGTACACGGCGGCGCTCGGCGAGACCCGCACGGTGAACGACGACCAGACCATCCGCCTAGGCTCGGTCCGCTACTCGACCCCTCGCGCCTTCGTCGGCGCCGAGGTCTGGGTGCGGGTCGCGGGCGACGAGGTCGTCATCGTCGCCCGGACCGAGGCGGGGCTGGCCGAGATCGCCCGCCATTCCCGCTCGACGCCGGGCCAGCCGAGACTTGACGACACCCACTTTCTCGATCATCCGGCCGGGCGAGGAACCCGCGGAGCCGGGCCGAGACCGGTCGACCCGACGGAACGGGCCTTCCTGCTGATCGGCCCGGGTGCCGAGACCTGGCTCGTCGAGGCGGCAGGGTCAGGCACGGCCCGGGTGCGGGCCAAGATGGCCCGTGCGGTCGAGCTCGCGGCGCTCGTCGGACGTGAGCGGGTCGAGGTCGCGCTCGCGACCGCGGCCGCCGCTGGGCGCTTCGCCGAGGGCGACTTGCCCTCGATCCTCGACTATCTCGCCGGTCGCGAGTCCGATGCTGCGCTGACCACCCTTGACGAGGCGTTCAGCGCCCAGCCGGGCACCGCCGCCTGGGAAGGCTTCGGGCGATGAAGATGAACCCGCCCGAGCCGCCGCCCCTGCCTCCCGAGCTCACGGCGGTCCTCAGAAGGCTCCGCCTGCCGTACATCCGGCGGGCGGCGCCCGAGGTCCTGGCCACCGCCCGCGCCCAGCGCTGGGATCCGGCCGAGGTGCTCCGGGTCCTGCTCGTCGAGGAGGCAGCCGGGCGGGACGCGGCGACCCGCGCGATGCGCCGCCGGTCGGCCGGCTTCCCGGCCGGCAAGACGCTCGAGTCGTGGCGCGAGACCGACTCGGCGATCCCGCTCCCGACCCAGCACGCCCTCGCCACGCTCGAGTGGCTGACCCGGGCGGAGAACCTCGTCCTCGCCGGTCCGTCGGGCACCGGCAAGACCCACTACCTCGAGGGCCTCGCCGGCGCCGCCATCGACACGGGGCGCCGGGTGGCCTGGTTCAGCCTCGAGTCGCTCACCGCGACGATCGGGCGGGCCAAGGTCGACGGCTCGACCGGGCGGGTCGTCGCCCGGATCTGCCGCAGCGACCTCATCGTCGTCGACGACATCGGGATGCTGCCCGCCGGCGCCGAGGCGGCCGAGGCCTTCTACCGCGTCGTCGACGCCGCCTACGAGCGGCGCAGCGTCGCGGTCACGTCCAATCTCCACCCGTCGGGCTTCGACACGATCATGCCCAAGACCCTCGCCACGGCCACGGTCGACCGGCTCCTCCACCACGCCCACGTCGTCCTCACCGAGGGCGCCAGCTACCGGCTCGCCGAGGCGACCGCGGGGAAGGGGGTGGTGCCGCTCGGCTGACCAACGAGGGAGATCAGCTGTCCGCCGGCGTGGAGATCACGTGTCCGCGGAGAGGGAGCCCAGCTGTCCGCCCAGGAGGAAGTCCCGCTGTCCCTTGACAGAAGGCCGGCGTTTCATCCTCCGGGGCGACCCGCCAAGGGCCACGCGATGACTGACAGGCTGATCCGAGGGCGGAATGTGGCGCGCCCGGCGGGACTCGAACCCACGACCTTCAGGTCCGCAACCTGACGCTCTATCCGCTGAGCTACGGGCGCACGCGATGCCGTCGATATGGCGGAGAGGGGGGGATTCGAACCCCCGATGGGTGTAACCCCATAACGGTTTAGCAAACCGCCGCACTAGGCCTCTATGCGACCTCTCCATCCGCGGCGGTCGATAGGCTATCACGGGTGGGAAGC
>PNKK01000045.1 GCA_013822395.1 Anaerolinea sp. | reverse complement strand
CCGACAGGCCGACAGGGCTTCCCCCCGAGATGGACCATCGTGAGGGCGATCGATCACTTGACACGATCGCCCGCCTGCCGTCCCCTGTATCGGATGACATCCCGTGGTTCGATCCGGCGCGCCGGCGTGGCCGGCGTCGCCGCCGTCGCCGCCGTGGCCCCGTTCGCGCTCGCCTGGCGGTTCGCGCACGTGTATCGGGCGCGCGCCGGCGTTCCGCGCCCGCATCCCCCGACGATGGACCCGGGCGATGTCGGCCTGCCGTTCGAAGCACTCGATGTCCCGACCCCCGACGGCCTCGTCCTTCCGGCGTGGTGGATCCCGGCGCGGGACGGCGCACCGGGTCCGGCGGTGGTGCTCGTGCACGGCTGGGAGTCCGGGCGCCACCGCACGCTCCCGAATGCCCAGTTCCTCCACGCTGCGGGCTACCACGTGCTCACGTTCGATGTCCGGGGCCACGGGGCGAACCCGGCCGAGGAGCTGCCGATCAGCGCCGCAGAGTTCGGCTCGGACGCGCTCGCCGCGGTCGGCGTCGCGCTCGCCCGGCAGGAGGTCACGGCGGTCGCGGTACTCGGCCACTCGATGGGCGCGATCGGGGCGATCCTCGCCGCCGCAGCGGAGCCGCGCGTGGCGGCGGCCGTCCTCACCGCCACCCCCGCCGATCCCCACCGCCTCACGCGCCAGACCTTCCGTCTTGCCCGCCTCCCGATCCCCGATCCAATCGCCTATCCCCTGGCGTGGCTGACGACCCGCGTCTACCTCGAGCCGCGCGGCCATGCCGTCGATGCCATCTCGGCGACGGCGGCGATCCGGCGCTACGACGGCCCGATCCTCGCGATCCACGGCATGGACGACCGGGTGGTGCCGTTCGCTCACCTCGGCCGTCTCACCTCGGCGTCGAGGGCCGCGCGCGCCGGCCCGGGCGACGGAGCGGCACCGGCTGAGGCCCTGGAGATCCCCGCCGGCCAGCACAGCTGGCTGTACGAGTTCGCGGAGTATCGCGAGGCTGTTGCGCGGTTCCTGGCGCGTGCCCTCGGCGGTCCCCTCGAACCGGAGGAGGCCGGGCGCGTCGCGCGCGCCGTGGACGCCCGGCGCCCCCCGGACGACGAGCGCAGGTTCAGCGCCCTCGACGACCTGCCGGGTTCCACATCGGACGAGTCGGTGGCCGCGTCCGCCGCGTCCGCCCTGACGGCCGAGGCCGCTCCGCCAGCAGCGCCCGCTCCGGGCCTCGAGGCCTGATCGAGATGGACGTCCTCGAGGCCATCCACGGACTGCGTGTCGTCCGGCGGTTCGCCGATCGCCCCCTCGAGCCGGATGACCTCGCCGCCATCCTCGACGCCGGGAGGCGAGCGAGCTCGTCAAAGAACCAGCAGCGCTGGGACTTCATCGTGGTGACCGACCGGGAGCACCTCCGGCAGCTCAGCCACGTCGGGCCGTTCGCCGGGCACCTCGCGGGTGCCGCGGCGGCCGTGGCGCTGGTGACGCCTGATCCACGGGGACCCGACCAGCCGCTGTCGGTGCTCTGGGACCTGGGCCTCGCGTCGCAGAGCATGATCCTCGCCGGGTGGTCGCTCGGGATCGGGAGTTGCCCCGCGACGGTCTACGAGCCGGACCTTGCCCGCCGACTGCTGGGCTACCCGGAGGATCGCGCCTGCGAGTACCTGCTCTCGTTCGGGTACCCGGCCAACCCGTTGGACCTCACCCGACCGCTCCGGCCGGGTGGTCGGCGGCCGCTCGACGAGCTCGTTCACAAGGAGCGCTGGTAGGACCGACCTGGCTCCCTCCGGCCGATCACTGGGCGCCGCGCCGGTAGTCAGGTCCAGCGGAAGAAGCGGGCAGAGATCGCGAAGCAGATGGCGAGAAACAGGCCAAGCACGGCGAAGTCGAGCCAGAGCGGCGAGAACGGCGTTCCTCCGACCATCACCTGGCGGAGCGCGTCGGACAGATAGGTCAGCGGGAGGACACGGGCGATGCCCCTGAGGACCTCCGGCATCTCGTCGATCGGGAAGAAGGTTCCCGACAGGAACATAAGCGGAAACTGGACCACGCTCGTCATGCCGTTCGCGGCGTCCTCGGTCCGGGCGAACGACGCGATGACGTAGCCGAGCGAGATGAACGACAGCGAGCCCAGGACGACGAGGGCGGCGACCAGGAGGACGTTGCCGGAGATCTGGACGTCGAAGGCGAGCGCCCCCACGGTCACGATGATCAGCGTTTGCACGATCCCGATGAGCAGGCGCATCAGGACGTTGCTGCCGACCAGTTGCCAGCGCCGGAGCGGCGTCGCGCTGAGCCGCTTGAGGATGAGCTTCTCGCGGTCGGCGACCAGCGGGATCGCCGCGAAGACGCCGAGCTGCATCAGGGACATGCCGAGGATGCTCGGGACGAGGTAGCTGATGAAGGTGAGCGACTCGGTCTGAACCGCGCGCGCCTCGGGGACCACCGCCGGTCCACGGCCGCTCACCTCGAGATTGATCCGGCCCAGCACGGTCTGGACGAACCGGAACGTGTCCGCGCTCTGATTCTGCTGCGTAGGATCCGTGTAGACCGTGATCGCCACCGGCGGACCCGGCGCTCGCGCGGCCGCGGCGACCGCCGCCCCGTATCCGGCCGGGACGACGATGACGGCCCGCAGGTCCCCCTGGCGCATCGCGTCGAGTCCACCCGCCTCGGTCGCGTCCCTCAGTTCGACATTGTCGAGCTCGGCGAACGCGGCCCGGAGCTCGGCCGAAGCTGCCGATCCGTCGCCGTCAACCCACGCGAAGACCCGGGTGGAGGTCCCGCCACCGGTGAAGATCGCCCCGAACATGAGGATGAAGATCAGCGGGAACACCAGCGTCCAGAACATCGCCGCCCGGTCGCGGACGAAGCTCCGGATGTTCGCGATCGTGAGCTGGAGGAGTGCCTGCATCGTGGGTCGGTTCCTAGTCGCGCAGGGCGCGCCCGGTCAGCGCCAGGAAGACGTCCTCGAGCGTCGGACGGCGGATCGTCAGGTTCTCGGGCTCGGTGCCGGCCGCGCCGGCCGCGGCGAGGAGCCCGTCGATCGCTCGGGGCACGTCGCGGGTGTAGAGGACCACCTCGCCGTTCTCGTGGGCGACGGACACCACGCCGTCGATCGCGGCGAGGGAGGCATCGGCGAGGCCGTGGATCCGATCGAACCGAACGGCTCGCTCCTGGAAATGCCTGCCGACGAGCTCCTTCACCGTGCCCGACTCAAGAAACCGGCCGTGATCCATGATCGCCAGCCGATCGCACAGGACCTCGGCTTCCTCCATGTAGTGGGTCGTGAGGAGGATCGTTCGGCCCTGCCGCTTGAGATCGAGGACGACCTCCCAGAGCGAGCGCCGGGCGGCCGGGTCCAGGCCGGTCGTCGGCTCATCGAGGAAGACGAGCTCGGGATCATTCACCAGCGCCAGGGCGACCACCAGGCGCTGGCGCTGCCCACCCGACAGCTCGCGGGTCTGGCTGGTGCGCTTCTCGGTGAGATCGAAGCGCTCGATGAGCTCGCCCGTCGAGTGGCCGCGCCGTCCGTAGAAGGAGCGGAACAGGTCCAGGACCTCGGTGACGGTCAGCTTCGGATAGAGCGAGGCCGTCTGGAGCGCCACGCCGATCCGCGGCTTGAGCGTCTCCGGGTTCCGGTTCGCGTCGATCCCGAGAACCATCGCCTCGCCGGAATCAGCCGCGCGCAGGCCCTCGAGGATCTCGACGGTGGTGGTCTTGCCGGCTCCGTTCGGGCCGAGCAGTCCGAAGACCTCACCGGACCTGACCTCGAACGAGATCCCGTCCACGGCGCGCGTCTCCCCGTACTGTTTACGCAGGTTGTGGACACGGATCGCCAGGCCCGTCTCCCGGGCCGCCGGAGCTGCGACGGTCACAGGCGCTTGCGGAGGTAGGCCGTGACGGACGCGTCGTAGCCGAGCGATTCGTAGAGGCGGCGCGCGTCGGGCCGGTGGTGGCCGGCGGTCACCTCGACGAAGGCGGCCGCACGCTCCCGACCGACCCGCTCCGCCTCGGCCATGAGGAGGCGTCCGACCCCTCGCTCGCGGGCCCCGGCGTCGACGACGAGCGCGAGGATCCGCACGACGGCGTCGTCATGCTCGAAGCGTGGCAGCACGTGGAGGGCGATGAAGCCGATGACCTCGCCGTTCCGGTCCGCGACCACGACCGCCGAATCCGGGCCGGCGAAGCGCGCCAGGCGCGCAACAATCGCGGACGGGCCAACGGGATAGCCCTCCTCGGTGAAGAGCGCGGCGATGCGTACCGCGTCACCGGTCTCGGCGGGCCGGAGGATGGTCCCGGCGGTGTCGATCATCGCCGCCATGGTACCGCGAGGGGAGCGAGCGGCGGCGGGATGTGGCGGGACCGCCGGACCCGGGCCGCCGATCAGGGCATGAGAAGGTCGAGGACGGGCTCTCCGATCGGCACGAACCCGAGGCGCTCGTAGAGGTGGATCGCCGCGCGGTTCTCGGCATCGACGAGCAGGTGGACGAACCGTGTCCCCTCGGCGAGTGCCTCCGCGACGGCGAGCGCGGTGACGAGCGAGCCATGGCCACGGCCCTGGAGCGCCGGCGCGGTCCCGATCGATGAGAGGTATGTGCCGCCATCCGCCGTGAGCCGGCGCGCGACGGCGGCCGGGAGACCCGCCTCCAAGAGCAGGAGGACGGCGCCCCCCGGACGGCGGCCCGCGGCGAGCGTCTCTGCCCCGAGTGCCGGCACGCGGTCCGTCTCGACGTCGAAGGCGCGGACAAGGAGGCGCGCGACCTCCATCGCTCGGAGCTCCGGCCCATGGCCCACATGCTCCAGCTGGAGGTCCCGCCGCACAGCGAGCGTCCGGGCGAGCGCGAGGCACGGCCCGGGGACCTCCAGGATCATGGAGCGATCCGCTCTGACCGGCCGGAATCCGGCGTCGCCGAGGCGCGTCGCGAGATCCTCGGGACGGTTGCCGAGCGCCAGCGTCCGGACGTGCGGCAGCCGCCCGAGCGTGGCGAAGAGCGTGACGATCTCATCGAGGCGACGATCGAACGCCGCGGCCTTCGCCGGCCAGTCGGGAGCCGCGACCCGGTTCCAGAACGGCTCGGGATCGGTGAGATCGTGGAGCAGGACCGCATCGCCGAGGTCGCGCAGCTCGCGCGCGCCCCAGGCGTGAACCGACGCCTCATGCGCCGCCAGGCGTCGTGCGAGTGCCCCGTCCGGGACGACGGGATCGAGCACGCTCGGCTCAGGGCCGGTCGGCGACGAAGAGCGTGGCGCCAGACGGCAGCTCGATGACTTCGGGCTCCGGGATGCCGGCTTCGGCGAACCAGCGCCGGTAGGCCCCGAGGTCGTGGAGGCCCGCCCCCATGAATACCTCGTCGAGGTGGACGCCGGCGATCAGCTCGCCGTGGATCGTCCGCATCTCGTCGGACTCGCTCGGAAGAAGCCAGTCGAGGACGAGGAGCGTGCCGCCCGGATCCAGGGCGTCCCACGAAGCCCGGAGCGAGGCGGGCGGGTCGGGCAGGCCGTGCAGCGCGTACTGGTAGTAGATGAGGTCGAACCGGCCGGGCCGGGTCACCTCGGTCCGGGCGACCGCCTCGATCCGGATGCGGTCAGCAAGGCCGGTGCTCTCGATGAGCTCCTTTGCCCGGGCGATCGAGTCCGGCTCCGCCTCGATCCCCATGAGCTGGAGCTCAGGAAAACGCCGGGCCATTGCGACGAGCCAGCGTCCGCCGCCGCAGTGCACGTCAAGGACGCGGCCACCGGAGACCAGGCGCGCGACGAGGTTCGGGAGGGCGGCCAGGGCCTCGGTGAAGAAGACCGCGATGTCCTGGCGCGTGACCTGCTCGATCGCGGTGCGATAGCGGTCCGGGCGCGAGGCCGCCGGGACGCCGGTCCGGAAGAAGTCGGTCATCCGATCCCAGTCGAGGGTCGCCACGACCGAGTGGACGAACTGGCCGCCGAGGAACTCGGACCGCTGCTCGTCGAGGAGGATCGTCGCCGTCTCCGGGTCCACCCTGATGCCGTTGCCGTCCGCCTGGACGAGGTCGTGCGCGGCGGCTGCCCAGGCCCACGTGGCGACCGCACGAGGGTGGGTGGATGTCCGGAGCGCCAACTCGTCCGGGCCGAGCCCCGCCTCGCCGGCTGCCCGAAGCGCGCGGAAGAGCCCGAGGTCGACGCCAAGGTAGACGAGCCACGTCCGGTAGAACCCACCAAGCGCGGCAACCAGGTCGTCGTAGCGGTCGTCGAGGCGCATCGCGCACGGATTGTCGCACGACCCGACCAGGAAATAACCGGCTATTCCACGGTAGCATGTGAGCCTTCGTGCCGGCGACGCCCTGAGAGTTGCCGATCGACGGTGCAAGATGCAACCGATCTCGCGATTGACGTGTTGTAGGGGTTGATGGACCCGGATCTTGCGCTCGTCGCCCGCCTCGCCGTCGACCTCGACGGCGCGTTCGGTACCCTCGTCAGGACCCACCAGGACCGGCTGCATACCATCGCCCTGCGGTTTCTCGGCGAGCCGCGAGACGCGGAGGAGGTGGTCCAGGACGCGTTCGTCCGTGCCTACCGGGCGATGGCCGGGTATGACGCGGAGCGAATCCGCGATCTCCGGCTCCGTCCATGGCTCGCGGCGATCGTCTTGAACCTGGCCCGAAACCGTCGTCGACGCCTGGACGAGCGCCGCCCGCCCCTCCAGCTGGAGTCGATCGTGGACGCGGGCGCGGAGCTCGCCGGGCCGGACGACGGCGCGAAGCTCTATGAGCGGGCCGCGCGACAGGAGACGATTCGGGCCCTCGCCGTCGCCCTCCTGGGGCTGCCGCCGGGCCCTCGAGCGGCCGTCATCCTCCGGCACATCGACGGGTTATCGGTGGCCGAGGTCGCCGTCGCGCTCAACCGTCCCGAGGGAACGATCAAGGCCCACGTTAGCCGGGGCCTCGCCCAGCTGCGCATCCACCTCGCCAACGACCCCGACCTCGCACCCCAAAGGGAGATGACCGCATGACCGCTCGATCCGCCAACCCCGTGGCCGACGTGGCCCTCGAGGCAGCCCTCCCCCGCCTCGCCGTCCAGGCGCCCGCAACCCTGGCGCCTGCCACGCTCGTCGCGGTCGGCCTCGCGGACCGGTATGCGGAGCTCCCCTCGCCGCTCGGCTCGATCGTCGTCGCGTGGAACGGTCGCGGGATCTCCTGGGTGGATCGTGCAGGCGACCGCGACGCGTTCGAGCGGCGGTTCGTCGAGCGCGTCCGCCGGCCGCTCCATCACGCGGACGCTGTGCCCGCCGACCTCGCCCGCGCCGTCGAGGCGCGACTCGCCGGAGACCGTCGCGTTCGGATCCCACTCGACCTGCGCGGCCGAACCGAATTCGAGGTCGTCGTCTGGATGAAGGCGCTCGAGATCCCGCGCGGCGAGGTCAGGCCATACGGCTGGGTCGCCGCCGAGATCGGCCGGCCGAAGGCCGTCCGGGCCGTCGGGACCGCACTCGCCCACAACCCCGTGCCGCTCGTCGTACCGTGCCACCGGGTGGTCCGGAGCGACGGGAGCATCGGCCAGTACTCGCTCGGTGGGCCGGCTGCGAAGCGGGCGATCCTCGCCGCCGAAGGCCTGGACCCTGACGAGCTCGAGGCTGGCGCGCGCGCCGGGCTCCGGTACATCGGCTCGGACACGACGCACATCGTCTGCCTGCCGACCTGCCGCAACGCGAAACGGATCACGTCCCGACACCGGGTTCCGTTCCGGTCCCTGCCGGCCGCCTACGCCGCCGGCTACCGCGCCTGCCGCGAGTGCCGACCGGCGTCCGGCGCCGCCCGGGCGGCATAGCGGGACTCGGTCGGCGCGGGGAGGCATCCCATCTCCTGTGCCAGCCGGCCGCTGATCCCCTCCCCCCGGCCGGTCCCGGCCCCTTGATCGATCTCGTTCATCGATCCGGCGACATCTGAGCGTGGCCATGCACCGATTCCGACGAATCCGGGGGCCGGCCGAGCGTGAATGCCTCGGATCTGATGAATGTGCTCGATCACGACCGGGGAGCGGAGGACAGGCCGGAGAGCAGCAGGCGGCAGGCCGGAGACAGGCTCGCCGAGCGGCGGCGTGCCGAGGGAGCCGTGCTCAGGGAGGGCCCTGGTGCGGCCCGACGTTTCCCGGTACACTCCGCCCATCTTGGACCACTCGACTATGCCAAAGCAGACCGGGGGTCTCGCCCTGTGGGCGGCGATGGGGACGATCTACGTCGTCTGGGGCTCGACCTACCTCGGGATCGCCATCTCGATCGAGACGATCCCGCCGTTCCTGAGTGCCGCCTTGCGGTTCGCGATCGCCGGCGCCGTCCTGTTCGGCTGGGAGGTCCTCCGTGCCGGGCGCGGCTTCCGTCTTCCGAGTCTCCGCGAGTGGCGCGACTCGGCGATCGTGGGGACGCTCCTGCTCGGCATCGGCAACGGCTTCGTCGCCCTGGCCGAGCAGACCGTGCCGTCCGGAATCGCCGCGATTCTGATCGCGCTGATCCCGCTCTGGTTCGCCGTCCTGGGCCGCCTCTATTTCGGAGATCCGTTCCCAAGACTCATCCTGATCGGGATCGCGATCGGACTGACCGGCGTCGTGCTGCTCGTCTGGCCGTTCGGCGACGGTGCGAACGCGATCGACCTGTTCGGTGTGGCGATCCTCCTCGCCGCCTCGCTCGGCTGGGCGCATGGGTCGCTGTTCTCGGCCCGGAAGGCGAAGCTTCCCGCCCGCCCGCTCATGGCGTCCGGGCTCCAGATGCTCCTCGGATCGGTCGCCCTCTTCGTCGAGGCGGGGGTGACCGGCGAGCTCGGGCGGTTCCGGCCGGAGGCCGTCTCCGCTTCGTCGCTATGGGCTCTCGCCTACCTCACCGTGATCGGCAGCCTCGTCGCGTTCAACGCCTACGCCTGGCTGCTCCGGAACGCGCCGCTCTCGCTCGTCGGGACCTACGCGTACGTCAATCCCGTGGTCGCGGTCGTGCTCGGTGGCCTCATCCTCGCCGAGCCGATCACGCCCCGGACGCTCGTCGCGTCGGCGGTGATCGTGGTCGCGGTCGCGATGATCGTGACCGTGCGAGGCCGGATGGCTCGGACGGGCCAGCCGCCCGTGGCCGACCTCGACCGAGCGCCGGCCCGGGCCTGAGCGATACCCTTGGGCCATCGGGCCGAAGGAGGTAGCGATCGCGATGGCGCACGAACCGCCCCACACGATGGGCCAGCAGCACGGACGCCGCAGTTGGGCCGAGCCGTGGAAGATCAAGATGGTCGAGCCCCTCGCGGTCACGACGCGCGAGGAACGCGCGGCCGCCCTCGTCGAGGCCGGCTACAACACGTTCCTCCTCCGCTCCCGGGACGTCTACATCGATCTCCTGACGGACTCGGGAACCTCGGCGATGAGCGACCGCCAGTGGGCCGGGATGATGCTCGGCGACGAGGCCTACGCGGGCAGCCGGAACTTCTACAACCTCGAGGCGGCGGTCCAGCGGTTCTACGGGTACCGGCACATCGTGCCCACCCACCAGGGCCGTGGCGCGGAGCACCTGATCAGCCAGACGCTCATCAAGCCCGGCGACCACGTGCCCGGGAACATGTACTTCACCACCACGCGACTCCACCAGGAGCTGGCAGGCGCGACGTTCCACGACGTGATCATCGACGAGGCCCACGACCCCGAGTCGCTCCACCCGTTCAAGGGGAACATGGACCTCGCCAAGCTGGGCGCCCTCATCGACGAGGTCGGTGCGGACCGGATCCCGTACGTGAGCCTCGCCGGGACGGTGAACATGGCGGGCGGCCAGCCCGTCTCGATGGCAAACGTCCGGGCGCTTCGCGCGCTGTGCGATCGACATGGGCTCCGACTCCTCCTTGACGCCACCCGGATGGTCGAGAACGCGCTCTTCATCCAGGAGCGTGAGGACGGCTACGGCGACATGCCGATCGCCGCGATCCTGCGCGAGTTCTGCTCGCACACGGACGGCGCCTGGATGTCGGCCAAGAAGGACAACCTCGTCAACATCGGCGGCTGGCTGGCCGTGAACGACGACGCGGTCTTCGAGGAGCTCCGGAACCTCGTCGTGGTCTACGAGGGGCTTCACACGTACGGCGGCATGGCCGGGCGGGACATGGAGGCGCTTGCGATCGGGATCGAGGAGTCCGTCCAGGACGAGCACGTCCGCTCGCGGGTCGGCCAGGTGCGCTACCTCGGCGAGCTCCTGACCGAGTGGGGGATCCCCATCGTTCAGCCCGTCGGCGGGCATGCGATCTTCCTCGACGCGCGGCGCTTCTACCCGCACCTCGAGCAGGACCTCTTCCCGGCCCAGACACTGGCCGCGGAGCTGTACCTCGATTCGGGCATCCGGTCGATGGAGCGGGGGATCGCGTCGGCCGGTCGCGACCCGGAAACCGGGGACCACCACCGACCGAAGCTCGAGCTCACCCGGCTCACGATCCCGCGGCGGGTCTACACCCAGGCCCACATGGACGTCGTCGCGGAGTCGGTCAAGGCGTGCCACGACGCCCGCGACTCGGCTCGCGGCCTCCGGATGGTCTACGAGCCGAAGTACCTGCGGTTCTTCCAGGCACGATTCGAGCCGATCTCGTAGCCGAGCGCCCACGGCATGGTCGAGACGGCCGACGTCGTCGTCGTCGGCGCGGGGGTCCAGGGCGCAAGCCTCGCGTTCCACCTGGCGTGCCGCGGCGCGCGCGTCGTCGTGGTCGAACGGTCGACGGCCGCGTCCGGTGCGACAGGGCGCTCGAGCGGCCTCGTCAGGATGCACGACGCCCTGCTCGCCCAGTCTCGTCTCGCGTGGGCGTCATTCCAGTGGTTCCGAGCCTGGCCGGAACGGGTCGGTGGCGAGTGCGGCTTCGTGGAGACCGGCTTCCTGTGGATCGAGCCGGCCGACGTCGCGGAACGCCTCCGGGCGAACGTGGCCGCGCACCGGCAGCTCGGCGTTGATGCCTCCTTCGTCGAGGCAGATGAGATCCGCCGGATTCTCCCGGTGCTGGCCGTCGAGGACGGAGAGGTGGCCGCCCACGAACCGGCGTCGGGGTACGCGGACCCGACGGCGACCGCCACCGGCTTCCTCGCCGCGGCCCGCGCGATGGGGACGCGGCTCGTCCAGGGTTCGGAGGTGACGGCCATCGACGCGGCCGGCGGCGCCGTCACAGGCGTCGCGACGACCCGGGGATCGTTCGCCGCCCCGGTCGTGGTCGTCGCCGCCGGCGCCTGGTCGGCCCGGGTGGCGCAGCTCGCGGACCTCGAGATCCCGGTCCGCACCTGGCGCCACGACACGGCCTTCCTCGGCGCGCCGCCGGCCGTCCCCGTCCCGTTCCCGGTGGTCATCGACGATCGGAACTCGATGTACCTCCGGCCGGAGGGTTCGAGCCTCGTCCTCGTCGGGCTGGAGGACGGCTGCGAGATCGGGGGATCGCCGGACCGGGACACCGCCGCCTCGGCGCCGGGGTTCGACCGGCGGGTCGCCGAGCGCGTCGTCCGCCGGATTCCCGGTCTCGCCGACGGCACGTTCCACTCGGCGCACAGCGGCCAGGACGGGATCACCCCCGACCAGCGGCCGATCATCGGCCAGGCCGGACCCGATGGGCTGTACCTGGATTGCGGCCACAGCGGCACCGGGTTCAAGACCTCGCCGGCGGTCGGGCTCGGCCTCTCGGAGCTGATCCTCGACGGCGCCGCAAGCACGGTCGATCTCTCCCCGTTCGCGCTCCGGCGCTTCGCCGAGGGCCGCCTGCTTACGGCCGACCAGACCTACGGCACCGGCTGGCGGTAGGGCCGCCAAACGGTCTCGCCGTCAGAAGGCCGGGCGAGCCGCTGGAGCCGGCAGCCGTGGCCGGGTCTGGCCCGCCGGGTCTGGCCCTCTGTCTGCGTCCATCACGTCACCGCCGAGGCGTGGGCATCGGCGCCCGCCGGGGGCGACCGGTTCGCCGCCCTGAACCGATCTACGACGCCATCTGGGATCGCATCGGCCACGACGGGTGACCCCCGTACGCCAGCTCGCACTCCTGGGCCCCCTCCGCTGGCTGGGCCTCGCCGACTCGCCGGCCGACGTCGGGCGAGTCGGCCTGCAACGGCTGCGCTGAGCGCTTCATCGTGAGGCTCAAGGAGTAGCGCATCTGGAGCAGGGCGCGGCGGAGCCTCGACGAGCTCGCGGCCAGCGTCCGGGCCTTCATCGCGGGCTACAACGACAGCTTGCTCATCAAGCGGCACGGCCACTGCACCCCGCGCGAGACCTACGCTCGTGCCCTCACGGCCGGTGCCACATGATCAAGCAAGCCCCTGCGGCTGTCCAAGGATTCGGGTCCGGTTCACGGTCAAGTGACCACCGTCGAGAGCACGAAATTGATTGCCAACGCAACAAGCACCAGAGCGACGAGAAGGTACGTGAACCACACGAACCTCACAGGAGCTCGGCCCATGAGGCCGCGGTACCGCGCGTAAAGGGTTCCAATCACAAGGGCCGCCAACACCACCACGCTGAATCCGGTCACGCGCCCATCGCGGAGGACGTCGTACGCGAGGTTGGCGATGAAGAGCAGCCAGACGAGGGCGCCGGCTACCAGGGTCGTCCTCCTGTCCCTTGGGCGGGCTTGCGGGTCGCGTGGCTGCTCTCCTGCATGCATCGGGGTCACCTCTCCTGGCTCGATTAGGCGCTTGTCGTCCCACAACGTCTAGCCGCGACGAGTCGAACTAGCACGTGCAGTGACACCAGCAGTTGCACTGCGCGAACGCGCCGCCGCAGTACAGGGTGCAGCCCCAAGCGGCGAAGCATGTTGGGAAGAAGAAAGGACACGTGAGCAGCGCCGCGGTGCAGAGAGTCAGCGCCAGGCCACTGCATCCGTAGAGCGGTAGGCACCGCAGGAGGCAATCAACGGTACATGCCGTGGTCGCCGCTGCCGCAAGGGTATCGACATCGGTCACGCGGCCGCCAGAGGCGACATGGATCCTTGCGTTGGTGCGGTCCGCTGGATTCGGGAATTCGACAAGCACGCTCGACGGGACACCGTCCGTCTCGACGTAGAGGAGTGCGGCCTCGCCCGCCATGGCATCGATGAGCGGGATGGAAACGCCAACAGCCCGGTGCCGGCCGCGCTGCCACGCTCCAGACTGGACTCTGGCCTCGCCGATGACCGGAGAATACGCCGGGAGGACGCCAAGAAGCGTTCTGACGTCCTCATGAGACAACACATCTGAGATGAGGTTAGAGGCCTGCTTCCCCTCGATGACACGCAGAAGGAGATCGTCCGGCTTCTTGAGAATCGCTGCGGCGGTTCCGGGCCCCTCCTTGCCGGCGACGATGTTTGCTTCGGGAAAGAGCTGCGCAAGAGGTGCGGCGAGGGACGCGAAGCCAATGGTCACGCCTCGGCGCAACAACGATCGCCGAGATACGTCTCGTACGTCCATTCGTCTTCTCCATGTCGAACTGGATGGCGCCGAGCAGTAGCCGACGTTGGCTATCTCGTGGGCATCGACCTCCTCCCTTCGCTGTGGAGTTGCGCCGGGCTCGCTACCCAGAGTCGGGTTCAGCGGACGAACGTGCGCGCGTCCGGCTGTGACGCCGCAGCAGCAGAACGGCCACGGAGAAGCTGATCCACACCGGCACGAGGCTTGCCGTGAACATGTCCAGCCGCATGGTGGTTGGAGTCGGGCCGGAAACCATCCCGTCAAGTGACAGCGCGCCTCCGTTGGCTGCATAGACAAGGATCGCGAGCGCCATCAGGCCCAGGTTTCGGGCAACGAGGCGCCACTGGACAGGGGTGGGCGCACCGGTGCACCCGCAGTCATTGTTCATTCCTGCGAGAAGAGCATGAACGATCGCCAGGGTAAAGGTCAGCAGCAAACCGAAGGCCATGACTGCGGCGAGCGGCGAGAGGAGCCCGACGACAAGCATGGCGCCGGTGGTCAACTCGACCCACGGCAGCCACCGGGCCAGGATGTCGGTCGCCCAACCTGGGACGAGTTCGTAGCCGAGGATCGCGCGGAGGAACCGGCCCTGACCATTCCGCAGCTTCAACACGGCAGCGAACAGAAGGACAGCACCCAGAGCAGTGCGAGCCAGTGTCGCGCCGAGCATCAGCGCCGCCTCTGCGATCATCTGTCGAACGTTCTCGCCTTCGCCAGCCCCGAGCACGCGCTCAAATCGGCGATAGTAGGTCGAAGCTCGATGGTTGCCGGGTTGCGCCCTCGAGGCGCCTGTGCTGTAGCCGGTATTGTCACATATATGTCAATGGGTGCGGCTCTCCTGAAGGGGCGTAGCGCGCTGTCCCACTTTCGCGTCGTGCGACGTACATAGAGCTGCCCGTACCGCGCCGTCTGGCTTCCGGCGCGCCCTTGCGAATCGACGCCTGCGGCACCATCATGCGCCCGAGTCTGCCAGCGCTCCGCTAGCAGAATGGAGATGGAGGATGATGGTGTGGCGATGCCGGATCGAGGTTCGTCTGGTGTGCCGCGGCTCGTCCGCGGCTCGGTCGTCGTCCACCGCCGCCGGTGCGG
Organism: Anaerolinea sp.; assembly: GCA_013822395.1. Lineage (GTDB taxonomy): Bacteria > Chloroflexota > Limnocylindria > Limnocylindrales > CSP1-4 > UBA5189. The sequence continues at coordinate 1,785 of PNKK01000045.1, read as the reverse complement.
CAAGCCGACCTGCCGGTGCGCGGACGGCGAGCGCCTCCACGAGGCGCCGGTGCTCAGCTACTCGGAGCGCGGTCGGACCCGCTTCCTGATGCTGCCCGCGGCCGACGTCGCGGCGGTCCGGGCCGCGGTCGAGCGGTACCGGACCAGGAAAGGGCGCCTCGAAGCGGAGGGCGACGCCGGGCTGGCTGCGCTCGTGGCCGCGCTCGCCGGCCGGCGAGCGAGGCCACGATGAGCGGCCGACTCGACGGGCCGTCCGGCGACCCGTTCGGCGGGTCGCGTGATCGGTTCGAGCGCACACTCGCCTGGCTCGACGGCGCGGAGGCGGGCGGGCTGTCCCACGGCGAGCTGGAGGCGCGCCTGCAGGTCGACGCCCGGGAGCTGTTCCGTCAACTGCTTCAGGACCATCTCGACCTGCGAGCGCAGCGGGAGACCAGGCTCCAGGCGGTCGTCGACGCCGAGGGGGTGCCCCGCGGGACCGCCGAGGCCGGACACGAGCGCGCACTCGGGACGGTCTTCGGCGCCGTCGAGGTGACCCGGATCGCCTACCGCAAACCCGGCCTCCCGAACCTCCATCCGGCCGACGGGCTGCTCAACCTGCCGACGGAGCGCCACTCCCACGGGCTGCGCCGGCTGGCGGCGATCGAGAGTTCCCGTGGCTCCTTCGAGGGCGCCGTCGAGGCCATCTGCCGGGGCACGGGACAGCAGGTGGGCAAGCGCCAGGTGGAAGCCCTCACCCAGCGGGCGGCGAGCGACTTCGGCGCCTTCTACGCCCGCCGGCCGCCGCCCGCGACGGCCCCCGACGACGTGCTGGTCATCTCCTGTGACGGCAAGGGCATCGTCATGCGGGCGAACGCGTTGCGTCCCCCGACCGCGGCGGCGGCAGCCAGGGCCACCGCGAAGCTGGCGACGCGCCTGTCCAGGGGCGAGAAGCGGGGCCGCAAGCGGATGGCCGAGGTCGGCGCGGTCTACGACATCAGCCCCGCCCCGCGCACCTCGGCCGACATCCTCCCGACCACCGAGGATGAACGTGCCGACACCGCCCCCGGACCGACCGCCCAGAACAGGTGGCTCCTCGCCAGCGTGGTCGAGGACGCCCAGACGGTGGTCGGCCAGATCTTCGACGAGGCTGACCGCCGGGACCCCGATCATGGGCGCACCTGGGTCGCGCTCGTGGACGGCAACAACCACCAGATCGACCGGATCAAGGGAGAAGCCCGATCACGGAAGGTGGCCGTACCGATCGTGGTCGACTTCATCCACGTGCTCGAGTACCTGTGGCGCGCAGCCTGGTGCTTCTACCTCGAAGGCGACCCCGACGCCGAGGGCTGGGTCCGCCGCCAGGCCCTTGCGGTCCTCGCCGGAAGGGCCACCCGGGTGGCCGGCGTCATCCGACGCAAGGCGACCCACGACGGCCTGGACCGCGCCAGACGGGCCAACGCCGATGCCTGCGCCTCCTATCTGGTCAACAAGCGCGCCTACCTCGACTACCCGACCGCGCTGGGGCGGGGCTGGCTGATCGCTACCGGCGTCATCGAGGGTGCCTGCCGCCATCTCATCAAGGACCGGATGGACCTCACCGGCGCCCGCTGGGGCCTGGAAGGCGCCGAGGCCGTCCTCAAGTTGCGAGTGCTATGCAGCAACGGTGACTTTGACGACTACTGGCGCTTCCACATCGAGCAAGAGCGACAGCGCGTCCACGAGGCTCGCTACGCCGACAACGTGATCCCCCGCGCGGCATGAGCGCACCTTCAGGAGAGCCGCACCCTATGTCAATGGCCTCGGGGT
>PNKK01000044.1 GCA_013822395.1 Anaerolinea sp. | reverse complement strand
CCGGAAGACACGCTGGCTCTCGCCACGATCGGACTCGTCATCGCGACGGGTGGGGCTGGTCCTCGTGACCCTGCTCCCGCCGACCTGACCCGGTGACGCACCGCCAGGCTGCCCGGCGAGGCCGGGAACGCCCCCTTCGGGGCGAAGCCCGCCCGCCTACACTATTGACAGGCTAGCTGGCACCGGCGCATGGTTCGGTGCGAACACCCGAACAGATGTTCGAAACAGGAGAGTAGGGTGACGGCAGCGAACGAGGTCATCGACCTCATTGCCCTGTGCCGAGTGCGTGGGGTTTCATGGCACTTCGTCGCTCGCCAGGCGCAGAGGCCCGGCGGCTTGGCTGGCCTGCTCGCAGGAGAGCCCGCTGAGAAGAGCCTCGACGCAGCCGAGGCCGTTCAGGCGATCGAAGCCGAGCGCGACGCCCTCCCCCGACACCGTGAGATTGTCGCGGCGATGCTCGAGGAGCTCAACGCTGAAGGTGTCCGACTGACGACCGTTCTGGACGATGAGTACCCGGTCAACCTCCGCCTGATCTACAACCTGCCGCCGTTCCTGACATTTCGAGGGGCGCTGCAGGCTGATGATGCCCGCTCGGTGGCGGTGGTCGGCACTCGAGAGGCATCCGTGGAAGGCGTGGCGAGCGCCAGACGCTTGGCAGCCCAGCTCGTTGAAGCGGGGGTAACGGTTCTCTCCGGCCTCGCGCGAGGGATCGACACCGCGGCCCACGAGGCGGCCTTGGAGGCCGGCGGCCGGACGATCGCGGTGATGGGCACCGGCATCAGGCTGGTCTACCCGCCCGAGAATGCTGCGCTCGCTGAGCGGATCGCGTCGACTGGGGCGCTCGTGTCGCAGTTCTGGCCTGACTCCCCCCCGGCAAGGTACTCGTTTCCTCGGCGCAATGTCGTGATGTCCGGGATGGGTCAGGGCACTGTCGTCGTGGAGGCGAGCGCCACGAGCGGGGCGAAGCTCCAGGCGCGCTACGCCCTGGAGCACGGGAAGCGGGTGTTCCTGCTCTCCTCGCTCGTTCGCGATCGCCCGTGGGCTCGGGGTTACCTCAAGCGCGGCGCGATCGAGGTTCGGAGTGTCGACGACATCGTCCGGATGCTGCAGTCACCGAAGGCGGTCCAGGCACGATCGGACCAGCGCCGGCAGCTCACGCTCGCGCTCGGCTGACGCGGAGACCTTCGCGTGGCCGACGCGATCCTCGACCGCATGCTCGCGGACGCCCCGGGGTTCGGTCGTTGCCGCGGGTGTCCGCATCTCGCCACGGGGACCGCGATGCTGTGCTATCGCTGCGCGCGACGGACCATGGAGCCGCTTGCCGCCTTCAGGGATCGCTGCGGGGTCTGCGATCAGGCCTTTGGCGAGGGCCAGACGACGTGCAGGAACCCCGTCTGCGGAATGACGCCCGACGAGCGGTGGTTTGACTGGAACTACGCGATCGCGATGCGCACCGCGTGGCTCAAGAGCGCGATCGACAGCTACAAGTACAGCGATCAGCGGCACTGGGCGGCGATCTTCGGCCGCATCCTGATCGGCTTCCTTTGGGCTGAGCACGAGACCTTCAAGAACGTCGACCTGATCGTCGGGAGCCCGGTGTTCATCGGGCCCGGAGCGCGCCGCAGATGGGACCACGTCCGCGAGATCATCGTCGCGGCCGACCGGGAGCAGGAGGTCGCCTGGCTCAACCCGTGGGACCTCGACCTCGAGGACCCGCCGGCGCTCATCAAGACGGCGGAGACCCCGAAGATGGTCGGGTTGAAGGCAGCTCAGCGGAAACAGGCGGCCGAGCACGAGCTCCGCGCGGCTCTTGCGGTCCCAGATCGGACGCGGACGCAGGGGAAGGTCGTGGCCGTCTTCGATGACATCTTCACCGCCGGCTGGACGCTTCGCGAGGAGGCTCGCGCCCTGAAGCTGCTGGGCGGGGCCCGGGCAGTCGTGGGGATCACGTTGGCCCGCCAGCCGTACGCGGCACCGGCATGATGGCCCGGCGTCCGAGACCGCCGGTGGAGAAGATGGGCGAGGCCGTCTGTCCACACTGCGGTCACGACCTCGGATCGACGCGCGCGCCCGGTGAACGCCGTCGGCCCGGCCGCCCGTCTCGGCTGACACCCGAAGTCGTAGACCGCTTCTTCCTAGCGATCCGCACGGGCAACGCTCGCACGGCGGCAGCCCGGTTCGCCGGGATCGGACCGGCAACCCTTCACCGCTGGATGACCCACCCGGGACCCGAGTTTCGGGAGTTTCGGAACCGCCTTGATCAGGAACAGGCGGCCGTAGAGGTCCAGGTCGTGCGCAATCTCATACAGCTGACGCGTCGAAGTACGCGCGCCATCGAGTTCTGGCTGCGGGCCGATCCGGAGCGCCGCCGCCGCTGGTTCCCACCCAGGGAGGCCGATCCCGAGGTTCACGCTCGGCCTGCCTTGGCGGGCGCGACAGCTCCTGTGGCAACGCGTGATCGCAAAGGAGCCGTCCTGATCCCTGCCGAGTGCGCTCCCGAGTTGCTCCGGCCGTGGGCAACGCGCCGGGGGCGGAGCGACGCAGCGGTCGCGTCCGGCGAACCGAATTCGCCGAACCTCGAGTCCCAGGGGCTCGCCGAGCAAGCCGAATGACCAGGGTCCGTGGCACATTCGACACGGACGACGACCTGGCCCTTGCGCGACTCCGGTGCTCACTCCGCGAACGTGCGTGGGCGGGCGTCCACGACGCGCTCCCTGCCCAATGGCGAGTCGGGCCCCTCACCTACGACCCCGACCGGCGGGCATGGACCGTGGCGGCGGTCGGTCCGCTGCCGGTGGGGCCCGGGCAGCCGCCCGAGTGCATCGAGGCGTCAGGTGAGGACGAGATCGCGGCGCTGAACTACCTCGCGGTCAAGCTCGCGGAGTCGAAAGCTGCCGGCCGGTTGGAAGAACTGCGACGGCGCCTGCGACTGGCCTACCTCTCGAGCGCTGAGGAGTGGTCGAGGGATCGTCTGGGGCGACCCCTCAACAGCGAGGAGCAACGCCGGCTGGTTCAGGACTTCGAAGCGAGCGTGTGTCGGTGAGGTTCCTGAGGCGGCTACGTTGCTGGCTCGCCATGCGCCGAGCCCTGCCTGTGGCTGGAGCTGACGAGGTCGATGGTGGCCTCCATATCCCGGACGATGTCGCGTCCCGGCTGATCGCTGACAACCCTTGGCACCCGCTCTGGCCACAGTTCCGGAAGTATGGACCCGGCGCGCCTGGGTTACGAAAGAGACAGACGTCGACTGGGTGATCCGGAACGACAAGGGGTGCGTCGTTGGCGGGGCCCGCGTGCACGTCAACGACAACCCCGAGTTCCCGGTGAGCATCGACGTGGCGATCGATCCGCGCCACCGTCGGAAGGGTTACGCGACCCGCCTCTACGAGGCGCTCAACGAGGCCGGCGTTGACGTGGAGCTGGGCTCGGACACGTCGATGAAGTTCCGTACCATGACGAAGATGGGGTACGCGTTCATGGTGGGACGTCGGACAAAGAAGGCGCAGAGAGGGGACGAACGCGTCCCGTGAGGGTGGCTTCACGCCGCAGAGCTCAGGCGCTGATGACTGAACTCCCCTCGGCGTCCAGGCGCCTGGCCACCGCGTCCGCGATCGCCGCGTCGTCGGTCGCTGCGACGAGCCTCTCCGTTTCGTGGTCGCCGTCCGGGGCGGCCGCAATCGCGAACGCATACGCCACGCTGGCTCCGAGGCTCCAAACCATCAGGAAGTACCTCGCGCGCCATGCGACCTCAGGTGCGTCGGGGCCGCCGAGCCACCCGAGGACGGGGGCAGGAAGCAGTCGGAGCATCGGATCGACGGTTACGCAGCGGTCTTCCATCGCGATGTTGTAGACGGCGTCTACGCCGGTGCGCAAGTCCACGAGGGCACCGTTCCTCCGTCGACGCCGAGCCGCGACCGAGTAGAGGCGCGACATCGTTGATCGGAAGGACTTCGCCATCCCGGCTGCGTCGGGGCTCGCGTAGCCGACGTGTCGTCCGGATCTCCGCGAGTGGCACGAGGGCCCATCACGAGAGCTTCGCGGCCACGTGGGCCGCTGTGGGGGCTCGTAGGCCGACTGGAGTCCTCCATCGGACATGTCTCGACGAGGTGACTTGGCCAGCAACCGACGGTGGACGGGGCCCGCCGGGATGTCGGTATTCTCGGGACCACTCCTGATCGGCGGATGGGCCTCAGCTACCGGGTGGGTGGAGGGGTGCTGCCGCGTCGAGACCGAGTCGGACCTAACGGCGCCGTTCCGCCTCGACTCCAGCCATGAACGTCGGCAGATCGACGGAAAGAGCCCGGGCGAGTCGGTCGACGTTGACCATCCCGACGTTGCGCGTGCCCCGCTCGACGTCGCTGATGTAGCGGGCACTCAGGCTGGATAGCTCGGCGAGACGCTCCTGCGAGAAGCCCCGCTCCAGCCGTAGGGAGCGGACGGCGTGCCCGAGAGCGACCAGAACGTCGGGAGACGGAGACGTGGGCACATCGGGACGCTACGGAACCAGCGGTGCGTGCACCATGTACTATGAGTGGACATTCCGCGGCCCTTCCCGGTACGGTCGCGCTAACCACCTCCGCAGCCGGGAGCAACGACCTTGTCGATGTCCGCGTACGGCAACCGATGCGTGGCGCCTCTGGTAGTGGGTTTCCTGTTGGCCGCATGCGGGCCATCGGCACCGTCGTCGGGTCTGGCGCAGACCCCCATCCCGTCACCCACCATCTCAAGTCCTCCCTCGTCACCATCGGCCGCTGCGACGTTCTCGCCCGACGATGTGAAGATCGCCGAACTCATCAAGGACGGGCGGGCACGGTGGCTCGAAATCGCCAGCGGTCCATCGGCGACGGCTGACATCCCGGAGATGGTCGGGTTCGTCCAGGACTTCCACACGTTCGCAACGACCCAAGTTGCACTCAGCACCGTGTACACGCCGTCGAGGTGCACGGAGCCCGCACTCAGACTCTATAAATCAGGGATGGAGGCGGCTCAAGCCGCCCTCGAAGCCATGCTCGGATGGGTGCAGGGCGGCATGGTCGGCGAGGTTCCCGCAGAGGCGGACATGGGGTTGGCCGAGCAGGACATCTCGAAGTCCGTGATCAGCCTCCAAGCCTCACTCTGCCACAGTGTCTCGACGCCAGGGCCGACGCACTCGGGGTCGATCGATCCCAGGGGCGCCTATGCCGCGCTGGCGGACGCCACCAACCAAGCCGTTGCAGAACTCACGGCCGACGCGAGCCTCGACACCCGAGGTCGGGTTGAGCGGCTCCTCGAAATCGAGCGGTCCGCCCTTGCGATCATCTCCAGCTGGCCAGATCCGCTGAGCGAGTTCGGCGACCTTGAAGCTTCGATTGGCCTCGTGATTTCCCTCCTGCGGGATGCCGAGGCATCCGCGTCCGACGACGACGTCGTTTCGAACTACCGGTTGGCCGCCATCGCCATGAACGAGGAGGGGTTGCTCGACACGACCTCCCAGCGCGAGGCAGCCGCTGAGGTGCGCAAACGTCTAGACCTGCCCGCGCTCGGGCCAGGGGAGGCCTTGTAGCACACCAGGGGCCGACCCGTGTGGCGCGTGCCCACCTACTCTGGCTGGCGAGCAAGCTAGTACGGCAGCAGGTCCTCAAGACGAACGCCACCGTCCGGATTACGCCGCCGGCGCATGTCGCTCAACCTCGTCGACCGGGGTAAGCGGCCATCCCGCCCACGTGCTGCGCGTCAGCGAGACGACGAAGACGGCGTTCGAGTTCGTATCGCGCATGTCGGCGACTCCTCGTAGGTGTTGGCGGCATCCCTGTATGGGCAGGAACCCGCCGGTGATGGCGGCGCTGAATAGAGACGGAGACGTGCCCGGCGGGCGAGATCGGCCAGCTCCGCCCAGCTCATGACGACGGCATTGATCGGCGCAGGCAGCGTCCAGCCGCCGAGGCGGTGGCGGACGACCTCCTCAGCTCCGTTCTGGGTGAGGACGACGAACCGAGCGGCCGGAGCGCCGACGAATGCGAAGCGTGTCTCGTAGCGGCGCAGCTGTTCCTCCGATGGCAGTCCCCAGCCACGCTTCGCCTCGACGATGACGTGGACCGTCGACGGGGCCTTGAGTTCGATGTCGATGAAGCCTCCGTCGCCGCGGTCGTGCTCCTGAAGTTCGACCACGGCGTCGTCGCCGAGGCGCACTCCAGGTGCGATGCGAGCCACGAAGGCCCGCAGCAGCTCTCCGTTCCGCGCGAGGGCCCACCCCAGTGATGCGGTCATGTCGTTCTCGTCGTGGCCGAGAAGGTCGAAGACAGTCGAGATTGGTCGGCCGTGCAAAACGAGGTCGGGCACCCGTCCACGATAGGCTCCGCCGCCGCCTGACGTTGCGACGAGGGGGCTGGGCAGGTTCAAGCAGCTCGGATGCCGGACCGAAGCACCGACTGAATGGTCATGGAGCGGAAGGGCATCGCGACCACCAACTGACGGCTTCCGGTTGGTCAGCGTGTGCTACCTCGGGTTGGCGGTGTGATCATCACGCTAGTCAACGCTGGCGGCTCGGATGGCTCGTGCGGAGTCCGGCGGCCTGCCGTAGGAGGTCCCCGAGCGTGAGTGGTGACGGACGGCCCTTGAAGTCCACCCCCATGACTCGCGACAGTCGGCCAATGCGCGCGCTGCCCGGAGTGGTCGTCATCGTCGTATTCGCCATCGGTCTGACGGGATGTTGGACCGGGGCAGGTAACGGCACTTCGGCTCCATCACCCGGCATTGGGGCGTCGGTCGAGCCGTCCCCGGCCCCGACACAGATGAGCCCGTCGCCGAGCCTCGGCCTCGATCGAGGGTTACTCGTCGAGGACTTGGCGCAGGTCGGGGCGTGGTTCGGCATTTTCTGTGACACCTATCGGAGCGGTGACGTTCCTTCCGCCGATGCGATCCGAGACTCGATGGGAGCCCTTGAGCCAGTGGCAGCGAACCTTGAGCGAGTCTTGTCACTTGAGGCGCCGCAGGGGTGGCTCGCCATCGTCAACGACTCGAAGGCCGTGGGAGACAAGGTCTCTGCCGCGGCTCTGGCTGCCGCGTTCGCTGGCCAGTCGCTGGAGGAACGCTCCCCGGAGGTCGCAGACGCCCTCCTAGTCGACGTCAGGGCGGCCTGTGAGTCCGTTTCGGGTGAGGTCCAGGCCATCGCTGAGGCCGTGGACGCGATGCCGTAGAGCGGAGGCAGACATGCCGAGGCGAGTGCCAGAGCCACCGCGCGGCGGCAAGAGTGCGGTCGCCGAGTTGGTCGTCATCGCGCTCGTGATGGTCGCCATCGTCGTCTTCCTCGCGCTGGGCGGACCAAGCGTGGTTGGGCAGATCTGGGCCGACCTGATCGGCGCGCCTTAAGCGTCGTGCCAACTCCGGCCCGATGTAGGCGGCAAGATGCGCAACTGTTCCTTCGACCATCTGTTGGGACGTGGCGAGTCGATGGGCGCCGCAATTTCCTCGAAGGTCCAGTCATGATCTGAGGCACCGCCTCAGTCTGGTCTAGCACGACCCCTTGAGCGTGATCTTCTGCACCTCGAACGAGGGGACGGTCGTGTTGCCGCCCGCCTGGGTGTCGTAGCTGTACGACCCTGAGACAACCACGTTCATGACGACCACGTCGTTCTCGACGAAGTCGGCCAGGGCGTCCTCGTCCCCGGTGAACGAGCTGTTCTCGCCATCGACGTACCAGTAGGTCAGCTTGGTGTACGACGACTGGGCCAGAAAGCTTTCGGTCCCGGTGGCGGCATCGAACTGGAAGATGCAGGCCCACACCTGGTAGGTATCGCCGATGTACGCGTCAGGGTCCTTCACGATCTTCGCCCACGAGCGCGCGCTCAGCTTCGCGTAGGTGACCGGCGTCGGCTTTGGCGTGGGTACTGGCGTCGACTTTGGCGTTGGTACCGGCGTTGGGGCTGGTGTCGGGGTGGGCGCGGGCGTCGGCGTGGGCGCGGGTGTCGGGGTGGGCGCGGGTGTCGGCGCAGCCGCGAGTCGGACAGTCGGCTCTGGGGTGACGTAGATGATCTGCGGAGTGGCGGGCGTTCCGCTCGCACAGCCTGCAAGGATGACACCGAGTACGACGACCGTCGCAATGGTGGGCTTCATCGCGAATCTCCGAGGTAGCGCAGGGGTATTCGGGGCGAGGCTGATCCCGGGCAGGAGGCCTGTCAAGGGCCAGTAGTACGCTGTGGCGAGGGAGTGAGGGGTGTGGTGCGCGACTCCCGAAGGCAGCGACCCATAGGCTCCGCCGCCGCCTGACGTTGCGACGAGGCGGCTGGGCAGGCTCAAGCAGCTCGGATGCCGGATCTGAGCACGGACTGAACGGTCGAGACGTACCAGGAGCGACCGCCGAGTGCTGTCGGCACGCCGTCGGCATTCAGGCCGTCGACGATCGCCCGCAGTGTGGCACCTGACGCCCGCTCCTCGACGATCCGACGCACGACATCGTCGGGAATGAGACGAGGGCGTCCGAGACGCACACCCTTGGCGCGTTTCGCCGCGAGCGCAGCTCTGGTGCGCTCGCCGACCAGCCGGCGCTCGAACTGGGAAAACAGCGCCAACATCGAGGCCATGGCCTCTCCACTTGGTGTCGTCATGTCAACGGCCAGGTCCAGGGCAATCAGCGCCCACTGCTCACGCCGCGCGCGGTCCATCAGCCCAGCGAAGTCGACGAGCGATCGGCTGAGTCTGTCGAGCTTGGCGACCACTAGGGCGTCCGCCTCGCGCAGACCGAGCAACGAGAGGGCCGCTTCGATCCCTGGGCGCTTGAGGTCCTTGCCGGAGTAGCCGGCGTCTTCGACGAACGTGACCTCCCCTCGGTCCCACCCACGTCGATGCGCGTCGGCGAGTATCGCCGCGCGCTGGGCATCGAGACCCAAGCGGGAGTCAGCTTGCTCCTCGGTGGAGCACCTGAGGTAGCCGATGACCCTGGGCCGGGTGGGCGACGAGCGGAGATCGGCGGCGAGCATCACGACCTGCGGTTGGCGGGTTCCGTTGGTCGCGTGTAGTACCTCTTCGTCGGGCGGGCGGCAAGGTCCTGTACACGAAGCCCCCGCACAAAGGAACGTTTCTCGGTCTTTGGCCGTTGCCGACCGATTCGGAGACTCGAACATCCGAGGCACCAACCCGAGCCTTCTAGGGCTCGAGACTGGCCTCCAGCTCTTCGCGAATCGCGTTGATGTCGTCCACGCAGCGACCGCGGATCGCGTCCCATGCAGCGCCCCAGTCAGGCGGCGGATACCGCAGCCCGAGGTCCTGGAATGCGTCAATGACCTGTCCGCCGGTATCCGAGTGCTGGCCACTCACCCTGATCCGGACGATCGCCTGCAGGTCTCCGACGGCCGTGCTGACTCGGCTGAACGGCCCCGACGCCAGTTCGCGCCTGAGGCGCCGACGGAGGCGCGCGAGGCTCCGCTCACCTGCCTTCACCGCCGCCGCCTCGTCGTGCTCGTTGAGCGCGACTTCCATCTGGCCGAGCAGATCAGCGATGGCGCTCAGCCGCGCATCGAACTCGTCCGCGTTCCCGCAGGGCAGGATGATCTTGGCGACGGCGGCGGGCCGCGTCCTCCCGAGGAGCGGCGAGCGGATGCGCGCGCGCCACACAGCGTCGAGGTAGCCGAGCGCCTCCGGTAGGGCCAGCGGGGAGCGGACCTCGCGCGACGGCGCCTGTGCGCCCTCGGCGCCGAACCAGCGGACGAGACGCGCAAGGTAGTCGTCGGTCGCGGTGACGCCTCGGAAGTGCCGCAGGCGCCTCCCCTCCGGCCTGATGCGACCCTCCAATGCGTTCACGGCGCCCCAGAGCGGCGGCTCGTGCTCGAGGGCCGCCATCAGGGTCTCCGGACCTAGCCCCCGGAGGTCGTCCCGGAGATGGTGGCTGAGCAGGTCGATCACCGGGATGTCGAGGCTGACGACGCGCTCGGGGTCGGGAACCAGAAGCGCGTCCTCATCGGCGAGGAACCCGATCACGCGGACGACCTGCGCTGCGGCGAGGCGTCCCCGCGACGCGAGGTGCAGCCCGGCGACCGTCAGGCCGATCGGCTCGTCCGAGGCGCCCAACGGCCAGCCGCGATTGGTGAAGAAGAGGCGGTAGAAGTCGTTGCCGGATGGGCCGCGAACGGTCGGCATCCGCGACATCGCGTCCTCAAGATCGGCGCCGGACGCCTCGACGGTCCGGCGCACGTAGTCGAAGACGGGCCACTTCCCGCGGGTCGACCATACGTCGGCCATGGAGTCGATCGCGGCCTGCTGCTCCGGCCGCAGGGGCCTCATGATCTCGTGTGCCATCCGCTCGCTCCGATTCCCGCGACGCCGGCCCGCGCCATCCGAAGGCGTCGCCGAGCCAATCATGATGCCGGCGCGCGCGCAGCCGCGCGGCTGCGGCATCCGCTGTTGGGGCTGGTGCCTCGACCATCCACCGCCCTACCGCAACCCCAGGTCCTTGCGCTGCCGTTCGTATGCACGCTCGCGCCTCCGCCGCTGTTCGTCCCGTCGGCGGACGCCATGGCTCAGGTGGAACTCGCAGTAGGGCGTAGCGCCACGGCGCGGCCGCCTCGCACGGAAGGTGCACCCCGCCTCCATGCACGGCAGGAAGTCCGTGTCCTGACGCGCTACCCCCATCGTGAGTTGCACCGCAAGGGCGGCGGCCAGTCCGTCCCCGCCGACCGTGAGCCCGGACGGCACGAGCCGGATCGCCGGCATGGTCAGGGCCAGCAGCCCGTTGACGAGACCGAGGACGAAGCCGCGAAGGGCGGACGGGTCGCGGATCTCGAACCGCTCGATGACCATCAGGGTTTCGGGGCCTCCCGCGCGCTCCCACGTTGAGGCAGAGGGCGATTCGCCGATGTCCAGCACGGCGGCCGCCTCGTACACCCCCGCCATCCGACCGGCGAGGAAGCGCCACCCTGCGAGCGGCTCCGCGTCCCCCCACCAGTCCCTCGCGGCCAGCACGCGCTCGGGGTAAGGAAGGTCCTCGTCCATTCCAAGGTCCTGCAATTCGGCAGCGAGGGATGAACCGGGCTGAGCGACGAGCGGGGGCAGGTACGTGGACGAGGGGATGCGCATGCCGGGCAGGTGTAGCCGGTGTGTGTGCGGCAGCCCGTGGGTGCACAGGTGTAGCCGACCCCACTCGCGCGCGAAGGCGGCGATTTCCGCGGGCGCCGCGAGTTCGAGGCGCAGGAAGGCGGTGAGCATGCCGTCGGCTGGGAATCGGCGCCGGGGACTGCTCTCCGCGGAGAAGCGCAGGGCGTCGCCGTCCAGGCTGACTTCGCTGGGCGCGAGCCACCCGTCGGACGGGAACGGGGCGTCGACATCGAGGAGCGCCTCGCGCCTGAGCCGACGCATGGCGTCGTGCATGTCGGGGGAAATGATAGGGGAAGAACCGCGACGCGAGCGGACGCCGGTGCAAATGTGGCTCCGGAATGGCAGCCAGTGGACGGCCAGCGCCGAGAGCAGGGATCGGAGGACAGCAGGGTGCCCGAAGACGATACGGTCTTGATCCGGATCGTCGAGGCGGCCCGCCTCATGAGCATCAGCCGCAGCCGGGCCTACGCGCTCGCCCTGCGCGGCGAGTTGCCGGGCGCTCTGCGTCTGGGCGGCACGTGGCGGGTCAACCGCCGCGCCCTGCACGCATGGGCGGACCGGGCCGCCCGCGAGCGTTCCGGAGCCCTGCCAGACAACAACGACGACCCCGACGCCGTCGCCGACCTCGACCTCTAGGGTTGCGGGCGCGGAGGCCGACGGGCGTGGTCATAGAGGCGACTAGGGCGGTTTCTCTGGCCGAGTTCCTCGTAGCAGAGCAGGGGGACGTCGGTGGACTCGCCGCGAGGTGGCCGAGCGTCGATTTCGATTCTGCCATTGAGGCTCCCTAGATGACAGGCATCACCCTTCGCGTCGGGCGCGTCCGCGCACGCCTCCGCCAGCTCGACCTCGCCACGCGGATGGGTTGCTCGCGCTCTCGCGTGTCCCAGCTCGAAGCGATGCAGCGCGTGCCCGCCGCGTGGTCGGCGAGATACCTGGAGGCCGTCGCCCGGAAGGTGCCCAACAAACCTCCGATGATGGACGGCGGAGACGCGAAGGCCGTCTCGGACTCGAACTCCGAGACGGCCAGGGAGGCTGGTCGTGGCGCGACCGAGCCCCTCAGCTGAGCGTACATCGCTCTGGGATAGCAGCGGGCCGGGGGCCGTCTTTGAGGATGGTCCGAACGATGGCCCGACGGGACGGGAGACGGAAGAATCCCCGACAAAGACGTTTGGGCCCGCGTTCTACACGCTCGGAGAGACCCAGCTCATGCCCCGCGCCGCCGATGACTTCATCATCGAAGGGGGGGTACTGACGCGAGGCGGAAAGCTGCTCCTCTACGCGTCCGCGGGAGCGGGAAAGACGACAGTCGCAGACCACCTGGCAGGTTGCCTCGCCTCGTGCACCCCCTTTCTCGGGCGCTTCGCCATCGACAGAACCCACCGGGTCCTCTTCGTCCAGGGCGAGTTAGCCCCCGCCGAACTCGCGAGTCACGGCCAGAACCTCCTGGAGGTCTTCGGAGCCTCGCCGGCCAGCGATGGCCTGATCTTCTGGCTCAACAAGCAACTTAAGCTCCCGCGCGGCCTCGGGTCCCTGCGCGCGGCCGTCGAGTTGACTCGGGCGAGCGTACTAGTGATCGACCCGTTCATCAGGTTCTTCGGCGGGCAGAACACGAGGCAGCCCGAAGAGGTCGGTGAGTTCTTCGAGTCCCTCGACCGGCTTCTCGACGACCCGGGTCTCGGCCTGGACGGGGTCGTCGTCCTGCACCACATGAACGTCGCCCACGAACGGACGGCCGGCTCCTGGGCATTCGAGGGCTGGCCCTCAACGATCGTGCGCCTCGACCCGGTAAAGGGGCGCCCTGATTGCCGCCGACTCCTGTTCGAGAAGGTACGGAGTCCGGATTCCACCCTCTTCGGGCACTCGATCGTCGCGCGGCTCGGTGACCAGGGCTACGTCATCGACGATGGGCCGCAGGACAACACGAACCCGCAGGGTCGCGGGATCACCGTCATTGCTGACTTCCTGACTGCCGCTGGCGGAGAGGCACTGCGCCACGCGGTATCGACTCACCTTCAGCAGGCACTTGGGATCAAGCAGCGCCAGGCAACAAACATCCTCGGATCGGCACGCGATCTCGGCGTCGTCGTCACGGAGAAGGTCGGCCGAGAAGTCCTGCTCCGCCTCGTTCAGCCATTCGTCAACGAGTGACGTTGGCAGTGAGCCGGGCAGTCGAGCCTGACGGAACCTCGCCGCGGATGCAGGCACGCATCCGCGGACGTATGGACCCGTGCCCGAGTGCCGGGGAGGTTGGCCGCGAGGGCCCCGGCGCCGACGAGGGCAATACTCGGGCACCGACGCCGGCATACCCTCCAAGAGCCGAGGGAGGACGCAGGCGCAGGTTCGGGTCGAGGCCGCCGGCCGCACCCGGCCGACGCCATCGACAGGCTGGCGTTCTCCAGGTCCCTGACGGTATGCTCGGTCCGGAGGCACGCCCGCCCCGAGCAGACTTGCAGGCCGAGACCCATGAAGAGACAGTCGAACAGACGATCTTCAAGCACGCCGTCGCTTGCTGGCTGGCCGACGTCGCCGCGTCTCGCGAGGCTCCGTGAGGGCGCCGTGAGGCAGCACATCATCTACGTCCGCCGCTCCTACAAGGAAGCGACCGCCGCCGATCTCAGCGACGAGCAGCAGGAGGCCGCCTGTCGAGCGCTCCTGCCGCCCGGCGCGGCGGTCCGGGTCATCTCCGACTCGGGCGGCCACCAGTCGGGCTTCAGCGCCGCCCGGGACGGCTACCAGGCCCTCCTTGCCGCGGTGGCCGCCGGCGAAGCAGCAGCCATCGCCGTCTACGACCTGTCGCGCTTGGCCCGCAACGCCCGGCTGATGCTCGATCTCCAACACCAGCTCGAACGGCAGCAGGTCCCGCTCCTGGTGGCCAACCTGCCCGGCGCCCGCTTCGACGGGGCCACGGGCCGCTACCTCTACGGCCAGCTGTGCCTCGCCGCCCAGCTCCAGCGGGACCTCGACTCCGAGCGGATGACGGGCATTCAGCGCCGGCTGTTCGAGGACGGCCGACATCGTGGACACGATCCCTTCGGCTACAGGAGTGCGCGCGACGCCCAAGGCAGGCTCATCCATCCACGGCAGCTCGTCGTGGTGCCCGAAGAAGCCGCGGTCGTCCGCACTGTCTGGACCGGCCTTCGGGAATTGTCGCTTGTCGAACTCGCGACCTGGCTCAACGAGCAGGGCATCCAGCGCCGAACGAAGCTGCCTTGGACCGCAGAGGCGACGAAGGACATCTGGCGGCGCGGCCTGTTCTACGCCGGCAGGGTGGTCCTGCACCGCGGGTTGGATGACCGACCGGGCACCCACGAGCCCATCATCACCTCGACCGAGTACCGAGAGACCGTCGCAGCCGTGGCTGCGCGCCGCCGCCTCGGCGCCAAGCCGAAGCCCTTCCGGAGCTACCTCCTCCGAGGGTTGCTGCGCTGCTCGTGCGGTCGACGGATGCGCGGCGAGGCTCGGGTACAGCGCGGGGGCGAGCGCCGCTACTACCGCTGTCCCGGGCCGTGCTCGGCCCGCTTGCTTCCTGCGGACCCGGCTGAAGAGGCGGTTCTGGCCGCCGTCAGCAAGGGCGTCCTGCCAGCCAGCGTCGTAGATGCCGCGCGCGACGAACTTCGCCGTCGGCTCGGCACCCCCACGGACAGAGCGGAACGGGACAGACGACAGGAACTCGAAGCTCGCCTTGAGCGGCTCCGGCGGCAACACGAGTGGGGTGACCTCACGGACTCCGACTACCGCGCGAAGCGCGCCGCCGTCGCGACCGAGATGGCCGGCCTTCCCGATGGGAACAAGGTCGTGCTCTTCGACCGTAACCGCCGGGTCATGACCAGCCTGGCTCAGAACGTGGCCGCCGCAACTCCCCAACAGCGAGCCGAGCTGGCGCGCCTGCTCATCGACAGGGCCGTTGCCACGGATGGCGCAGTCGCCATCGAGTGGTCAGGCCCAGCGAGGCCGTTCTTCGAGACTGGGTGGTGGGTGTGCCCCCAAGGGGATTCGAACCCCTGATCTCCACCTTGAAAGGGTGGCGTCCTGGGCCTCTAGACGATGGGGGCGGGAGCCGGCCGAGTGTAGCAGAGGGCCTCGGGTGCGCCGCTCATGGGTCTCGATGCCGTCGCTCATGGGTCGCTATTGGGCTCTCGATGCGCCGCTCATGGGTCTCGCCGCTCATGGGTCTCGCCGTGACCAGCACGGGCGAGGACGGCAGCGAGTCGGAGGCCGGGTCAGGCGCCCCAGATGAGCGCGAGGACAAGGGCACCCGCGAAGGATCCGATGGCGATCATCCCGGCGATCCCGCCGAGGACCGCGAACATGATCGTCCGGCCCTGGAGGCCGTCCTGCCAGGCTCGCCACATCCGGATCGCGCCCCCGACCGAGAGTGCCGTGAAGACGAGTCCGAGGACGGCGGTCCCCGACGTGACCATCGGGATCTGCGCCGAATCGTCGACCCACAGGATCGCGTAGGCGATGTACGCGAGCGAGCCCACGAGCGCGATCGCGAGGATCGCCCGGGTGGGCGTGATGCGCAACGGCCCGAGGTGCGGGCCCACGCGTCCGCGGGAGCCGTCGGCGCGCCGCGGCACGACGCCGGAGCGCTCGTCGACGCGCGGGGGTCGGGTGATCATCGGCCGCAGCGTACCAGTGCCGCGGCCCTCGACCACGGGCTGGTGGTCAGTCCGCGCCCCCGCGTGAGCGGTGGTAGATCGCCACGTTGTATGAGAGGCGGGGGCGCTTGAGGGTCGCGGCGACGGCCTCCCCCGTCGCGCCGAACGCGTCGACGAGGAACGCGCTCGTCGCCTCCTGGGACTCGAACGTCCAGAAGCAGTGAAGGACGCGGACGCGGAAGCCACCCGTCAGGAACGGGCCGGTTCGATGGCTCCACGCCCCGTACTCGGGCCGCTCGCCGAGGAGGCGGGAGACATCGTCCCGGCCGTAGTCGTGCACGATGAGGAGTCGGCCGTCCGGGCGGAGGATCCGGTCCACCTCGATGCCCTCGGTGGCGTCGACTCCGCGGAACGCGGACCAGAGACTCACGACAGCATCGACCGAGGCGTCCGGGAGATCCGTCCGAAACGGCGCCGCGACGGGGTGGTGCTGGACGCGCGCGCCCACCGTCTCGAGGCCGGTGGCGGCGGCGGAGCCGGCCGCGTCGACGAGCAGGACGTCACGACCGGCCACGGGTCCGAGTGCCTCGAGAGCTCGCAGGATCTTGCCTTCGACATCGAGCGCGGACGCCAGCCGGCCGGCGAGATCGGCAGGGAGCGGGACCGGCAGGTCAGACACGGAAACGGGAGTATAAGCCGGGCGGGTGTGGCGGGCGTGGCGGGCCTCGGTGAACGCCAGCGGCTGCGGCGAGCGCCGGCGGCCCATTCTCGCGCCGGCGCCGGCGGTGTGCTTCTACCAGACACACGATTGCGATGAATGAGCACAACCCGCCGTCAGATCGAGCAGGAATCCGCACGTTCGGGGCATGGCTCGTGCTCGTTCGTGCGAATCGTGTCACTGGGAGTGACGCGGCGGCCCGAGGG
>PNKK01000043.1 GCA_013822395.1 Anaerolinea sp. | reverse complement strand
CGACACCTGGCCGGGCAGCCTGGCCGCTCCGCAGAGCCTCAACCGCTACGTCTACGTCGGGAACAACCCGGCGACCTATGCGGATCCTTCGGGCCAGTGCCTCCTCTGCGCCGCAGTCGGTGCTGCCGTTGGCGCCGTCGCAAGCGTCGTGAGCTACGCGGCTCCGATTGTCGTGAACAACGTCATCTTAGGGAACGGCCTCACCGAAGGGCTTGATCTCGGTGAAGCGGCTAGAGCTGGCCTAAACGGGGCAGTTGTCGGCGCTGTGTCCGGTGCCACTTTCGGGGTTGTGAGCTACGCGGCCATTGGACAAGTGGCCGCTTGGAACTCAGCCGAAGGTTTGGCTATCGGGACGCTATCAGGAGCGGTCGGGTCACTGGCAAACTTGGGCTGGAAAAAGGCTACAGGGCAGCCAATCACTCCTGCCGACGCCTTGGCCACGTTCGGGAACATGCTCCCATTCCCGGGCTGGAAGACACAGATAGGCTTCGGCCCGGTCGTTGACCAGGTTGTCAATGGACTGGCGAATCTCTTCCCAAAGAGCCAAGTGCTGCAGCCATGAGGGTTGTTCCGGCCGTGACGCCGCGTGCGACAGCTAGTCGGCTGGTCTGGTCGATCATCGCGAATCAGGAGGTTCACCGAGTCGAGGTCCGTCCCTCGTCAATCGGCGGACATGTAGCGATATATCTTGATGGGAAGCCGGCGCTGCAGATCCGGAAACCGTCCACGCGGTGTCCTTCGTCCGAGGCGTCGTTATCCGTCGAAGGCACGGAGATCACTATCCTGCTGCGCTTCGCATTTCCAGCAATGGACGTCGACGTCTTCGTGGACGGCGTGTCGGCGAGGGATGGGCAGCTTCTTGCAGCCGTCCAACCACTGGCTTCGTTGCCCGTGTCCCGCTATGAGGCGTGGGTCAATATCCGGACGGCCCCGGGGGTTAGTCCAACCGAGTTCGCTCCGTCTTGGTTCCGCTTGGCGTTTGCGATCTGCATTGTCACCATCGCGACGGGCCTCACAGTGCTGCGAACAGTCAGCATCGATAGCCGGCCGCCAGGCCTCCTAGCAGTGGTTGTCGCCAGCCTCGGTGTGGTTGGTATCGGGCTTCTGGCCATCCGAACGTGGTTGGTAGCTACAGAACGAGTGCATCGATACCTTCTTCAACACCCGAAATTTGGCGATCTCCGACGTCTCATGATCCTCATCGCGATCTTCGTCGGATTGCCAGTTGCTGCAGGAGCGATCGTCGTGGGTACCCTTGCAGCGATTGACGGCCTGACCCGCTGAGCCCTCGGTGGGTCGGCGACCTACGCTTGATGTGGTCTGCACCGACCGGTTGGGCTCGGTCCGGGCGATCACCGACGCCGCGGGTACGGTCACCGCCACCTACCGGACCGACGAGTTCGGCGTTCCGACCGCGACCACCGGCACGACCAGCCAGCCCTTCGGCTTCACCGGCGAGCCCCGCGACGCGACCGGCCTTCTCTACCTCCGCGCCCGCTACTACGATCCCTCCCTCGGGCGGTTCATCAGCCGGGACACGTGGTCGGGCAGCCTGGCCGCTCCGCAGAGCCTCAACCGCTACGTCTACGTCGGGAACAACCCGACGACGTGAACCATCGGACGGGGCGCGGATGGGACACGCTTGAGCGTGCGGAATGTGGGGTGCTAGACTAGTCGTAGACCAGGTGGAGGCGGTTGGATGAGACGAGTCGGATCATACGATGCGAAGACACACCTCCCTCGCCTGCTCGACGAGGTCGCCAGAGGGGAGACGATCACCATCACCAAGCATGGCGTGCCGGTGGCCGTGCTGGCGCCCATCAGCGCGGACCGCGCGATCAGCGTGCCTGAGGCAATTGCCGGACTCCGGGCGTTTCGAGCGGAGCACCCTCTCGGCGGGGTCATGCTCCGCGAGCTGATCGACGAGGGACGTCGATAGTGCTCGTCATCGATGCGTCGGTGACGCTCGCCTGGTGCTTTGCGGACGAAGCGACCGAGCGGGCCGATCGGATCCTCGATCGACTCGGGCGGGACGAAGCCCTTGCTCCCGCGATCTGGCCGCTCGAGGTGGCTAACGGGCTGCGGACGGCCGAGCGCCGAGGCCGCCTTGACCCCGCCGAGCTGCCCAGGCTCCGGGAACTGCTCGGTGCCCTCCGGGTCCGGGTCGAATCGGTCGAGCTCGGTGCCGCCATTGGCGAGGTTCTGGAGGCGGCCCGCACGTACGAACTGACTGCATACGATGCAGCGTATCTCACGCTCGCATCGCGGCGCGGTCTGGCTCTCGCCACGGTCGATGAGCGCCTCCGTGCCGCCTGCGAACGCGCTGGCGTGGAGGTGGCTCGCTAGGGTCCTTGCCTGGTCGACGCCCATCAGCCCTTCCACATCCTGCGAGATCAGCGCTCGACGATGACGACGCCGGTCGACTGCACCCCGGGCACCGCACAACGTGGAAGGAGCCGATACACTGACCCGCCGGCTCATGTTCGGGCTCGGTCGAAAAATGTTGGAGACGCGATTGGTGACTCCGCCCGCACCCTCGCTGCGGTCGGCAAGGTGACCGACCCACCCCCGACGGCCTGGCCGACGGCCGAGCAGATGCCCGCCCTGTACCTCGGCCATGGCGCGCCGCCGCTCCTGGAGGACGCGGAATGGATGGGACAGCTCCGTGGCTGGGCCGCGAAACTCCCCCGCCCGAGCTCCATCCTCATCGTCAGCGCCCACTGGCAGACGGCGCCGATGGCACTCAGCTCGACCCACAAGGTGCCGCTCGTCTACGACTTCTACGGCTTCCCGCAGCACTACTACGAGATGACCTACGACGCACCGGGTGCGCCCGAGCTCGCGGCGAAGGTCAGGGGGCACATGCCGCCCGGCGAGCCGGTCCTGAATCGCGAGTCGCGCGGCCTGGATCACGGCGCGTGGGTGCCGCTCAAGGCGATGTTTCCCGACGCCGACGTCCCGGTCCTCCAGATGTCCATGCCGGACCTGGACCCGCAGCACCTCTTCGAAATTGGCCGGCGCCTCGCGCCGCTGCGCGACGAGGGGGTTCTGATCATCGGCAGCGGGTTCATGACCCACGGGCTGCCGTTCATCCGCGAGTACTTCATGGGCAAGCCGGGTGCCCCGCAGTGGTCGATCGACTTCGACGAGTGGGCCCGCGAGGCCCTGGAGCGCGGCGATCTCGACACGCTCTTCGCCTTCCGCGAGAAGGCGCCGGGGATGCCGTATGCGCACCCGACGGTCGAGCACTTCGCGCCGCTGTTTGTGACTCTCGGGGCGGTGGCGCGACCGGAGGACGCACCGCGGTTCGCGATCGAGGGTTACGCTTACGGCCTTTCCAAGCGGTCCTTCGACGCGGGCTGACCGGCGCACGCCCTTGACGCGACCCGCGCCCTGTCGCGGCCACGTCCGACGGCGGATCAGTCGTCGTGCGGCGGGAGGACAGGCGGGCGCTGGACGAGCGTCAGCTTGGTGACGAGACCCGTCCCCGGGTCCCGCTCCACGGCAAGCTCCAGCTCGCCATGCTCACCGCGGAGTCGCCAGGTCGCCGCCTTCACGCCGTCGCCGGCGACCGCCGGACCAAGCGCGAGTGGGGCGTACCGGGCACCGACGATCCGCAGGACACGGGCCAGCGCGCCCGGGACCACATCGGGACCGAGGTCCAGCTCGTCGGGAATCGCCGGCTCCGGAGCGTTCACGGCGGAGAGCACCGCAGCCGCCACGACGTGCAGCGTCCCGGGCGGATCCGGGACGGAGGTGAGGCCGAACGTCTGAACGCGGGACGGCGCCTCCGGCGACAGAAGGATCTCGACGCGCACGCGGCCGCCGCGCTCGCCGGCAAGCCACCACGCGAGATGGAGCCGCGTGGTGGACTCGTCGGGCAGGTCCGGGTCCGGCCGGAGGGCGCCGTGGACCGCGCGGATCCGCTCGATCTCCGCGCGCCGGTGGGCGATCGGCTCGTCGAGCTCGACGTTCATCGCGAACAGGCGCGAAGCGAGACCATCATCCCAACTGGCGAGGAGCCGCTCCGCATCGGCCCGCGCGGCGGCCGTGGCGGCGGATGGCCGGACTCGCCGGGCCGGCACCGCGTCCGCGACGAGCAGCGCGGTCATCAGGTCGCGGGCGAGGGGCGTGCTCGGCGCGTAGCGGTGGTTCCCGAGCACGATCACCCCGAGCCCTGACGCCGGATGCCACCGCATGTGCGATCCGAACCCGGGGTACCCGCCACTGTGCCCCACGATCCGGCCCCACCGGAGGTCGTCCATGACGAGCAGGCCCGTGCCGTACCCGACGCCGGTGACGCCGGGATCCGCGTCCGGGGACGGGAGCGTGAGATCGGGCGGGATGGCGCGATGGACCTGCTGCATCTCTCGCCGGCTTGCCCGCGACAGCGGCAACCTGTCCTCCGGATCGTTGCGGGGCGGGAAGGCATCAGCGAAGAACCCCACCCACCGGGCGAGGTCGCGGACCGAGCTGAAGATGCCGCCCATCGAGGCGAGCGCTCCGTACTCGTCCATCGGCTCCTCCGCGTAGGCGTCGCGCCAGACGTAGCCGCGAGCGAGCCGCTCGGGCGGCACCTCCTCGGCGAGGTACGTCGTCGACGCCAGGCCGAGCGGCCGGAGAAGCCGCTCCCGGACGACGTCGCTGTACTCGGCGCCGGCGACGTTCGTGATCAGGCGGCCGAGGATCCCGTACCCCAGGTTCGAATACTCGAAGCGCGTGCCGGGAGTCCAGGCGAAGGTCAGCGGGCCGCGAAGGAGCTCGGAGAACGCCCGGAAGTCCAGGCCCTGCTGGCGGTCGCCCCACGGGTCGTCCGTCGCGAGCCCGGCCGACATCGTGAGGAGGTGCCGGACGGTGATGGTCGGCGAGTCGACGGTCGGGCCGCGAAGCGCTCGAAGCTCCGGAACGTGACTCGCGATGGAGTCGTCGAGCGACAGGCGGCCCTCGTCGCGCAGGCTCACGACCGTCGCCGCGGTGAAGCTCTTCGTCATCGAGGCGATCCGGAAGACGCTGTCGGCATCAGGCGGGGCGTCCTGCCCCACCCGCAGCGTCCCGATGCCGCGGCTGTGGACCAGCTCGCCGCCGACCACGACGCCGTAGGCGACGCCGGGGATCTTCTTGCCGGTCAGGAAGCGGTCGGCGGCCACGTCGGCGGTGCGCAACGCGTCCTCGAGGGCGGTCATCGCGTGCCGGAATCAGGAAGCCGCCGGTTGATCCTCGGGCTGATGGCTCGCAGGGGCGTCGCCTCAGCCCTCGGAGGGTGGGCGGCGGACCGTCGCCGAGGTGCCGGTTTACCTAGTGTGAGCAGGCGCGAGCCTGGCCGGAGTCGTCCGCGGTGCGGAAGCTGGAGCCGCAGCCGCAGGCGGTGACCGCGTTCGGGTTGTTCACCGTGAACCCGGCGCCCATGAGCGTGTCCACGTAGTCGATCGAGGAGCCCTTGAGGAGCGGAATGCTCTGGCCGTCCACGTAGACCTTCACGCCGTTCGCCTCGAGGACGTTGTCCTCGGGGGTCGGCTGGTCCTCGAGCATCATCCCGTAGCGGTAGCCCGAGCAGCCGCCGGAGTAGACGTAGACACGCAGCCCGACGTTCGGGTTCGTCTCTTCCTTGGTCAGCTCGCGCAACTTCGTGGCCGCGGCATCGGTGAGCGAGACGACGGTCGGCTGCTGGTCGATCATCAGGGGCGCCCTCTTCAGGGGATGGGATTGCGTAGTAGCCAGACCGGAATTCCGATCGAGGCGCTCATCGTACGCATGTCAACCGATTCCGACAACCAGGAGGTCGAAACTCGCCATCGACTACCCGTCGATCCGCTCGACGACGGTCGCGATCCCCTGTCCCACGCCGATGCACATCGTGGCGAGGCCGTAGCGGCCACCACGAGCGCGCAACTCGTGGACGAGCATCGTCACGAGCCGGCTGCCCGACATCCCAAGCGGGTGGCCGAGTGCGATCGCGCCACCGTTCACGTTGACCCGTTCCGGATCCAGGCCGAGCTCGTCGATGCTCACGACCGACTGGCTGGCGAAGGCCTCGTTCAGCTCGATGAGGTCAAGATCGTTCGTCTCGAGGCCCGCGCGCGCCAGCGCTTTGCGGACGGCGGGGATCGGGCCGGCGCCCATGATCGCCGGGTCGACGCCGGCGACCGCGGTGGAGACGATCCGCGCCATCGGCTGCAGCCCGAGCCCCCTGGCCCGCTCCCCCTCCACGAGGAGGATTGCCGACGCCCCGTCGTTGATCCCAGAGCTGTTGCCGGCGGTGACGCTGCCACCCTCCCGGAACGCGGGCCGGAGCCTGGCGAGCGCCTCCGCGGTCGTGTCCGCGCGCGGGTGCTCATCACGCGTGACGAGAATCGGGTCCCCTCTCTTCTGCGGCACGGGCACCGGCACGATCTGGCCGTCGAATGCCCCGCGCTCGATCGCCGCGACCGCCTTCTGCTGGCTGGCGAGCGCGAACGCGTCCTGGCGCTCCCGACCGACCGACCAGCGCTCCGCGACGTTCTCGGCCGTCTCGCCCATCGAGTACGGGTAGTGTGCGGCGGCGAGCTTCGGGTTGACGAAGCGCCAGCCGAGGGTGGTATCGACGGCCTCGCGATTGCCGCGGTCCCACGGGCCCTCGGCCTTCGCCATGACATACGGCGCACGGGTCATCGATTCCACGCCGCCGGCGACGAAGACGTCGCCGTCATCGGCGGCGATCGCGTGGGCGGCGGAGTTGATCGCCTGGAGCCCCGAGCCGCACAGGCGGTTGACCGTGAGCCCGGCGACTTCGACCGGGAGGCCCGCGAGCAGCAGTGCCATCCGGGCCACGTCCCGGTTGTCCTCGCCGGCCTGGTTCGCGCAGCCGAGGATGACGTCCTCGATGAGGCTCGGATCGATGCCGGACCGGTCGACCACCGCCCGGATCACCAGCGCGGCCAGATCGTCAGGCCGAACGCCTGCAAGCGCCCCGCCGTACCGCCCGATCGGCGTCCGGACGGCATCGATGATCCAGGCCTCGCGCAGCGGCCGGTGCAGGTCTCGGGTCATGCTCTGGATGTTTCGGGTCATGCTCTGGATTATGTGCCGCGTCGCCGCAGCCAGGCGAACGGGCCCTCGGGGTGCGCGGCGCCGAGCCACAGCGCGGTGTCGATGTCGGCCTCGGAGGCAACGCCGGCGTCGCGGGCGAGGACGGCCTCCGCGGCGATGGCGGAGCGGATGCGCCGGACGATCTCGTCCGGCTCGAGCGATCGACCGAGGCTGACCGGTCGCGCCACGTCCCGAGGCAGCGATTCCGGAACGGCGTCATGCCCCGCGACGTGGCGGTAGAAGCCGACACCGGTCTTCCGGCCGAGCCGGCGATGTTCCACGAGCCACGCCTGGATCGGTGACGGGCGGAGGCGCTCCGGGCGCCCAAGCCCCTCCCAGATCGCGGTCGCGGCGGCCAGGTTGACGTCGAGACCCACGAGGTCCATCAGCTCGAACGGGCCGATTGCGAAACCGTCGGCCCGCACGGCGGCATCGATCTCGGCGACCCGAGCCTGACCGGCCTCGAGCATTCGGAGCGCCTCGATGGTGAACGGCCGGTTCACGCGGTTGACGATGAATCCTGGACTGTCTGCCGAGCGGACCGCGATCTTGCCCCAGGCGGCAACCGCCCTCGTCGCGCGATCGAGGACCTCCGGGTCCGTCCGGACCGTCGCCACGACCTCGACGAGGAGAAGCACCGGGGCCGGATTGAAGAAATGCAACCCGAGCACGCGCTCCGGGTGAGCCCGCGCATGCTCGGCGATGGCCGTGACCGGCAGCGCGCTGGTGTTCGTCGCGAGGATCGTCCCCTGTGGCGCAGCGGCATCGAGCGCCGTGAACAGCTCGCGCTTCGCCTCGATGTCCTCGACGATCGCCTCGATGGCGAGCTCGGCACCGGCGACGACGGCCACCGGATCCTGGACACTGCTCAGGCGGGCCAGGGCCGCATCCATCCAGGCCGCCGCATCGCCGGTGGTGAGTCCACGCTTGGCCGCGCAACGACGGAGGCCCTCGGCGATGCGGTCCCGCGCTCGCCCGACGGCACCGTCGATTGCGTCGTGGAGCCGGACCTCCCAGCCAGCCTCGAGGGCGACCTGGGCGATCCCCGCACCCATCGTCCCCGCCCCCACGACGCCGAGCCTGCGGGTCGCGCCGGTCACGCGGCGGTCGCGTCGGCGGGGAGAATGCGGAACGGCCTGCCGCCGGGTCCCAGGACGGCCCGGAAATGTCGCTCGTCGAGGGTTACGATCTCGTTGATCCCGTGGCGCTCGGCGAGTACCACGATCGAGGCATCGGCGAGCCCAAGCTCAAGGTCGCGGTAGCGATCCAGGACGGCCGCAGCTCGACGGACATCGTCGGCGTCGAACGGCTCCAACCGGTAGGCGCCCACGACGATCTCGTCGAGCAGGCGCCGAGCGACGGCCGGTCCGACGCGGCGGGCGAGGAGGTAGTCCAGCTCGGCGAGCACGAATGGCGACATCAGCCGCGGCCCACGCGACGATCGGATCGCGGCTGACGTCCGTCGCTGATCAGGATCGTCCGAGTCCATCGCGCTCAGGAGCGCGCTGGTGTCAAGGAGGATCACGACTCGCCGAAGCCCTCGAGCAATTCGTCCACGCGCGAGGCCAGGTCGCCGGTTCCGCTATCGAACAGGGGCAGAGTCGGCTCGGCCACCCTGTGCGGCTGGACGACGACGGCGATGCCTTCGCGGATCAGGTCGGCCTCGCTGCGGCCCTCGAGCTGTGCCGCGCGTTCCAATGCGCGCTTCAGCTCGCTCGGCAGGTAGACGGTCGTCTTCTCCATGCCATACACCATACCACACGTCGCCGAGCAGCGGCGCCTCGGGACGCCGCGGGACGCGCCGGCCGCGGCTCAGACGAGCTTGAAGGCCTCGAACGGCTGGCGGCAGGCGCGGCAGTAGAAGAGCGAGCGGCACTGGGTCGGGCCGAAGACGCTGTCCATCGCTACGCGGGCGGATGTGCAGTACGGGCAGCGCACGTCGGCCGGCTCGGCGGGTGGAGCGAAGCCGGATGCCGCGAGACGCTCCCGCCCGGCGGCGGTGATCCGGTCCGACGTCCACGGCCGGCGAAAGCTGAAGCCGACGATCGCCTGGCGGCCGAACGAGGCAAGGGCATCGACGACCGCGCCCCGAATCAGCTCCTGCGCAGGGCACCCCACGAACGTCGGCAGGAGCTCCACCTCGATCCGCTCTGGTCCGACCTCGATCCGCTCGACCATCCCGAGATCGACGATCGAGACGGTCGGGATCTCCGGATCGACGACGCCGCGGAGGATGTCGCGGACCGCGTCCGCGTCCGGCACCCGCGGCGCGGCGACGGCGCTCACCAGGTTGCTCCAGGATCGGAGCGACGGACCGAGGTGAGCTCGCCCCACAGCCAGCGGAAGTCGCGCGAGTGGCCGGACCGGGAACGGGCGGTGTCGGCCGCCTGCTCGAGGGCGATCGTGATCCCCAGCGGCCCGAGGATGCCGGCGACCTCGGCGCGCCAGGAGGCCGCGGCGGAGGTCATCGGGCGGGTGAGGATCCCAGCCTCCAGGAGCGCGGCCTCCCCCTCCTGGGCCGCCAGGACCGTCGGCGCGTCCGGCGCGAGCGCCTCGAGCGCGGCCACGAACCGGGAGCGGGCATCGCCGCCGGCGCGGGCGAGCCGGTCCGTCCAGGCGAGCACATGCATGACGTGGTAGCGCTCCTCGCGCCGGATCTTCGCGACGAGCTCGGCGAGCGGTGGCCAACCCTCCCCGATCGAGGCGAGCCGTGCCGCGTCGGCGGTCTCGTACAGGAGCCGCCGCGCGATCGTCGTCGCCCAATCGCCGCGCCCATGATCCAGGAGGCGCGCATGGCGGTAGGCCTCCGGCTCGCGGTCGTAGGCGAGCGCGTCGGCGTCGCGCCCGTCGCCGAGCACGCCGGCCAGCAGCTCGTACAGGGCGCGGGCGTGGCCCAGCTCGTCCTGGGCGAGTGAGCTCATCGCGACGTCCTCCTCGAGGATCGGGGCGATCCCCGTCCACTCGGAGTCGGAGAAGCCGATGACGAATTCGTCGTCGGCCATCGACAGGAGCAGGCCGGCCAGCGCGGTCCCGGTCCGCGGGTCGAGCGCGGCGATGGTCATCGGTCGCCCGCCCCGGGGCCTCCAGGTCCGCCCCGCCGGCCGGTCGTGTCGTGGGATGCCGCCCGGGCCCCGGGCTTCGATGTCCCGGCCCGGTCGCGTGCCGCCACCAGCTTGTCGCGCATGACGTAGCCGCCCGGCTTCTTGAACGACCGGTCGAGCGGGGGCTGGAGCAGGTCCAGGTCGTCGAGGACGTGGATGTCGGCCCGCCGGACCACCCACAGCCGGGTGCTCTCGCCCCGGCGTCCGAACAG
The DNA here is from genome assembly GCA_013822395.1 of Anaerolinea sp. GTDB lineage: Bacteria > Chloroflexota > Limnocylindria > Limnocylindrales > CSP1-4 > UBA5189. The sequence continues at coordinate 6,432 of PNKK01000043.1, read as the reverse complement.
CTCGCGGGCGTAGTGGAGGGCCAGCTCGGGATCCGGTGCAAGGACATTCCCGCCGTGGCGCATCGGGTCGCCGTCCTTCTCTTGGCGGAAGACCTCGTACGGCTCGAGGACGCCGGGCTCGGCCGGGGCGCCGGGATCGAAGGCGTTCGGGTCGCCCTCGTCGAGCATCCGGGCGATCTGGTCGGCGGTCCCGTTGGGGTCGTGGGTCATGCTGCCGCCCCCGGCTCGGACAGGATCGCGGCCCGGACCCAGGCCGTCGCCTCGCGGTTCAGACGCCGAAACTCCAGGCGCTCCTGCGACTTCGGGCCATGGTTCGTGACGACCGTCCGGAGCTCGTTCCAGTCCGGCTCCGTGTACCGCCATTCGCCGGCGACATCGTCGAACCGGAGCTCGGGGTCGGGGATGGTCAGTCCCAGCTCGCGAATCCGGGGCACGTAGATCGTGAGGAACTCCTGGCGGAGCTCCTCGGACGTCCTCGCCTTGATCCGCCAGTGGAGGTCGCGGTCCTTCGAGCGGTCGCTGCGCGGCCCGTGCATCTGCATCAGCGGACCCCACCAGCGGTCGAGGGCCTCCTGGACCATTGTCCGCTGCGACGGAGTGCCAGTCACTAGGGTCATGACCACGTCGCGCCCGTGCATGATGTGGACCGATTCTTCCCAGCAGATCTTCTGCATCGTCCGTGCGTACGGGCCGTAGCTGCTGTCGCGGAGCGCCTGCTGGGCGACGATCGCGGCCGCGTCCACCAGCCAGGCGATGATCCCGATGTCGGCCCAGGTCCGGGTCGGGTAGTGGAAGACGTTGTGGAACTTCGTCCTCCCGGCGAGGAGGTCGTCGAACATCGCCTCGCGCGGCTTGCCGAGGTCCTCGGCGACGCGGTAGAGCAGCTGGGCGTGCCCCACCTCGTCCTGGACCTTCGCCGTCAGGGCGAGCTTCCTTCGAAGCGTGGGCGCCCGCATGATCCAGTCGCGCTCCGGGAGCACGCCCATGAGCTCCGAGTTCGCGTGCATCTCGACGAACCGGAGGACGGCGGTCCGGTACTCGTCCGGCATCCAGTCGGTCGGCTCGATCTTCCCTCCGGCGGTGACGTGGGCCTCGAAGTGCTCGTACCGCTCGTCGTGCGGCAGGTCCTCGTTCCAGGGTCGGGCGCTCCGCTCGGAGCGCCCGCGCGGCGGGAGGACGGGGTCGAGGGCGAGGGGGTCGGTCATCGGGACGCTCCGTGCAGCATTCGAACGACGAGATCGACGAAGTGGTCGGCGATGCGGTCGGCCGGCAGGCGGCCGTCGGGCCGATACCAGGTCGGGATCCCGCTGAGCGCCGACAGGATCGCGGTGGCGGCGATCGCCGGGTCCGTCGGCTCGAAGTCGCCCCTGGCGATGCCGGCCTCGATCAGGTCGCGGAAGCGACGCTCGTACGCATCTCGGCGCTCGAGGACGGCGGCGCGACGCTCGCCGCCCAGGGAACGCCACTCGTGGACGAAGACCGCGGCCGCCCCGACGTCGTCCATGATCACCTCGACATGGCTTCGGACCAGGGCGGCCAGTACGTGGACGGGACTGGCGGTCAGGCTGCCGTTCGGGATGCGCGCGGCCGCATCGGCCGCCGACTCGAAGCATGCTGGCTCCATACTTCGTGTGTCTTGGGCACAAGAAGTATGTTGTGCGCCGGGTCCTTGTCAACCTGACCGGCGTCCGGACGGGAGCCATCCGGGTGCGGGACTCACCAACCGGGCTTGACGCACAACCTGGGTTGCCATGTTGATGGGCGGTCGGGGTTGTCAGCGCCACATGTGGACCCCCGGTCCGGCGACGGGGCATCGGAGGCACGACGCACGGAGCTCGGGGCTCGGATTGGGAGCGGCCGCCGGCTACTCCCCGGTGAAGCGCGGGGCGCGCTTCTCGATGAACGCCGCGAGGCCTTCGGCATGGTCACGGCTGGAGCCGGCCCGCTCCTGCGCCTCCGCCTCCGCGGCCAGTGCGGCATCCAGGTCTCGCTCGAAGGTCGCGCCGAGGGCCCGTTTCGTCAGGGTCATCGCGAGCGGCGCACCGGCCGCGAGACGCACGGCCATCGCCGCGGCCTCGGCGGCGAGCTCCTCGCCCCGGACCACCCGCGACACGAGCCCGATCCGGAGGGCGTCCGCGGCGCTCACCGGGTCGCCGAGGAGCGCGATCTCGGCGGCCCGCCCCGCGCCGACCAGCCGCGGCAGGGTCCACGTTGCGCCGCTGTCCGGCACCAGCCCGATCCGTCCGAATGCCAGCACGAACGAGGCGCTCTCGGCGGCGATCCTGAGGTCACAGGCGAACGCGATCGAGGCTCCCGCGCCGGCCGCGACCCCGTTGACCGCGGCGATGACCGGTTGCGGGATGGTGCGCAAGGCACGCACGATCGGGTTGTAGCGGAGGGCCAGCTCCTCGCCCAGCGGCGGCGCGCCCGGTTCCAGCCGCTCCCTCAGGTCCTGGCCGGCACAGAACGCCCGACCGGCGCCGGTGAGGACGACCGCCCGGACAGCACGATCCGCGCCGACCCGCCCGAGGACGTCGAGCAGGTGCTCCTTCATGGGGATGGTCAGCGCATTGAGCGCCGACGGGCGGTTCAGCGTGATCGTTGCGACGGGACCTTCGACGTCGAGGCGGACGTCGTCGAACGGCACGCCCGGCGCCTCCTCCACGGCCCCCCTGCCCGTATCGACCGGCTCGGTCACGCCCGCTCGGACTCAGCCTGCGAAGGGCTGCAACTCGCCGGCGACGATCTCGTGGAGCCGATCGTCGAGCGGCTGATCGGCGCCGGCCGCGTGGTCGCGGACGAACTCCGCGAACAGGACCGCGAACTCGTCGTCGCCGGCCGCGAGGGCGCCCGCCACGAGCAGGTCGCGCTCCGGGATCCCCACGAGGACGCGGGCGCCCGTGCCGAGCGCTGACGCGAGGTGCGCGCGGACTTCGGGCAGGAGGATCCGCGTGGCATCGCCCCCGCCTCCTGACGCGGACGAGATGAGCCGGCGCTGCCCGGAGACCTCGTCCGTCCAGGGCGCGGCCTCGGACCAGCGGGCCAGGTTGGCCATCGCCGCGCGCCGCACCTCGTCCGGCGTCGCGCCCCAGGCAAGCAGATGGTCGGCGTTGACGTGGACATCGAACGCGCCGGCCCGGAGCACGTAGCCGATGGCGAGTCCCGACGGCCCGTCATCGAGGAGCGGCGAGGCATGCGTCTTGAGGCCCTCGGTCGCCAGCTGCTCCGTGTCGAGACCGGCCAGCCGAGTCCCGTGCGTCCCGACCGGCCGCAGCACCGGCATGAGGATCTCCTCCGCGGCGAGCCAGTCGTGCTCCGGCGCGTGGGCGGCGGTCGCCGGTGCCTCCGGGGGCGCCCGGTGCCCGCTGACCGGTGCGCCCTCGTCGATCGGGGCGAGGATGTCCGGCGGCCGATCGCGCCAGCCGGGCGGCGGCTCGTCGCCGAGGTCGCGGTCCCAGGCCATCGATCGCCTCCTCGCGGTCCTGTCAGCGGCCCTTCCAGGCCTGTCAGCGGCCCTTCCAGGCCGGCTTGCGCTTCTGGGTGAACGCCGCCATCCCCTCGCGCCGGTCCTCGGTCGCGAAGAGAAGATAGAAGCTTCGCCGCTCGAATTCGAGCCCGGCCTCGAGGCCGAGCTCCTCGGCCCGGTTCACGGCCTCCTTGGCGGCGATGACGGCGAGCGGCGGCATCGCGGCGATCGTCGCGGCGAGCTCGAGTGCCGCGGGAATGGTCTCGTCGTCCGGAACGACGCGCGTCACGAGACCGTGCGCCTCGGCCTCTCCGGCGCTCATCGTGCGCCCGGTCAGGACCAGCTCCATCGCCTTCGCCTTGCCGATCGCGCGGGTGAGCCGCTGCGTTCCGCCGGCTCCCGGCATCACCCCGAGCCTGATCTCCGGTTGGCCGAACTGCGCCCCCTCACCGGCCACGAGCAGGTCGCAGGTCATCGCGAGCTCACAGCCGCCCCCGAGGGCGAACCCGCGAACCGCCGCGATGAGTGGCGTCCGGACGCGCTTGATCCGCTCCCAGCGATGGAAGTGGTCGTCGGCCAGGAGCGACGCCGGGGTCTGGACCGCAAGCTCGCGGATGTCGGCACCCGCGGCGAACGCCCGATCGCCCGCGCCGGTGATCACGATCGCCCGGCAGGCCGGGTCGCGATCGAGGGTCTCGAGCGCGTCGGTGAGCTCGGCGATGAGCGTGAAATCGAGCGCGTTGAGGACCTTCGGGCGGTCCAGGGTCACGAGCGCGACGCCGTCGATCGGCCCGGCCGTTCCCGTCGCCGGGAACACGACGAGGATCGACGGTGGCCGCGGGACGGGATCGACGTCGATCACTGGGCTCCTCCGGTTCGTCGGGGACAGTATCCACGCCCCCGACCGGCTCGTCAGGCCCCCGAGAGCAGGTCCGGGGCGTCCTCGACGACCAGGAAGGTTGCGAGGCCGGGAGCAATCTCGCGAAGGTTTCGACCCGCCGCGCGCATCGACTCGGAGCGGAGGCCCGCGTCGAGGGCCGGTCGGTCGTCGAAGTCCATCGCGCAGGCAAGGACGACGTCCGTCTCGGCGCCGAGCGCCTCGGCCACCCGCCAGACGCGGGTGGCACGCAGTCCCGGGGTCTGGGCAACGAGCGGCAGGTGCTCGTCCCGGTAGCGTCGCTCGAAGGTCTCGAGGGCGTCCGGGCCCCCGTCGGGATGGTGGTAGAGCACGAACAGTGTCGTCATCCTGAATCTCCTTCGGGTTGCCGGCCGCCGAGACGGTGAACATCGGCCTCGTCGACACCGGCATTGCGGGCGGCGTCCGGGTGGGTGGGCGCGGCGGGATCCTGGGCCGGCGCCCTCGGCGTCCCCGGCGCCCTCGGCACGGCGGGCGGTGCTGCCGGCACAGCGGACGGGGTCGCCGGCGCCGGTGGCGGTGCCGCATCCGGGTGCCCGGTCGCCTCCGCCCGACGCCTCGCCTCCGCCTCGGTCGAGCGATAGAAACCCGCGAGCGCCTCGTTGAACAGGCCCGGCTTGCGGACCATGACCTCGTGGCCGCAGTCGGGCGCGACGAACAGCCGCCCGCCGGGGATCTGGCGAGCGATCCCCAGGGCGTGGTCGACCGGGGCGAAGGGATCGCGATCGCCGCAGGCGACCAGCGTCGGCGTGGTGATCGCATGGAGATCACGCGGACCCAGCAACGGCTGGACCGCCACGTCCGCGGCGATCGCCGGCAGGAGCCGCCGCCAGGCGCCCTCGCCCTGTCCGGCGTCGTGCCGACGAGCAAGCTCGGCAGCCCAGGCGGGATCGGTGGCCAGGATCTTCACTGGGTCCATCAGCCGCCGCAGGACGCTCGCCCGGGGCTCGCGTTGCGTCGTGATCCCGGCGACCACGAGCGTTCGCAGCCGCTCGGGATGGCGGGACGCGAAGTGGAGTGCGGTGAGCGCCCCCATCGAGAACCCGACGAGGTGAAAGGACCGCAGGCCGAGGGAATCAACGAACCCCTCGAGATCGGTCACGAGCCAGTCGTAGCGAAAGCTGTTCGCCGCGTCCCAGCGGGTCCGGCCGTGTCCGCGGGCATCGGGCAGGTGGACCAGGAAGGCCCGTTGGAAGAGCGGCAGCTGCGCCGCGAAGTCCTCGCGACCGACGGACGTGGCCCCGTGGAGCAGGACGACCGGCGGGCCGGCGCCCATCACGTCATAGCCGATGTCGAGGCCGTTGGCCCGGATGAACGGCACCCTCAGGCCTCCGGCTTCCCCTCGACCGGGGCGTCCGCCGCCTGCTCGATGCGGAGGTACCGCCGCCGGAAGTAAAGGAGCGGCCCGACCGCCGCCTCCGCCGCTCCACCGTCGTCGAGGGCGTCCACCCGGCCGATGAACAGGTCATGGTCGCCGGCCGAGAAGGTTTCCACGACCGTGCACTCGAGGGTGGCGATCGCGCCGTCGAGGAGCGGGAGCCCGGTGGTTCCGGCGTGCCATGCGGCGCCGCAGAAATCCTCGCGGCCGGGCTTCACCGCCGCGTGGGCGAAGCAGTCCGACAGGGCCTGCTGGTCCTCCCCAAGCACGTTCACGGCGTACCGGCCGAGCTCGCGGACCATCGGCGTGATGAACCGCCGCCGATCGAGTGCGACCATGATCAGCGGCGGCTCGAGCGAGACCGATGAGAGCGCGTTCACGGTGATCCCCTGGGGTCGCACATCCGCGATCGTCGTGACGACCGTCACGCCGGTGGCGAACCGGCCCATGATCTGCCGGAAGCGGCCGCTCTCGATCTCCACTGACGCGAGTCTACGGGAGCGCCCGGAAGCCGGGCGGGGCCGGGCCGGGCGGGGCCGGGCCCTCGAGAGGATCGTCTCGGTCATCGGCGCGACATGGGCCATGGTGGGGTGGCCGTCCCGGGCTCGACGGTGCCGGCGAGAGCTCGGCGCGACGACCGGAAGCGTCCCATCTCCTGTGTCCCCCGGTCAT
>PNKK01000042.1 GCA_013822395.1 Anaerolinea sp. | reverse complement strand
ACCGGCTGCTCCTGGCGGACCGCGGGCCGGCTCGGGCGAGGCGGGGCGACGACGCTGCGGGCCCGGCGCGACGAGTGGCTGAGCGGCGCTGCCGTCGACCGGCTCCTCGAGGAGGCGCTCGCGGCCTACGATCGGATCATCGGGCTCGACCTCTCGGAGGTGGCGCTCGATGGCTCGACCCACAAGGCACCCTGTGGCGGCGAGGGGACCGGCCCCAACCCGACCGACCGGGGCAAGAGCGGCTGGAAATGGTCGGTCGCGACCGACCGAGCTGGCATCCCGATCGGCTGGGCCACCGACGGCGCCAACCGCCACGACTCCAAGCTCCTCGCGCCCACCCTCGCCGCCGTGGCCGCCCGGGGCCTGCTCTGCGACGTGGAGACCCTGCACCTCGACCGGGGCTACGACTCCGGGGTCACCCGCCAGACCTGCGCTGAGCACGGCCTCACCGATGTGGTGTGCGCCAAGAGGCGCCCCCCGGGCACGGCCAAGGGCACGAAGAACCCCCAGCCGCTCGGCCTTCGCTGGCCGGTCGAGCGAACCAACGCCTGGTTCTCCAACTACGGCCAGCTCCGACGCAACACCGACCGCTGGATCGCCCACCGCCTCGCCCAGGTGGCGCTCGCGGTCGTCTTTATCCTCACGATCAAGCTCATCGCCTGGGCGGATCGCTGGAACCGCTGATCCGCGGCCTCCAGTCGCTCACCTCAGGCGATCTCGCAGGCGAGCCGACCCTCGAAGCACCCGTCCAAGGCGATCAACACGCCGCAGGGCAGCGCTCGGCAGCGGGAGAAGCCCTTCGGCGAACCAGCGCCCGAGACAAGCTGCAAGGGGGGACCGTCGTACGCCGCCTCAAGCAGGTACCGAGGAATGGACGCCGCCCCTATCCGCGCGCGCTCTAAACGTGCGTGAGCGAACCGGCGGAGGCGCCAACGCGGGCCCGGGCCGGGCCACCGGCGATCAGTCGAGGCGGCGGATGACCCCGATGAGCTTGCCCTGGATGCGGACGTCCGGGTAGTACTGTGGCGGGTAGCTCGAGTTCGCCGGCTGGAGCCGGACGCGGTCCTTCTCGCGGAAGAACGTCTTGAGCGTGACCGCGTTCTCCTCGACCTGGGCAACGACGATGTCCCCATTGCGGGCCGTGCTCTGCGGACGGATGAGGACGAAGTCCCCGTCCGCGATGTGGGCCTCGATCATGGAGTCGCCGCGGACGCGGAGGACATACGCATCCCCGCTCGGTGCGAGGATCTCCGGCACGGCCATCGTCTCCGAGGCGTCCTGGTAGGCCTCGATCGGGCCGCCGGCGGCGATCTCGCCGATGATCGGCACGATGTGGGCCTCGGCCGCGGTGGACTGCGGGACGAGCTCGCTCGACAGGCCGAGCGACAGCGCGGCCGTGGGGGTCAGGCGGATCGCGCGTGACTGCGCGGCGCCGCGCTCGAGATAGCCGTCTCTTTCGAGAATCTGGAGATGGTGGTGGACTGCCGAGGTCGAATTGAGCCCGACCGCGCGCGCGATCTCGCGAACGGATGGCGGATACCCGCGTGCACGAAGGGTTCCGGCGATGTGATGCAGGATCTTGAGCTTGCGGTCGGCATCGTGCCTGGTCATCTGGCCTCCTGAGGCGACTGTCTGCATGATACCGAACGGGTGTTCGATGTCAAGTCGGCATTGTGCCGGTGTGCCAGCATCGCCGGCCCGGCCGTCGCCCTGCTAGACTCACGCTCCCCCGCGGACGGACGACACAGCTCGCGTCGCGGCCCGGCATCACGTTTGTGAGGCGCAACGGCGCATGGCTCGGCAGGAGGTCGAGGACTCGAGGATGAACGAGCGGCGGACACGCCGGCGCGCGCGCGCGCGGAGCACCGGCGGCGGCATCCGGCGCGTGCTCGGGATGCTCGCGTTGCTGCCCCTGGCGAGCCGCGCCCCACTCTATGCTCGCCTCGTCTGGGCGCTCGTCCTCGACGATCGGACGCCCGCGGCGCGGAAGGCGATGCTCGCCGGCGCGCTCGGGTACATCGTCCTGGGGCGGGACATCGTCCCGGATGACATCCCGTTCCTCGGCGGCCTGGACGACGTGGTTGTCGTGGCCATCGCGCTCGACGTGTTTCTCGACGGGATCGACGACGAGGTCCTCGACGAGAAGCTCGAAGCGTTGAGCATCGACCGGGCGGCCTTCGACGAGGACGTAGCCCGGATCCGGCGGTTCCTGCCGGGCCCTGTCCGGCGCACGATCCGGCGCCTGCCGGGTCTCATCGGCGCGGCGGCGGGCGCGGCGGGGGAGGCGTTGCAGCATTCCGGTCTCGGCCCCAGACTTCGGGCCTGGATCACGAAGGAGGGTTCGATCGCGTGAAGGTCATCCTGACCAGGGACGTCGCCAAGCTTGGCAAGTCGGGCGAGATGAAGACGGTGGCCGACGGCTTCGCCACCAACTACCTCATCCCCCAGCAGCTCGCGGTTCCCGCGGCCGGTGGCGCATACCGGGCCTGGCAGCACGACATCGCGTCTCGCGAGGACAAGCGGAAGAGGGAGCGCGAGGAGGCCGAGATCGCGGCCACCCGGATCGCCTCGACCACGCTCACGATGGGGGTCAAGGTCGGCGACGGGGGCAAGCTCTACGGCTCCATCACGACCAAGGACATTGCGGATGCCCTGGGTCGCCGCGGCATCACGGTCGACCGGCACAAGATCGAGCTCGACGAGCCGCTCAAGTCCCTCGGCACGTACAAGGTCGCGATCAAGGTCGCCTCGGGCATGACACCCGAGGTCACGGTCATCGTCGAGCCGAAAGGGTAGCCGCGGGGCCCGCGCCGACGCCCGGGACGGCGCCGATGCCCGGGACGGCGCCGATGCTGGGCCCGCGCCGGCACCGAGGCGTGCGCGCGGGACCGAGGCGTGCGCGCGGGACCGAGGCGTGCGCGCGGGAGCGCCGATGCCTGGGGACGGCCCCGATGCCTGGGGACGGCCCCGACGCCCGGGACGGCGCCGATGCCCGGGACGGCGCCGATGCCTGGGCCCGCGCCGGCACCGAGGCGTGCGCGCGGCACCGAGGCGTGCGCGCGGGACCGAGGCGTGCGCGCGGGACCGCGGCGTGCGCGCGGGAGCGCCGATGCCTGGGGACGGCCCCGATGCCTGGGGACGGCGCCGATGCCCGGGACGGCGCCGATGCTGGGCCCGCGCCGGCACCGAGGCGTGCGCGCGGGACCGAGGCGTGCGCGCGGCACCGAGGCGTGCGCGCGGGACCGAGGCGTGCGCGCGGGACCGCCGATCAGCGACGGCCGGCCGTGGCTCCGCGGTCGGGCCGATTTCGTCATTTCGACATTGGGTGTCGGCTCGACGCGAATCGGCGGAGCCGATAGCTCTCGCACGTACGCTCGTGGCAGATGGCCGTGCTCAATCGCGGTCGCGGATCGTCGCAGGGAGCCATGTCGCCTGGGCCGACGTTGTCCAGTCGTCACCGTGTGTCGATCTGAGAACGCCCACCCGTCCCATGGCTGGCAAACGCCACCGGGCGCGGCTTCGCAGAGCGCCCGGTCCCTCGCGGAGCGGCCCGGTCCGTCGCGCCCGCGTCGCGCCCGGTAGCCCGCGTCGCGCCCGGTCCCTCGCGGAGCGCCCGGTCCGTCGAGCCCGCGTCCCGCTCAGGCTCCACCCGCCGCGGACCCGCCCGCCCGCACGCTCGTTGACCCGCGGGGCGAAGATGCGCCCGTGCCCGAGCGTCGAGCCGCCACCGTCACCGCGCCCCGTTCGATCCTTCACGTCGACCTCGACGCGTTCTTCGCCGCCGTCGAGCAGCGTGACCATCCGGAGCTCCGAGGCCGGCCGGTGGCAGTCGGGATGGGTGGGACCAACGATCGCGGGGTCGTCAGCGCGGCCTCGTATGAAGCCAGGAAGTTTGGCGTCCACTCCGCGATGCCGATCCGGACGGCGAGGCGGCTCTGCCCCGACTGCGTCTTCGTGCCGGTGGACGGCCGCACGTACCAGCGCGTCAGCCGCGAGGTCATGGCAATCCTCCGGCGGTTCACCCCTCTCGTGGAGCCCATCTCGATCGACGAGGCGTTCCTCGACGTCACGGCGTCGCGCGCGCTGTTCGGCGACGGCGCAACCATCGCCCGCCGGATCAAGGACGCCATCCGCGGTGAGATCCAGTTGACCGCCTCGGTCGGTGTCGCCTCGACCAAGCTCGTCGCGAAGATCGCCTCCGACCTGCGGAAGCCGGACGGCCTCGTGGTGGTCCCACCCGGCGGGGAGGCGGCGTTCCTTGCGCCGCTCCCCATCTCCCGGCTGTGGGGTGTCGGCCCGCAGACCGCGGGCGCTCTCCGTGACTTCGGCGTCGCGACGATCGGCGACCTGGCGGCGATGGACCGGGCCGCACTCGTCCGGCGGTTCGGCAAGCACGGGGCCTCGCTCGTCGACCGGGCGCGGGGCGTGGACCCGGACCCCGTCGACGACCCGGACGCGGCCAAGTCGATCGGCCACGAGCACACCTTCGACGAGGACACGTCAGACCCCGACGTGCTCGAGCGGACGCTCCTGGCCATGTCGGAGGGCGTCTCCGGGCGGCTCCGCACCGCGGGCGTCAAGGCCGGGACCGTGACGGTCAAGGTCCGCGACAGCGCCTTCCATACCGTTACCCGGCAGCGGGCGCTCGCCGAGCCGACCGACCTCACCGAGCCGATCTGGCGGGCGGCCCTCGAGCTTGCCCGCCCGGAGATCCGGGGCAAGAAGATCCGGCTCATCGGCGTCACGGCGTCAAGTCTCGGGGAGCGCGAGCAGCTCGCGTTGTTCGAGGCTGTGGACCCGCGCCGCCGCCGGGCGGTCGAAGCGGCCGACGAGCTTCGCCGGCGGTTCGGGCCGCGGGCGGTGACCCGGGCACGGCTTCTCCGGACGGGCCTCCCGGCGCCGTTCGAGCGGGACTTCGGGACGGCGGCCGAGCGACGAGGGGAGCACGCGGCCGATGTCGCCAGGACGGGCCGGAAGCGCCCGCTCGGTGCCCCGGCACCGTCGCCCGACCCGGACGTGGACCTCGACCCGGAGGCACCGCCATCCGATGTCGACGAGATCCGCGACGGCCCCGACATGCCGTGACAGGCTAGCTGGCACGGCCCGGCCCGATGGTCAGCCTGTCGGAACCGAGGGGCATATCGGAGCCGAGCTGCCGAAGCCAAGGGGGCTTGACATCGAACAGGTGTTCGGTCTAGTCTTTCGCTCATATCGAACACCCGTTCTGCTCGTCCAGTGCCCGTCGACGGAGCGCCAGATGCTTGTTCTCCCGGAAAGGAGCCACCCGTGGCCATGATCCGAGTTGAGCCGGTCCAGGTTCACGTGCGAGCCGACTGGTTCGACGGCCGTCCCCGCGAGATCACCTGGCATGCCCAGCGCCTGCCGGTCACCGAGGTTCTCGGCGTCCGCGAGGAGAGATCCGCCTACCCGGTCGTCGTCGGGCCGCGCACGATCTTCGAGGTGGACACGCCGGTCGCCCGGCTGACGCTGTCGTACCGCCACCGGACCCGCCGGTGGACGATCGAGGGCATGGATCAGCATCGCCACGCCGCCTGACGCGGCGTCCGGTCATCCGTCATGCCGGCGTTGTCGGCTGCGCGCCCTCGCTCACGCACGTTGCAGTGCGCTCGCTCGGGTGCTCGCCTCCGCCTTGGCCTGGCGGCGCCCGGGCGCCGCGATCTGCACTGGCGGCGTCCGGTCATCCGTCATGCGCCTGGGACGCCGCCTTCCCGACATTCGCCGGGGGCCGCTGTCCCTTGACAGGGCGCCACGTTCTGCGCGGTCCAAACGAATCCCCCGCGCCCGGCCCCGGACTCCCTCGGGGCCGGGCGGTGCCCCACCGGCGACGGCTCCTCCCTTCGCCGGATGTCGGATGCGGGGCGGGCGCGGCCGGTACCGCGCTCGCCCCGTGTCCGACCGGAAGGTACGAAGCCCACGGTCGTCCGACGATGCGCCCCGGATCTCACTCCGGTCTCCGATTCGGAGGTATACGATTCGATCGCCGTGACAATCGCCCTCGACTCACCGAACAGCCTCGAGAGCGCGAGCCGTCTCTTTCAACACGGTCGTCAGACGCTCGTGCTCGACGACTGTCTGGACTGGCTGCGGGCCGCACCGTCCAACTCGATCTCGGCGGTTGTGACGGACCCGCCGTACGGGCTGGTTGAATACCAGCCAGACCAGCAGCAGAAGCTCAGAGCGGGGCGGGGCGGGATCTGGCGCATCCCGCCGTCATTCGATGGATCCTCGAGGAGGCCCCTGCCTCGCTTCACGGTGCTTTCTGCGAATGATCGCCAGGCTGTGACGGTGTTCTTCCGCGAGTGGGCGACGGCGCTCATTCGTGTGGCGCGCCCGGGTGCGCACGTGTTCATCGCTGGGAATCCCCTGGTGGGCCCGCTCGTCTCGACGGCCATGGAGGCGTCTGGATTCGAGCGACGGGGGGAGATCGTTCGACTCGTGCGCACGTTTCGGGGTGGAGATCGCCCGAAGGGAGCCGAGGACGAGTTCAAGTCCGTCTCATCGATGCCACGGAGCTGCTGGGAGCCCTGGGGTCTCTATCGAAAGCCGATCGACCAGCCGACGGTCGCCGCGAATCTTCGGGTGTGGGGGACCGGCGGTCTTCGACGCCTGTCCGAGAAGACGCCCTTTCTGGATGTGATCGAGAGCGGCGTCACCCCGGCCAGGGAGCGATCTCTCGCCCCACACCCCAGCGTCAAGCCGCAGGCGTTCCTCCGCCAGATCGTGCGGGCCGCTCTACCGCTGGGCACCGGTGTTGTCCTCGACCCCTTCGCGGGCTGCGCCACCACACTTGCTGCCTGTGAGGCGCTTGGTGTCCAGGGCATCGGCATCGAGATCGACGAGCACTACTTCCGACTCGCCGCGCGGGCCATTCCGAAACTCGCGGCGCTCTAGGAGGTCCCCTTGATCACTCGCGCCACGGTTGACAAGGGCGCGTTCAACGCCTCGACGATCCTCCCGTACGAGCTTCGTCACCTGGACTTCGAGGCCTCGATGCAGGACGTGTACGACTTCTTCTTCGATGTCAACACGTTCCTGCGCGGGCGCGGTCTGCCTCGGCTGGAGGACACGCTCCGGCCCGCGAACCTCTCTGGCCTGATCACCGACATGCTGACGGCGAGCCTCGCGAGGCACTCGAGATCGCTCGTGGTCAACCGATACCCGAATGGCCACCCAGACCTCTTGATCGGTGGGGCCTACCCGAAGGATGCAGCACGCAGCGCTGAATGTGGAGTGGAGATCAAGACCACCAGGAAGCCGGGCGGAGCGGTGGACATGCATGGCGCCCGCGACCAGACGATCTGTGTCTTCGTGTACGCGGTGGACGTGCTGGCAGAACCGGCCGACGCCCGAGCTCCGATGATGTTCCGCGAGGTGTACATCCAGCACGTCTCGACGGCCGACTTCAGACGGAACGCTCGGGGCGAGCTCGGAACGCGAACCGTGACGCTGCACAAGGAAGGGCTCGCGAAGTTGCGGTCGAACTGGGTCTACCTCCCCGCGTGACCACGCCTGGCGAGCCTGGCCGGGGGTGAACCTGCGTAGCCAGGACCCCAGCCGCCGGAGGGCCTAGAATCCACCACGTGACCGAGACCCCACCCCTTTTCGGGACCTGGCCCTCGACGCGTTCGTCGACCGGCTCGCCTCAGCGGCCCCAGTCCCCGGCGGTGGGAGCGCGTCGGCGGTCGCGGCCAGTCTCGCCGCCGGTCTGGTGGCGATGGTCGCGTCGCTGTCCGAGGGTCGGCCGAAGTACGCGGAGCATGCCGGAGCCCACAGGCGCGCGAAGGCCGCCGGGACGGAGCTCGCGGATCGCCTCCTGCGCATTGCGGACGACGACGCGGCCGCGTACGGCACGTTCTCGGCCGCGCTGAAGCTGCCGCGCGATACCAAAGACCAGCAGGCCGGCCGCGCCGAAGCCATTCGCACCGCCGCCCGCTTCGCGGCGGAGGTGCCGCTCCACTGCGTCGCGGCGTGTGCTGAGGTCGTCACGGAGGCCGAGCGGCTGGCCGGACGCAGCAACGCGAACGCCTCGTCGGATCTCCACGTGGCCGCACTCCTCGCGGAGGCGGCGGCGCGAGGGGCGGCCGCGAATGTCCGCGTGAACCTGCCGTCGGTCGGCGATCTCGACTGGGCCGCGTCAACGGCCGCTCGCGTCGACGAGCTCCTCGTCCGGATCGCGGCGCTTGCCGCGGCCACGCACGCTGTGGTCGCAAGCGGCGAGCCCCGCCCGCCGCTCGATCCCGCCGCATGACCGTGCAGGCCGGCGCGCGTCTCCTCGAGGGCGCTCCCATCGCCGACGAGATCCGCGCCAAAGTCGCGCTGGACGTCGCCGCGTTCGCGCGCACCCACGGCCACCCGCCCGGGCTCGCGGTCGTCGTCTGCGGGCGCAACGCCCCCTCGATGGTCTACCTCGAGCGGATCCTCAAGGCCTGCGCCTCCGTGGGAATCGAGAGCCGGCTGGTGCACGTCGAGGGCGACGACCCCGCCGCCCAGGCGGCCGACCTGACGGTCGCCCTCCACCGCCTGAGCGACGATCGGACCGTCTCGGGGATCATCGTCCAGATGCCGCTGCCGGCGGGGATCGGGCTCAAGGTGGTCATCGATGCCATCGACCCGCTCAAGGACATCGACGGCATCCACCCGCTCAATGCCGGGCTGCTCCGCCTCGGCTTCGAGGGCTTCGTGCCGGCGACCGCCCATGCTGCCCTGGAGATGCTCGAGCGGTCCGGCGCGCCGATCGTGGGCGCCGAGGCCGTGGTCATCGGCCGGTCGCCAGTCGTCGGGATGCCCGTCGCGTTCATGCTCGCAAAGGGTGGCGCCACCGTGACGGTCTGCCACTCGAGGACGCGGGACCTGGCGGCGCATACCCGCCGAGCCGACATCGTCGTCGTCGCGGTGGGCCACCCGGGCCTCGTGACCGGTGCGATGTTGAAGCCAGGCGCGGTGGTCATCGACGTCGGCATCAACCTCGTCGACGGCCACATCGTTGGCGATGTCGACTTCGCCTCCGCCCGGGAGGTGGCCTCGGCGATCACCCCGGTGCCCGGCGGCGTCGGCCCCCTGACCGGGGCCCTCCTCCTGACCCACCTCGTCCGCGCGGCCCAACGGCAGGCCGCCGAGCGTCCCGAGCTCGTCGCCGAAACCTGAGCCGGCACCCAAGCCTGACGTCCGCCCAAGGAGACGTATGAGCCTGCCATCAGACCTCGAGATCGCCCGTTCCGTCACCCCGCGCCCGATCCTGGAGGTCGCGCGCGACCTCGGCCTGCGGGACGACGAGGTGGAGCCGTACGGCTTCACGAAGGCGAAGATCCGCCTCCCGGCGATCGAGCGGCTGGAGGCCGAGCGCCCGCGCGGCAGGTACGTCGTGGTCACGGCGATCAGCCCGACGCCCCTCGGCGAGGGCAAGAGCACGACGACGGTGGGGCTTGCCCAGGGCCTGAACAGGATCGGTCGGAAGGCCGCCGTCTGCCTCCGCCAGCCGAGTCTGGGGCCGGTCTTCGGGATCAAGGGCGGTGCGGCCGGCGGCGGCAGGAGCCAGGTCATCCCGATGGAGGACTTCAACCTCCACCTGACCGGCGACGTCCATGCGATCGGCGCGGCCCACAACCTCGGCGCCGCGTTCGTGGACAACCACATCCATCACGGCAACGCGCTCGGGATCGATGCCCTCAACGTCCTCTGGCCGCGGGCCATCGACATCAGCGATCGAGCACTCCGGAAGGTCGTCGTCGGCCTGGGCGGCCACGACAACGGCTACCCGCGCGAGAGCGAGTTCGTCATCACGGTCGCCTCGGAGGTGATGGCGGTCCTCGCCCTCGCAAGCGAACTCGCCGACCTTCGGCAGCGGCTTGGGCGGATGGTCCTCGCGACGACTCGGGACGGGAAGGCGATCACCGCCGAGGATCTGAAGGTCGCCGGCGCGATGACGGTCCTCCTCACCGATGCGATCAAGCCGAACCTGCTCCAGACCCTGGAGGGCGGGCCCGCGTTCGTCCACTGCGGCCCGTTCGCGAACATCGCCCACGGCAACAACTCCGTGCTCGCCGACCGGATCGCGCTGGCGACGAACGAGATCGTCTGCACGGAGGCCGGGTTCGGCGCGGACATGGGCGCCGAGAAGTTCTTCGATATCAAGTGCCGCGCGTCGGGGCTCAGGCCGGACGCGGCGGTCATCGTGGCCACGATCCGTGCCCTCAAGATGCATGGCGGGGTCGGGAAGATCGTCGCCGGCAAGCCGCTCGATCCGGCGCTCGGGCAGGAGAACGTGGAAGCGGTCACGCGCGGCGCGGAGAACCTAGCCAAGCACATCGAGATCATCCGGCTCTTCAACGTGCCGGCGGTCGTGGCGATCAATGCGTTCCCGACGGACACGCCCGCAGAGGTCGAGGCGGTTCGCGAGGTTGCTCTCGCGGCCGGCGCCCATGCTGCTGTCGTCGCGAACCACTGGGCGGAGGGGGGCGCCGGCGCCACGGACCTCGCGGCCGCCGTCTGGGCGGCCGCCGAGGAGGGTGCCCCGAACTTCCGGCTGCTCTACCCCGACGATGCCCCCCTCACCGACAAGATCGAGGCGGTCGCCACGAGGGTTTACGGCGCGGACGGCGTGGACTACCTGCCGGCGGCCCGGAAGCAGCTTGCCCAGTACGAGGCGCTCGGGTTCGGGCACCTCCCGATCTGCATGGCGAAGACGCAGTACTCGCTCAGCCACGACGCCGCGCTCAAGGGTCGGCCGACCGGCTTTCGGGTCCCCATCCGCGAGGTCCGGCTATCCGCCGGTGCCGGGTTCGTGACGCCGCTCGTCGGCGAGATGCGGACGATGCCGGGCTTGCCGTCGCGGCCGGGCGGCGAGAACATCGACATCGACGCGAACGGCGAGATCATCGGCCTGTTCTAGGTCTGGCGCTGGCTCCAGCGGCCGGCAGACCCACCTGGCATCTCGGTGGTCCACGGATCGACCAATCGACGAACGTGACGCCGGATCAGGCCCCGTCCTTCGTGGATTGGCGCATCGGTCGACCGTTCAGCCGCTGAGGTGTCGAGACGGCCCTGTCGCGGCAACCTCCTTCGTCGGATGGTCGACAGATGGACCAGGCGCCCGGATTGCAGGCGCGCGGTGTGGCCACGGTCCCGCGTGTGTTGCCGATCGGCCGGATCGGCGCAGGTGGATCAGCCGAGCCAGCCGGTCCTCGAAGCGAGGACCGCGGCGACGATCAGGCCTGCGACGATGCCGACGGCGCCGGCCCCCCAGGCGGAGACATCGATCGGGCCGAGCGGCTCGCCGCCATCGTGGGCGTTGCCGTCATGGTCGCCGCCACCGTGGTCGCCGGCGCCGTGCTCACCGCCGGACGGGTCGGCCGTTGTGGGGTCGGCGTGGGGATCGTGGCTCGTGCTGCTCATGACGGATCGGAACCTCCGGGCGCGATCCTACACGCCGGAGGGCGCGAGGCTTCGCCGCGCGCTCCGCCCCGGGGGCGGCGGCGCGATCAGGTCCGTAGACTCGCCCTGTGCGATCCCCGGATGCAGCCCCACACGTCGACGCCGGCCTCGTAGCGTCCCTCCGCGGGCTCGACCAGGACGGCCGGCTGCTGTTCGCGACGCGGATCCTGCGGATGTTCGGCTACGGGTTCCTCGCGGTGGTCCTCGTCCTCTACCTCGCGGCGCTGGGCCTGGATGCACCGGCGATCGGGGCGATCCTCACCCTCACCCTGATCGGCGACACGCTCATCTCGCTCTGGCTGACGACCCGGGCCGACCGGTTCGGCCGGCGGCGCGTTCTCGTCGCGGGCTCGCTCCTCATGGTCGGGGCAGGTGTCATGTTCGCTGGGACGAGCTGGGTGCCGCTCCTCGTCCTGGCCGCCACGATCGGGGTGATCAGCCCGACCGGCAACGAGGTCGGGCCGTTCCTCGCGGTCGAGCAGGCGGCGCTCAGCCAGGCCACCCCGGACGCGCGACGGACTCCGACGTTCGCCTGGTACAACCTCGCGGGCTACGTCGCCACGGCGGTCGGGGCGCTCAGCGCCGGGTTCGTGAGCCAGGCGCTGCTCGGCGCTGGTCTCGCGAGCGTCGATGCCTACCGGGCGATCGTCATCGGCTACGCGATCGTCGGGCTGACCATGGCCGCCGTCTTCGCTCGGCTCGGTCCGGGGGTGGAGGCGCCGGTCACGCCAAAGGCGGACGATGGGATCAGGCGCCGCCTCGGACTCGGCCGATCGAAGGGGATTGTCGCGCGCCTGTCCGCCCTGTTCGCCCTGGACAGCTTCGCCGGCGGCTTCGTGCCGCAGAGCCTGATGGCGTACTGGTTCCACCTCCGGTTCGGGGTGGAGCCGGCGCTGCTCGGCGGGATCTTCTTCGGGGCGAACCTCCTGGCAGCGGCCTCGTCCCTGTCGGCCTCGCGGATCGCGGCCCGGATCGGCCTGGTGAACACGATGGTCGTCACCCACCTGCCGTCGAACGTCCTGCTCATCCTCGTGCCGCTCATGCCGAGCCTGCCGCTCGCGATCGCCGTCCTGCTGCTCCGGTTCAGCCTGAGCCAGATGGACGTCCCGATCCGGCAGTCGTACGTGATGGCCGTCGTGGAGCCGGGGGAGCGCTCAGCGGCCGCCGGCGTGACGGGGATCGCCCGGACCACGGGGGCCGCGATCTCCCCGGCGCTGTCTGCCCCGCTCATCGCGAGCGCCGCCTTCACCGGGCTGCCGTTCTTCATTGCCGGCGGCCTCAAGATCGTCTACGACCTCTCGCTCTGGGCCGCCTTCCGGGCCCGTCCGGCGCCCGAGGAACGCCGGCGCTGACCCAGGGTGGGCTCCTGCTGACGCTCGATCGCCCGACCCTGGGCGTCGCGCACAGCCAGCCGCCGCCGCTGACCCAGGGTGGGCTCTGCTGACGCGGCCGCGTCAGCCGCCCGATCCGCTCCCGCGGAGGCGCGGCCGGGCGACGCGGACCCACAGGAACGCGACGACTGCGAGGGCCAGGATGCCCAGGATCGCGGACTCAAAGCGTCTCAGGGTTCCCCCCACGGCGTCCCAGTTCGCTCCGAGCTGGACGCCGACGACCACGAGCAGGAGCGTCCACGGCAGCGAGCCGAGGAAGGTGAAGACCGTGAACGGGAGAAGCGGCATCCGTCCGACCCCGGCGCTGAACGAGACGAGCGAGCGCACGACCGGGACCATCCGGCCGAGGAAGCTCGCGGCGACGCCGTGGCGGGCGAAGAACGCCTCGGTCCGGTCGAGGTCGGCGGGCTGGATCCCGAGGAACCGGCCCCACCGTTCCAGGACCGGGCGCCCGCCCCAGTACCCGATGGCGTAGGCGATCAAACCGCCGACGGTGGCGCCGATCGTGCCAGCCAGAACGACGAGGGCGAGGTTCCACGGTGCGCCCGTCAGGGGCTCGATCGCCATGCCCTCGCCCACGAGGAATCCCGCGAACGGAAGGATGAGCTCCGACGGGATCGGGATGATCACGCTCTCGATGGCGACCCAGAGCGCGACGCCGAGGTAGCCGACCGCCTCGTAGACCTGGGTCACGAGCTGGCGCACGGGCCCGTCGAGGAAGTCGAACACGGGCGGCAGCATAGCCGACTATCCTGCCGGCGTGACCGACCCCCACTTCGTGCCGCAGCGGCCGCCCGCACCGCGGACCGGCGACACGATCGTCCTCACCGGCGCCGACCTGACGATCGCCGATATCGAGGCCGTCGCGCGCCACGGGGCGGTCGCGGCCCTGGACGTCCATGCCCGCGCGCGGATGCAGGAGGCGCGCGACGTCATCGACCGGCTCGTCGCCGAGGGCGCCGTCGTCTACGGCGTCACGACCGGGTTCGGGGCGCTCGCCGAGCGCTCGATCGCGCCTGCCGACGCGGAGCGCCTCCAGGAGAACCTGCTCGTCAGCCATGCCGTGGGGGTGGGCCAGCCGCTGCCGCGCGACGTGGTCCGGGCGATGCTGCTGCTCCGCGCGAACACGCTGGCCCTGGGGCACAGCGGCGCCCGGCCGGTGGTCGTGGACCGCCTCCTGGACCTCCTCCGCCTCGGCGTTCACCCGGTCGTGCCGGCGCAGGGTTCCGTGGGCGCGTCGGGCGATCTCGCGCCGCTGGCCCACCTGGCGCTGCCGCTCATCGGCCGCGGGGCCGTGGAGCTGAACGGCCACGAGACGCCGGCGCTCATCGCACTCCGCGAGGTGGGGCTGGAGCCGCTGACGCTCGGGCCGAAGGAGGGGCTCGCGCTCCTCAACGGGACGCAGCTGATGTCGGCGCTCGGAGCGCTGCTCCTCGCGGACGCGGACAGGTTGGTCAGGACCGCGAGCACGGTCGCGGCGATGAGCGTGGAGGCGCTCCTGGGCACGGACGTCGCGTTCTCCGCCGCGTACCAGCTCGCGCGACCGCATCCCGGCCAGATCGCGACGGCCGCCGAGCTCCGGGCGCTCCTTCGCGACTCCGGGCTGCAGGCTTCGCACCACGGCTCGGATCACAAGGTCCAGGACCCGTACTCGCTGCGCTGCATCCCGCAGGTCCACGGTGCGGTCCGCGACGCGCTGGAGCACCTCCGGCGCGTCCTCGACATCGAGCTGAACTCGGCGACCGACAACCCGCTCGTCTTCCCCGGCGGCGGCGTGGCGGACGCGACCGCGATCGCGACCGGCGGCGGCCTCGTCATCTCGGGCGGCAACTTCCACGGCGAGCCGATCGCTCTGGCGCTCGACTTCGCGAAGCTCGCGCTCGCGGAGCTGGGATCGATCAGCGAGCGCCGGACGGCTCTCCTCCTGGACCCACACCTCAACGGCGGCCTGCCCGCGTTCCTCGCGCCGGCGTCCGGGCTGGACTCCGGGCTGATGCTCCTCCAGTACACGGCCGCGGCGCTCGCCTCGGAGAACAAGGTGCTCGCCCACCCGGCGTCGGCGGACTCGATCCCGACCAGCGCGAACCAGGAGGACCATGTGTCCATGGGCCCGATCGCCGGGCGCCACGCCCAGACGGTCCTCGAGCACGTCGAGCGGATCCTCGCGATCGAGGCGCTCTGCGCGGCGCAGGCCCTGGACCTCCGGCTCGCGACGCTCCCCGGCGTCGAGGCCGGCGCGGGCGTGCGCCTCGCGCACGCCCGCGTGCGAGCGGTGGCCCGCCACCTCGACGCGGACCGCGAGCTCGGTCCGGACCTGGCCGCGACCACGGCCCTCGTGCACAGCGGCGCGCTCGCGGAGTTCGCCGGCCCGAGGGCGGGTGCCGCCACGAGCGGCGCCTGAGCCGGCAGGACCGTTCGATGCCGGACGTTCGAATCCTCGACGTTCGCGACGCCGACGGCTTCGCCCGGATTCCTCCGTGCGCGGATCCCGGCTTCGACCACCGGAGCTGCGACTACTGGGAAGATCCGGACCGCGGCTCGAAGGCAGCGCGCCGGTCGTGGTGGGACCGGTCGGCTGCGGCGTCGGCCACGACGACGCCGTCGAAGGCGCCGCCGGCGAACCCCTTCGCGCCGGCGTCGTCCGGACCGTCGTTCAACCCCTTCGCGCCGGCGGGGTCGCGGCCGACCTTCAACCCGTTCGGCGACAGCGATGACGCCGGTCCCGTGGACAACCCGTTCGCGCCGCGGCGCGAGGCGCGTCCGGTCATCGGGGCGGACCAACCCCGGAAGCTCCAGCTCCTGGGACGCGGCCTGGCGGTGTTCGGCACGTACGCGAAGGTCCTGGAGCTCGACGAGCTGCCCGCGGCGTACGTCCAGTTCGGCCCGCTGTCCGCGTACCCGCGCGCCCAGCGGCTCCGCGACCTCTACCCACAGCTGCCGGCGACGCCGCTGCCGGCCGTCATCACCTGCATCGCCACGACGGCCGAGGCGCGCCGCAGGGGGCACGCCGGCCGCCTGGTCGGGGCTGTCTGCGACGATCTCGCCGGGCGCGGGTTTGCCGCGGTCGAGGCGTACCCGGAGCGGGGCGCGCACCCAGACGCCACCAGCGCGGCCACGCCCGAGTTCTGGGAGTCCTGCGGCTTCGCGATCGCCGTCGACGACGAGCGCTTCCCGGTCCTCCGGCGGGAGCTGTGACGCCCGGCCGCAAGCGCCTGGCGTGCACCCTGACCCTCGGGGTCCTCGCCGCCTGCGGGCCATCGGCGAGTCCGCCGACGATCCCGCCCACTGCTGCCCCGGCCTCCACTCCGAGCGCCGCCGCGACCTTCGCCCCGAGCGCCGCGGTGCTCACCGGCGCTCCTGGGACCAGCCCGGGCACGGGTGCAACCGTCGTCATCGACCCGGCGCTCCTCGAGATCCTGCCGGCCAGCGTGGGCGGCCTCGAAGTCGTGGAGAACCCGGAGGGCGAGTCCGCAGCCCGCGGCGATCCGCTCCTGGCCCGCGTCGCGTCGGCCATGGCGGCCGGTTTCGCGCTCGATCCGGCAAGCGGGGACTTCGTCTACGCGGTGGTCGTCCGGACCGTGCCGGGGTCCATGGACGCCGCGACCTTCCGCGACTGGCGTGACTCGTACGACGAGGGCGCCTGCGCGCAGGCGAGTGGCGTCGCGGGCAACGCAGAGACCGAGATCGGGGGTCGAACCGTCTACATCGGGACGTGCACCGGTGGGCTCCGGACCTACCACGTCTGGCTGGCCGAGCGCGGCATGCTCATCTCTGCCTCGGCCATCGGCGAGCGACGCCTGGGTGAGCTGCTCGTCGAGAACCTGCGACCGTAGGAGGTCCCCCAGCCGCCGCTCCGCATCACCCCAGCCGCCGCTCCGCATCACCCCAGCCGCCGCTCCGCATCGCCCCAGCCGTCCGGCGGCGTGCGGACCGCCGCAGCCGCGACGGCGCTCGCCGACCGACCGCCGCTCCGCATCGCCCGACCGTCCGGCGGGTCACGGCACCGAGTCCTACGATGCCCGTATGACCGACGCCTCTCGCCCCACCCTTCCCGGTGCACGGCCCGTCCGCGCCCCGCACGGCCCGACGATCTCCTGCCGCGGTTGGCAGCAGGAAGCGGTCCTCCGGATGCTCATGAACAACCTGGATCCGGAGGTCGCGGAGGA
>PNKK01000041.1 GCA_013822395.1 Anaerolinea sp. | reverse complement strand
CACGTGGCGCTCGCAGCGCTCAATGGCGCCGCGATTGGTTCGCGCGACAACCAGATGCAGGCCAGCGCCGTCACCGGGTTCGGCCTGTTGACGATCACAAAGGTCGTCACCGGCGGCCCGACGACCTATCCGCAGACGGACTTCACCGTGTCCGTCAACTGCACGGAAACGAAGGGCCAGAAACCCAATCAGCCGGGCTTCCCGAAGACGGTCACGATCGGCTATCCCTCCCCGGGTTCGGCGACCGTCTCCCAGATCCCGCTGCCGTCCATCTGCACCGTGACCGAGCCGACGCTCCCGTCGGCGCCGGCCGGCTACACGTGGGGCGCGCCCGTCATCACCGGCAGTCCCGTTACCCTGGATGGAGACGTAACCTCGGCGACAGTGACGGTCACGAACCCGCTGACGAGAGATACTGGCAGCCTCCAGATCAGCAAGGTCTTCGACCCGCTGACCTCGGGCTTCGGCGGCACGTTCGCGATCGACTACGACTGCGACGACGGCACCGCCCACGACGGCACGGTCAACCTCGCCGCGGGTGGCTCCCAGACGATCAGCGGGATCCCGACCGGGACGACCTGCGTCGTCAGTGAATCGACCCCGACCCCACCGACCGGCTGGACCTTCGGCGCCCCGACCCTGTCGGACAGCCAGGCCCCCACGACCGACGGGACGGTCGTCATCACGACCAAGGGCGCGACCTACACGGTCACCGTCACCAACACGATCATCAAGCTCCCGACCATCATTGTCAGGAAGATCACGACCGGTACCGCGGGCGGTCCATTCACGTTCACCACCACCGGTGGCAACGGCTTCACGACGCCGTTCGACCTCACGACGGTGACTCCGGGCGTGGCCGTTCAGCAGTCGTTCTTGATTGGCGCTGCCGGCATCGGTGGCAACTACAGCGTCACCGAGGGCGTGACGGCCGGCTTCGTCCTTACGGACGTCAGCTGTGCGGTCACGGTCGCGGGCGTCACTGGGACGACCGTGGGATCGGATCTGCCTTCGAAGACTGGGTCGATCACGAACCTCACGGCCGGTACAACAGTGACCTGTACCTTCATGAACAGCGGGGCGCTGACCACCCGGACACAGGGCTTCTGGGCCACGCACTTGAGCTTGGTCCAGCTGGTCTGGAGCGCCTCGCCGCAGACGGTCGGCGGCATCACCACCGACGGGATGACCAACGCTGAGATGACGATCTGCCCGACAGGGAGCCCGTATCTCGTCGGGCCGCTGACGGTCGAACAGGTGATGGGCGGCTTCTGGTCGAACATCGCCAAGACTTCGACCGGCGCGAAGCGCATCCAGATCGATCAAGCCCGGATGCAGCTCCTCCAGCAACTGCTGGCGTCCATCCTCAACAATCAGCTCTTCGGCTCTTCGCCGACCGGCATGACGATCGACCAGGCCAAGGCGGCGTACTGCAGTGGAACCATCCAGCAGATCAAGGCCGCACAGAGTGCGATGGCGTCGTTCAACGAGAGCGGCGACAGCGGACTCTTCACCCCAGGCGCATCGGCGAACCCGAAGGATGCGAAGGCGATTGCCGACTACGTCTTCTGGGATGTCCTTCCCTAGCAGATCGCTGAACGGAGGTAGATCGCGCTGAAGGGGCCCGGCATCGCCGGGCCCCTTCATTCCTGCTGCACGTGATCGACCAACGGTCCGAGCGGATCCGCCGGGCACGCAAGAGGTCCCACCCAGTCGGGCTGGGCCTCTTCGCACTCGAATCGTTCAGTCGGTCCGGAATGCCTGATTGGTCGGGTGGCCCGCGACTCCGAAGTCAGTTCGTGCTGAAGGCGGCGGGAGTTGCCAATTCGCGGATCGTGTCCTGGCCGCCGTGCGTGCCATATGCGTAGAGGTGGGCGACGCAGTTGGCCGGCCCGCCGACCTGCCACCAGTCGGACGATCCGCCGCCGAGGACGAACACGGTGCCGGGGAGGTCGAGCTGGCCGTAGACCAAGGCACCCGATGACGTCGAGTAGCAAGCCAGGTAGACCAGCGGATACTCGGTGCCGGTCAGGTCACCGACGGTCGTGGTGAAGGTGACGCTCGAGCCGAGGCTCAGCGCCTGGCCCGCCTCGTTGAGGCTGATCGACGACGTGGTCGCGGGCTTTCCGCCGTTGCCACCGTTTCCGTTTCCGTTGCCGCCTTTGGCGGCGAACACGGTGTCGCCGCCGGCCGGCGCTGAACCGACGACGACTGCGGCGGCGAATGCCAGCGCCACGACGATCGCCGCGATGAGGAATGCCTGAAGCCCGACGCCGATGATGTGGCGCATGCTCGAGGCGATGGCTGAGCCAATCCGCATAGTGGAACCTCCTGGGTTCGGCAGCCCGGCTGACTGGCTCACGCCAGTCCCGTGGCTTTGCGTCCCCGCCTCACGACGGGTTTGCCATTTGTCGATCCAGTCGCCCTGAATGACTGGCCAGCTTCGCTGATGCGACGCGTGGATCGGAACGTATTGGGGCAGCCCTGGCCGGCCAATCGGCCGATGGTCAGGGGGGCCCCGCCGGGTGATTGCCCCGCATACCACGGCACCGCACCGGATCGCTCAGCCACTCCAAACGGCGTGGTGCGTAGTTGCACCGAGCGCCGGCCGGTAGGGTGGATCGCGACCACGAGCCTTCGGTTCGTGCGTGATCGCCACATGGGCATTCAAGGGGCAATCCGAGGACAAGGGCGCCGAGGACCGCCTGGCCACGTTCGTGGCGGGAAGGATCGTGCTCGTTCGGGAGGCAATGGACCGCCGTGTCGTCGCGAAGGGGGCGAAATGCCCACCTGACGATCACGGGGACGACCAAGGGGTTCGGCGTCGGATGCCTGAACACGCGGCCCCCGTGCCGGGCTCAGCGCGCAAACGGGTTCGGCGCGCCTCGTGCGATCACCGAGGCGGCGGTCGGGACCGCACCGGACGTTCCACCCTGGGACCGAGCCGGCGGCGCCGCTTGGCCGCCATCGGGCTCGCGGTGGTCAGCCTGTGCCGTCGATGCCTCCGCCTCCGCGTCCGCCGGTGCGGCCGTCTCCGTGTCCGGCGCTGCGGCCGCAGAAGCTACCTGTCCGGCGTCGCCCGCCAGGGCGTCGAGGTCGATCCGGTCGACATCCAGAATGGCCCCGGGCCGTCCGAGCAGGTAGCCCTGGCCGGCGTCGATCTCGAGCTGGCGGATCATGTTGAGCTGCTCCGCGGTCTCAACGCCCTCGGCGATCGTGAGGGCGCCCCAGCGCCGGGCGAGGTGGACGAGCGACGTCAGCACGGACAGCGTCTGGTCCTGACCGGCGCCGCCCTGGACGAGCGACAGGTCGATCTTGACGACATCGAACCGGAACTGGCTGAGCAGGCGAAGGCCGGCGTTGCCCGCGCCGACATCGTCGGCGGCCACGCGGACACCGGCCTCCTGCAGCCGGAGGATGGCGGTCCGGAGGGCCTCCGGGTCGCGGATTGCGTCTCGTTCGGTGAGCTCGAGGAGTACCCGCTCGGGCGCCACGCCGTGGCGGCGGAGGATTGACAGGAGGACGGTGGCGTTGAACTCCGGTGCCTCGAAGCTGCGCGGCGAGACGTTGAGGGAGAGGAGGGTCGGTTCGGGGATCTGGTGCGCTCCGCGAAGGACGACGTCGAGGGCCTCGCGGTCGAGCTCCAGGGCTCTTCCGGCCACCTCGGCGGCATCGAACAGCGCGCCGGTGTGCCGGAACCCGGAATCCTGAGCGACTCGGACCAGGCCCTCGTAGCCGAGGATCCGGCCGGTCGGGAGGTGGACGATCGGCTGGTAGACGGACGTCAGGGCGCCGCTCTCGATCACGGCAGCCACGGAGGCCGAGAGCTCGGCTCGCATCTCTTCGTCCAAGTGCCCGCGGTCGAGCGCCGGATCGAAGATCGTGACGAGCGTTCGGCCGGCCCGTTTTCCCCGGTACAGCGCGGCGTCTGCCTGGGCGGTCAGCTGGAGACGCGTTGTGCCGAGCTGAGGACATGAGGTCACGCCGGCGGAGAACGAGATGGAGCCCCGGTACGTGCCGTGTGCGCGGTTCTCGAGGCCGCGGGTCAGCAGCCGTCGCGCGGTCATCTCGGCGCCAGCAGCATGGGTGCTCGGGAGGAGAATCGCGAACTCGTCTCCCCCGACGCGGAAGCCCGCGTCGGCCTGCCGGATCGTGGACCGGATGAGGCTCCCCACTTCGGCCAGCAGCTCGTCACCGGTCGCGTGGCCGCGGGAGTCGTTCACTCGCTTGAACTCGTCGATGTCGAGAAGGATGAGCGAGAACGGCGTGCCGTAGCGTCGCGACGCATCGACCATCCGCCCCACCGCTTCCTGGAACGCCCGGTGGTTGCCGAGGCCGGTGAGGCTGTCGCGGAGCGATGCCGCGTGGGCGGCCTCGTAGAGCTCGTGCAAGCGAGCCCGTTCGGCGTCCAGCACGGCTGCCGGCCTGATGATGTGGCGCGCCATCCACCAGGTGAACGCGATCAGCAGGGCGAGGAGGCCGGCGAGCGCTGCGATGGCCGGGAAGGGGAGCTCGGTCACGGGCAAGGGAGCCGTCGCGATGACCCGCCAGCCGCTGAGCCCGGGCAGCGCGATCGGGGCCTGGCCCTCGGCCGCCCCGGACGAGTTCGCGGCGAGCTCGATCACGGTGTCCGGGAGGTTGATCCCAGCCTCGGGCGGTTCAGCCGAGCCAAGCACGCGGCCGCCGGCATCCAACAGCTTGACCGAGTGGCTCGTCCTGACCGAGTGGCCCCTCGCGGCCGGGTCCGGGCTCGCCCACATCATGAGCGCGGTGAGCGGAATGGAGGCGACAACGGCGCCAAGCGGCGGCCCATCGCCGGCCCCGGGGATCCCGACGGCGATCTCGAGGGTCGTCCCCTGGTCGGTTTGATCGGTGAGCACGATGAACGCGGGGCGATCCGCCGGCGGTGGCGGTAGGCCCGAGAACATCGCTGACTCAGCCCCGACGCGGACGCGCGGGTACGCGCCGGGATCGGCGATCGCGACCGCGGCGACGACGCCGGACGGACGCTCGAGGAGCTTGCGGAGGGCGGCGGCCGCCGGGCCAGTTGCCGGATCGGCGGGTGGCGCGGCGAGGGCTGCCGCGACCTCGTCCAGGAGGGCGAGGCCTTCGAGCGCCTCGCGGATGCCGGCGAGCTCGCGGCGAACCTCCGCCGCCGCATAGTCCGCCTCGGCTGACAGTCGCTCGGCGAGCGCCGTCCGGGTGTCGTCGAGGACGGCGCGGGCGAGGGGCGCGATGGCGGCGATGGGCAGGATCGCGACGGCGATCAGGGTGAGGGCCAGGCGGATCTTGACGAGCCGCAGGCTGTCGCGACCGTCCAGGATTCCGCGGAGCGCGTCGTGGGACTCGCTCTGCTCGAAACGTGCCTTCATCGGTTCCTTCGGAGCGAGGTGACGATGACCGTTGGTATGGCAGAAACCGGTGCCCGGGTGCATCCACCCTTTGGTCCCATAGCCGGGTGGGACCCCCGCCTAGAAGTGGATCGTGGCCCCCGGCGCCGGATCTTGGACGGTCACCTTGCCCAGGCCGCGCGCGTCGAGCGCCTCGCGGAGCTGGCCCGGCGTCCCGGCGAGCAGCGGGAACGTTCCGTAGTGGATCGGCATCACGTGTCGGACGTTCAGGAGCTCGACTGCCAGGGCGGCGCCGGCCGGGTCCATCGTGTAGTGCCCGCCGATCGGCAGCATGGCGAGGTCGGGCCGGTGGAGCTCCGCGATCAGACGCATGTCGCCGAATGCCGCCGTGTCGCCGGCGTGGTAGAGGCGCGTCCCGTCCTCGAGCTCGACGACGAAGCCGGCGGGCTCTCCGAGGTAGAGGGTCGTCTCGCCGCCGGCGTTCCAGTCGCCCGCCGAGTGATCCGCCGCGGTCATCGTCACCTTGAGGCCCGCGGCCGTCACCGTTCCGCCCTTGTTCATCCCGATCACGCTGTCCTTGCCCGCGTAGGTCCGCGCGAGCCACAGGGAGAGCTCGTGGATCGCCGGCCAGGCCGGCCGGGTCCGTGACGCGATCTGGACGGCGTTCCCCAGGTGGTCGCTGTGGCCGTGCGTCACGAGCATGACGTCACAGCGATCCACGGCATCGGGCGCCCGCGGGCTCCGCGGGTTGCCGAACCACGGGTCGAACAGGATGGTCTTCCCGCCCGGGGTCACGACCTCCACGCACGCATGTCCGAACCAGGTGATCGCGGTCTCACCGACACGTCGCATGGGGCACCTCCGGCGCCATCGTAGCGTTCGGATGAAACTCCGGCCGAGGTCGACCACCGGCGCCGAGGCGCCCACCGTCGAAGACGGCGACGGCCGAGGCGCCCACCGTCGAAGACGGCGACCGCATGCTGCCCTCCTGGTCCCTTGATGGTCGCCATGATCGCCAGGATCGCCAGGCGGGCATCCAGGCAGCAATGGCTCGTCAAGGCCGATCGCGACCGCCGTTTCGACGCTCGGAGGCCACGCTGACGTGGCAACTCAAGGGCGGGGCGGAGTGCTTGTGCCCGCGTGGCGGCCAAAATGCCCGTGTGGCGATCACCGGCAGGCCGAAGGATCTCGCGGGATCCGGAGGAGAGGGCTGGGAGACCGCCGGGGAGTCCCTGGGACGGCGCCTGGGATCGCGACGGCGTGGAGGGCACGGCAGGCGTCGCGACGGCGCGGTGGTGCGGCGAGCGTCGCGACGGAGGGGGGCACGGCGGGGGTCGCGAGGGAGCGGGGGGCACGGCAGGGTCGCGAGGGAGCGGGGTACAGCCGGGGGGTCGCAATGGGGCGGGTCGCGGCGGACGCCGGCAGGGCCGCGCCGGGATCGCACGGTACACTCGGTCACGTGCCCGCCGTGCAGATCGCCGCCAACCTCGCGTTCATCAACTGGACCGTCCTGACCGGCCTTGCGGTCGGCTCGTTCGCGGCCGTGGCGCTCGGCCGGCTGCGCACCGACGCGACCCGTGGCTACCTCGGCTTCACGGCGACCTGTGCCGTCCTCCTCGCCCTCCTCGCGATCGCGTCGGACGGTGCGCTTCCGGCGGCGCCGTCCGGTGGACCCGTGACCGTGGATCCCACCTGGGACGGGCCCCGCCGGGCCGCGCTGTGGGCCTTCGCCGCGATCGCCGCCGCGTACGTCATCACGATCGCTCGAGGGCGGCGCGCTCCGGCGCTTGCCATCGCCGGTGTCGGGGCAGCGGGCGCGGTGCTCGCCGCCGGGGCACTGTCGTGGGGCGGCCCGCCGCTCGGGGTGGCCCTGCTCTTCGTGCAGCTCGCCGTGCTGGCCGCGGCCACCGGCGGCGTCTGGGCAGCGATGATCCTGGGCCACTGGTATCTCGTGACGCCCAGGCTCGCCGAGGCGCCGCTCGTACTGTTCTCGCGGCTGCTCATGGGGGTCGTCACGGTCCAGCTCGGGCTGTTCGTGGTCTGGGTCGCGACCGGCGCCGGGCCGGCCGGGGTGGCCGGACTCGGAGCGCTCACCGGGACGTGGGCCCTGTTCGTCTGGCTCCGGCTGATCGTCGGCATCGCGTTTCCGCTCGTGGTCACCTGGGCCGCGGTCCAGACCGCACGGACGCGATCCATGGAATCGGCGACCGGCCTGCTCTACATCAATGTCGGCACGATCGCGGCCGGCACGATCCTCGCAGCCGGCCTGTATTTCGGTGCAGGCCTGCTCGTCTAGGAGGTTCCATGAAATCAGACAGCAGTTGGTCTCCCGGTGCTGCCGATCTCGCCTGGATCGAGTCGCTAGCTCGACCACCTCACCCGGTGCTCGCCGCTCTGGAGCGGGCTGCCGAACCGGGCGGTGTCCCCATCCTCGATCGCGATTCCGGTCGAATCCTGTCCGCCCTCACCGCCGACCGGCGGCGGATCGTCGAAGTTGGCACGGCGATCGGGTACTCCACGCTCTGGATGGCGCTCGGCCAGCCGGCCGGCGGGACGATCGTGACGATCGATCCGGACGCGTCGCGGACGGCGATCGCGCGCGAGCACTGGCGCGGCGCCAAGATCGACGATGCCCGGATCCAGGTCGTCAACGAGCCTGCGCTCGACGCCTTCCGGCGGGGCCATCCAGACCTAGCCGGCCCGTTCGACCTCGCGTTCATCGATGCGCTCAAGGAGGAGTATTCGGCGTACCTCGAGGCCATCATCCCGCGCCTTGCGCCAGGCGCCCTCGTCGTGGCCGACAACGTCCTGTGGAGCGGTCGGGCCTCTGGCGCACGGCCCTCCCGCCCGGACGATGGGACCGAGGCTCTCCGAGCCTTCTCCGCGGGCGTGCTGGGCGACCCGCGGTTCACCGGCACGATCCTGCCGGTCGGCGATGGCCTCCTCGTGGCGGCCTTCCGCCCGTGACGGGGTCGCCGGAACCGGGCGCGCCGTTGCCGGGAGCAAGGCTCCGCGTGCGAATCCGGCTGTTCGCCGTTCAGCGCGAGCTGGCCGGGACGCGGGAGGTGCCCGTTGATCTGTCGCCCGGCGCGACCGTGGAGGATGCATGGACCGCCCTCGTGGCGCTCCATCCCGCGCTGTCGCCCGGCCGACCGTCGGTCCGGTTTGCGGTGAACGGCGAGTACGCGGGGCCGGAGGCGCCGCTCACCGACGGCGACGAGGTCGCGATGATCCCGCCCGTCAGCGGCGGCGCGGACGACGCCGGCGCGGACGACGCCGGCGCGGACGACGCGGACCCCGAGGACGCGGACGACGCCGGGCAGCCTCGGCGCATCCTTGAGCTCCGCGCGGAGCCGTTCGGGAACGGAATCCTCGACGAGCTCGCGCGACGCCTCGCGTCCCCCGAGGACGGCGCGATCGTCGGCTTCCTCGGGGTGACCCGTCGGACGCCGGGCACCCCGGCACCCGGCCAGGAAACGGAGGCCGCCCGGCACGAGGGCCGGTCCGTGGAGGCGCTCGACTACGAGGCGCTGGAACCGATGGCACTCCGGATCCTGGGCGAGATCGCCAACGAGATCCGCGCCCGCTTCGCCGTACAGCGGCTGGCGATCGTCCATCGCACCGGCGAGGTACCGCTCGGCGACGCGTCCGTGGCGATCGTGGCCTGCGCCCCACATCGGGCCGCGGCGTTCGCGGCCGCGGCCTACGCGATCGACGAGACCAAGGCGCGCGCACCGATCTGGAAGGCGGAGCGGTTCGCGGACGGTTACGTCTGGATCGGGGCACCTGCCCGCGAAGGGCCTCGCGGCGGCTGACATTCGGGCACGGAGGTGCCCGGTTGCGGCCGGCGTGAGAGCAGCCCGGTTGCCGCCGACGCGTGCCGTATCCTCTCCCCGATGGCGCCGACGCTGGGACCGGGGGACTTCGCCGCCGAGCTCGAGCGCCTCCGCGCCCTCGCGGCGGCGCTGGCCGCCGAGCTCGGCACGGTCGCGACGACAGCGCGGACCCTGGGGCGGGAGCGGGCCATCCTCCGGCTCATCGGCGTGACGGGGGTCGACCGCGAGGGCCGGCCACTCGCCGCTGAGGTCGTTGACCGGTACGTCAGCGGTCACCTCGATCGCCTGGCCGCCGGCATCGCGCTGCCGTTCGCAATCGCGCTGCTCGAATACGACGTCGCACCACAGGTGCTCGCCCTCGACGTGGCCGGGGGAACGGTGGATCTCGCGATGGAGGCAGAGCTCCTCACCGAACCGGGCCGGCGCGCCGCGGCGGAGGATCTCCTCGAGCAGCTCGTCGCAGCGGCACTCGATCGCATCGACGCCAACCGGACCGCCCGCCGCGAACTGCTCGGCGTGCTCGGCGACCGCCGGCCACCCTGGATCGGGACGACGCTTCTGGAGCCGAGCGCCCATGGGGCCACCGGGGAGGCGATCGAGATGATCCGGGCCGGAGCGGACCTCGTCCGGGTCGAAGTGCCCGTCGGGCGTGAGCTCGCGATGCGCCTTGGCGAACTCGGCCAGGACGTCGCCGGCTGGCGACCCGCCCGAGACGATGAGCCGGACCCCGCGCCGACCGGCAGCCAGCGCGGGCTCGCGCGACTCCGGGACGCCCTTGATCGGGCCGCGGCGGAGCGCGGGGCGTACGTGCGGCTCGCCACCGTGCCGACCGCGCTCGCCGGTCCGGAGGGCGCGGTCGTTGCGGCGTTTGAGCGGGCCGATCTCATCGAGCTCGATCCGATGACCGAGATCGTGGGAACCGGCGTGGACCCGGACCGGGCGCTCGCCGACTTCGCCTTCGCGGCGCGGGTCGTCCGGCGGGCGGAGACCGTGATCGTGCTGGGTGCCGGGCCGCTCGTCGTCGCGCCGGACCTGGACGCCGGTGTCAACTCGGATCCGGCGACCCGCGCCGGCCGTGCGCTGGGTCTCCAGCTGTTGGCGGTGGCGCTGGCCAACCGGCACGGGCTCGGGGGCGGATCGGTGGTCATCGGGGCGCTGCCGACGTGGCTGATCGGCGAGCCCTTCGCAACCGCGAGGGCGGCCGCCGAGGTCGCCGTCCGCCGCGCGCTTCTCCCCGAGCACTCGCTCGCCTTCGTCGAGTCGGTGGGGCACGAAAGCACGGGGCGATGGGCCGCGATCGCCGCCGCCGTCCAGCCTGGTGATGCGACCGCGCTCGTGCTCCGACGGGCCGTGCCGGGTCCAGCGTTCGGGTCGGTCGCCGCCGGCACCGGCGCCGCGGCGGAGGTTGCCCGCGAGCTCGACGCCGCGCTCGGGGATCGGGTGCTCGACGGCATCGCGCGGGCCCACGCGGCTGGATCGATCGCCTCCGCGCAGCGGACCCTCGAGCGCCTCGCCGAGGACGGCTGGGCCGCCCTCACGGGGGCCGTGGAGCGTGGTGGCTGGGGTCGGTTGGGCGGCGAGGCGGTCGCGCCGGCGGCGGATCCGGCGGATCCGGTGGAGCGCGCGCTGGGCTGATTTCAGTGGGACTCGCGGACGGTCGGTCGACCTCGGGTCGGTGGCGATCACCAGCGTCAGTGCCGGGTGGCAACGGCCGAGCACCACGACACCCCGACGGAGGAGAGTCGGGGTGCCGGGGTCGCGCTCGGTACGGATCCGACCTTGGGGTCCGGTCGTGAGAGACCGCTGAGACCGCCTTGACTTTCCGTCGGCCACCGCGAGCGCCGGACCTTGGGGTTCCGGTCGTGAGAGACCGCTGAGACGGCCGACCAAGATACCGCCGCTGAGATCCGACCTGTGTCGGCCGTCGTAGGTGTCTGTGTCGCACGCAAGGCACCCAGCCGGAGGCCGATCCCCATGCTCACCGTCCGCTCGCCGCTCGCCAGGCTCGCGTTCCTCGTCATGGCATTCGCGCTCCCCGCCGCCTGCGGCGGCGCCGGTCAGCCGCCGACCGAGACCCTCCAGGCTCCGGAGTCATCAGCCGCTTCAGGAGCACCCGCAGCGTCGGTCCCGGCCGCACCCGGCCAGACCGTCCAGGTCAGGATCGTCAACTTCGCCTTCGATCCGGCCGAGCTGACGATCCCGGCAGGGACGACGGTGGTCTGGACGAACGAGGACCAGGCGCCGCATACCGTCACGTCCGTCGACGGCAGCTTCAGGAGCGACGGCAACCTGGCGACCGGAGACGTCTACCGGTTCACGTTCACCACGCCGGGCACGTTCGCCTACATCTGCGCGATCCATGGCTCGATGAAGGCCACCGTGGTGGTGACCTCCGGCAGGAGCTACTGACTCGTCGCGCGCTCGACAGGCCTCGACACCGGATGCAGGATTGCGGCGTGGATGGCCCGAGTTGACGATGCTGGGCGCCGGCGGCGAGCCTGACCGTGACGATGCGTGGTTGCTCGCCCGGGTCGCGAGCGGTGACGAGATGGCGTTCATGACCCTCTACGATCGCCACGCGGACGCACTCTTCGGCACGACCGTGCGCTTCCTCCGGGATCGCGAGTCCGCAGCGGAGGTGCTCCAGGATGTGTTCCTTGCCCTGTGGCAGCGGGCGGCCCAGTACGACCCGCGGTCCGGATCCGCGTTCGGTTGGCTCGTCGGGATCGCCCGGAACCGGGCGATCGATCGTCTCCGCGCCGAGGCGCGGCGGCCGCGTGCGGTCAGCGCCTGGACGGCGAACCCGGACGCGCCCGAGGCCGTCGATCTCCTCGACTGGGCGGGCCGCCGGCTTGGCGGGTCGGTCGATGGGGACCCGGTCGTGGAGCTCAGCCGGACCTGGACACGCTCGCTCGTCCGGACCACGCTCGCCGAGATGCCGCCCGAAGAGCGGCAGGTCGTCATCCTCGCCTACGACCACGCCCTCAGCCAGTCCGAGATCGCGGAGCGGCTCCATATGCCGATCGGGACGGTGAAGTCGCGGACCCGGCGGGCGCTCGCCCGACTCCGCGTCCGGTTGGCCGACATCCCGGACCTGCGGCCTGGCGACCGCGCCCAGCTGTCGCCACCGGCCAGGAGAAGCGGCCGATGACCCCGCTCGGACACGCCGAGGCACACGAGCGCCTCGCCGATCTCGTGCTCGAACCGGGCGGGCTCGAGCGCCTGGGCACGCCGGCCACGGACGAGCTGACGGCCCACGTCGTCGCCTGTGAGACATGCAGCCGTGAGGTCCACGCCTGGCGCCGGACGCGCGACGCTCTCGAGGCGTCCCTCGGCTCGGGACCGGATCGCCTCGACCTCGGCGACCTTGCCGTCGACGAGCCGATCGCGGTGCCCGCGGCGCTGCGCGGCACGATCCTCGGGGCGGTCCGCGATCTGCCTGAGACGCGGACGGCGATCACGTCGCCTGCCCCGGTGGCGGTGCCTGCGGCCACCCTCGGGCCGGCCGCCCTTGGACCGGCCAACCTCGGACCGGCTGCCCTCGGACCGGCGACCAGCACAGCCGGCCGCCGCGTTCCCGCCGTGCGCCGTCTCCTTCCGCTCGTGGCCGTCCTCGCGATCGTCGCGGTCGGCACCGGGCTTCTAGCCGACCAGTCGGGCCGGCTCGATCGCGCGAGGCAGGAATCGGCGGCATTGGAGGCCGTCACCGCGACACTGGACCGCGTCCTGAGCGACCCCGCGCACCGCGTCGTGGATCTCCGCGGCGCCGATGGCACCGTGCGTGGCTCACTGTCCTGGTCGAGCCGCGACCTCGTGGTCCTGACGACGGCGCTCGAGCCGCCGCCGCCGGGCAAGGTCTATCGCTGCTGGATCGAGCGGGACGGGGTTCGCTCCCCGATGGGCCAGCTGTGGTTTGCGGGCGGGACGGCATTCTGGAGCGGGTCGCTCGAGGAGTGGGCGACGACCTCGTTCCCCGACGGCGGGACGTTCGGGATCAGCCTGGAGCCGGTCTCCGGGCCGGCCGGGAACCCGGCGATCCTCGCCGCCGACCTGGGCGACTGAAGCGTCCTCCACCGCGGCATCCCGCCACCCTCGGCGCCGCCAGGGGATCAGCGTTCGCGACGCCGGTTGCGTCGCCGGCCGTCCCCAGCCTCCGTGCGTGCCACCGGCTCGGCCGCTGGCGGCACGTATGGCAGCTCGACCTGGTCGCGCAACCCGCTCCGGATGATCCGCTCCAGCTCCGTGACGGCGAGTGGGTCCGTCTCGACCGGTTGGTATGCCGCGAGCCGCCGGTCTACCTCCGCCACGCAGCGCGCAGCCGTGTCCGGCGCACCGGCCTTCAGCCAGCTCTCCCGGTTGTCCCGCTCCCAGACCCGGCTCGGCAGGTAGAGCTCCGCCGGCCAGTGGGCGGTCGTGTGGTCGGCCATGATCAGGTGCTGATCCGCAAGGAGCTGGGCGAGGAGCCCGTCCACCGGCAGATCGTCCACCGGGTGGACGTCGCGGACGAAGTGGAGGACCTGCCCGCAGACCTCGTCGTCGAAGACCAGCTTCGGCAGGCTGAATACGAGGAGGAAGTCGAGCATCCCGGGCCCCGACACGCTGTTCACGCCGGCAAGCGCGGCCAGGAGCGCGCTCCCGAACGTCTCCGCGCCGGCCTGCGCGTCGAGGACCTTGGCGTCCGAGAGCGCCATGTACGACTGGGTCGGGAGGTCCAGCGACTTGGCGACCTCGACGTAGGCGACGTCCAGCTGGAGCGCCTCGATCGCGGCCATCGGTGAGCTCGCGACCTTCATGTGGAAGGTCGCCGGGGCGCCGCCGAACAGGACCGGGGCGCCGGGCCTGATCAGCTGGGCCATGGTGATGCCGGCGAGGACGTCGATCGTGTGGAAGACGGTCGCCCCGACGGTCGTCACCGGGGCGATGAGGCCCTGGAGGGTCACCGGCACTATCTCGACGGGGATGCCGGCCTCGACGCAGTCGATGAGGTTCTGACAGGAGTCCTCGGAGTACCGGAAGTTGCCGCTCGCCGTGATCGTGAAGATCGACATCGGCCGGGCGATGAGATCGGCCCGGTCGCGGCGGAACAGTTGCAGCATCTCGACCATGCGCATGACGCCGTGCTCTGTGAAGGCTCCCGACACGACGGGCCGCTTCGAGTTCGTGAGCACGAGGTGCAGGCGCCAGGCGTCCGCGACGCCGACCTCGATGTCGTCGTTGGTGGAGAACGCGGTCGCGAGGTAGGCGATGTTCCGGAGGCCGTCGGCGAGCCTGACGTACTCCACGAAGTCGGTCGTGCCGGCCAGGCGGACCTCGCCCGTCCGGTGGTCCATCACCTTCAGCCCGGACGAGCCCGGGACGAAATGGACGCGATCACCACCGAGGTCGGCGTGCGGGTTGCCGTCGCGGTCATGCAGGACGAACGATTTCGGGGCCGTCTGGATCGCCCGGTCCACGACGTCCGGTGGGAAGAGGATGCGCTCGCCGCGGGCGTCCATCGGCAGCCCGTGCTCCAGGAGCCGGCGGCGCATCTCAGGCCCGCGGATCTCCATCCCGGACGTCGCGAGGATACGCTTCGCCTCGCCGAGGATGCGCTCGATGAGCTCTGGCTCGAGGACACGCAGCGTGGGGCGCATGGACCTCCCTCGCGGGCCGGCGCAGGAGCCGGCCGTCGCGCCCATGGTGCCGCCCGGCGCGCCGTCGTGCACGCCCCGGCCGCGCGGCCGGTGCCCGAGCCCAGCGTCCCGAAATCTTGCCTGCCGGACATCGGACAGCGGTGACTCCAGTCACGGCGTTCCGCCTATGCTGTACGCGGGAGGTGCTGGGAAGCACCGTGACACCGGGACCGGATGCGGCTAAGCTGGCCGCTCTTGGACTCGGTGGGACGATCGCGCCGAGCACGCTGGAAGAGGCTTGTCGATGATGAGATTCCGTCTCCTGTCACTCAGCGCGGCGATCACCCTCGTGGTCGCAGGTTGCTCCGCCGGTGGCGGGACCTCAGCCGCGCCGTCTGCGGCGCCGACCGAGCCGCCGACAGCACTGCCGTCGAGCGAACAGACCGCCGCACCGACGCCCCGCTACGCGGTGCCGGCGGCGATCACCAGCGCCGGCCGGATCGTCTGGTGCACGGATGTGAGCTACCCGCCAGAAGAGTTCTACGCGGCCGACGGAACGACGGCGCAGGGCTCGGACATCGACATCGCGAACGAGATCGGAAAGCGCTTCGGCGTGACGACCCAGATCGACAACACGGGCTTCGACGGGATCATCGCGGCGCTCCTCGCCAAGAAGTGCGACATGATCATCAGCGGCCTGAGCAACACGCCCAAGCGCGCCCAGCAGATCGACTTCGTCGACTACCTCATCGTCGGTGAGGGGATCATGGTCCCGGCAGGCAACCCGAAGGGCATCAAGGGCGTTCCCGACCTGTCCGGCAAGTCGATCGCCGTCCAGCTCGGGACGACGAACCAGGCCGCGCTCGACAAGATCAACGCGGACTTCAAGGCGGCCGGCAAGCCGCTGATGGACATCCAGACCTTCCAGCAGGACACCGATGCCTTCCAGCAGCTCAACATTGGCCGGGTGGACGCCTACGCGACGGACGCTCCCGTTCTCGTCTACTACCAGACCCAGAACCCGGGGAAGTTCGAGCTCGTGGGCGACCTCATCGAGCCGGGCCCGATCGGGATCGGCGTTCGGAAGGAGGACAGCGAGCTGAAGACCGCGGTCGCCAAGGTCATCGACGACATGTATGCCGAAGGCCTGATGAAGCAGATCGTGGACAAATGGGGCATGACCAACGCCGTCATCCTCCTCAAGTGATCGGCCGAGCCTGAGTCCGCGGCGCCGGCCGATGGCCGGCGCCGCCCATCCGTGCCTTCGCCGATCACCTGCGCGCCTTCGTCACCCACCGTTTCCCGAGGCCGACGTGTCACCCGACATTCTCTTCGCCGCGAACGCCGGGCCGACCCTCAAGTTCGACGTCGACTTCTTCCTGCGCTTCGTCTTCCAGCCCTCGCCGGCCCTGATCGGCGGACTCACGATCACGATCTACGTCGCGGTGTTCGCCCAGCTCGTGGGCACGCTCCTGGGGACGCTTTCGGCCCTGGCCGGCATGTCTCGACGACGGCTTCTCCGAGCGATCAGCGCGGTGTACGTCTGGTTCTTCCGGGGCACGCCGCTCCTGGTCCAGTTGTTCCTCGTGTATTTCGGCACGCCGTACCTGCTGGGCGGGCTCGACCTATTCCCCAGGGACGTCACCCTGGGCTTCGTGAACCTGCGCGGCGCGGTACTGGCCGGCCTGGTCGCCCTGTCGATCAACGAGGGCGCCTACATGAGCGAGATCGTCCGGGCCGGCATCCTCTCGGTCGATCCCGGCCAGACCGAGGCCGCCAAGTCGCTCGGCATGACGTATGGCCTCACGATGCGACGCATCGTCCTGCCCCAGGCGCTTCGGGTCATCGTGCCGCCGCTTGGCAACGAGTTCAACAACATGCTCAAGACCACCTCGCTGATGAGCATCATCGCGGTCGAGGAGCTGTTCCGGGTCGCTCAGGCGGCCAACAGCGCGACGTTCAAATCGTTCGAGGCGTACTTCGGCGTCGCGCTCTACTACCTCGCCATGACCACGATCTGGAGCGCCATCCAGGGCCGGATCGAGCACCGACTGGGCGTCAGCACGGGGCGCGAGGCGCGCGCCTCGATCTGGGAGAGGATCTTCGGCCTGAGCCGGCGGACGACCGCCCTCGGCGGCGTCCAGCCTCCCGGGCTGGGACGCTGATGGCGTCCCCAGGCCCCCGCCTGATCCTCGACGCCATCGGCGGCGTGCCGCGCCCAGAGACCGACGTCGTCGTCGAGGCCCGCGACGTCCAGAAGTGGTTCGGTCGGCTTCACGTCCTCAAGGGAGTGAGCCTGACCGTCCGGCGCGCCGAGGTCGTGGTGATCATCGGGGCATCCGGCTCGGGCAAGACGACGTTCATCCGCTGCATCAACCACCTGGAGAAGATCCAGTCGGGCCGGATCTTCGTCAACGGGCACCTGATCGGCTACCGCGAGGTGGACGGCAGACTCGTCGAGGACAGGGAGCACAACGTGGCGCGCCAGCGCGAGGAGATCGGGATGGTCTTCCAGCGCTTCAACCTCTTTCCGCACATGACGGCGCTCGGCAACATCGCGGAGGCACCGATCCGCGTCCGAGGCGTGGAGGAGAAGGAAGCGCTCGAGACTGCCCGCGCGCTGCTCGCTCGGGTCGGCCTGTCGGCGAAGGAGAGCGCCTATCCCGCCCAGTTGTCGGGCGGCCAGCAGCAGCGTGTCGCGATCGCCCGCGCGCTGGCGATGAAGCCCGCCCTGATGCTGTTCGACGAGCCGACGAGCGCACTCGATCCCGAGATGATCGGCGAGGTGCTCGAGGTCATGAAGGAGCTCGCCCGAGAAGGGATGACGATGATCGTCGTCACCCACGAGATGGGCTTCGCCCGCGAGGTCGCCGACCGGGTCCTGATGATGGATGACGGCGTGATCATCGAGGAGGGCACGCCGGAGCACTTCTTCACCGCCCCCGAGAAAGAGCGGACGAAGGCGTTCCTGTCCAAGATCCTCTGACGGCCAAGGATCGATCTCGGCGATCGGCCGGACCGTGGACCCAGAGCGGGCTCAGCCGTCA
>PNKK01000040.1 GCA_013822395.1 Anaerolinea sp. | reverse complement strand
GTAGCTGTTGTTCGACGTGTAGGCGCGAGCGGAGTTCGTCCA
This sequence comes from Anaerolinea sp., assembly GCA_013822395.1. Taxonomy (GTDB): domain Bacteria; phylum Chloroflexota; class Limnocylindria; order Limnocylindrales; family CSP1-4; genus UBA5189. The sequence continues at coordinate 17,904 of PNKK01000040.1, read as the reverse complement.
GCCGGAGTTGTGCGAGGCCGGTGGTCGGGTCGAAGTATTGGGGACCGGCGGGCCTTCGAGCGAGACGATCCGGTCGGCCCGGTCATAGACATACGTCGTCGTCCCGCCGGCGACGAGCGAGGTCCGGTTGCCGGCGGGATCGTAGCCGTAGGTCCGGTTGCCGTCCGGCCCGGCCACCGACGTCAGCCGGTACAGGCGGTCGAGACCATAGCTGGTCGGCTGGGCACCGTCCTGGAGGCCCGTGACATTGCCGACCGCATCGAGCGTGTAGGCGTACTGGCCGATCGTCGTGGCGCCCTGCTGGTGGAGGATGCTCGTGGCCCGACGGGCATTGTCATAGGCGTAGGTCGAGACGGTCCCGTTGGGGTTGGTGACATCCTTGAGGGCGCCGTCGGGGAAGTACGTGTAGCCGACCGTGCGGCCGGCCCAGTCGGCCAGCGAGGCGAGCCGGCTTGCCTTGTCGAAGGCGTAGGTGACGGCGGTGGCGTCGGGGTAGATGAGCCTGGTCCGGTTGCCGTCGAGGTCGTAGCGGTAGGCGACGGTCACCGGACCCGGGGTCGTCACCGAGATCAGCCGGCCGGCCTCGTCATAGGCGTAGGCGGTCGCGCCGGTGCCATCGACCATCGACGTGCGATTGCCGCTGGCGTCGTAGGCGTAGGTGACATCCGGGGTGGCCGGGTCGCTGTAGTCCACGGCAGCCAGCCGGTTGAGGGCGTCATAGGTGGACGTGGTCGTCCGGCCCAGCGGATCGACGACGGTCGTCAGATTGCCGTTCGGGTCATAGCTCGAGGCGGTCACCAGGGTCGGGGCGGTCGATGGCCAGGATGGGTACTGGGTCTCGCGCCGGACGAGGCCCCGGCCGTCGTAGGCGTAGTCGGTGACCCGCTCGGCGGCGGCGTCACCCTTGGCCCGGATCATCCGGGCGAGGTTGCCCGCCGCGTCATAGGCGTACTCGGTCGTGATGACCGCCGGCGGCGGCACCGCCGGATCGGTCCAGACGAGCGGACTCTCCTGGACCTGGACCAGGCCATCGCGCTCGTCATACGCATACGTCGTGACCTGGCCGTTGGCGTCGATCCCGACGGTCCGATTGCCGACCTCGTCGTAGCGGGTCTCGCTGACGAGCGGGCTGCCGCCTGCCGTCGGGGGCGGCAGCGTCACGAAGCGGACGCGGTCCTCGTTGTCGTAGACGTACTCGGTGGTGTGCTCGCCGGGCACCCCGCCGGCGGCATTGCCGAGGGGATCGACGACCTTCGTCTGCCGTCCGACCGGGTCGTACTCGTAGGTAATCGTATTGCCGAGCGCGTCGGTCGCGCCGACGAGCATGCCGGCCTGCGGTCCGGTGGCGGCATAGGTCATCGTCGTCGCATAGCTGGGGTCGGGGCTCGGCCCCGTGTTGCCGCGAGGTGGAACCGTTCGGGTGATCCGGCCCGGGTTGGCGGAGTCGGCGTACTCGAAGGTGGTGACCGCCGTCTGGGGACCCAGCTCGGGGTCGGTGAACCGCGTGGTCGTCGAGAGCAGCGTCGCTCCGGCCGCGTCGTAGGCCATGTCGGTGGCGTATTGCGTGTTGATCGAGCCCGACAGGTCGGTCAGACACGTCGTCGTCGCGCTCGACGCGACGCCCCTGGGGCTGACCGTCTGGGTGACGTTGTCGAAGGCGTCGTAGCTGAACAGGGTGACCGGCCGGTCCCCGCCGGGAGTCGGCGCGGGATCGATTCGGCGGGTCAGGTTGCCCCGACTGCCGGCGATCGGCACCCCGGCACTGTCGACGTCATAGCACAGGTCGGTCGTGGTGCCGCGCGGGTCGGTGACCGTGCTCCGGAACCCATTCGCCTCGTAGCCGTAGGTCTCGGTCAGCGTTTCGGTCGAGCTCGGGCGGGCGACGCGGGACGTGAGCCAGCCCTGGGCGTTGTACGAGTCGGTGGCCGTCGGGCTGAACGACGGCTCGAACGAGGTCGGCGGGGAGGTGACGGTCGTCTCTCTCGTGCCGTCCGGGTTGACGACGTAGGCGAAGGTCGTCGCCTGGCCGGTGACGAGGCCCCGGGCGTCTCGCTGGGTCTGCACCCGGCCCTGAGCGTCGTAGGTCAGGGTCAGGGCAACATTGCCCCGGGCATCGGTGATCGTCGTCAACCGCGACGAGGTGCCGTCGTAGGCGAAGGTCGTCGTCTGGCCCTCGCGGTCGGTGACCGTCGATAGCCGACCGCTGGCGTCGTACCCGTAGGTCACGGTCCGCGGCAGCGTCGCCCAGTCGCTGACGCTCGTCAGCAGGCCATTCGTGTAGCCGAGGGCGAGGGAGCCGCGCCCGGCGGGGTCGGCGATCGAGGTGAGCTGGCCTGTGCCGTCGTAGCCGAGGGTGGACCTGTTCCCATACCGGTCGGTCAGGGCGGTCAGCGAGCCGGCCGAGTCGAACGACCAGCGAAATCCGCTCTTCTCGGTCACGACGTACGTCTCGTCAGGGTTCTGGACGAGCGTCGCGGACGTCGCGGGAGAGGGGCTGAAGCTGCCATCGGGGTTGAAGATGAAGCGGTCCGTGTTGCCATCGGGTCGGACGAACAGAAGGTCGCCCGAGCCATCGCCGGGGTTGCGAAGCCGAGCGTTGTACCCGTGGGTCCAGCCTGGGCCCAGGGGACCCGTGCGCGTGTCCGCGCTGTTGTAGGAGCGGGTGAACGACGGGGTCGGTCCACGGCCAGGGATCGCAACATCCGTGAAGCTGTAGGTGAAGGCGCCGCTGAACGTCTGGACGGGATCGCCCAGCGTCCCGCCGTTCTCGAGCTCGATCGTCCCGGATGGTGCGGGCTCAACGGGGGGCGGGGGCGGTGCGACCGGGGTCGCCGTGTCGCGGACGAAGACATCGGGCGAGCCGTTCGTGTCGTTCGCGACGAGATCGCTGGCGTACGAATCAAAGGCGACGAAGTGGCCGTCGGCGCTGATCGCCGGGCTGGAGCTCGCACCGCCGGCGGGGGTGCCCGTCGGGGTCACGGAGGCGACCTTGACCTGCCCGTTCGCAAGCTCGGCGACGAGGATCTGGACGTAGTCGGCGCCCTGCGTGAGCGGCTGTGGCCGGCCGCCGATCACCTCCGGACCCTGGGCGAAGGCGACGAACCGCCCGTCGGCGCTGATCGCCGGACCAGCCACGGTCGAGAACGGAATCGTTGAGTCGGGCGAGATCCGGGTCGTCAGCCCGCCGGCGCGGTCGCGGACGAAGATGTCGTCGACGCCGTTCGTGTCGCCGCCGACGAGGTCGGCTGCCGATGAGCGGAACGCGACGAGCCCGCCGTCGCCGGAGATCGTCGGTTCGGCTGACCAGCCTGACGCCTCGCCGCCCGACGAATCGACCGAGACACGCTCCGTCGTCCCCGTCGTGCGATCGCGGACGAACACGTCGGTCTGCCCGTTCCCGTCATCGGGGACGAGGTCGCCCGCGTCAGAGGTGAAGGCGACGAAGCGGCCGTCGGCGCTGATCGCAGGTCCGAAGCTCCACGAATTGCCCGCCAGACCGGCCGTGCTGACCGAGACGATGGTCGTCTCGCCGGTCGCTCGATCGTGGACGAAGACGTCGGCAGCCGCGTTCCCGTCGCCGCTCACGAGATCGCTCATAGAGGAGCTGAAGGCGACGTACCGTCCGTCGGCGCTGATTGCCGGGCTCGACGAGCCAAAGAGGCCGCCCAGCACCGCCTGGCCGCCCGCCGAGGTGACCGAGACGCGCGTCGTCGCGCCGGTCGTTCGGTCGTGGACGAAGACGTCCGGTCGGGCGTTCGTGTCACCGGGCACCAGGTTCGTGGCGTCTGACGTGAACGCGACGTAGCGGCCGTCCGCGGAGATCGACGGATCGTAGCTGTAGGAGTCGCCCGGCTCGCCGGTCGTGCTCACCGACACCCGGGCCGTCAGCCCGGTCGATCGGTCGCGGACGAAGATGTCCTCGACACTGGTGTCGCCCGGGACGAAGTTCGCCGCCTGCGAGGAGAACGCGACGTACCGGCCGTCGCCCGAGATCGACGGGCGCAGGCTCGCCGAGTCGCCCTCGGTGCCGGCCGAGCTGACCGACACACGGGTGACGGCTGGGTCCGCTGGCGGGTCCGCCCGGACGTTCGCGGGCGCCGTGACCGGGAATGTGGAGGCCACGAGCGCCAGGGTCAGGGCGAACGCGAGCGAGCGCCGGGGGAGCCAGGAGTTCCGCCGCGCCGGCAGTCCGAGTCCAGATCGAGCCGACGGAGGAGGAGGGGCGCCAGCCGAAGAGCGGGCAACGCCGACCGGGCGGGGCGCTGCCACGATGATCCCCCTCCTACGGGACGACGAGGTGGACGGGGTTGCCCCGGATGCTCACCTTCCAGGTGGTCATGTCTGTGCTGTAGCTGGTCGGGGATCCGCCCATCCTGTAGCGGATCTTCCACCAGCCCGGCTCGGTCTCGCCGGGGGGGATCGGCGCCGAGTAGGTGCTCGGCAGCGCGATCGTCATGCGCAGCCAGCAGCCGTTGAGTTTCGAGCTGCCGCCGGAGTTCGTCTGCACCGTCGTGCTCGTGCCCGTGACTGCATTGCAGTCGGAGGCGTTGGAATCGGAAGTGCCACGCGTTGCCTTGTAGCTGAAGCTCGCCGTCGTGTACCCGGACGACGTTGGCTGCAGGATCTCGAGATCGGCCGACAGTGCGCCCGTGTCACCGGGGTCCCAGAGATCGATCAGCATCGTCTTGCCCGCATAAGTGGCGTCGACCTGCGCCAGATAGAAGGTGGACGCCTGCCCGCCGGGAAGCCTGACGTAAGCTTGCATCGCGCCAATGCCATAGACCCGCGGCGTGCCGCCCGTCGCGGTGGCCCAGATCGCGAACGCGTTCATCGCCGTCGTGTTGTCTTGGTCGGTCAGCGACGAGGCATCGGTCGAGGTCGTGTGGACCCGGTAGGTGGTTCCCAGCGCACCACCCGTGAGGCCTGACGCGAGCCGCCACCAGCCGTTATGCCATGCGGCGCCGCTGCAGTCCGTCGATCCGTTCGTGCCGCCGAGCGACGAATCATCGCCGGTCAGTTGGCGGAATGTGTTTCCCGAGGTTGCGATCGGCGCCCCGTCGTCGGCCAGATCATACGGAGTTCCCTGCGTGTCATAGAGGTCGTAGAAGGCGCTCACCGGCTGCGCAGGCGAATAGCCGTTCGCACCCCCGACGGTCCAGCCCTCACCCGTTCCCTGCGAGTTGGCGACATCGCAGAAACCGGGGTCGAAGATCCACACCTCGCCGTTGGTGGCCCCGGCCGGGATCTCCACGCCGTAGTTGTAGTAGTTGAACCAGTCGTAGACGGCATCGGGATCCTGGCCGCTGTCGACATTGTTCGGGTCCAACGCGGGAGACCGGCTCTCGTACTTGGTCATGAACGCGTCCCCCTGGACGTTCGGGGCGCCCTGGCTCTGCATCGCTCCCCAGAAGTTCTGGGGAGCGAGGACCGACCCTCCGTACGGGTCGTAGATGTCCCGCGGCCCGGCATTCGAGGAGATCCGTACGAACAGGGTGTCGACCGCCGCGAACCTGTTGGCTCCGCATGACGGCTTGTTGAACGTCAGGCGGACTCGGAAATTGGTGTCCGAGAAGTCGTTCCTGGTCCAGGTACGCCCGGTCCAGGCACCGGCACTGGTGGCGCCCCCGAGATTGAACGTCTGCTCGCTCCCCGACAGCGTGATGGTCATGTCGGCGGGATTGCTGGGCGCCCAGCTCACGCCGCCGTCCCACGACAGCGCCACCCGAAGCTGGCAACTGCCCGATGGGCTGCCACTGCCCTGGCGGACCGCGTTCAGCCGGACCTCGATTCCGTCGATGGTTGCTCCGGGCGGGATCGCGTTGGGCGCTGAGAGCAGGCCAAAGGTTCCCCACTGCTGCTGCGCACCGTTCGTGGTGGGCGATCGCGCATACTGGTTGTTGTTGCTGCCGTCGGCGTTCTCCGGTGTCGTCCAGCCGGTCCCGGACGCGGCGCCGCTCTTGTACCCGGTTTGGGACTCTGCAGCGATGAACAGTCCCACGCCGTAGTAGTTCTGGGGGCTGCCCATCGGGACCGGCAGGACGTACTCCGCGCTCGCCTTCCGGCTGGCCGGGATGGAGTTGATGCCGAAGATCCGCATGAAGAAGGTGTCGACCGGGGCGGAGACGGTGACCTTCATGCGCCGCGGGTTGGCGGCGTCCTGGGCGGGCGTCACGACGATCGGACCGCCGTCCGGGTACCCGTTGCGAGTGGCCTCGGCACGGGCCGCGGTGACCGCCCTCGACGGGTCGCCGGGCAGGTAGACCACTCCCGCAAGCGCGGCGGCGTCCGCGGCGCGCTGGAGGCGCAGCGAGCTCGCCCAGTACCAGGAGACGTCGACCACGAGCGCGACGATCCCGGTGAAGACGAAGATCGCCATGACGAACAGGACGAGAGCCTGACCTCGAGCGTCGGCGGTCGGAGTGCGGAGGGGGCGGCGGTGCGAGGTCGTCATCTCTCCATCACTACTGGGTGGGGTTGAGGGCCATGATCGTCCGGTCGGTCATCTGGAGCGTGGGGCCCATCCCGCCACCGATGAATCGCGCGATCGCGCCCAGGCCGGTCTGGAACCGGTACGTGTAGGCGAGGCTCACCCCGAGCGAGTCGGGACCGGGCAAGGCCGTCGAGTTCGTCCGCCCGCAGGCCGGCCAGGCGGTCGACGACGCGTAGAAGTTGAGCTCCTGCGACCCCACGGTCGGGTTCACGGCGATGAGCGGGTCCCGATACGTCCACACGTTCACAGGGGTCGGCGACCCCGGAGGGGTTGGCGGCGCGGACGCCTGGTCGCCTGCACCATCGGCCTTGTAGATCCGGATCTGCGAGACGTCCGCGAGCCGCACCTGCGAGCCGGGCGAGGTCAGGACGCGCTCGACGGCGGCGATGATGAGCGGGTCGACGGTCGCCGCGTTGGGCGACTGACCGGCCCCGCAGCCGAGGGTACCGCCACCGTTGACGAGAGCGGCACCGACACGAGCGCCCTCCCGGGTGGAGTACTCGAGGGTCAGGTTATGGGTGAACGCGAGGCCGAGCTCGAGCATCCCGAGGAGCAGGACGAGGAAGACGGGCACGAGCATCGCGAACTCGACGAGCCCCTGGCCCCTGCTGGCGATGCGCCGCCGGCGCTGCGCGGCGCTCACAGGATCGGCTCCATCCGCATCGCGTTCGATCTCATGAGGGTGAGGCCAGATCCACTGCCGCCGATCAGATTCGGCATCGGGGTCCGCCACGCATGCTGATAGGTGATCTGGACGCCGATCGTGTCGAGGCCGGGTTGACCCACGCCGCAACCTGCGACGAAGTTGCAGCGGTTCGAGCTCGGATACCCTACCGGGCCGCTCAGCTGATAGGGGACGGTGATGGTCACGCCACCCGGGAATCTGCAGGTCGTCGGACCGCCGCGCACATAGACGTTGACCACGCCGCTCATCTCCTTGCCGAGGAGATCAGCGCGGTAGATGCGAACCGCGGTGATCTGGTTCGGATCCGCCGGCGCGGTGACATCCTCCTCGATGGTCTGGAGGATCAGGCAGTCCGGGCCGATCTCGATGGGGTTGCCCGCACCGTCGGTCGCGGCCGTGTTGCCGGCCTCGGCTGCGATCAGCGAAGCGTTGCGCGTGGCGTAGTTGATGCTGAGCAGCGCGTTGAAGACGAACCCGAACTCGATGATCCCCATCACGAGCGTCAGGAAGATCGGAAGCAGGAGGGAGAACTCGACGAGCGTCTGCCCGCGGCGGTCATCTGAAGGCGAGGATCGGGTTGGTCGGAAGCGGCTCGAGGGTGGCGTCATCCTGCTCTCATCACCGACAGCGACGGGAAATGCCCCCGCGGAATCAGCCTATCAATGGCCCCCTTACGATCGCCATTTCGTCTCCACAGCCGAACGTACCAGGGGGTACTACCCGTACCCGCCGGCTGCGCCTCAGGTGGGCTGGATCGGCAGCTCGCCTGGCAGGCTGAGCTCGAACGCGGCCCCCCGGCGTCGTGGCCGGTAGCGGAGGTGCCCGCCCATCGCCCGAGCGAGGCCGCGTGCGACGCCCAGGCCAAGGCCTGTGCCATGGTGGCCGCGGGATGTGGATCCGCGAACGAACCGGCGGAAGACGGCCGTACGCTCTGCGGCCGGGACTCCCGGGCCCTCGTCCTCGACCGTCATCCGGAGCTCGCACCGGCCGTCGTGGCCACCCCCCTCCGTGGCGCCCCCGCCGGCGTCGCGCCGGGTCGTCGCGCGTTCTCTCGGATCCCACTCGGCGACGCCGATCCGGACCGTGATGCGCCCCTCAGGGGCGTAGCGCAGGGCGTTGTCAAGGAGCATCCAGACCACCTGCTCGACCGCCGCCCGATCGGCGACTGCCAGGGCCCCCTGCGATTGATCGTCGAGGACGAACTCGCGATCACTGGCGCACGCTGCCCACGTGCGCTGGACCACGGGGCCGAGCGCGAACGCATCCGATTCGACCCGGAGCGTCCCTGCCTCGAGACGCGACAGCGTCAGCAGCTGGTTGACGAGTCGGGCGAGACGATCGGCCTGCGAGCGGATGGTGTCGACGTGGGCTCGCCCGTCGCCGTCCAGACCGGGGGACAGCGTCAGATCCTCCGCCGCCAGCTTGATGTTCGTCAGTGGCGTCTGGAGGTTGTGACTGACGCCGCGAAGGAAGTCGGCCTGGCGGCGAGCCAACCGATCGAGGCGCTCGGCCCTGCCGGCGGACCGTTCGAGGAGCTCGGCGTCCCGGAGCGTGTTCCCGAACTGGCGGGCGAAGAGTGCGAAGAGCGCCTCGTCGGCCCCGAGCCACTCGCCCGGCGACACAGCCCGTCCAACGAGCTCCAGCGAGCCGGTGCCGGCGGGCACGGTCGCACGCACGGTCGGGGCGCCCGAGGGATCGGTGGCCGGCACGGCGGCGATCACGGTGCCATCACTCTCCACGAGGACACACCACTCGAGCCCGAAGACCTCGCACGTGACGGCCACGCCAGCTTCAGCCAGCTCGCGCCACCCGCGCTCGGGGATGAGGCTGGTGATGGCATCGAGCGATGCGTGGAGCGTCTGGTCGCGCCGCTCGAGGGTGGCCGCGAGGCGGTTGTGGGAGGCGGAGAGGCGGTCGAGCTCATCGCCCGATCCCACCGGGAGTGGCGCCGCCGGGGCTCCGGTGGCGACGGCCTCGAGGCCGAGCTCGAGCTGGTGAAGGCGGCGACGGAGCCGTCCACCGAGCAGGACCGCGGCGAGGGCGGCCCCGACGAGGGTCACGAGGAGGGACGTGGCCAGGACGGGGATGAGGACGTCGCTCACGGCCGTCAGGACGTTGGACTGGGCGGAGACGAGAATCGACCCCACCGGCACCCCGCCGGGGCCAGCGATCGGGACGCCCGTACCGACGAGTTCCCCCCGCTCCCGGACCAGGGCGTTGTCGGGCAGGGCGGTAAGCGGGCCGAGCTCCCTGGCGGCGACCGGATCGGTGGCGATCAGGAGTCTGGAAGTGCTGTCGAACAGGGCGAGATCGAACCCGGTCAACTGGCGGGCGTCGAGCAGGGTCGGCGAATCGAGCCGCCGGCCGAAGGCGATCGTCGCGCCCTCTCGCGCCCCGAGATCGACCCCCGGCCCCGTGCGGCCGGTCAGATCGATCCGGGCGAGCGCCACCTCATACAGGCCATCGCCGAGGTCAAGAAACGTCGTCGCCACCACCTCGTTGCCGAGCAGTTGCTGGCGGATCGACCGCACCATGCCGCCGAGCGCACGGTCGGCAGCGGAGTCTCCCAGCGCTACGTCCCGGTCTCCGACGACCAGGACGAGCGCGTCGACCGTTCCCTGGGCCACGAGGAAATCGATGATGTTGGTGTCGATCGCCGGCGTGTTGAGAGCGGCCACGTCCTCGGCGAGAACCGTCCAGGTCGCGTAGGTGGTTGCGCTCGCCGCAAGATCCGCCTGCGATCGGGCGAGGATCGCCCGGACGCTCCCCGCGGCACGACTGACTCGGCCGCGGGCGTCATCCGCGACCGCGACCGCCGCTCGATCCAGGGCGATTGCACCGAACAGGCCCAGGGGGAGCAGCGCGAGGACGAGAAGCGACAACGCCTGCTGGCGGCTGTAACTCGGAAGCGGCAGACGCGGCACTCCCGGAGACCCGAGCCGTCGACGCTCAGCCGGCCGGCATGAGGCGGTAACCGCCACCGCGGCTGGTCAACAGGTATCGGGGTCGGTCCGGATCGACCTCGATCTTCAACCGCAGGCGTCTCACGGTGACCCAGACGTAGGCCGGGTTCGCATCGTCATCGCTCCAGACGCGTGACAGCAGCTGTTCCGTCGAGACCGGTTGCCCCAGGTTGGCGACCAGCGTCGCGAGGAGCCGGGTCTCGGTCGGGGAGAGTGACAGCGTGGTGCCCCGGACGGTGGCCTGACGACGTGGAAGCACGAGCGTCAGGTCGGGACCCAGCGTGACTGCCTGACGCGGGATCCGCTCGTTCAGGCGTCGCAGGACTCGCTTGATGCGAGCGAGAAGCTCCGGGTAGTGGAAGGGTTTCGTGACGTAATCCTCGGCATAGCTCTGAATCAATTCCACCTTGCTTTCCGACGAGGAGATGGCCGACAGGACGATGATCGGAATGTCGGCTCGTCGCTTGATCTCGCTTGCCACCGTCTCCCCGTCCAGGTCCGGGATCATCAGGTCCAGGATGACGATGTCCGGCCACGACACGTCGAGGCGATCGAGCGCCTCTCTCCCGGAGCGCGCGAGCGCAACGTCGTATCCGTCGCGGCGCAGTCGATCACCCAGGTAGCGCAGGAGCTGGAGCTCGTCGTCGACGAGAAGGATTCGGGGTCGCTCGTTCATCTGCTGCATGTCAGCCGGCGGATCCGTGTCGGGTCACGGCTTGGGAGCCTTCTCGCCGTGTGGTGGGTCGGGCTTCGGCGGCTTCTCCCCCTGCCCCGGCGGTGGCGACCCGTCTTGCCCCGGCGGGGTCCCGCCCTGCCCCGGCGGTGGCGACCCGTCTTGCCCCGGCGGGGTCCCGCCCTGGCCCGGCGGTGGCGACCCGTCCTGGCCCGGCGGTGGCGACCCGTCCTGGCCCGGCGGGGTCCCGCCCTGGCCCGGCGGTGGCGACCCGTCCTGGCCCGGCGGGGTCCCGCCCTGGCCCGGCGGTGGCGACCCGTCCTGCCCCGGCGGGGTCCCGCCCTGGCCCGGCGGTGGCGACCCGTCCTGGCCGGGACGGGACGGCTGTCCAGTCGCCGAGGGATCCTCCCCCGACTGATCGAAAGAGACTGTACCGACCCGCACGACGAGGAGGGTTGGAGGGCCAACCGTCCCGACGTCAACCGCCACGGCGACGGAATCCTTGCGGAAGCGGAGCCAGGCTCCATCGGGCGGCAGGACGATGAACCCGGCGTCCGCCAGCTGGATCGCGTAGGTACGCGCCGCGGCGGCAGGCGCAAGCGAGGACGTAAAGGCGTAGACGTCCGCGCCGCCGTCGAATCCCGGACCTCGCATGCCGACCTCGGGCGTGGCATCGCGTGGCACCGGAACACCAGCCGGCAACGACGGGTCACTCGCACTGCCCGGGCGCCCAGCGCCGCAACCGGCTGCGATGGCGAGAATCAGGACCCCGAGCGTGACCACCCGACGCACGTCGCCTGTCATGAGGTCCACGCTCCGTTTCGGACGAGGAACCATCGTGACGGGCAGGTGGTACGGGTCACGCTGATGATGGCGATGCCCATGTCGTTATTTCCCCCGGCACGGGACCGGTCGCGATAGTACGAACGGCCACCGTGGGCACCATCATAGCCGTGGCCATCCGCACCGGACCACACCAAACCCACGGGCGTGGCGCCAGAGCACCGGAGATCTGACGGCCGGGTTTGGCAGCGGCTGCTTTGTCCAAAGCGCGCCGCGGCCAAAACGGCCGGCTACTCGGAGTAGCGCTCTTCCTTCCAGGGATCGGCGTCGTTGTGGTAGCCGTAGCGCTCCCAGAAGCCGAGCTCGTCGTGGTCGAGGAGCTCGAGGCCGCGGAGCCACTTCGCGCTCTTCCAGAAGTAGCGCTTCGGGACGAGGAGACGGAGCGGCCAGCCGTGCTCCCGCTCGAGCGGCTCGCCGCCGAAGGTGTCGGCGAGGAGGACGTCGTCGTCATCCAGGACGCTCAGCGGCAGGTTCGCGGTGTAGCCCTGCTCGGAGTGGGCGACGACATGAGTCGCGCTCGGGCGGACCTGGGCGAGCCGGAGGATCTCCTGGATTGCCACGCCCTCCCAGGTCGTGTCCAGCTTCGACCACCGGGTCACGCAATGGATGTCCGTCCGGACCGTCTTCCGCGGCAGGGTCCTGAACTGCTCCCAGGTCAGCGTGAACGGTGTTTCGACCTGGCCGAAGACCCTGAAGTCCCAGGTCAAGAGGTCCGTGTTGGGAACCGATCCATAGTGCAGGACCGGAAACTTCTCGGTCCGGTATTGACCCGGCGGGATCCGGTCAGCGACGGCTGGATCCTGCTCACGATTGCCGAAGAGACGCTCGAACATGGGGCAGCTCCGTGAAATGAGACCTCGAGTATCGTCCCACAGGGTGACGCGGCTGTGACATCGATGGTCCGACGGGCACTCGCCTCCGACGGACGGCCGTCGTACGGTAGCGTGATGACCGAGGTCAGCCTTGCAGCCGATTGGGTCGTAGCGACCGCGGAGGCCCTCCGGGACCTCGGCTTCACGCTGCTCAACAGCGATCGGCCGGCCGCGCCGGGTGGGTCGCAGCTCCTCGTCGCGCTGCGCGACCGGCCGACGCTCCGGCACTTCGATCCGGAGCTCGTCACCTGCTGGGTCGCCGCGGAGGGCCGTGGCCGGCCGCTCGCGATCGACCGTCGCAGCCCGGCCGGAGAGCGCGGCATCCTGTGGGGCCACATCCATGTTGTCGACCGGCTGGGGGTCGAGAACCGCTTCCTCAGCTTCGGTGGGAGCCTCCGCGTCGCCGACGTTGCCCCGGGGCTCCGCGTCGTCCGGCACATCTCACCCGGACCGGTGGTCCGCTGGGGCGGCCACTCGCAGGGCTCCGACGCGCTTGCCGGCGAGATCGGCGCGTTCTTCGGCCGGTTGATCGTGCCGGTGGACTATGCGCCCGGCGGCGAGGCCCGACTCGCCGCAGAGCCCGCGGACCACCTGTATGCGGCCTTCCTTCGGGACGCGGCCGCGCGGCGACGAGACGCGGCGCATCGCCGAGCGGCGCTGCGCGTGGATCAGGACCGCGGCGATCCACTGGGTCCGTGGATCGGGGCAGAGGCCGCGCGTGTCCGCACGCTGCACCCAGCGTGGTGGGACGCTGCCGGCCGCCTCTTGGACGACCTGGATCTTGGCCCGGAGGGCCTGGCCTCGGAGCGGGCGGCGCAGGAACGCTCGTAGACGTTCGTCGAGCCGAGGGTGAGGTCAGACGGGACGTTCGTGGTCAGCCGCGATCGATGAGCGGTTTCACCTCGCCGACCAGGCGCTCGATCGTCTCGACGTCGTACGGCGTCGGGAGCTCCACGATCGTGGACTCGAAGCCGGCTGAGACGTGCTCCAGGAGCTTCTCGGCGATGTAGGCGGGCGGCCCGAAGAACATCCGGTATCGATTGTCCTCCTTGAGGTCAGACCGGTTCCGTGCCATCTGCTCCGCCCAGACCCGCTCGGCCTCCGGCTTCGTGTCGCGGATCACGATCCAGCTGTTCGAGGTCCGGATGATCGCGGCCGGGTCGCGTCCGACCGCGGAGCAGTGCTCGGCGAGGATCGCGTTCTTGCGGGCCAGCACGTCCGGGGCACCGGCGACGTTCCAGTAGTCGGCGACCTTCGCCACGGTCCGGAGCGTCTTCTTCTCGCCGCCCCCACCGATCATGACCGGCAGGTGCGCCTGGACGGGCAGCGGGTGGTGCTCGAGGGCGCTGAAGGCATATCGACCCCCCGGCGGAGAGGTCACGACGCCCCCGTCGAGCAGGGCTCGGATCGCCGTCGCCGATTCGTCCAGCCAGTCCAGCCGCTGCCCGAAGCCCGACCCGAACTCGATTCCGTGGGCCGTGTGCTCGTACTCGAACCACGCCCCGCCGATCCCCAGGATCGCCCGGCCGGCGCTGGCGTGATCGAGGGTCGTCACGGCCTTGGCGACGAGGCCGGGGTTCCGGAAGGTGTTGGCTCCGACGAGGAGGCCGAGCTTCGTGTGCTCGGTCGCCGTCGCCCACGCGCCGAGCACGACGTAGCCTTCGTAGATGGGCTGGAGCGGGTCGCCCATGATCGCGTGGAGGTGATCCCAGGTCCACAGGTGGTCGTACCCGAGACGGTCCACCCGCCGGGCGGCATCGAGCATCTCAGGCCAGGTCGCCGCCTGGCTCCAGAGGAGGATTCCGAACCGGAAGTCGGTCATGGGTGCGCTCCAATCGCGGTGGACGCTTGGGGGCCCCAGTATCCTCCGGCTGCCCGATCGCTGTCCCGCGGGGGGGCTCTGGGCTGCGATGGACTCGCTCCGGCGCTCGTGCCCGCCCGGCATCGGTCGGGCCGACCGACGGACCCTCCGAGATCAGGCGTTGCCGAGCTCGCGGGCGATGGCGCGGACGATGAATCGCGCGGCCTCGGCGCTCTTGCCCCCGAGCTTCCGCCCTTCATCCTGCTCGAGGACGACCATCAGGTCGGTGAGCATCTGGTGGAGGAGAGGAGTTCGCTGGAGCACGCCGGCGGCGAGCGCCTCCTCGAGCCCGATGACGGCCTCGCGCGCGTTCTCGACCGTGTGGCCCTTCGCGTCCATCCGTTCGCGAAACGCAGCCCTTGCCGCATCTGCGGCCGGTCCGGTGGATGCCATCGTCACCTCCCCAGGAGTCGCGCTGCGATCCCGCGCCGGGCCCGCTCGTCCAGCCCTCGCCGGGCGCCGTTCGATGCCGCCGGCGCGTCCGCGTCCTCGCCTCGCTCCTGTGCGCCCCGCCGCCGCTCGGTCTCGAGGATGCTCATCGACAGCTCGTCCCACCACCGCCCGTCGCGCCAGATCGCCTCCCGGGCGCGGCCCTCCACCGTGAAGCCGCAGGCGGCGTAGGCGCGGATGGCCCGCTCGTTGAACTCGAAGACCGAGAGGGAGACCCGGTGCAGCCCGAGCGTGCCGAGGGCGTGGTCGACCATGAGCCGGGTGGCTTCGGTGCCGTAGCCGTGGCCCCATGCGTCGCGCTCGCCGATCGTGATGTGGTAGAGCGCGGACCCATTGTCGGCGTCGAGCTGGCTGAAGGCGCAGGTGCCGATGAGCCGCTCCGAGCCGCGGACATGGATCGCCATCGTCATCGACTCGCCGCCGAGGGCGCGGGCCTGGAAGAAGCGGTCGATCTCCTCGATCGACATCGGCCCGTCCTGGTAGCGGGCGAGGCGGGCCACCTCGGCGTCGCGATACCAGCGCCGGAAGGCGGTGAGGTTGTCCGGGACGTGGCGGCGGAGCACGACGAGCCGGCCCTCGATCACGTCGGGAAACCACGTCCGGCCGGCCACGGAGGCACGGTATACCATCGCCGCCATGCGCCGCTGGAGCGAGCTCGCCGAGCGTGTCGCCGCCACGACGCGGACCTCCGAGAAGACCGGCTTGCTCGCCGAGTATCTCCGGTCCCTCGATCCCGCCGACCTCCCGACCGCCGCGGTCTTTCTCACCGGCCGTGCCTTCGCAGAGACCGACCAGCGCGCCACCGGTCTTGGCTGGGCGACGATGGCCACCGCGATCGGCGCGGTCGCGGGGGTCGATCGCGAAACGCTCCGCGAGGCCTACGACCGCTTCTCCGACCTGGGCCTCGCGGTCGAGGACGTCCTCGTCCGGGTGGGTCACGAACCGGACCCCGCAATCTCGCCCACGCTGCGCGAGGTCTCCGCCGCGTTCGAGGCGATCGAGAGGGCCTCTGGTCCGGCGGCCAAGGCGGAGATCCTCCGACCGCTGCTCGCCCGTTGCGATCCGAGGACGGCAAGGGGCGTGGTCAAGGTCCTGTCAGGCGACCTACGAATCGGGTTGCGCGAGGGCCTCGTGGAAGCAGCCCTCGCAAAGGCGTTCGACCGCCCGATCGACGACGTCAAGCGCGCCGGGATGCTCACCGGGGACGTCGGGCGGACGGCCCTGCTCGCCCGCGACGATGTGCTCGCAAGCGCCGGTTTGACGCTCTTTCATCCCCTGAAGTTCATGCTCGCCTCGCCGGCGGAGAACGCGGAGGAGATCGTCCGTCGCCTGGGACCGCTGGTCTGGGTAGAGGACAAGTACGACGGGATCCGCGCCCAGCTCCACAAGCGAGACGACGTGGTCCGGCTTTACTCGCGCGACCTTCACGACGTCAGCGCCGGATACCCGGAGGTCGTCGAAGCGGCGCGTGCCCTGCCGTGGGACGGCGTCCTGGATGGAGAGCTCCTCGGCATGCGTGACGGAGTCGTCCTTCCGTTCGTGGCGCTCCAGGCCCGCCTCGGCCGGAAGAAGCCGCCCCCGGAGCTGCTCGCCGACGTGCCGGTGGTCTACGTCGCCTTCGATCTGCTGGGCCTGGGCCCAGGTCGCGGCGCGCCGGTCCAACCGACGCTCGACCGACCGCTCGAGGAGCGCCGCCGGCTCCTCGCCTCGATGGAGCTGCCTCTCGTCGGCGCCGGCGGTGCGTTCGCGCTCTCTCGCCTCGCAAGCGCCGGCTCTGCAGAGGCGCTGGAGATGGCGTTCGCCGAAGCGCGAGCCCGGCGCAACGAGGGCCTGCTGGTGAAGGACCCACGGAGCCCGTACACGCCCGGCCGTCGCGGGTACGGCTGGCTGAAGATGAAGAAGGCCCTGGCGACGATTGACTGTGTCGTCGTCGGTGTCGAGGTCGGCCATGGAAAACGCCACGGCGTCCTGTCCGATTACACGTTCGCGGTCCGTGACGAGACGAACGACCGCCTGGTCACGATCGGCAAGGCCTACAGCGGCCTGACCGACGCCGAGATCGCCGCGATGACCCGATGGTTCGAGGACCACACCATCAGCCGGCATGGTCGCTACCGGGTCGTGGAGCCGACGGTCGTGGTCGAGGTGGCCTTCGACGTCATCCTCCGCTCGGCACGCCACAAGTCCGGGTTCGCCCTCCGGTTTCCGCGGATCGCCCGCCTCCGCCCCGACAAGGCGGCGTCCGACGCCGACACCCTGGCGACCGTGGAGCGCCTGTTCGAGGAGCTCCAGCCGGGGGCCGAGCGGCTCGTCACCGCCGCGGCGCGAGTCTCGGCGGCGCCTCCCGTCGGCACGACTGCGTCGCTGGCCCTGAAGGTCCGTCGCGCCGCCCGGACTGACGGGTAGACTGGCGCCCATGCTCGGAGGTTGGGGCGCTGAGACCATGCGGGTCGCACTGACCCTCTACACGGACGCCTACGTCGTTCGCGGCTCGCTGGCCACCCGACAGCGGCGGCTGTCCGACATCCTCAACCACGCCGACCAGGACTTCCTCGTCCTGACCGATGCGACGTTCGAGCGATTTGGGCAGCGTGGCGTGGTGCGCCGCGCGCCATTCGCCCAGGTAAACCTCTCGGCGGTCCTGTTCGCGGTGGCGGACACCGCGGTCATGCCGGCCCCCGAGCTCCGCACGCCGAAGATCTCCGAGACCGCGCTCATCAGCATCCCGCCGTTCGAGGTGACGGGCCGGATTCATCTCCTTCCCGAGCGCGACCTCCGTGCCGCGCTCGAGGAACTGATCGGGCGGTTCATTCCGATCACCGACGCGACGTTCTGGTCGGACATCGTCGGGGAGGCGGCGCGGACCGCCCCGATGGTCGCCATCAATCACGCCCGGGCGCAGATCCTGTCGCCGTACGGGGAGGAGGGCGAGGGTCCGGACCGATGGTCCAGCGGCGGGTCGATCGAGGGCTGACGCCGGTCGATGACCCAGGCGACGGCCCGCCGGATAGGTCAAGTTGCCTATTGACCGCCCCCCCCCTCGGCATCGATAGACTCCGGCCACCGG
>PNKK01000039.1 GCA_013822395.1 Anaerolinea sp. | reverse complement strand
CAGCGGGTCGCCCGGTACACTCCATGGGTGCCGAAACGCGAACCCCACGATGTGCTCGGCGTCCCTCGAGGCGCCTCCCAGGCCACGATCAAGGCGGCCTGGCGGCGGCTCGCCCGCGAGCACCATCCGGACGTCGCGGGGAGCGACTCGGCCGCGGCCCGTGCCGCGACCCGGCGAATGGCGGAGATCAACCGCGCCTACGAGCAGCTTCGGGTGGGGACCGCGGGGCCCGCCGGCCGGAATGGCACGGACGCGACGACCCAGCGCCGGCCGACCTGGCCGCCACGCACCCGCCCGACACGGCCGGTCACGGGGCGCCTGGACACGTCGGAGACGTTCCGGCCGCGCAATGCGACGACCGGCCGGCCTGCCTGCCTGCCGGGCCAGCCGCCACTCCGGACAGAGCGCCTGGACCGCGAGCCGCGACGTGCCTCGCAGCCGAACGGACCGCTCGATCGGGCACAGGACCCGAGGTTCCGGCCGGCGCCCATGCCGTCCGTCGCGGTCGCATCGGCGACGCCGATCGAGTTCGGCAAGTTTCACGGCCACACGCTCGGTCAGATCGCCGCCTTCGAGCCCAGCTACATAGACTGGCTCGCCCGGACCATCTCGCACGATCCGGAGCTCGTTGCCGCTGCGCGGGCACTCCAGGCAGACCTCGATCGACGGGGCATCCTTCGCCGCCCGAGACCCGCCCCGACTCGCTGATCTGCTCAGGACATGGACGATCGCCCCTCGCGCGGCGCGAGAGGCGATCGGTGGACGGGCTGGAGCGATGAGTCCCGCCGGACGCGTGCCGGCTCGAGGCCGATGGATCATGGTTGCTCGACTCGTGACCCCCGACCGGGATCCCCGTGGCCGACCGTCCTCGGCTCCGGCGTCCGCTCGCAGGTCCGTGGTCGACGCCCCGAGTGCCCCCGGTCGCCGCGTCCTGACGTGTCAGCAAGGTACGCCCGACCGAGCCCATGCGGCAATGGCTCCCTCGTCCGGGGCGCGGCGGGTCCGAAGGTCGATGGCGTCTGCGCACCACGTCCGGACCTCCGTACCGGTGCGCCAAGGCGCCCCCGGCGATCTCGCGGTAGGCTCTCTTGCGTGACCCTCTCGACGCCCTTCCGGCTCCTGCGTGCCCGCCTGCTCCGGGCCTGTTCATCCATGTCCGCCGCCTTCGTGCTGGCGTTGATCGTGACCGGTTGTGGCGGCGCGGCCGTGACCTTCGATCCCGCTGGGCCGTGTGTCGTCGACGGCCGCATCGCCGGCGCCTATCCGGATCTCGAGGCTCGGCTCCCTGGTGCGCTCGACGGCGAACCGCCCGACACCGTCGACTCAGGCCGGAACTGCTCGGAGGGCGCGCTCGGGTCGCTCGTCGCCCGCGACCTCGACAGCGTCCGATTCGCCGGTGCGACCTGGGACCTCGGCGGCGGAAAGGGCGTCTCGAGCGTCATCTTCGCCGGTCCTGGCACGGATCTCCCGGCCGCCTGGATCGCCGAGTTCTACGAGATCGGGGCGCGGACCGCGAAGCGGACCGGCAACATCGAGACCAGCCGCCCGAGGTTCGACGGGGCGGGGGAGACGTGGCGCCTGGACACCCTCAACGACCTGTCACTGCAGACGGTGATCACGTGGCAGGACGGTACGCTTGTCCGCGCCGTTCTCGTCGCCACCCCGGTGTCGCCGGACGCCTCGCGCGCGGCGCACGATGCGCTCGTGGAGGCCGCCGTCCGCGCCTCGCTGGGAACGTCGTCGGCCGGCGGTTGACCCCCGGGCTCGGTTGACCCCGTGCTAGAGTCGGCGCCGAGATGAGCCAGTCAGCCGAGCCCTGGGCATCGCGGCGGCAGCGCTGGCGGGTCGAGCGCCTGGACCCGGCCCGGATTCGGGCGCCCGAACGCCACGCTCCGTTCGTCACGCTGGGTGACATCCCGCTCGACGGCCTCTACGGGCCCTGGTCGCTCGAGGCGGCGCCGGGCGAGGCGCCTGCCGGGGCCGGCGGCCCAACCGCCGTCGACCACCACGGCCACCCGCTCGCCAGGGGCCGCTGGGACAGCTTCGACGCCGGCCGCGACATCGGCTTTCCAGGGGAGCCGCCGTTCACGAGAGGCATCCACCCGACCGGCTACCGCTCCCGACTCTGGACGATGCGGATGTTCGCTGGGTTCGGGGCTGCCGAGGACACGAACCGTCGCTTCCACCAGCTGCTGGCGGCTGGCCAGACGGGCCTCTCGATCGCCTACGACATGCCCACGCTGTACGGCTACGACACGGACGACCGCGAGGCGGAGGGCGAGTTCGGGACCTGCGGCGTCGCGGTCAGCTCGCTCGCCGACATGGAGGTCCTGCTCGGCGGTCTGCCGCTCGACCGAATCTCGACGTCGATGACGATCAACTCCCCGGCCGCGCCGATCTGGGCGATGTACATCGTGGCCGCCGAGAAGGCCGGCATCCCACGTGCGGCCCTCGAGGGGACCACCCAGAACGACATCCTCAAGGAGTTCGTTGCCCAGAAGGAGTTCCTCTTTCCACCCGAGCCCTCGCTCCGCCTGGTCACGGACACCATCGAGTTCGGGACGCGCGAGCTGCCGCGCTGGAACACGGTGTCGATCTCCGGCTACCACATTCGCGAAGCCGGCTCGACCGCCGTCCAGGAGCTGGCGTTCACGATCGCCGACGGCATGGCGTACGTCGAGGCGGCCCTCGCTCGCGGGCTCCGGGTGGACGACTTCGCGCCGCGGCTGTCCTTCTTCTTCAACTCCCACAGCGACTTCTTCGAGGAGATCGCGAAGTTCCGGGCGTCGCGGCGGATCTGGTGGAAGCTGATGACCGAGCGCTACCGGGCCGAGAACGAGCGCTCCACCTGGATGCGCTTCCACACCCAGACGGCCGGCGTCTCGCTCACCCCGCAGCAGCCGCTGAACAACCTGACCCGAGTCGCCATTCAGGCCCTGGCCGCCGTCCTCGGCGGGACTCAGTCGCTCCATACCGACGCCTACGACGAGGCCCTGGCCGTACCCACGGCCGAGGCTGCCCTCCTCGCGCTCCGCCAGCAGCAGGTGATTGCCGAGGAGACCGGCGTGGCGTCCGTGGTGGATCCCCTGGGTGGCTCCTGGTTCGTGGAGTCGCTCACGAACGAGGTGGAGCGCGAGGTCTGGCGCTATCTCGACGAGATCGACCGGCGGGGTGGGATGATCGTCGCGATTCGGGAGGGCTACCCGCAACGCGAGATCGCCGACGCGGCCTACCGCTTCCAGCGCGAGCTCGATGCCGGCGAGCGCCGGATCGTCGGGGTCAATGCTCACGTGGACGAGGGCGAGGTGACGGGCGTGCCCGTCCTCGCCGTGCCGCCCGGCTCGCTCGAAGGACACCTCGCGCGGCTCGCGCGTACGCGCCGGGAGCGCGACCCCAGCGCGGTCGAGGCTGCCCTTCGGGGCCTGCGTGAGACCGCGTCCCGCCCGGAATCGAGTGCAACGAACCTGATGCCGCACTTCGTCCGCTGCGCCGGGGCCTACGCGACCCTCGGGGAGCAGTGTGGCGTGCTGCGCGAGGTCTTCGGCGAGTACCGCGAACCGGTCGCGGTTTGAGGAGGGTGCGATGTACCTGAACGCTCTCGAGTTCCTCGAGGAGGAGCGCGACGCATGGCGCCCGTTCGAGGCGCTCGCGTCGGTGTCCGACGAGCGCATGGACGTGCCGGTCGCCGAGGCGCACGGCTGGTCGGCGCGCGACCTGATCGGTCACATGGTGGCGTGGCAGGAATGGTCCCTGGCGAGCGCGAAGGACCTCGTGGTCGGCGAGGAGAGCCCGGCGATTGCCCGGATGGACGCGCTCTGGGACGAACGTGGCGACGCGATGAACGACGACATCACGACGGAGTGGCGTGCTCTCTCGATCGACGAGGTCCGGAGGCGTCTCGCCACGGTCCCTGGCGAGCTGCGCGGCTACCTCACCGTTGTCCCGGAATCACGTTGGGTCAAGCACACGGCCCACCTCCGGAACTTCACCGAGGAGACAATCGAGCACTACGCGGATCACGCCCGGGACCTCGAGGCGATCCTCGCCGCGACGGCCGAGTGACCGATCTTGGGGCGCTCCGGGCTGCCCTGGAGGCCGCCGCCGCGGGGCTTCCCGCCGCCGCCGCCGACGTGACGCCGAGCGGTGTGACCGCCTGGTCCCGAGCCGGAATCCGGTTCGCGGTCCTGAGCGGCGAGTCCGTCGAGTTCCGCCTGGGATCCGCGATCGCCGCCGCTGCCATGCAGACCCCGGACACCACCGGGTCGAGCCGGGGAGCGGGATGGGTCGTGTTCGCGCCGAGGACGCTGGACGGCCACGCCCTGGACCGGCTCGAGGCGTGGTTCGCCGCCGCCCATCGTCGAGCGGCGGGCTGACCTCGGCGCCGGGGCACTTCGCTCGGGTCTGGCCGCCTCGTGGATCCCCGGAATCGAAACGGCCCCGGCAATGCCGTGGCCGTCCGTCCGTCTGTTCTCTCGGGCGACCGTCAGGCGTTCGGCTGGCTCGTCGCCGCGGCGGCGTATTCGGCGAGGCCGAACTGCGACTCGAGCTGCTCCATCGGCCGGAAGCCGACGACGCCCATCGGCTGCTTGCCCGGGGCGAAGAACGCGATCGTCGGGATGCTCATGATGTTGAACTGCCGCTGGATCACGGGGTTCGCGTCGATGTCGACCTTGACGACGTCGACCGAGCCTTCGTACTTCTGGGCGAGCTTCTCCATCTCCGGGGCGACCATTCGACACGGTCCGCACCAGACCGCCCAGAAGTCGACGACGACTGGTTTGTCGGCCTTGAGCACGAGGTCCTCGAAGGTGGCGTCCGTGGCGGTCTTGATCGCCATCGGTGGTCCTTTCTCCCGCGCGGCGGGTGCGGTTCTTGCCGCCCTCAGCGGGCGATTGACTGGATGAGGCGGTAGGCCTCGAGGACCCTTGGGTCCGCGAGCCGGTAGTAGACGGTGCTGCCGTCGCGCCGGGTGGTGACCAGACCGGCCGCCCGGAGAACGGCGAGGTGCTGGCTCATGTTCGGGACCTGGCACCCGACGCGGGTGGAGAGGTCGCTGACCGAGACCTCGCCCTCGGCGAGGGACTCGAGGACGCACAGCCGCTTGGGGTCGGCCAGCGCGCGACCGATGACGGCGCTGCGCCGGTAGACGTCCTCGCTGGTGGGCAGGGCTTCGATTGCCATGACGGAACGCAGTATTGCAGGGCTTGCGCAACTACGCAAGTACTCGGGTGTGGTCATGTCGCCCCCCCCCCGCCGTGATCGATGCCATGCATCAGATCCACGACAACCACGCTCGGCCCCACCGCGGATTCGTCGGAACCGGCGGATGGCCACGCTCGGCTGCCGCCGAATTGATGCACGAGATCGACCAGCGGGGAGAGGATGGGCGCCGTCGACACGCCGGACAGGGGATCAGCGGCCGGCTGGGGGACAGGGAGGGAGGGATGCCTCCCGTTCGTTCGACGGCCCGGCGCCTGTATCCTCCGCCGATGACTGCCGGCTCGCTCGTCGACCTGTCCGCGATCCTGGCCGCCCGCGAGGTGATCGCCGGGCGCGTCCATCGCACGCCGCTCCTCTCATCGTCTGCCGCCGCCGCCGTCGTCGGACGCGCAGCGGGCCGCCGCCTCGCCGGCGATCGCCTCTACCTCAAGGCCGAGCACCTCCAGAAGACGGGGTCGTTCAAGGCCCGGGGGATGACGGCGCGGGTAGCGGCCCTGTCCGACGACGAGCGGCGGCGCGGGATCATCACGGTCTCGGCCGGGAACGCGGCCCAGGGCTATGCGTATGCCGGTGCCGAGCTCGGCGTTCCGGTGACCGTCGTCATGCCGGCGGCGGCGGTCCGGTCGAAGGCAGATGCCGCGGCTGGCTATGGCGCGCGCGTCGTGCTCGAGGGCGACCTGATGAGCGAGACCTTCGCCGCGCTCGAGCGGATCCGGAACGAGGAAGGACTCGTCTTCTGCCACCCGTTCGATGACCCGCACGTCCTCGCTGGCCATGGCTCGGCAGGGCTCGAGATCCTCGAGGACCTGCCCGACGTTGACGTCGTTGTGGTCGGGATCGGCGGCGGTGGCCTCATCTCGGGAGTCGCCGCGGCGCTCAAGGAGCGCCGCCCGGCGGTCCGGATCTACGGCGTGGAGCCGGAGGGCTCCGACGCGGTCTCTCGGGCGCTCGATGCTGGCGAGCCGGTCCGAATCCAGCCGACCAGCGTCGCGGACGGCCTCAATGCCCCGTTCGCGGGCGAGCTCACGCTGGCCATGATCCGCCGCTATGTCGACGATGTGATCCTCATCGACGACGCGACGATCCTCGCCGGCCTTCGGTTCGCGCTCGAGCGGATGAAGCAGGTGCTCGAGCCTGCCGGATCGGCGGCGCTGGCGGCCACGCTGTCCGGGCTGATCCCGATCCGTGACGGCGAGCGGGTCTCGGTCGTCCTGTCGGGCGGGAACGTCGAGGTGACGCGTCTCGGGGAGCTGATCGGCCAGGCAGCCCCGCTCACGTAACGCCAGCGATCCGAGGCCTCCAGGGACCGAGTGTCAGCCGATCCCCAGCTCGTTCAGGCGGTCGTCGTCGATCCCCAGGTGGTGCGCCAGCTCGTGGATGACCGTGACGCGGACCTCTTCGGCGAGATCGTGCGGATCGGGGTAGTCCTCCTGGAGCGGGACCCGGAAGAGCGTGATCCGATTCGGGCTCACGGCCCAGTCGGCCGCCCACTCTGTCCGGGGCACGCCCTCGTAAAGCCCGTACAGTGTGTCGTCGGGGTCGAGGTCGTTCTCGAGGAGCTGCTCGTCCGACGGCCAGTCCTCGATCACCACGGCGACCTCGTCGAGCGATTCGCGGAACGGCGACGGGATCGACGCGAGCGCGCGGTCGACGAGCCGTTCGAAGGCATCGAGCCCCGACGCTCGCGTGGACCGGCGGCCGCGGATTCGTTTCGGCATGGCGTCGGCATGGTAGCGCCGGACGCGGCCCCGGCTGGGGCCAGGCGCCGAGCGGGCGCCGCCGAGCGGGCGCCGCCGAGCGGGCGCCGCCGAGCGGGCGCCGCCGAGCGGATGCAATCGAGCGGGTACGATGCCGCGGATGAAGATCGTCTACACGCCCCGCCACCTCGCCCACGACGTCACCCACGAGACGTACCTCGGCGTCGCGATCCCGGCCAACGAGGTCGCGGAGCGTGCCGAGCGCATCCGCGAGGTGCTCGTGGCGGATGGCGGGTTCGAGATCGTGGATCCGTCCGAGCATGGCCTCGACCCGATCCTCGCGGTCCACGACCCGGGCCTCGTCCGCTTCGTCGAGCAGGCCTGGCCACAGGCGCTCCGCGAATCCATCGGCCGGACCTTCCTCGTGGCGGACACGTACCCGGCCCGGGCGATGTTCGAGGGCATGAGCGAGGCGGCGCTCGCCCGCCTTCGCGAGCCCCGCGCCGTGGGAGGGAGGACCGGCTGGTGGGGCCTCGACTCGGGCAATCCGCTGGTCGCGGGGACCTACGAGGCGTCGCGGTGGGCCGTGGACGTCGCGCTGACGACCGTTGACCTCGTCCTCGACGGCGGCGAGCCGGCCGTCTACGGCCTGTGCCGCCCGCCCGGTCACCATGCCGCACGCGCGATGGCCGGCGGGTATTGCTTCTTCAACAACGCCGCGATCGCGGCCGAGTCGATCGTGCGCCGGACTGGGGAGGCGGTCGCAATCCTCGACGTTGACGTCCATCACGGCAACGGCACCCAACAGATCTTCTGGCGCCGGGGCGAGGTCTTCTATGCCTCGATCCACGCCGATCCGGCGGACCTCTACCCGTTCTTCCTCGGCTACGCCGACGAGATCGGCGAGGGTCCCGGCGAGGGCGCCAACTTCAACCAGCCGCTGCCGCTCGGGACCGGCGACGCAGCCTACCTCGAGGCAGTGGACCGGGCGCTCGACGCCATCGCGCGGACGAATGGCTCCGTGGTCGTCGTCTCGCTCGGCTTCGACACCTACCATCTCGACCCGATCGGGCGGCTGGGGCTGACGACCGCGGCCTACCATGAGATCGGCCGCCGGACGGCCGCGCTCGGCCGCCGCCTCGTGATCCTCCAGGAAGGCGGCTACCACCGGGCCTCGCTCGGCGAGAATGCGCGCGCCTGGCTCCGCGGCGCGGACGGCCGGGCCCACGTTCCGTCCCGCCCGGAGATCGACGCGTCCGAACATGCGAGGATGCCGGCATGACGAAAGCGCTGCCCGATCACGTTCGCAAGCTCGTGGCCGAGATCGAGACGGAGATCGGGGAGTCGGACGAGGCCGCGCGCGCCGCGCCGATCGAGGGCTCCGGGATTCGGCGTGCCAACGGACGGAGCGCCGGGCTGGCCGCCGGACGGATCGAGGAAGCCGTCCGGGACATCCTCGTGGAGATCGGGGAGGACCCGGCTCGCGAGGGGCTCATCGGCACACCCGATCGAGTCCACCGGATGTACGCTGAGCTCACCGCCGGCTACCACGTGGACCCGGACCGGCTCGTCAACGGCGCCATCTACGACGAGGACTACTCGGAGATGGTCGTCGTCAGGGACATCCCCTTCTATTCGCTCTGCGAACACCACCTGCTGCCGTTCTTCGGAACCGCGGCGGTCGCCTACATCCCGCGCGGCCGGGTCATCGGGCTTTCGAAGATCCCGCGGATCGTCGAGATGTACGCCCGCCGGCTCCAGGTCCAGGAGCGGTTGACCCAGCAGATCGCCGATTTCCTGGACGAGCGGCTGAGCCCGCAGGGGGTGGGCGTGGTCATCGAGGCGAACCACCTGTGCGCGGTCATGCGTGGCATCCGAAAGCCCGGCACGGTCATGACGACGTCGGCCGTCCTGGGCCTCTTCCGGTCCCGCGATCGCACCCGCGCGGAATTCCTGGGCCACCTCGCCCGCCGACCGCCGGGCGCCTGAGGCGAGAAGCCCGCGGTTGCCGGGCGTGCCAGGCCACTCGCCGACGAGAGCGCGCGATCAGCTCGCGATCGGCCCCTCATCCGAGCTTACGCCTCGCCGGCCCCCGTGGTGGGCGTATCGACCATACGACGAACATTGGGCCTCACCGGGGCCGTGATTCGAGCCTCAGGCGTCGCATGGTCGATGGATGGAACAGTCGGTGCCGGAGATCGCCATCAAGGGCGCTCGACCGGAGCCTCCTTCGTCGGATGGTCGATAGGGGCGCCGCGTGTGCACCCCATCGCGGCGCGCAGGCCGCATAAGCAGCCGGTGATCAGCCGAGGTCATGATCTGGGCGTGGCGATTCGAGAGACAGCTGCCGATCGAGGTGCGCGCCGCGGCCGGATGCTCCGCAACCGAACCGCGGAGGGACTGGCGAACGCTCGTCGGGCAAGCGGTCTCAGCCTGCGCGAGGTGGCGCGGCGTGTCGGCATCGGTCACGATCGGGTCGCCCGGGCTGAGCGCGGTGATCCGGCTGCTCTCACGATGGACGTGACCGCTCGCATCGCGGCCGTCCTCGGTCTACAGCTCAGCGTGTCCCTCCATCCCGAGGGCGATCCTGTGCGTGACAAAGCGCACCTGGCGCTCCTCGAGCGGATCCGGTCGAGACTCGGACCGGGCCTTCGTTTGCGTACTGAGGTTCCAATGCCGATCGAAGGCGATCGCCGGAGTGCGGACGCGCTTGTCGAGGGTGGGCGTCTCGAAGCTCTGGTCGAAGCGGAAACGCATCTCGATGACATCCAGGCTCTCGAACGCGGGATCGCCGGCAAGCAGCGCGACCTCGGTGTCCATCGGGTCATCCTGCTGGTCGCGGACACACGACACAACCGAGCGGTCATCGCACGCGTGCCCGAGCTGGGGCGGCGATTCCCGATCGGGACACGAGCTTGCCTCGCGGCCCTGGCGCAGGGCCGCGACCCGGGCGGGGACGGCCTGGTCATCCTGTGAGCGAGCGGCCCGCCACGGCGAGCATCCGCCACGGCGAGCGGCCCGCCAGGGCCCGGCGAGCGGCCCGCCACGGCGCGAGCGGCCCGCCATGACCCGGCTGGTCGATATTTCGACCATGCGACGAACCGCGGCACCATGCAAGGTCCGATGGACGAAGTCCGCCGTCGAGTGGTCGATAGATGGACCGCTCGACAGTCGAACGGACCTGGGGGCGTGGGGAGCGGCCGCTCCATCGTCGGATGGTCGATGCATCGACCACGTGTGTCCCAGGCCGGGTACGGGCGAGGCGACGAGGCATCGACACGCGGGGAGCCACGGGCGCGCGGGGAGCCATCGAGCGTGACAGGCACCGGCGACGACGTGGCGCGAGCCTCCGCGAGCGCGACAATCGACGGGGGAGAGCCATCGAGCGTGACAGGCACCGGCGACGACGTGGGCGCGGGCACGTGGCCCGTGGTTCGTGCGGTACAGTCCCGGGCATGACCGACCGACCGATCAAGGTGCTCATCGCCAAGCCCGGCCTCGACGGCCACGATCGGGGCGCGAAGGTCCTCGCGCGGGGCCTCCGGGATGAGGGCTTCGAGGTCGTCTACACGGGCCTCCGCCAGACGCCCGAGATGATCGCCACCGCGGCCCTCCAGGAAGACGTCGACGTCGTCGGCCTGTCGATCCTGTCCGGCGCCCACATGACGCTCGTGCCGCGCGTCTGCCGCCTCCTCCGCGAGGAGGGGCAGAACGATGTCCTGGTGGTCGTGGGCGGGATCATCCCGGACGACGACGCCGGGGAGCTGCGGGCGGCCGGCGTGGCCGGGATCTTCGGCCCGGGGACGACGATCGGCGAGGTTGCCGAGTTCCTGCGTGCCAACGCCCGCCCGCGCACCTGACGTGGGCGCGCTCGACGCCCAGCCGCCGGACCCGCTCGAGCGTGCCCGAGAGCTCGCAGAGGCCGCCATCGGCGGAGATCGCCGTGCGCTCGCCCGGTTGCTCACCGCGGTCGAGAACCGGACCGCGGTCGCGGAGGCGGCACTGCGGACGCTCTACCCGAAGGCCGGTCGGGCGCATCTCGTCGGGATCACCGGGGCGCCGGGTTCCGGGAAGTCCACGCTCGTGTCGGCGCTCATCGCAGAGGTGAGAGCTCGCGGCCGCGCCGTGGGGGTCATCGCGGTTGACCCCTCCAGCCCGATCACCGGCGGGGCGCTCCTGGGGGACCGAGTCCGGATGCAGTCATACGCAACGGACCGCGATGTCTTCATCCGCTCGATGGCATCCCGCGGACACGCCGGCGGGCTGGCGTCGACGTCCGCCGCAGCCGCCGCCGTTCTCGACGCCTGCGGTTTCGACCTGGTTCTCCTCGAAACGGTCGGAACCGGCCAGAGCGAGGTCGAGGTCGCCGCGGCGGCGGACACGACGGTCGTCCTGGAGGCGCCCGAGATGGGCGACGAAGTTCAGGCGATCAAGGCGGGCCTCCTGGAGGTTGCCGACATCGTCGTCGTGAACAAGGGTGATCGGCCGGGCGCGCAGCGGACGGCCTCGCAGCTCCGAGCCATGCTGGTTGCGGTGGCCCGGGTGGGATCCGCTGACCGAGGGCACCATGCCGCTGTGCTCGCCGCCGGTGCCGAACCGGGCACGGACGGTGCCGCACATGGCACGGACGACGCCGCACCGGGCACGGCCGATGCCGGGTCGAGCCCGATCGATCGCCCGCGCCCGAAGCAGCCCGAGGTGCTCATCACGACGGCCACAACGGGGGACGGCATCCCCGAGCTGCTCGCGTCGCTGGATCGTCATCGCGCCGCCGGTCGAGCGGCGCGGACCTCGTCCGCCCGGCGTGCCCGCGCGGAGGCGCAGGTCTCGGCAATCCTCGCCGACCGGATCCGGGCGAAGCTGGATGCGCCGGAGCGCCGCGTCGAGTACGACGAGCTCCTCCGTGCCGTCGCCGACTACGAGCTCGACCCGTTCGCCGCCGCCGATCGACTCCTCGACGGACTCCGCCGGTGAGTTCGGCCGCGGGGGTCGGCCGCGACGAGCGGTTGTTGACCCCCGCGTTCCTGGGGATCGCGGCGTCCGTGCTCGGCTTCTTCATCGCGAGCGGGATGTTCCTGCCGGCCACACCGCGCTTCACCGCCGGCCCGCTCGGGGGCGACGCGTTCGCGGTTGGGCTCGTCGTCGGGTCGTTCAGCCTTTCGTCGATCCTGCTTCGGCCGTTCGCCGGTCGCTGGGCAGATCGACATGGGCGGCGGGTCATGCTCGTCGTCGGGGCGATCCTCCAGGTGGCGGCCGCGGCCGGCCACCTCGTCGCGGACAGCGTGCCGCTGCTCATCGTGATGCGCCTCCTGCTCGGCGCGTCGGAGGCGGTCTTCTTCGTCGGCGGCATGGCGGCCACGACCGACCTCGCCCCGGAGCACCGGCGCGGCGAGGCCGTGAGCCTCATCTCCACCGCCCTCTACCTCGGCGTCGCGATCGGGCCGATCCTCGCCGAGTGGCTGTACGCGGCGTCGGGCTTTCCGGCGATCTGGATCGTCGCGACCGCGATCAGCGTGATCGCCGTCGGGATCGCCTGGATCGCCCCGGAGACGCTCCCGCCATCGGAGCGCCGCGCGGCGGGCGACGGCGGTGGGCTTCTCCATCGGAAGGGGATCGTGCCGGGCCTCCTCGTCCTGTGCGGCGCCTGGGGGATGGGCGCCTACTTCGCGTTCCTGCCGCTCCTCGCCGAGGACCTCGGGATCGGCAGCGTCGGCGGGTACCTGGCCGTCTTCGCGCTCGTCGTCATCGGACTCCGGATCGTCGGGGCGCGCCTGCCGGATCGGTTCGGCGCGGCGCGGCTGTCCGGGACCGCGCTCATCCTCAGCGCGACCGGGATGGCAATCGCGGGCCTTGCTCCCAGCGAGGCCGGCCTGTGGGTCGCGACCGTCGTCTTCGGGGCCGGGGTCGCGTTCACGTTCCCGGCGATCGTCTCGCTCGCCGTCGTCGGGGTGCCGGCCGACGAGCGCGGCGCCGTGGTGGGGACCTCCAGCCTCTTCCTCGACGTCGCGTTCGGCGTCTCGCCGGCCGTCCTGGGGCTGATGGCCGGGGCGACCGGCTACGCGCCGACCTTCCTCGTCTCCTCCCTCGTCGCGGCGACCGGGGCGGGCTGGCTCCTGGTCCGGGGCGGCACCTGGGCGCGATCGCGGACGGCTCCGGCGCAGTAGGCTGTCTGCGCCATGTCGATCGATCGTGTCTTCGTCGCGGGGGCCGGGCTCATGGGCCACGGCATCGGCCAGGTCCATGCTGCCATCGGAAAGCAGGTCACCCTCTACGAGCCGGATCTCGCGCGGGCGCAGGCCGGTCGCGACCGGATCGCCGGCAACCTGGACCGGGCGGTCGCCAGAGGAAAGCTGGACAGCGCCGCGCGCGACGAGATCCTGGGGCGCGTGACGGCGACCTCGGACATGTCGGACGTTCGCGACGCCGATCTCGTGGTCGAGGCGGTGTTCGAGGACGTCGAGGTCAAGCAGGCCCTCTGGCGCGAGCTCGACGCCCTCGCTCGGGCGGCGGCGATCTTCGCCTCGAACACCAGCTCGATCTCCATCGACGCGCTCGCCTCGGCGGTCTCGCCGGCCCGCCGCGAGCGATTCGTCGGGATGCATTTCTTCAGCCCGGTTCCGGTCATGCCCCTCGTGGAGCTGATCCGTGGCGCCGCGACGACCGACGCCACGGAAGCCGCGATCCGCGAGCTCGCGGACGTCCTCGGCAAGAAGCTGATCGTCGCCGCGGATCGCCCCGGCTTCATCGTCAACCGGATCCTCATGCCGCTGCTCGCCGAGGCGATGCGGACATACGAGGAGGGGACGGGCTCGGCCGAGGACATCGACACGGGCGCGAAGGTCGGCCTGAACCACCCGATGGGCCCGCTCGAGCTGGCCGACTTCATCGGCCTCGACGTGTGCCTGAGCGTCATGCGGGTCCTGCACGAGGGGATCGGCGGCGAGCACTTCCGCCCGCCGAGGGTGCTCGAGGATCTCGTCGCCGCCGGCCACCTCGGCCAGAAGACCGGCCGCGGGTTCCACACCTACCCGAGGGGCTGAGGCCGTGACGGCAGCAGCCGGGCCGGCCGGTTCGGGCGCCGGCGGCCTCACGGCCGAGGAACGGCTGCTCCGGGACACGACGCGTGAGTTCGCCCAGCGCGAGATCGCACCGACCGCAGTCGAGCGCGACGAGGCCGAGCGGTTCGACCGCTCGATCTTCAGCCGGATGGGCGCGCTCGGGCTCACTGCCGCGCCGCTCCCGGAGTCCTTGGGCGGTGCCGGGTTCAGCTACCTCGGCTGGACGCTCGTGATGGAGGAGCTCGGTGCGGCCGACATGGCGTCCGCCGTGACGCTCTCGGTGCACATCCTCAGCCAGCTGCCGGTCGTGAGCTTCGGGACGGTTGAGCAGCACGCGGACTGGCTGCCGCCGATGGTCGCGGGCGAGGCGCTCGGGGCGTTCTGCCTGACCGAGCCGCATGCCGGCTCGGACGCCGCGGCGCTCAGGACGCGGGCAGCCCGGCTGGCCGCCGACGGGCAGGAGCTGGCGCCGGACGCGCCGCCCGATGCCGTCGCCGCGTACCGGCTCCACGGGACCAAGATCTGGATCTCCAACGCGCCCGAGGCGGAACGCTACCTCGTCTTCGCGACGGTGGACGCGTCGAAAGGCCCGAAGGGGATCACCGCGTTCCTCGTCGAGAAGGGCACGCCCGGGTTCCGGTTCGGTGCCCACGAGAAGAAGATGGGCATCCGGGCGTGCCCCGCGGCGGAGCTGCTCTTCGATGGCGCCGTGATCCCGGCGTCGCGCCGGCTGGGTGCCGAGGGACAGGGCTACCGGATTGCCCTCTCCGCGCTCGCGGAGGGCCGGATCTCGATCGCCGCCGCCTGTGTGGGGATCGCCCGCTCCGCGCTCGAGCAGGCGGCGGCGTACCTGCACCAGCGGACGGCCTTCGGCGCGCCCCTCGCCGAGCTCCAGGGGCTCCGGTTCATGCTCGCCGAGATGGCCCGCGAGGTGGCCGCGGCGCGGGCGCTGACTCACGAGGCGGCACGGGCCAGGGACCGCGGGGAGCCGATCGGGGAGGCGTCGTCGCTCGCGAAGTGGACCGCCTCGGACGCGGCGATGAAGGTCGCCACGGACGCCGTGCAGCTGTTCGGCGGCTCCGGCTACTCACGGGGGACCGGGATCGAGCGCCTCATGCGGGACGCCAAGGGCGCCCAGATCTACGAGGGCACGAACCAGATCCACCGCCTGATCGTGGCGGATGCCGTCCTCGAGCGGGCGAGGTTCTGACCCGAGCTTGATCGGGTGAGGCCCTGGCTCGGCCTCGATCTCGGAGCACGAGCCCCGACGGGCTGAACGGCACGGGTCGTGGGGACATTCGTCCCTCCGCCGCTTCTCGTGACACCGGCTATCGTCCGCCGGGGGGATGTGGCCATCTCGAGCCAGCGTCCTGTCCTGCCGTGCGGAGGATCCCTGCCATGAAACCGGTCTCCGAGGCTGCGCCTCGCCCCGCGACTGACCAGAGCACCTCCGACCCGGCCGAGCCGGCGGGCGACTCCGGTTGGCGGAACGCGGTCATGTCCGAGCTGAGCCGTCGTCACTTCCTGCGCGGCGCCGCGCTCACCGGAGGTGGATTCCTGGCCACGACCCTGGCGGCATGCGCGCCGGCGACGCCCACCCCACGCTGGACGTACGGCCCGATCGGAGTCCCGGAACCGGCAGGTTCACCGACGCCCGCCCCTGCGACGCCTGTTCCGTCCGCGGCGGCCAGTGCGACCCCGGCGGCGTCGGCAGCCATCCCGCCCGGCTTCAGCGCATCGGATGTCGACGCCCGGCAGGTGGTGAGGCGGTATCTCGGCAACCTCGTGCCCGCCCTCGAGGGCATCTTCGGAGCGACCACGTTCGGGAAGCTCGGGGAGATCCTCGCGGTCGCCGACGGCTACCCCGAATTGAGCCAGAAGCCGGCGTTCATGCAGGTCGGTCAACAGCTCACCTTGACGGACCTGCTCGCCCCCCTGACCCCGGAGATCGTCGACGGTGTGAAGGTCTACCGGCTCACGATCGAGGAGGTCTCTCTCAAGATCGACGAGCTGCGGCCTCCCGTCGAAGCGCTCGGCTACAACGGCCAGGTCCCGGGACCCACGATCCGCGCGAACGAGGGCGATCGGCTTCGAGTCATCTTCACCAATAAGCTCAAGGAGGCGACGACCGTCCACTTCCACGGGGTGGAGTTCGACGACTTCTTCCAGGATGGCGTGCCCTTCGTCACCCAGCTGCCGATCGTGCCGGGCGAGACCTATGCCTATGAGTTCACCGTGAAGTCGACCGGCTCGCTGATGTACCACTCGCACCACAACGCGACCGACCAGGTGGGACGTGGGCTCCTCGGCGCGTTCATCGTCGAGCCGAAGGACAACCCGATCCAGTACGACCGCGAGTACATCTGGGTCTCGAACGACGTCCTGGGCGGGTTCACGATCAATGGGTGCGGCTTCCCGGCGACGGTGCCGATCCTGGCCGCCGTGGGGGAGCGGGTCCTGGTCAGGTTCATGAACGAGGGCGTGATGATGCACCCGTTCCACAGCCATGGATTCGTGATGAACGTCGTGGCTAGGGACGGACGGCCGCTCGGGAGCGCGGCGTTCGAATGCGACACGCTCGGGGTCAATCCCGGCGAGCGCTGGGACGCCGTCATCACGGCCGACCGGCCGGGCGTCTGGGCGTTCCACTGCCACATCCTGCCCCACGTCGAAGGGCCGAGCGGGATGTTCGGCATGGTGACGACACTGATCGTCGTCCCCGAGAAGGCGCACGTCGATGCGATCGTCGGGGCGCTCCTCGCGTAGCCCGGGCGCGCTCGACCGGGACGGACTCCTGCCTGCCCAGGGGCCGGTGTAGATTCGATCGGTGAGCCCCGAGTCCCGCGGCCCGGCCGGCCCCAACGGCCATGTCTACATCGTCAGCGCGGCCCGGACGCCGATCGGCAAGTTCGGCGGCGCGCTGTCGACGACTCCGGCCGTCGAGCTCGGCGGCGTGACCATCCGTGCCGCGGTCGAGCGCGCGAGCCTCCCGGAAGGCACCCCGATCGACGAGGTTCTCATGGGCCAGGTCCTCCAGGCGGGTGCCGGGCAGGCGCCGGCTCGCCAGGCGGCGCTGCGGGGTGGCCTCCCGGAGACGACCTCGGCCACCACGATCAACCGGGTCTGCGGCTCCGGCCTGAAGGCGATCATGCTCGCGGCCGCGGAGATCCGGGCCGGCGATGCCGAGGTCGCGGTGGCCGGTGGCATGGAGAGCATGAACCTGGCGCCGTACCTGGTGCCGGGCGCCCGCTTCGGGCTCCGGCTCGGCGACGCCGCGCTCGTTGACGCCACGGTCCACGACGGGTTGTGGTGCGCGATCGAGGACTGTCACATGGGCACCCACGCCGAACGGGTGGCGATCGCTGAGCACGTCAGCCGCGAGGACCAGGACGCCTTCGCCCTCGAGAGCCACCGCCGGGCGATCGCGGCGATCGATGCCGGCCGGTTCGCCGACGAGATGGTGCCGGTCACCATCCGCGATGCGAAGGGCCGGGAGACGATCGTCGACTCGGACGAGGGTCCCCGGCGCGACACGACGACCGAGGCACTGGCGCGCCTCAAGCCGGCCTTCGCGCTCCCGATTGGCGAGGACCGCGGCGACGCCGAGATCGGGACCGTCACCGCGGGCAACGCGCCGGGGATCACCGATGGCGCGGCAGCCACCCTTGTCGCGAGTGAGCGCGCGGTCGAGCGGCTGGGACTCATGCCGCTCGCCCGGATCATGGGCTACGCCCAGGCCGAGATGGCCCCGAAGTGGCTCTTCCTCGCCCCGATCGAGGGCGTTCGCCGCCTCCTCGAGAAGACCGGGCTGACGATCGCCGACTTCGACCTCATCGAGATCAACGAGGCCTTCGCCGCCCAGACCCTCGCCGACGGCCGGGAGCTCGGGTTCGACTGGTCGAAGGTCAACGTGAACGGCGGCGCGATCGCCCTCGGCCACCCCATTGGGGCGTCCGGCGCCCGAATCGTCGCCACGCTCCTCCACGAGCTCCGCCGGCGAGGGGGGCGCTACGGCCTCGCGACGCTCTGCCTCGGCGGCGGCGGTTCGGTCGCGATGGCCTTCGAGCGGGTCTGATCGAGGGAGGCTGGACGAGACGCCGAAAGCCGAGGATCGGGGTGCCGTCCCACGATCGAGGGCCGCTGCGCCATAGCCGGTTGGCAAATCGTGCTCGGGCGTTCCCGAATTGCCAACCGGACGTGGCGCACCCGATCGAGGGGATCGAGGGTAGCCGTCCACAGGGATCGAGGGTAGCCCTTGACACGCGTGGGGGGGGGCGTAGAGTCTCGCCAAGGTTTCTGCGACATAGATGTCGTGGACCAGAGCCGGGAGGGCGCGGATGCGGTCGCGATCATGGACATTGGGTCTGGCCCTCGCCGGCCTCCTGCTCGCCACCTGGCCGTCGGCGACCCTGGGAGCGGCGCCCGATCCCCTCAAGACCGACGTCTGGGGCAAGGGCTTCATCGGCTCCTACCGCTTCGCCGCCAACGTCACCCTGGCCTGGATGAGGTCGGCGG
>PNKK01000038.1 GCA_013822395.1 Anaerolinea sp. | reverse complement strand
CACGACCCGTTCGCGGCCGACATCGCCGACGGCTACGTCTACGGGCGGGGCGCGGTGGACATGAAGGATCTCGTCGCGATGGAGATCGAGGTCGTCCGGCTCCTCGCCGAGGCGGCGAGCGCCGCTGGGCTGGATCCCGCCCGTGACCCCATCCCCGGCCTCCGCCGGGACGTCCTCCTCGCGGTCACCGCCGACGAGGAGGCCGGCGGGAACGAGGGGATCGGGTGGCTGGTTGAGCACCACCCGGAGCACCTCCGCTCGGCCGGGGCGATCAACGAATCCGGAGGTGTCAGCCTGGAGGTCGGCGGTCGGCGCCTGTACCCGATCCAGGTCGCCGAGAAGGGCTACGCCGTCTACCGGCTCACGTTCCGGGGCACGTGGGGCCACGGCTCGATGCCGCGTCCGGACAACGCGGCCGTCCTGGCGGCCGATGCGATCGCCCGCCTGGCGGTTCCCGGGCGCCCCCGCGTGACGCCGGTCATGCGGGCCTTCTTCGAGTCGGCGGCAGAGACGCTCGGCGGCGAGGCCGCCACGCTCCTCCGGACGATGGCGAGCGGCGACCCCGGCCGGGCCGAGGCGGCGATCGACCGGCTGTGCGCGCCGGTCTACGCGCGGGCCGCGCGGGCGCTCGTCCGGGACACGATCTCGCCGAACGTCATCCATGCCGGCGTGAAGTACAACGTCATCCCCGGCGAGGCGACTCTCGAGCTCGACTGCCGGTTCCTGCCCGGCACGGACGAGCCGGCGATGCGGGCCGAGGTCATCGAGCGCCTGGGGCCGGACCTCGCCGCGGTCTGCGACGTCGAGCTGGTCGCGACCGCGCCGCCGGTCGTCGCGGACATCGATTCCGAGCTCTATCGGGTGCTCGCCATGACCGTCGTCGACCACGACCCTGAGGGCGTGCCGCTCCCGGTCATGGCGCCGTTCGCCACCGACGCCAAGCATCTCGCGCGGCTCGGTGTCCCTGCCTACGGCTTCTCGCCGCTCCGCCTGGAGCCGGACGAGGCGTACCTCGAGCGCTACCACGGCGTCGACGAGCGGGTCGCCCTCGACGCGCTGCGCTGGGGCCTCCCCGTCCTGTACGACGCGGTCCGGCGCTTCTGCGGCTGACGCCCGGGGCGGCTGCCAGCCCGGCACGGCTGAACCCGGCTTGCGGGGCCGTCGCCCAGGGATCGCGCGGCACACGGCGTCGCAGCTCCTCTGATTGCCCGACGGTTCGGTTCGAGGGCAGGAGTCCGTCTTCGGCACCACCTCGCTCCTCACTACCGGTTGCGGATCCACTGCTCCAGGTCCGCACGGTGCACGATGCCGAGCACGAGGATCACGTGATCCTCGTCGATGACGTCATACATCACACGGAAGTCGCCGACACGGAGTGAACCGTACTGGCTTCGGTGGAGGCTCCATCGCTTGGAGGAAGATGGAGGCATGGCAGAGCACAGCAGCAGTCCGTTCCACCGACGGTATCCGACCGAGCTCCGAGAGCGAGCCGTGCGGATGGTCTTCGAGACGGGACGTCTCGCGGAGGTCGCCGGACTCCGGATTGGGCGGTTCATGCCTCGACGTGCTGACCGCGCGGCGGTAGATCGACTTGGCGGTAGATCGACTTGAGTTGCCAAGCCGCCGGATGCTGGAGAGGACCTATTGACATTCGAGCGAACCAAATCGATACTCGATAGATGCACAAGCTCGCGAGACAGCTTCTCAGCGTCGCCCTCGTCGTCCTCCTGCTCGGATCCGTGCTCGCACAGGTACTCCTGCCGGTGTTCGCGTCCGAGGAAGGGAGGATCTACCCCGAACTCGCGTACCTCGTCGTCCCGTACTCGGTGGCCGGCATCCTCGTCATCGCCTGCGGTCAGGTGGCGCTGCTCGCCGTCTGGCGGCTGCTGTCCCTCGTCAACCGTGGGGCCATCTTCACCCGCCGCGCCCTGCGCTGGGTTGACATCATCACGGCCTGTGGCGCGATGGCCGCGGTTCTGAGCGCAGGCGTCATGATCCACCTGCTCGTTATCGTCAGCGTCGGCGGTCCAGGCGTCGTCCTCGGGCTGGCCGCCTCCCTCGCCGGCGGGCTGGCATTCGTGCTCCTCATGGTCGTCATGCGAGGCCTGCTCGAGTCGGCGATCGCCGACCGCACCGAGCTCGACGAGGTGATCTGATGGCCGTCATCGTCGAGCTCGACGTCATGCTCGTCCGACGAAAGATGTCCGTGGGTGACTTCGCCAACGCCGTGGGCATCACCCCGGCGAACGTCGCCGTGTTGAAGAACGGGCGCGCTCGAGCCATCCGGTTCACCACCCTGGACTCGATCTGCCGGGTGCTCGATTGCCAGCCGGGCGACATCCTCCGATGGACCGCCGACCCGCCCGCCTAGCGCGAACGTGAGAAACCCGAGATGCCACCCCCGCGCCTCGTGTTGATGCAACGCTCCTCGGTCCAGCCGGCATGACGGCGGCGGTGGCCAGCGCCCTCACGAGTGGGAGCGGATCCCTCGTGATCGTGTCCCTCGAGGCGGCAGATCCTGCGAAGGAGTGGGCCGTTTCGATCAGATCAGGGACCTGCGAGGCGCCCGGCCCCGTCGCCGCGACTGTCGGCGTCATCGACCGCGGCGCAACCCTGCAATCCGTGGTTGATGTCGCGTTCGGCGATCTGCCCGGGATGATCGTCGTCATCATGCCGCTCACGAGCACGACCATCGCTCATGCGGGGTTTTCGAGCAGGTTCCCAAACCCTGACTCGCGGAGATACCACCTCGGAGGTCGGCATGCGTCTCGTGGTCGAGGGTGACGAAGAGCTCGGGTTGCTGTTCGAGGTCACGTGCCTCGCGCCGCCAGCGGCGGGGATGAGCGACGAGGAGCGGACGGTCACGGCGGCAGTGCGCTGGTGGTTTGAAACCGGGGAAGTGTCGGCTGATCCATACGAGCTGGCGAAGCCGTTCCCCGAGCATCAGCGTCAGATCAGCGACTCCATCCTGAATCGGATCAGGTCCGGGCTCCGTGACATCGTGGACGGCCCGGACCTTGCGAGAGCCCGCGTGGCCCGACGACTGCTGAACCGGAACTGGGCCGGCGGGCCGGACGACGCCCAAGGGACTGGGTCTTGACGCCCGACCCCGGGGCCCGACCGTGGCCGGACCCCGGGCGATCGCGTGAGGCGCGGTCTGGTCCGGCTACCTCCCGTGGCCGATTGATTGACGGACCTGACCCCGACGGCGCGGCAGCGCAAGCACCGCGACGGCCGCACCGAGGGCCAGGAGGAGGGCGGCGATCGGGAACCCGCCCGACGGTCCGGCCACCGGCGTGACCGTCGACGTCGGCGGCAGCGTCGGATCGGCGGTCGGGTTGGCCGTCGGTGCGGGGACGACCGCCTGGGCCAGCTGGCCGCGAAGCTCCCCGCCGGGATTGGCGGCGGTGTGGATGTTGAAGTACGTCCCGCCGGCCGCGATCGCGGCAATCGCCCCCGCAAAGTCCGTCACGGGCCCGGTCGGCGTGAGGTTGGACGCGCTGAGCGTTCCCGTCATCGGGCTGGGTCCGACCGCGAGCGGCAACAGGACGCCGCCGTTGGCACCGGCATTGCCGAGGTGGATGTGGGCCGCCGCGGGAGCGCCCGACAGGCCGTTGTAGGCGACGTAGTAGGTCAGGGCTGCACCACCCGCGCTGACGACGACCCAGCCGTTGCCGGACGCCGAGGTCGCGACGGTCGGGACCTCCTGGGCACCCGACAGCGTCGCGAAGTGGGCGCTGCCCTTCGCGACGACCTGGCCGCGGATCTCGCCGCCGGGGTTTGCCGCCGTGTGAAGGTTGACGTAGGTCGTGCCGGCCTTGAGCGCGGCGACGGCCTGGGCGAACGACGTGACCGATCCGCTGGCGGTGAAGTTTGAGGCGGTCAGCGTGCCGACCATGGGGCTCGCGGAGGCCGCGAGCGGGAGGATCACCCCGCCGTTGGCGCCCGCGGCGCCGGTGTGGATGTGGGCCGCGGCGAGCGCACCGGAGAGGTTGCTGTACGAGACGACATACCAGATCGTCGAGTTGTCGGGAGAGATGACGACGGTCGCCTCGCCGGTCGCTGCGGTCGCAACCGCCGGAACCTCCTGGGCTCCGGACAGCGGGCCGCCGAACGCCGGCGTCGGGGGATCGGCGGCGAGGGCTGCCGGCGCGGTCACGGCCAGGAGGCCAATCACAAGCAGAGTCATGAGTCGAGCGCGCATGCCATCCTCCAGGTTCGCCGGCGGCAACTGTTCCAGGGGCGGCGCCGATCCGGTACCTCGTCTACGCTCGAAACCGGGAATCGGATCTCTGAGATCCGGAGCCTCCGGCGTCGCGTATACGGGCATATGCACCGCTCAGGCAAACTCGCCCTGAAGCCCCCGGCCCGGCGTGACCTCCGCGCCCTTTTCGGGGGCGCCATCGCGCTGGCGATCCTCGCCTGGGCAGGACCTGCCGGCGCCGCTGAGTTCATCGTCCAGGCCCGGAACTACGAGTTCGTGGTTCCCGGTGGCGGATCGAGCCTCACCGTCCGGGTCGGTGACCGGGTGACCTGGGTCGC
Source organism: Anaerolinea sp. (assembly GCA_013822395.1). Taxonomy (GTDB): domain Bacteria; phylum Chloroflexota; class Limnocylindria; order Limnocylindrales; family CSP1-4; genus UBA5189. Next base: position 15,341 of record PNKK01000038.1, on the reverse strand, counting down.
GAGCGGCGATCCGCACACGGTCACGAGCGGCGCGCCGGGCGCCATCGACGACCGGTTCGCCGATCGCCCCGCGTCCGCCGGAATCCTGCTCGACGGCGAGTCGTTCACCACGACCTTCACCGCGCCCGGCACCTATCCGTACTTCTGCGAGGTCCACGCAGAACAGATGCGCGGGACGGTCATCGTCCTGGCGACCTCGACACCTTCGCCGACGGCGACGCCCACCGAATCCCCGGCCTCGACCTCGACTCCTGCCCCGACCAGGACGTCCGTCCCCGAGGCGAGCCCTCGTTCGACGCCGAGGTCCACCTCGGCCCCGTCCTCATCACGCGCGACGGTCGGCCCGATCCCGCTGACCGAACGGCCGGGATGGCCGGCACCGACCGGCGGCCCGGCACCGACCGGGGCACCGTCATCGCAAGCCAGCCCCGATCGATCCACGCTGGCACTCGGGTCGGCATCCTCCTCGCCGGCCGCATCGGCCACCACCTCTGCGTCGGCATCGACCGCGTCGGGCGCCTCGGACGCGGGCACGGATCCAGTTCCCCTGCCGGTCGCGCTCCTCGCGCTCGTTGGCGCGGTCATCGTCGGAAGCATCGCCCTGGCGGCACGCCGGAGTCGCGGCGGCGGCGCCTGATCCGGCGTCGGCCTGGCGGCCGGATCGGCCGGGCCTGGCCACGAGCGCCTGATCACGCGCCTGATCGGGAGGGCTAACAGGCGGCATGGTCGACAGTCTCATCGGCGACCTGGTCGACCGTCACGTCGATGTGATGCACGAAACAGGTGGTTGCCGGCGAAGGGTTCGGCTGCCGGAGCCGAGGCCGGCCGCGGAGCCGTGCCCCCTCCCACTTGAACAGGCCCTGGCATCCCAGGCCCGGCCCTGCACTCGGACCCACCCGGTGCCCCCCGGCCCGCCGCGTACAGCACGACCGAGACGCAGACGACCGTCCCTCCTGCACTCGGACCCACCCGGCGCCCCGGCCCGCCCGTTCCGCCCGGTTGGCCTCGCCGGCACCTGGCCGACCGCCCGTTGCACCCGGTGCAACCAACTTCGAGGTCGACCGGTCGTCCACCCCGCAACTCGTCGGTCTCTTGCATCTGCTGCCACGGTGGCTCCCGGTTCGGGCTTCATCGAGGATGCCCGGGGCCATTGGTCGTCCGTTTGTGGCATCCCATGCAACGAACGACGCCGACCGGGTCCGGAATCGGGAGTTGGTTGCACGCGATGCACCGCCGATCCTGCCCTTTGCGCCAGCTGCAACGAATCGGCGATGTGGCGGCCACCCTGGGCCGGGACGGCGGAGGGCCGGGACGGCGGGCGAGGAGCGATGGGCGCAGGCGACTCCGGGTCGAGCTCTGATCCGGCGCTGAATCAGCGAGCCTCGGGATCCCCGCGGACGACGCGGCCCTTCCGGGAGAACGCCCGTGTCGCCAGCGCCGCGACACCCATCGCCACAAGGGCGCGTTCCGGGGTCGGCATCGGCCGGACCGCGGTGAGGAACTGGTCGGCGCGGGCCCGGTCGACAGCACGCAGGAGCGCCTGCCCACGCTGGGTGAGCGAGAGCAACCGCTGGCGGCGGTCCTCCGCCTCCTCGTGCCGTTCCACGAGACGGCGCCGGACGAGCCCGTCGACGAGCCGGCTCGTCGCCGACGGTGAGCGGCCCAGCGACTCGGCGAGCTCGCCGACCGTCGTCGTGCTGCCATCGGCCAGGACATAGAGCGCGGCGAGCTGGGTGAACCCAAGGCGCAATTCGGACAGCTGCGACGCGAATCCCACGACGAGCTCACGCCAGAGCGCTCGACCCATCGCGACCCGCTCGGAGATCTGGCGCACATTCGGGACGCGCGAACCGGCCGCCAGGACGGACGCAGACAGGTCCGATTCGAAGCGGCGGGCGATCGCCCGGACGGTGGCCGAGCGCGGCCGGCGGCGACTCGGCTCGGAGGGAAGGGCCATGACGCGCGGCAGCATACCGCCGGCGAGGGCTGGTCGTGTGCAGGAGCGCACCGGTTCCACGCTCGGAGGGTCCATTGCAGGGTCACTATTCGGACGGCGCCCGCCCCGGCGTCGTCCCCCCTGCCCGCCTCCTCCACCCACCGAACACCATCGGGAGCCCATGACGAGCATCGCCTTCATCTTCCCCGGACAGGGCTCTCAGTCGGTCGGCATGGGCCGCGAGCTCGCCGCCGCCTCTCCGGCCGCGGCCGCCGTTTTCGCGAAGGCCGACGCCGCGCTCGGCGAGCCGATCAGCGAGCTCGCCTGGAATGGGCCGGAGGACGCCCTGAATCTGACCGAGAACGCCCAGCCGGCACTCCTGGCGACCTCGATCGCCTATCTCGCCGCGCTCCGCGAGCGGTGGGCGGCCGCCGGCATCGCCGCCCCGGAGCCGCGCTTCGCGGCCGGGCACTCCATGGGCCAGTACTCGGCGATGGTCGCGGCCGGCGTCCTCTCCCTGGCCGACGGGGTCCGGCTCGTCCGCGCGCGCGGGGGGCAGATGCAGGCCTCGGGCGAAGGGCGGGACGGCGCGATGGCCGCGATCATCGGGCTGGACGACTCGGCCCTCCCGGAGCTGATCTCCCGGGCCGGCGCGACCGGCACGTTCGGCGTCGCAAACCGCAACGCGCCCGGTCAGGTCGTGGTCTCAGGGGAGCGTGCCGCCATCGAGGTCGGCGCGGAGATCGCGAAGGCCCTGGGTGCCAAGCGCGCGATCATCCTGCCCGTCAGCGTCGCCGCGCACTCGCCGCTCATGGCGGACGCCGCGGCCGGGATGCGCGGGGTCCTCGCCGCGGTCCCCTTCGCGGACCCGACGACGACGCTTCTGGCCAACGCCGACGCGCGGCCACTGAGGAGCGGTGACGCCTGTCGCGCGGAGCTCGTGGACCATCTGACCACCGGCGTGGACTGGGTTCGCGCCGTCGAGACCATGGTTGCCGCGGGCGTCGACACGTTCGTCGAGATCGGCCCCGGCCGGGTCCTGACCGGCCTCACGAAGCGGATCGCCACCGATGCGACGGTCCTTGCCGTGGACGACCCGTCCGCCCCCGATCGACTCGCCCTTCCCTTCGCCGCCGACCCCGCGGGCGTCGCCCCGTCCCCGGGCGTCGCCTGACCACCCCCACCCCCGAAGGAGCCCTGCCCCCGTGCGCAAACCCGACTACAACCGCCGCGTCGTCGTCACCGGCCTCGGCGTCATCAGCCCGGTCGGCAACGACGTGGCCACCGCCTGGTCCAGCCTCGTGAACGGGGTCTCCGGCCTCGGCGAGATCACGAAGTTCGACATCTCTCCCTACGACCACCGCGCGGCCGGTGAAGTCCGTGACTTCGACGCGACGGCCTGGATGGACCCCAAGGCGGTCCGGCGGAGCGAGCGCGACATGCACTACGGCGTCGCGGCGGCCAAGCAGGCCGTCGCGGACTCCGGGTTCGAGATCACGGACCAGAACCGGGCGGACGTCGGGGTCGTCTTCGGTTCCGGCGCCGGGGGCCAGCTGCTCATGATCGAGAGCTACCAGACCCTCCGGGACAAGGGCCCCAACCGAGTCCCACCGACGTTCATTGCGAACGCCCTCGTCGACTCGACGTCCGGGATGATCGCCATCGAGACCGGGGCGATCGGCCACAACGTCTGCATCGTCTCGGCCTGCGCCACGGGGACGCACAACGTCGCCGAGGCGGCCGAGGTGATCCGGCGGGGCGACTGCATCGCGGTCATCAGCGGGTCGACGGAGGCGCCGCTCATCGAGGTCGCCCACGCCGGCTTCGGGAACATGCGGGGACTCGGCTCGCCGCGGCCGGGTGAGCCGCTCACGACGGTCTCGCGCCCGTTCGACGCGACCCGGAACGGGTTCGTCCTCGGCGAGGGCGCCGGCGGCCTCTTCCTCGAGGACCTCGAGCTCGCGAAGGCACGCGGGGCGCGGATCTACGCCGAGGTCGTCGGCTACGGCTCAGCCGCGGACGGCTGGGACATGATCCAGCCGATCGAGCACGGCACGGGCTCGGCCCGGGCGATGAAGATGGCCCTCGACCGACGCGGCGTGCCGGCGGACGAGGTGGACCTCATCAACCCGCACGGGACGTCCACGCCGGTCGGGGATGCGCGCGAGGCCGAGGCGATCTGGACCGTGTTCGGCGAGCGCGCGGCCGGCTCACGCCGGTCCCTGGCGATCAGCGCCACGAAGTCGATGACCGGCCACATGATGGGCGCGGCCGGGGCGTTCGAAGCCTTCGCGACCGTGATGTCGGTGGCCGAGCAGATCGTGCCCGGAACGCTGAACTACCGCGACCCGGATCCCGAATGCGACCTGTGGGTCGTCGACGAGACCGTCCGAATGCCGGTCCGCTACGCGCTCTCGAACAACATCGGCCTCGGCGGTCACAACGGGGCCGTCATCTTCAAGCGCTACGACGGCGACTGAGGCGGCCGGACCGCGGCATGCCCTACATCATCGACAGCCTGAGGTGATATCATCCCGACATGGTTCGGACGCAGATCACCTTGACCGACGCCCAGCACAAGCGCCTCCTGCGGGTCGCTCGCGAGCGCGGCGTCTCGATGGCCGAGGTCGTTCGCCAGGCGGTGGATACGGCGGTCCCGGATGAGGATGCCGAGATGCGCCGACGATGGGAGCGGGCCCTCGGGATCATCGGGGCGTTCGACAGCGGCGGGGCGAACATCGCCGAGCGCCACGACGACTACCTCGGTGAGGAATGGTGATCTTCGTGGACACGAGCGCGATTTTCGCGCTTGTCGATCGGAGCGACCCGGCGCATGGATCGACGGTCGAGGCGTTCGGGCAATTCACGCCTGGATCGCTGGTGACCCACCGCTACGTCGTCGTCGAGGTCGCGGCCCTCGCCCGCCGCCGACTGGGCACGGGATGGATCGCCCGGATCTTCGATGAGCTCCTTCCGACGATCGACGTTGCGGCAGTCGACGACTCGACCCACCACATTGCGCTCGCCGAGTTCCGAGCCAGCGGAGGGGCCGGGCCCTCGCTCGTCGACCGGACCAGCTTTGCCTTCATGCGTGAGCGTGACATCGAGAGTGCCTTCGCCGTCGACCGCGACTTCACGGTCGCCGGCTTCAACGTCATCCCCGCCCTGAACGCCTGACGGAGGCTCATACCGTGCCGCCCAGCCTGGATCCCGCCCGCCGCGCCGTCGTCACGGCGATGGGCGCGGTCACCCCGATCGGCAACGATGCCGAGACGTTCTGGGCGAACCTGCTCGCCGGCGTCTCGGGCGGCGGCCCGATCACGACCTTCGACACGACCGACCACGACGTGAAGATCGCGGCAGAGGTCAAGGACTTCGACCCGACCCTCGCGATGGATCGGAAGATGGCCCGCCGGATGAGCCGGTTCATCCACTTCGGTGTGGCTGCCGCGACCGAGGCCATCGAGCGCTCCGGCCTCGACTTCGCCAGTTGGACGCCGGAGCAGCGGGACCGCGTCGGAGTCGTCATCAACACCGGCGGCGGCGGGATGGAACAGGTCATCGATGGCGCGAAGACGCTCTGGGAGAAGGGCCCCGGCCAGGTCAGCCCGTTCGCCATCCCGGCCGTCTCGGGGAGCATGGCTGCCGCCCAGGTGTCGATGAAATACGGCCTCACCGGTCCGCTCATGACCCAGGTCGCGGCCTGCGCGTCCGGCGTCATCGCGTTCCAGGACGCGCTCCGGCTCATCGCCACCGGCGAGTGCGATGTCGTCATTGCCGGTGGCTCTGAGGCGCCGCTCCTGCCGATGGCGTTCGCGGCCCTCGCGAACATGGGCGCCCTGTCCAAGCGGAACGATGACCCACAGGGCGCGTCCCGGCCCTTCGACCGGACCCGGGACGGGTTCGTGTTCGGCGAGGGCGCGGGCGTCCTCGTGATCGAGTCCGCCGAGCATGCGGCGCGGCGCGGCGCGCCGATCCTGGCCGAGATCATCGGGGCCGCCCTCACCGCTGACGCGTTCCACATCTCGGCCCCGGAGCCGACCGGCCGCGGCGCCGCGATGGCGATGGCCGGGGCAATGCGCAACGCCGGCATCGGGCCGGCCGACATCGACTACCTGGTCGCCCACGGCACCTCCACGCCACTCAATGACGTGACCGAGACCAAGGCGATCAAGCGCGCCTTTGGCGATCGAGCCCCGACGCTGGCGATCTCCTCACCGAAGTCGATGGTCGGGCACATGCTCGGCGCCGCCGGCGCCGTGGCCGGGATCGCGGCCGTGGGGACCATTCGCGACGGCTGGATCCCCCCGACGATCAACTACCGCGAGCCGGACCCGGACTGCGACCTCGACTACACGCCGAACGTGAAGCGGGAGCTGCGCGTGGACACGGCGATGATCAACGGGTTCGGGTTCGGCGGCCAGAATGCCGTGGCGATCTTCCGCCGCTTCGACGGCTGAGCGGGGGCGAGACGCGTCAGTCGCGGAGCCGGCGACCCTCGAACGCCTCGAGCGCGTTGGCGAGCGCATCTGGAACGGTGATCGGCCGCTCGGCCTGATAGTCGTACGCGACGAGGACGGAATCCGCGACGGCGATGAGCCTGGCCGGCCCGTGCCGGCTCTCCGGCGCGGTGAGTCGGTGGACCATCCGGAAGCTGGTCCGCCCGATTCGGTCGACCCGTGTCTCCACGAAGAGGGTCTCGCCGTAGAAAGCCGGGCTCCGGTAGGTGATCCGGATCTCGGCCAGGATCATCCCCTCCTCCGATCCATGGATGCGCACCGGAAGCGGCGCGCCGGTCACCCGCTCGTAGTAGGCCACTCTGGCGATCTCGGCATAGGTCAGGTAGTTGGAGTTGTTGACGTGGCCCATCGCGTCCGTGTCGGCGAACCGGACCTCCACGGCGTGGGCATGGGCGAAGTCACCCGGGATGTCGCGCGGATCGTCGGGCACGGCCGCGCGCGACCGGGCCGGGGCGGGTGTCTGGGCGTCGGTCATCGCGGCGCGAGTGTAGGCCGCGTGCGCAGGGGTGGTGCAGCGCTCCCGAAGGTCCGGAGCTCGCGGAGGGACCGGGCTCCCGGTCCCCCATCTGCCCACCCCCTGGGCACTCGCCAGGGCGAGGGCCCCTCGACGACGACCGGGCGGCGGCCGGGGCCGATTCCGAGGGACAATGCCCACCCCATGGGCAGATGACCGGGCAGCGGAACCCTGGCCGGGGGCGCTCGGTCGAAGCCGTGAGCGAGTGCCATCCCGGTGCGCATTCGGCGGCCTCCGGAGCGGTGGCCGGTCACGGGGCCGGCCCCGTGACCGGCGGCCAGCGGCCGGCCCCGTGACCGGCGGCCAGCGGCCGGCGGCCGAACAGCGAAGGGAGCGACGCGCCACGTGCCTATCGACCCGGGGATCCTCGCCGCCACGCTGGCCGCGCCATGGGGACCGATCCACGTCGCCGCCAGCGCGCGCGGCGTCGTCGCCGTCGAGCTGCTGACGACCCGCGAGGCGTTCGCCGAGGGTCTTGAGCGGCGGCTCGGCCGCCCCGTTCGATGGCTGGAACCGAGCGACGGAGCGGCGGACGACGCGCACGGGGCCGCCGGCGGGCATCTTCGTGCCGCGATCGAATCCATTGATGCGGCGACCCGTGGCAGCGATGAGGCGGAGGGCTTCGGGCGCGCGGGCGAGGCGGCCATGCGCATCGCAACCGGCGACGACTCGAACGCCCTGACTCGCCCGCCGCTCGACCTCGAGGATCGCCCCGCGTGGGACCGGGCCGTCCTCGACGCCGTCCGGGCCATCCCGCGCGGCGAGACCCGGAGCTACGGCGAGATCGCCCGGGCGATCGGGCGGCCCGGCGCGGCACGCGCCGTTGGCGGCGCCGTCGGACGGAATCCGATCAGCCTGCTCATCCCCTGCCATCGCGTGATCGCTTCGGACGGCTCCCTCGGGGGCTATGGCGGCAACGCCTGGGGGAGCCGCGACGAACGGCTCGCCCTGAAGCGCGAGCTGCTCCTGCGTGAAGGGATCACGGTCCGCAACCGGGGCGGCTAGACTCGGCGCCATTCTCTGCCGAGGACGTTCTGCAGGAGGGACGATGGCCAGCGCCCCCGCCCCCACCCCCGCCCCGCCCATGTTCGCGGTCTTCGGGCGACGCGACTTCTCGCTGCTGTGGGTCGCCCAGCTCGTCTCCACGGCGGGCTCGTCGCTGACCGACCTGGCCGCCGGGATCTTCGTCTGGCGGGCGACCGGATCGGCCCTCGCCGTCGGGCTGACGCTGATGGTCACCGCCGTCCCAAGCCTCGTGGTCGGCCTCCTCGCCGGGGTCTATGTCGACCGGCACGACCGCAAGCGGATCCTCATCTGGACGTGCCTCATCCAGGGCGTCATCGTCTCGATGATCGCGGTCGTGATCGGCATCGAAACGATCGCCCTCCCCGGCCTCTACCTCCTCCTCCTGCTCAACGCGGGTGTGAAGCAGTTCTTCGACCCAGCGCACGACAGCCTGATCCCGGAGATCGCGAGCGACGAGGAGCTGGCGGCTGCCAACTCATTCCTGTCGATTGCGTCGTTCGGGTCGACGGCGATCGGGTTCGCGGGCGCCGGGCTGCTCGCGGGCAGCGTCGGCCTGCAGTGGGCGTTCATCATCGACGCCGGGACGTTCGTCTTCTCCGCCGTGTGCATCAGCCTGATGGGCCGGTACCCGATGCCGCAGCCCGAAGGAGCAGCGAGCACGGCGGTCATTCTGGCCAACCTCAAGTCGGGCCTGAGCATGTTGGTCGGCACGCCGATCATCCGCTCGCTCTTCGTCGTCGGCGCCTTCATGTTCTTCTCGTTCGGCCTGTGGAACGTGCTGCTGCTGCCGTTCACCCTCAAAATCCTGGAGGCCACCGAGTTCCAGTACGGACTCCAGGAGGGCCTCACCTCGGTCGGCTTCGTCCTCGGCTCCTTCTTCATGGCGCGGTTCTCGAGCAGGCTCCCGGAGCCCGTCTGGGTCATCGTCGCGATGACCGGCATGGGGATCAGCGGCGTCCTGTACGGGCTGTCGACCTCGATCGGCCCCGCGATCCTGTTCGTCACGGTGTCCGGGTTCTTCAACTCGCAATCGTCAGTGGCTCGGTCCGTCCTGCTACAGCGAAACACGCCGCGCGAGATGCGAGGCCGGGTGTTCTCCGCCTTCTACGTCATGCGCGACATCATCTTCCTGCTCGGCATGGCCGGTGCAGGACTTGCGGACCTGGTCGACATCCGGCTGCTCATCGTCGCGGCGTCGTCACTGCTGTTCGTGTCGGCCGCGTTCACCTTCGTGGCACCGGGTCTGGGCGTGTCGACGTGGCGTGCGGCAACGGCGCGCCTGCGCGGCGCGGAAGCCGCGCCCGCACTGGGAACCCTCCCGGTCCGGGCGGCGACGCTCGCCGACTTCGACCGGCTCGCCGTTCGTCTCGGGGCGTTCGCCCGGCTCTCCCCGGAGCAGCGCGCGTCGTTCATCCATGACGCGACCGTCCACGATGTCCCGGCCGGGACGCGGATCATCGAGCACGGCGATGCCGCGACGGCTGCCTTCTTCATCCTCGAGGGCACGACGACGGCCGGCGTGCCGGTGGATGACGGATATCGCGGGCTGTCGACCATGACGTCGGGTGACTTCTTCGGTGAGATCGCGGCCCTGACCGGAAGCCTGCGGACGGCCGATGTCGTCGCCGACGTCGACACGGTGCTGCTCGAGGTGCCGGCAGAAGCGCTCCGCGCGACCATGGTGGTCCCGGAGATCCAGCGCGTCGTCCTGTCGGCGATGACGAGCCGGATCCAGCGGACGCAGGCCGCGGACCTGCCGCGCCTCGCCGGGATCGATCAGGCGAACCTGCGCGACCTGCGAACGCCGCGGGCAGTTGCCGACGAACGGCCGACCACGTAACGATCGAGGGCCCGGGGGCACCGTCGCTCGCCGGGCTCCGCCCTCGGCGCTCAGCGCAGGATCGACCGCTCCAGCGCCACCCGGTCCGGAATGACGAGGGCGTCCCGTTCCAGGACGATCAACCCGCGGGCGACGAGGTCGGCGAGCAGCCGGTTCACCGACTGGCGTGACCCGCCGATCAGTCCGACGAGCTCCGCCTGCGTGTACGGCCACGGGAGCGTGACCGCGCCCGAGGCATCAGGCGGAGCGTCGTCGGCCTCCCGAAGGATCCGGCTGGCCGGCCGTGCCGGCAGGTCCAGGAAGTGCAGGTCGTGGACGTGCCGGACGCAGACCGAGGTCGACTCACGGCCGCCGCTATCCTTCCCTGAATGGAGTCGCGGGTCTGCGCCGGCTGCGGCGAGTCGAACCCGGCGCACGCCCGACTGTGCGGGATGTGCCGGACGGCGCTCGTCGCCGAGGATGCCTCGGCGGGGACCGGGAAACTGGTCACGGTCGTCACCTCGGACCTGAAGGGCTCCACCGCCCTCGGCGAGCGCCTGGACCCGGAATCCCTGCGCGAGGTCCTGAACCGCTATTTCGCGGTCGTGCGGGTGGTCTTCGAGTCGCACGGGGGGAGCATCGAGAAGATCATCGGCGACGCGATCGTCGCCGTCTTCGGGCTCCCCTTCCGCCACGACGATGATCCGCTCCGGGCCGCCGAAGCAGCTGCCGAGACCCAGCGGGCCCTGGCGACCCTCAACGACGAGCTCGAGCGGCTGTGGGGCGTCCGGCTCGTGAACCGCACCGGGATCGCCACCGGGATCGTGCACTTCGGGCGTGACGCGGAGGGCCAGCACGTCCTGATCGGCGAGACGATGGACGAGTCCACGGCGATGGAACAGAACGCCCCGCCGCTCGAGGTCCTCATGGCCGAATCGGCCTACCGGGAGGTCCAGGGCCACGTCGAAGTCGAGCCCATGGGTCCGAAGTCCCCGAAGGGGCCTGAGCTCAAGATCCCGTCCTTCCGGCTCGTCTCGGTCCGCTCGCGGGCGAGCCAGGAGGACGCCGCGCCGCCGGAGGCCTCGCCGGGGATGCGGATCTGCGGGGTCTGCGGGGAGGAGTCGGCTGAGCGGTACCGGTTCTGCGTGACCTGCGGCGCATCCATGACCGTGGTCATCGCCCGTGACAGCCGCAAGACCGTGACGATCGTCTTCGCGAACCCGAAGCCCCATACCGAGAACGGGTTGCCCCTCGAGCCAAGGGCCTTCACGGACGTCATGGCCCGCTACTTCGAGGCGATGAAGGTCGCGCTCGAGCGGCACGGCGGGACGGTCGAGAAGTTCATCGGTGACGCGGTGATGGCCGTCTTCGGACTGCCGGTCCGGCACGAGGACGACGCCCTCCGGGCGGTCCGCGCCGCCGCCGACATGCAGGCCGCCCTGCCGGCCCTCAACGAGGCGTTTGGCAGGCAATACGGCGTCACGCTGCTCAACCACATCGGGGTGAACACGGGCGAGGTCATCGCGACCGGCGACGCCACCACCGCGCAGCGCCTGGTCACCGGCGACGCGGTCAACACCGCGGCCCGCCTCGAGCAGGCCGCCGGCGCCGCCGAGATCATCCTGGCCGAGCTCACCCACCGCCTGACCCGCGACCAGATCGAGGTCGAGGTGATCCCGCCCCTGATGCTGAAGGGCAAGGCGGAGCCGGTCCCCGCGTACCGGCTCGTGCGGGTGCGCGAGCGTCCCGTGGAGCAGGCGTCCGCGGGTACCCAGTTCGTCGGGCGAGCGGTCGAGATGGCCCGCCTCTCGGAGGCCCTCTCCGGAGCGGCGAGGACCAGGCGAGCGGAGCTCATCACCGTCGTCGGTGACGCGGGAGTCGGCAAGAGCCGGCTCATCCGCGAGTTCACGACATCGGCCGCGGACGAAGCCGGCGTCGCCAGGGGGCGCTGCCTGCCGTACGGCGACGGCATCACGTTCTGGCCGCTCGCCGAGGTCGTGCGCGACGCCGCGGCGATCGGGACCGGCGACAGTCCGGCCGTCGCCATCGACAAGATCCGCGGCCTCCTGGCGAGGCCCGACCTGGCCGCGGAACGTGACGCCGTCACGGACCGAATCGCCTCGATGATGAACCTGTCCGGGAGCCAGTTCCCCGTCCCGGAGCTCATGTGGAGCATGCGTCGGCTGCTCGAGGCGCTCGCCGCGGATCGTCCGCTGGTCCTCGTCGTGGACGACATCCACTCGGCCGAGCAGACCTTCCTCGAGTTCATCGACTACCTCCTCGAGGCGGCGGACGACGCCGCGATCCTCCTCCTGTGCACGGCCCGGCACGAGTTGCGCGAGCGACACGAGGCGTGGGCGCAGGCGCACGCGGAGGGGACGATCACGCTCGTGCCGCTCACGGACAGCGAGGTCGGGCAGCTCGTCGGTGAGCTCCTCGGCGACCTGGATCCTGGTGTCCGGGAGCGAATCGCGACGGCAGCCGAGGGCAACCCGCTCTATACCGAGCAGATCGTGTCCATGCTCCAGGAGACCGGCGCGATCCGGCGGGACGGGGACCGCTGGGTCTCCGCACGCGCGTCCGGGGAGCTCACGATCCCGCCGACGGTACAGGCCCTTGTGGCGGCCCGCCTCGATGCGCTCGGGCCGGAGGAGCGGGCGGTCATCGAGCCGGCGTCCGTTATCGGGCTCTCGTTCGCCGAGGAGGCGATCGCCGAGCTGGTCGAGGATGAGATCCGGGCGCGGCTCGCGCTCGATCTCGGATCGCTCACCTCGAAACAGCTCGTCCGCCTCGCGGGTGGCGACGACGGCTTCTACCGGTTCGGGCACCTCGTCATCAAGGACACCGCGTACGGGAGCCTCCTCAAGCGGATCCGGGCCGCCCTCCACGAGCGGTTCGTCGTCTGGGCGGAGCGGGTCAACAGGGAGCGCGGCCGGGAGACGGAGTTCGAGGAGATCCTCGGCTACCACCTCGAGCAGGCCTACCGCTACCGCACGGAGCTCGGCGTCATCGACGACGACGCTCGCACCGTCGGTGAGCGCGCCGCCATCAAGCTCGGCACTGCCGGACGACGCGCCCTTGCTCGCGCCGACATCCCGGCGGCCGCGAATCTCCTTCATCGCGCCGTCGACCTCCTGGTGCGCGATGCCCCGTTCAGGCTCGAGCTCATGATCGATCTCGGCGAGGCCCACATGCAGCAGGGGGAGTTCGACGCGGCCGCCGCCGTCCTCGACGAGGCGATGACGATCGCCGACGAGACCGACGAGGAGCGGTACGCCGTCCGCGCGAATCTCATCCGGGTCGCGGTCGACCAGTTCCGGTCCGGCGGTGACGGGAGCGCGACACGGGCGATCGAGGCGGCCGGCCGCGCGATCTCCGTTCTTGAGCCGATCGGGGACGACGCCGGGCTTGCCCGAGCATGGCGCCTGATCATGGTCACGCAGAGCGCGCAGGGTCAGCTCGATGAGGCGACGCGAGCCGCGGAGCGAGTCATCGACCACGCCGGTCGCGCAGGGGATGCGCGAATCGCCGCCCGAAGCGCCGCGATGATCGCCTACCTGATGCTCCACGGCTCCATGCCGGCGCGGGACGCGATCGGCAAATGTGAGGAGCTCCTCGCGCGGGTCGTCGGGGACCGGGCGGCGCAGGCCGGGATCCAGAGCGCCCTGGCGATCCTCCTCGCCATGGAGGGCGATGTCGAAGCCGCACGATCGCTCTACCGGCAGAGCTACGCGGTTCTGACTGAGCTCGGGGCGGGGATCGTCACGATCACCAGCTCGATCGACTCGTCACAGGTGGAGCGACTGGCGGGCGACCTGGGAGCCGCCGAGCAGGAGCTCCGGCGCGACTTCGACGCCCTCAGCGCGATCAACGAGTCCTACTTCCGGTCGACGATCGCCGCATTCCTCGCGCAGGTGCTGTGGGCGGCAGGCGATGCGGGCGAGGCGCTGCGCTTCACGGAGGTGGCCGAGGAGCTCGGCGATGCGGACGACGTCCTCACCCAGGTCCCGTGGCGTGGCGTCCGAGCGAAGATCCTCGCCTCCCGGGGCGACGCCAAGGCCGCTCGCCGGCTGGCGGAGGATGCCGTGGCGCTGGCCGGCGCGACATCGGATCCTCGCCTCCGCGCCGACGCTCTCGTCGACCTCGCGGACGTGCTCGAAGCGATCGGGGATGCGGAATCGGCAGGGCCCCCTTTGCGGGAGGCCCTGGACCTGTTCGTGCGGAAGGGCGACCTGGTCTCGGCCGGACGGCTCCGCGAGCGGATGGAAGCTGTTCCAGCCTGACGCGACCTGATCAGTACCCGAAGCGGGTCCCGCCGTTGCTGAGAAGCCAGGCCACGATCTGGTAGTTGTTCCCGACCTTCGTGACGGTGATGCACTCGTCACCGCCGAGCAGCCCGTCACCGTCGCAGCGATCACTGATCGTGTGCGTCCCGTGGCTGTCCGACACGTGGATGAGCTTGATGGTGTCCACAGAGGCCGCGTTCGGGACCTCCCGACCGAGGATCGTGAGCACGACCTTGATCCCGCTGTCGTAGGTCGCACCGTCGTTGACGTTGAGCCGCGTCCATTCGCCGAAGAGGTTGGCGCAACCAAAACAGGGGAAGTCGATGCTCGGCCCGTCCTCGAGCTCGACGGGGATGTTGATCGCGCCCGGAGGCAGCGTGACCGCGCCGGACTGGATGTTCCTCCGGCCGAGGTCCGTGTTGTTGGCGAAGGTCGAGCCACCAACCAGGTTGAACCCGCCGGCGAAGTCCTTGCCGCCGTTCAATGCCGTCGTCATCAGCAGATTCAGAGTATCGCCGCGGCTGTTCCCGCCCTTGTCACTGAACGTCACGCCCGTGGCGTTGAGCTGGAACGTGACCGACGAGGTCGAGCCGGTTGTGGGCGTCGTGTAGGCGACCGTGATGTCGATGACGTCCCCGGAGTTGAGCGCGCCGAAGGCACAGTAGAGAACCGGAGTTGTCTGGCACCCGGCGCGAGTGGTCGCCAGGTAGGTCGGGCTCGTCGTCGCCGACGAGGTCAGGTAGAGCTGCGAGATGTTCGACTTGCCGCGGTTGGCAATCGTGAACGTGTAGCCGGCGTTCGCGCCCGGCGACACGGTGGCGGGGAGCAGCGCCTGGTTCTCGAACGCCCACCCGGGTGGGGCGGCCTGCACCGCGCTTGGACCGATGAGGGTCAGAGCGAGCAAGGTGCTCGAGGCGACGCCGACGGCGCGCTGGAGACGATGGGACGCCACGATAACCCTCCTGGGCCCGTGCACGGACACGGGCGATGTCGCAGCCCTGGGACGATGGTCCTGCGTTCGCTCCCCATCCGGGCTATCGGCGAAGGATGCGGCCTTCCGCTGGCCGGGTCAAGCCGGTCCCGTGGCCCTGTGTGGACGGCCCGTGGCCCTGTCGGAGGCCGGTCCCGTGGCCCTCCGCTCCCCGGCCGTGATCGAGCACATTCATCAGATCCGAGGCAGTCACGCTCGGCCGGCCCTCGGATTCGTCGGAATCGGTGCATGGCCACGCTCAGCTGGTGC
>PNKK01000037.1 GCA_013822395.1 Anaerolinea sp. | reverse complement strand
GACCCTTGACACCCTGGAGCCGGCGCTCGACGCGATCCGAGCCGGTGCGGCCCGCGGCCGCTGGGTCGTCCGGGTCGGGGGCTGACGGGCGGCTTCGGTCGATCGACCGACCCCTCCGGCCACGGCTCTGCGATGCGCCGGGCCGCTGGGTCCGCCACGGGGCGCCCGAACCCGTCTTGGGCTACCCTTCGGGTAGTGAACCTGAGCGAAGCCGACCTCGCCGAGCTGGCGCAGACCGAGGAAGTCGCCATCGAGACGCAGTCGGCGGCGGGCGACATCCACCACACCACGATCTGGATCGTCGTTGACGGCCAGGATGCGTTCATCCGATCCGTTCGCGGCAAGGTGGCGCGCTGGTATCGCGAGGCCCTGGCGCGGCCGGACGTCGCCCTCCTCGTCGAGAGGCGGCGGATTCCGGTCCACCTTGTCCCGGCGCCCGACGCGGACGCGGTCGCCCGTTGCAGCGCCGCCCTGGCGGCGAAGTACGGTGCCGATCCCGCGCTCGGCTCGATGCTGCGCCCGGCCACCCTGCCGACCACGCTTCGCGTCATGGCGAGCGCCTGACCCACCGCCACGGAGCCCCGATGTACCTCGACGAGTTCAAGCACCAGCTCCCCGACATCGACCAGACCGAGACGAGCGAGTGGATCGACTCCCTCGACGACGTCGTCGAGCAGGAGGGCGAGACCCGGGCACGGTTCCTCCTGTTCAAGCTCCTCAAGCGGGCGCGCCAGCTCCAGGTGGGGCTCCCGCCGCTCACGAACACCCGTTACATCAATACGATCAGCCCCGAGCAGGAGCCGTTCTTCCCGGGCGACGAGGGGCTGGAGCGACGGATCCGGCGCCTGATCCGCTGGAACGCGGTCGCGATGGTACTCCGGGCGAACAACCGGTTCGCCGGCATCGGTGGCCATCTGGCGACGTACGCCTCCGCGGCATCGCTCTACGAGGTCGGGTTCAACCACTTCTTCCGGGGCAAGGACCGCGACGGGGCGGGGGACCAGATCTTCTACCAGGGCCACGCCGCGCCGGGGATCTATGCCCGGGCCTTCCTCGAGGGGCGCTTGAGCGAGGACCAGCTGGACCACTTCCGGCGCGAGACGCCGCCCCAGCAGGGCCTGTCGTCCTATCCGCACCCGCGACTGATGCCGGATTTCTGGGAGTTCCCCACCGTCTCCATGGGCCTTGGCCCGATCTCGGCGATCTACCAGGCCCGGTTCAACCGCTACCTGGAGAACCGGGGTCTGCTCGACACGTCGAAGTCGCGCGTGTGGGCCTTTCTCGGCGACGGTGAGACCGACGAGCCCGAGTCCCTCGGCGCGCTCCACGTCGCCGCGCACGAGGGCCTCGACAACCTGACCTTCGTCATCAACTGCAACCTCCAGCGGCTCGATGGCCCGGTCCGCGGCAACGGCAAGATCATCCAGGAGCTCGAGGCCGTGTTCCGCGGCTCGGGCTGGAACGTCATCAAGGTGATCTGGGGACGCGAGTGGGACGAGCTCCTCGCCCGCGACGTCGACGGTGTCCTGGTCGAGAAGATGAACACCACGGTCGACGGCGAGTTCCAGAAGTTCTCGGTCGCCGGCGGTGCCTACATTCGCGAGCATTTCTTCGGCCCAGACCCCCGTCTCCGGCGGCTGGCCGAGCACCTGACCGACGACGACCTCGCCAAGCTCCGCCGCGGCGGGCACGACTACCGGAAGGTCTACGCGGCGTACAAGGCCGCGGCCGAGTACCGCGGCGCCCCGACGGTGATCCTCGCCAAGACCGTGAAGGGCTGGACGTTGGGCCCCGGCGTCGAGGCCCGGAACATCACCCACCAGGCCAAGAAGCTCTCGGAGGTCGAGCTCAGGACCTTCCGCGACCGCCTCGAGCTCCCGATCCCGGACGAGCGGCTCAAGGACGCGCCCTACTACCACCCGGGACCGGACTCCGAGGAGGTTCAGTACCTCATGGAGCGGCGCCGGGCGCTGGGCGGGGAGCTGCCGAAGCGTGTCGTCCGATCCGCGCCGTTGCCCGCTCCCAAGCCCACCTTCGACGCCGAGTTCGCGGCCGGGAGCACGACTGCCGTCTCGACGACGATGGCGTTCACGCGGATGCTCCGGAACCTCATCCGGGACCCGGATCTCGGCCCGCGAATCGTCCCGATCATCCCGGACGAGGCTCGGACGTTCGGCCTGGACCCGCTCTTCAATGAAGTCGGGATCTACGCCTCGGGCGGCCAGCGCTACGACCCTGTGGATTCGGAGCTCGTCCTGAAGTACCGCGAGGCGAAGGATGGCCAGGTGCTCGAGGAGGGGATCACGGAAGCCGGCTCGATGGCCAGCTTCTCCGCTGCGGCGACGTCGTACGCGACGCATGGTCTGCCGGTGATCCCGTTCTACATCTTCTACTCGATGTTCGGCTTCCAGCGGACCGGCGACCAGATGTGGGCGGCCGCCGATTCTCGCGCCCGGGGCTTCCTCATGGGCGCCACGGCCGGCCGGACGACGCTGGCCGGTGAGGGGCTCCAGCACGACGACGGGCACACCCACGTGCTCGCCTCGACCGTGCCCAGCCTCCGCCAGTACGACCCGGCATTCGCGTACGAGCTCGCCGCGGTCATCCGCGACGGGATCGATCGGATGTACGGGAAGGGCGAGGACGTCTTCTACTACATCACCCTCTACAACGAGAACTACCCGCAGGCCGCCCGGCCCGAGGGCATCGACGAGGGCCTCCTCCGCGGCATCTACCGGTTCGCGGCGGCGCCGGACGTGGGCGCGGACGTGGGCGGCGGGGCGGGCCCGAAGGTCGCTCGCCTGATCGGGTCGGGCTCCATCCTCCAGCAGGTGCTCGAGGCGCAGGGGCTCCTGGCCGAGAGGTTCGGAGTCGCCGCCGAGGTCTACTCGGCGCCGTCGTTCCCGCTCCTCCGACGCGACGCGCTCGAGGTTGACCGGTGGAACCGGCTCCACCCGGCATCGAAGGCCAGGGTCCCCTACGTGACCCAGATCCTCGGGGCGGATGGCGGGCCGGTCGTTGCGGCCACGGACTGGATGAAGGCGATCCCGCAGCTGGTCGCCCCGTGGGTCCCCGCGACGTTCGTCGCGCTCGGGACCGATGGGTTCGGGCGAAGCGACACCCGTGAATCCCTGCGGGCCTTCTTCGAGATCGACTCGGCGCACATCGCCGCGGCGACCATGGCCGCCCTCGCCCGGGACGGCGGGGTCACCGCGAAGCAGGCCGCGGCCGCGATCATGGACCTCGGAATCGACCCCGACAAGGTGGACCCGACGGCCATCTGACGGCTGGCATGGCCAGGGCAGGACGCTACCGCGACCTGGCGACGACGCGGCTGATCGCGCCGTCCATGTTCGCCGCGTAGAGCTCGCCCGCCTCGTCCTCGCCGAACCCGGCGAGGCCGCTGGCCGCGGTCCCAACCCGGACCGGGTCCACGGGCCCGCCGGCCGTCGCGGGGATCGCCCACAGTCGACCCGAGCAGTAGTCGCCAAAGATGTAGCCGCCGGCGAGGAGCGGCTGCGCCGCGCCGCGATAGACCGCGCCGCCGATGATCGTGCAGCCGAGATCGCGCCCGTACTCGGCGACGGGGAGCGTCAGGCCCGCCGTCCGGCAGCCCGTCGCGGGCTCGAAGCAATGGGCGCCCTCCATCCGGTCCCACCCGAAGTCGAGACCCCCGACGCCGGCCCGGGCGACGTCGACCTCCTCCCAGAGGTCCTGCCCGACGTCGCCCATCCACAGGTCGCCCGTCGCCCGGTCGAACGCCATCCGCCAGGGGTTGCGGAGCCCGGTCAGCCAGATCTCCGGGCGGGCGCCGGGCACGCCGACGAACGGGTTGTCCGCGGGGGTGGCGTAGGCCGCATCGCCCGAGCCGGCTGCGTCGATGTCGACCCGGAGGATCTTCCCGAGGAGCGTATCGAGGCGCTCGCCGGTCTCGAGCGGGTCGCCGCCACCGCCCCCGTCGCCAAGCGCGATGTAGAGATAGCCGTCCGGACCGAACGCCACGGCGCCGCCGTTGTGGTTGGCGAACGGCTGGTCAACCGTGAGGATCGTCACGGCCGAGGCCGGGTCGAGGCGGTCGGGATCGGCCGGGTCGAGACGGTACGAGGCGACCACGGTGTCGCCGTCCACATTCGTGTAGTCGACGACGATTCGCGGGTCGTCCGGGAAGGCCGGGTGGACTGCGATGCCCAGAAGACCCTGCTCGTAACCCCCGGAGACGAGGTCCGCGATATCCAGCATCGGCTGGGGATCGAGGGCGCCGTCGCGGACGATCCGGATCTGACCGAGCTTCGTCGCCACGAGCAGGCGGCCGCTTCCGTCCCGCGGCGCCGTGATCGCGAGCGGACTTCCGGGCACGACCGCGTACGGCTCCAGGGTGATCGAAACCGCCGTGGGATCGAACGGGACGGTGGACGGACTCGCGGTCGGTGTGAGCGACGAACTCGCGGGCGATGGGACTGACGACGGCGTGGCCGTCGCCGCCGGCGACGAACCGACGGGCGACGGGACGGACGGGGACGTCGGGCTCGCGTTCCCGCCGAGGCAACCGGCCGCGAGCAGCACGATCCCGGCGAGCGCGGCAAGGGCGCGTCGATGCATGGCGGGGAATCTACGGCGATGGGGCCGATCCGGCTCGCGGCACGGTGTCAGCCTGGGTTGCGCACCGATCCGCCACGACAGCAATGCCGGATCTACGGCGACGGGGCCGCCTGATCAGCTCCCGGCGACCGCCGCGCGGAGGCCGTCGGCCAGCTCCGTCGCCCGCCCGACATCGTCGTGGCGGAAGAAGACGTAGACGTCGTGCCCGGCGTCGAGGAAGGGCCAGATCCGCGCTGCCCAGGTCGCCATCTCCTCGGCACGGTAGTCATGCCGACGGAGACGAAGGTAGAGGAACCGGCCCGTGACCCGGATCGTGGGGGCGGTCTCGCCCTCCGGGAGATCCGTCGCGCAGAGGGTCGCGGCGACTGCGCGCAGCGCCGCGAACGTCTCGTCAACATGCCACGAGAGGTGCTGGAGCTCGACGGCCAGCGGGAAGGTCCGCGGCCACGCCTCGAGGAGCCGCCGGAGCGCGAGGTCCGAGCTCCCGTCGTCGCGCCGGCGGATGTTGTCCGGGACCCGGAGGAGGACCGCCCCGAGTCGTTCGCCGAACCCCTCGAGTCCCTCGGTCAACCAGGCCACGCTCTCCTCCGGGGTCGCGAGGAGGGCGCGCATCGCGGCGCCACGCTGCGCTTTCACGGCGAACCGGAAGTCGGGCGGGGTCGCCTCCACCCATGCACGGATCCGCCCCGCGGACGGGCGCCGGTAGAACGTGTTGTTCAGCTCGACCGTGGGGAGGCGCATCGCGTAGTACGGGAGGAGTGCGTCGCCGCGGAGGCCGGCCGGGTAGAAGCGCGGCGCCCAGTCAGGATAGGCGAACCCGCTCGTGCCCACGAGCAGGCGACCACTCACGGCGACGGCCGGGGTCCGATCAGCCGAGAGCGTCCGCGGGCTCGTCCGCGGCGTCGTCCGCGGGCTCGTCCGCGGCGGCGCAGGGGGAGCCGGCCAGGGCCGCGTGCTCGGCGACGAGCTGCATGGCGCGCTGGACCGCCGCGAGGTCGTCCGGCGGGATGGCGTCAAGGAAGAAGCTCGAGATCCCGCGCAGGTGGGTCGGGGAGGCCCCACGGAGCCGATCGACGCCTGCGTCCGTAAGGGTTGCCTCGGCACCGCGCGCATCGCTCGAGCAACTGCTGCGGGCCACGAGCCCGTCCTCAACGAGGCGATCCACGAGCCGCGTGACGCCGGACTTGGACAAAAGAAGGGCCTCTGCGAGCCGGCCCATCCGGAGCCGTCGACCCGGCGCCTCCACGAGGTGGACGAGCGCCCCGTACTCCTGGAGGGAGAGGCCATGCTCCGAACGAAGCTCCTCGTCCAGGCGTCGGGCGACCTGCGTGTAGGCGATGAGAAAGGCGCGCCAAGGCGCGAGGCGCGGATCGCGGGCAGCCAGTCGCTGTGCGCTCGGGTCGGCGATGGACACGAACAGAGGGTACCCGGAGTGTCGTTGACCCGTCAATGGTTGACAGCGCAACTATCTGGGTATATTGTTGAGCAGTCAACAACACCGGCGGCGAGCCGGACAGCCGACCAACGCGTCCCGGAAAGGACCTCCGCCAGACCATGAGCACCTGGACCATCGATCCCGCCCACAGCGAGATCACCTTCTCAGCCCGGCACATGATGGTCACCACCGTCAGGGGCAAGCTCGCGGACGTCACCGGTTCGATCGAGCTCGATGCGACCGAGACCAGCGTGACGGCCGGCCGGATCCGGATCGGGATCGGGAGCTTGACGACGGGTGTCGACTCGCGTGACGAGCACCTCCGAGGGGCCGACTTCTTCGACGTCGCCAGTCACCCGGAGGCAACCTACGAGGTCCGCCAGGTCCGGCGCATCGACGGATCTGAGTACGAGGTCGTCGGCGACCTGACGCTCCGCGGCGTCACCCGCGAGGTACCCCTCCGCGCGGAGCTCCTGGGCTTCTACACGTCCATGCAGGGTGTCCGTCGCCTCGGCGTGACTGCCTCGGGTCGCTTCAACCGGTCGGCCTTCGACCTCAACTGGAACGTCGCCCTGGAGACGGGTGGCTGGCTCGTGAGCGACGAGATCAAGCTCGCCATCGAGGTCGCCCTCGAGGTGTCGTCGCCGGCGGCCTCGGCGGCCGCCTGACCGCCCCAGGCATAGAACGCGCGACGCGGGCCGCCGTCTTCCCGACGGCGGCCCGTTCGATTCCGGGACGCGGAGGCGGGCGTGACGGACCGCACGGGCCCGGGCCCTGGCCGGTAGGATCAGCGCCATGACGGCCCTCGACATCGACGCCCTCCGCCACCGCTTCCCGGCTCTCGCCATCGCGCACGGCGACCGCCCGATGGTCTTCTTCGACGGGCCGGGCGGGACCCAGGTCCCGGAGGTCGTGATCGCGGCCGTCGCGGAGCACTACCGGACCTCCAACGCGAATCACGGCGGCCGGTTCGCGACCTCGCGCCGATCCGACGCGATCGTGGCCGAGGCGCACGCGGCCATCGCCGACCTCCTGGGGGTCGATGGGGACGAGGTGATCCTCGGCGCGAACATGACGACCCTCACCCTCCACCTCAGCCGCTCGATCGCGGCCGGTCTGGAACCGGGTGACGAGATTGTCGTGACCGGCCTGGACCACGCTGCGAACGTCGACCCGTGGCTGGCCGCGGCCGCGGACCGGGGTCTCGGCGTCCGCTGGTGGGAGCCACGTCTGGACGACTGCACGCTCCATCTCGAGGATCTCGAGGTGCTCCTCTCGCCGCGAACGAGGCTCGTGGCCATCGGCTGGGCCTCGAATGCCGTCGGAACGATCAACCCGGTCGCGGAGGTCGCCGCCGCCGCTCACAGGGTCGGCGCGCTCGTGTACGTCGATGCCGTCCATGCGGCGCCGCACCTCGACATCGACGCCCGCGCCGTGGACGCCGACTTCGTGGCGTGCTCCGTCTACAAGTTCTTCGGTCCGCACGTCGGCGCGGTCTACGGCCGGCGCTCCGTCCTCGCCGGTCTCCGCGCCTACAAGGTCCGGCCGGCCGACCATCGGTTCGAGACGGGAACCGGCAATTTCGAGGGCTGGGCAGGATCGCTTGCGGCGATCGGCTACCTCGAGGACGTCGGTCGGATGGCCGGCGCGCCCTCATCGACGACCCGCCGAGACCGTCTCGTGGCGGCGATGCGGGCAATCCGTGACGTGGAGATGACGCTCTACCGCCGGCTCCACGACGGCCTCGTGGACATCCCGGGCGTGAAGCTCCACGGAATCGTCGACGCGTCGGCCTTCGACCGCCGGACGCCGACGGCGGCCCTGACGGTCGAAGGGTTGACCCCCGGTGAGGTCGCCAGGCGGCTGGGCGACGAGGGGATCGCCGTGTGGGACGGTGATTTCTACGCGCTCGGGCTCGTTGAGCGGCTGGGACTTGCGCTCGGCGGCGGGCTCGTCCGGATCGGGCTGACCCACTACAACACGGCGGACGAGGTGGACCGGCTGCTCGATGCCCTCCGACGGATCGCGACAGGGGCGGCATCGGTGGCCACGACAGGTGCGCCCGGGATCGGGACGGCCCGATGAGGGGACCGTCGGGAGGCCCGTCCGTCGCGGTGATCGGCGGCGGGATCGTGGGCCTTGCGACCGCCGCGTACCTCGCCGAGGGCGGGGCCCGGGTCACCGTCTACGAGCGCGAGGCGATCGGGGCGGGCGCATCCGGCCGGAACTCGGGGGTCGTCCAGCACCCCTTCGACCCGGCCCTCGCGCCGCTCTACCATGAGACCGTCGCGGCATATCGCCGGCTCGCCGCCG
Organism: Anaerolinea sp.; assembly: GCA_013822395.1. Taxonomy (GTDB): domain Bacteria; phylum Chloroflexota; class Limnocylindria; order Limnocylindrales; family CSP1-4; genus UBA5189. The sequence goes on along the minus strand of PNKK01000037.1, from coordinate 13,309 downwards.
TCTCGCCGGGCGGCGGGTTTGCGCTGCCGGCCGAGCCATCTGGACTGCTCCTCGTCTCCCACCGGGCAGCGGTCGTCGAGGCACTCGCCGGTCATCTTCGGGCGACCGTTCCGGAGCTCGCCATCGAAGTCCTCGGCCCTGCCGATCTCCAGAGACGGGAGCCCTCGATGGCGGACGGCGTCCACGCCGTCCGCGTGCCGGTCGCCTACCCGGTGGTGCCGGCCGCGCCCACGTACGCCTGGGCAAACCGTGCCGAGCGGCTCGGCGTGGCGATTCGGCTGGGCCGTGCGGCTCGCCCCGCCGTCCGGGGCGGTCGCGTCACGGGGGTCGAGATCGACGGCCGGCACGAGGCCGCCGACGCGGTCGTCATCGCCGCCGGGCCGTGGACGCCGGAGCTCGTCGATCCGTCCGGGCGGTGGCGGCCGATCCGCCCGCTCTGGGGTGTCGTGGTCGAGACGCTGATGGCGGACCCGCCCCGCCACGTCATCGAGGAGGCGGCGATGGACGTGGCCCTCGGGACGGGTGACGTTGCGTCTGCCGCCGGGGACGAGAGGGAGGACCCCGCATCGACCCCGGAGACGAGCCTCGTGACGGCCGGCGGAGCGACCGCAGTCGGCTCCACGTTCCTGGAGCACGAGCCAGACCCGTCCACCTGGACGGAGCGGATCCTCGGGCGCGCGGCGACGTTCGTTCCGGCCGTCGCCGACGCCCCGATCCGCGAGACGCGGGCCTGCGCACGGCCGCTCGCCGCCGACGGCCGCCCGCTCGTGGGTGCCATCCCCTGGGTGGAGGCGCTCTACGTCTGCTCCGGGCACGGGCCGTGGGGGATCACCATCGGGCCGGCGTCCGCACGCCAGGTTGCCGACGCCATTCTGGGGCGAGAGCCGGCGATCTCACCGGCCTTCGACCCCGGCCGCTTCGACGGTCCGTGAGGGCCCGGGCAGCCTGCGCGGCGAGCGCCACGGCCGCCGGCTTGGCCCGTCAGCGGATCGTGTACGTCGTCACCGGCGTCGTCGCCCCGATCTCGGGCGCGGCGACGGACTGGATCATCGCAGGCTCCCACGTGAACGTCCCCGCAGAGACGACCCGGGCGGAGTACCCGAGCTGGACGTCGCGGCTCCTGACGGGATCGATGCACCAGCCGACCCGCTGACCGGACACGTCCCACGGCGCGTTGACCGGCCGCGCGGTCCCGAGGTCCTCGGCCCAGCCCGGGACGGCCACCACCGGGGCCAGGCCGGACGGCGTCCGGTCCGTGACCTCCCAGCAGCCGGTTGGGGCCGTCGGATCGAAGACGACCCGAAGCCTGACCTTCACCAGCCCGGTCGTCGGGGCGTCGTCCACCGGAGTCACCGTCCGGGTGATCGTCACGAGGCCGCCCGACGGCAGGTCGCCGGGGCCGGGCGTCCCGGCCCACGACGCCACGACGGCGAGCGATCCCTCGATCGACTCCAGACGGAACCCCGCGCGCTGGCGTTCGGTGAGCGTCACCGCCCAGCTCGCGCCGGGCTCCAGGGCCTCGACTTGCCGCACCCCGTCGACCGTCCAGGCGAACCTGGCCGCGGCGCGCGGCAGGCGATCAAGGCTCCACCGGATGACGCCGATCTGGGGCAGGACGTAGAGCGCCTCGGTCGTCCGCATCTCCCGGAGGTAGCGATCGATCCGCGGGGCAAGTGGATCGCCGATCCCGGTCGCCACCAGGGCGAGCAGCGAGGCCGCGTCGAGCGTGTCCACCATCGAGTCCCCGACATCGAGGCGGACCCACGGTCCAAGCTCCTGCCCGTACCGGTCGAGGAGCATCCGCTCGATCGTCCGGGCCCCGTCCTCGTCACCCGATGCGACGAGCCCCAGCGCGACCCACAGGGCCTCGCGCACGGAGACCGTGGCGACGTCCACGGCGCGTAGCTCGTCGAGGACGTCGTCGCCGAGCCCGGCGAGTCCGGCGAGCGCGATGATCTGTCGCTCTTCCGTGGCCGACGGGGCCTCCCTCCAGGTCTGGAGCGCCGCGCGGATCCGCAGGACGGCGAGCCGCTCCGGGGCGACGATCGCGGTCATCGCGGTCAGCGCCAGGTCTGGCGACGAGTAGGGGAGCAGCGCGACGCCGCCGCGCTCGTAGCGCCCGATGTCGACGTCCGTCGGCGGTAGGGTCGCCTCGTCGAACCCGAACGTCCCGACAAGGAGATCGCGCGCGAGGCCGGCCACGATCAGGCGGTCGAACCGGGCACCGCCCCCGTTGGTGAGGTCCCGGAGCCGTGGCACGAGGCTGCCGCGGCCGGCGTCGGTCACGACGTAGGTGGTCAGCCCGGCGCCACCGAGGGCGGCCGCTCCGGCTGGCGTCGTGACCTCCGTCGCCGCGACCTCGAGGCGGCTGGACCGGACGACGAGCTTCCTGACAAGGGTGTCCGTTCGCGTCGCGTCCCCGATCACCGTCGCGCTGATCGTCAGCTCGTGGACGCCGAGGGGGAGCTCCGGGAGCTGCAGCGTCGCCGTCGCGAACGCCGCGGCCTCGACGCTCGTCGGCGGCATGAGGAGCGACGGCGCGCTGACGGTGAACCGGACGCGGTCGCCGGTCGCGAGGTCGTCGCCGAAGCTCCGGACCCGCAGGACGGGTCGTTCGCCGGCGAGGTAGTCGGACGCCAGGATGGCGTCGGTGAAGAACGGCAGGCCGACCGGGACGAGGAGGACGCCGCTCCCGGCCCGGAGGTCGCTCGCGAGCGCGGTCGCGCTGAGGCGCCAGCTCGTGAGATCGTCCGGGAGGGCGAAGCTGACGCTCCCCATGCCGTCGGTGCCCGTCGAGACGAGCCGGAGGACGACCGAATCTCGGAAGTCGTCGCGGCCCCCGCCGGCTGCGTCACCGCCGCAGCCGCCGAACGTCATCGGGACGGGATGCGAGGCGTACGACTGGAGGAGACCATCGCCGGTCGGCGCCAGGAGTGTCGCCAGGGCGTCGACGTCGAACGCCTGGCCGATCGCGAAGAGCTTCTCGTCCACGCCGCGAATGACGACGTCGGCAGGGACCGGGCGACCGTCCGCGTCGGTCGTCCGGACGGTGACCGTCGCGCGATCGCCGGGTGCGTAGCGCGACCGATCCGCAGTCAGCTCCACACCGAGCGTCCGGCCGTCCGGGCGCGTCCTGATGAGAACCTCGTTGGTGACGGCGTAGGCGCCATCCTTGAAGCGGACCGCGATGACGTCGAGGCTTGGCAGGTCGGCTTCCGTGTAGATCCGGGTGAGTGTGCCCGTGTCCTGGAGCCGCGTGTCGCGGATGCCGCGGCCGGCCACGACGAACAGGTACCGACCGCCGGTCGAGACGGTCCCGTCGCCGTCGCGCATGGTCAGGCGAATCGTGTCGCCAACGGCGCGCTCCTCCGAGTAGTACCCGCACTCACCGCGCTTCTCGAGATACGGGCGCGCCGGACCGCTGAGCTCCGGGAGAGCGTCCGGGGAGGAGACGTACAGGGTCGTGGAGGCCGTGCGGCCTGTGCCGTCGCGCGACGTGAGGGTGACCTCGTAGCGATGGTCGGCGGATGGGATCGGGACGGAGAGCGTGATCGCGCCGTCTTCGCCGGACGTGGTCGCGTACGTCCCGATGGACTTGTTGGCATACGAGTACTCGATGAGCGGGACGACCTTCTTCTCGATGTAGTCGTAGGTCGTGCCCACCTGCTTCTGCGTTGGGACCACCTCGACGACGCGGACCGTGACCGTCCCGCCGGAGATCGGCGCCCCGGACGGGTCCTCCGGATACGCGCCGAGAGCGAGCTGATCCTCGACCCGGGCAAGATCGACCCGGCTCATCGTGCCCTCGATGACCGCGCGGCCGTCACGGACCGTGCCCGACCCCTTCAGCCAGACCGCAGATGGGATCACCACGACGTCCGCGTAGCCAGAGATCTGGCCCTCCTCGGGCGTTGCCGGCGCGACGCTCACGGTGCCGAAGCTGATCCCGTCCCAGCCCTCGCGCGCCGGGACCGTCAGCGTGACGCGGCCGTCGGCGTCGGCGGTCAGGACGCGCGACGCGCCGAAGGCATCGACGCGCAGGTCGAGCCCGGCCGCCGAGGTCCCGTCGAAGAAGACGGCACGCGCGCTGATCGTCACCGGGTCGCCCGAGATCGCGGCGCGGCGGTCTGTCTGGACATCGATTCGGTAGGCCGGCTTCCGGATCTCGGCCACCTCCACCCAGGAGGATGCCGCGACCACCCCCGCCGCGCGTAGCTCGACCACGTACGAGCCGAGCGGTAGGCCGTCGAGAGCGATGTCTTGTGCCCAGGCTCCCCGAGCCGTCGTCGTCAGCGGGATCCGGGCGAGCCACGGCCCGTCCACCGACGACGCCTCCGAGGTCCGGAGCGTCACCTCCAGCCCGGACGGGACGGACCCGTCGTCGCGGGACCTGATGAGGCCCCAGGCATTGATCGTGTCCGTTGAGCGATAGGTCGTCCGATCGGTGGAGAAGAGGAGCCACCAGCGGTTGTCGGCCTCCGCGGCCCGGCTCGAGCCACTGCGCTCGGAGTCATAGGCACTCGTGTTCGAACGTTGCCCAAGCGCGAGCAGCAGGCGCCGGCCATCCGGTGCAGTGACGGTGACGAGGGTCGCGTCGCTCGAGCCGGTCCCGTCCGGCGCCCGGAGCAGGGCGGCGGGCGTCGCGACGTCGAGGAGGCCGTTCGCGGCGGTGGTCCCGACGCGCGCGCCCGACGGGTCGCGCAGGATCGCGTCGTGGATCGGCTCGCCGGTGGCCCTGTCGTTCACCCAAGCGAGGGTCCGCGTCTCCGAGGTGAGGGCGTAGGCCGCGAGGTCCGTGACCTGGAGGAGCGCCTGGCGGTCCCGACCCTCTCGCGGGACGACGACGAGGTACCAGCCGGCGTCCAGCGGAGCGGGAAACCGGACGACGCTATACCCGTACCGCATCTGGAGCTCAAAGGTGCCGTCGAACGCCGCGACCCGGGCCAGCCCGTCGGTGGGCACGAGGTCACCGCTGGACCAGTCACCCCACGCAGGTCCCCCGGCCAGGGTCACCGCCGCCACCCGAGCCGCTTCGAACGACGGCAGGCGGTAGACCTCGAACGGCACGCTCGTGGGTGCCGGCCCGGTCTGGTCGTCGTACCGAAGGTCGAGGGCGACCACCGGTCGCTCGCTCGGCGAGGCCTCCAGGATCGGCCGGCCGAGGCCGACGTCCCACGTCGAGCTTCCGGCGGGCGTGGATGTCTCGAAGGCGAACGAGACCGGGGCTTCGAGGACCTGGTCCGAGCCGGTCATGGTGACCCCTGCGGAGATCGTGACCCGGTAGATGGTGGCGGGGGCGAGCGGCTGGTTCGGCGCGAAGATGACGGTGCGGCCGCGGACCTCGAACCGCCCGGCGGCCGTGGGCTCGATCGAGAATTGGCCACCGATATCAGTCACGCCGTCCTGGTCGAACTCGATCTCGATCCCGGTGTCGACGGGGACGCCGGTCGTCCGGTCGCCCGGGACGGTGCCGACGACGCGGAGCGGCCGTTCGGTTCGGTAGGCCCACGAGCCGGCGAGCGCGCCGGTCCTGTTGATGAGGCGGAAGCGATAGAGAAGGCCCTCGGCGAGCGGTGCCGCGGGCACGAGCCGGGCCTCCGCGGGCGAGTCCCCTGGCTGGACGTCGAAGTCGACCGCCGGCTCGGCCGTCAGGCCGGCGGCGAGGTCCGTTGCCGGGACGGATGTCCGGCTGCGGAGGAGAAAGGTGGACCCAACCGCAACGCCGGACGCATCCGTGTCGACCGGCCGGAGCTCGGCGACCGGCTCCCAGGCGGGGAGGGTGAGGTCGCCCCAGGCCTGGTCGGGTGGCAATGTGGCCGCGGGTGTGGTCGTGGGCCTCGGGCTCTCCGCGGGTTCACTTGTCGATTGCGGTCGGCCGTTCGGGAGGGCCGTCATGACGAGCGCCACGACGACGATGGTCGTGAGGACGCCGCCGCCGGTCCGTGATGTCAGCCAGGCGCGCCATCCATTGCGGACCCGACGCCCCAGGGCACGCCATGCCTCGAGCCGACCTGTTGGACCGCCCTGCGCGTTCATCTCTCGTCTCCACCGGCTTCCTGCGGGACAGCATCCGCGGCGCCGTGATTGGGACGCCGGCCGCCCGGGAGTGTGACGGGCGTGCGAGGTGCGTATCCTGCCCCCGTGACGATGAGTCCCGACGGCCGAACCTTCGGCGCCCAGAGCATGACGGCGCCGCTGCTCGAGGTTCTCGTGAAACGGCCGGGGCCGGCCTTTGGGGCCGCCTTCGACGACCCGGCACACGGATTCCTGCATCCGGTCGACCTGGATCTCGCCCGGCGCGAGCACGACACATTCGTGGAGCTGTTGGCGTCGCTCGGGCCTCGGGTGCACGTCCTCGAGAGCGAGGTCGCAAGTCCCGATCTCGTCTACACGTTCGATCCGCTCCTCGTCTCCGAGCGCGGCGCGATCCCGCTCCGTCCGGGCAAGCCGAACCGCCTTGTGGAGTCGGCCGTCATCGAGGCGTGGACGTCGGCTGCCGGCATCCCGACCGCCGGGCGGATCGATGCGCCGGGCACGGTCGAGGGCGGGGACACGTTCTGGCTCCGCCCGGACCTCTTCTGCATCGGGCGAACGCTCCGTACGAACAGTGAGGGTGCACGGCAGCTCGGGACGATCGTCGGCGGCGACGTCCGGGTCTTCGACGTCCCGTACTGGCGCGGGCCGGCCGAGCTCATCCATCTCCTGTCGGTGATCTCGCCGATCGCCGACGATCTCGCGGTCGTCTTCGAGCCGCTCCTGCCGGTCGGGCTGTGGGAGCTGCTCAACGAGCTGCGGATCCGCACCATTTCGGTTCCAGAGGAGGAGTTCTCGACCCTCGGCTGCAACGTCCTCGCCGTCCGGCCGGGCGTCGTGATCGCGGCCGAGGGCAACCCGGTGACCGCCGCGGCGATGGCCGCGGCGGGCTGCGAGGTCCACACCTACCCGGCCTTGGAGATCGGGGTCAACGGCTCTGGCGGTCCCACCTGCATGACCCGCCCGATCCTCCGTGGCTGAGATGCTGGCCGGCGCCGCGCTCCGGGCCGCCGGCGCAGGCGCTGCCCGCGACGCGGCAGGGGCGGTTGACGCCGGCTGGGTCGTCAAAGACCTGGAGCGACTGGTCCGGACCCCCAGCGTCACCGGCGACGAGCGCGCCGTCGCGGACCTGGTGGCCGGGATCCTGGGCGAGATCGGCTGCCGGGTCGAGCGGATCGAGACCGACCCGGCCGAGCTCTCGGGGAGGGACCCGGACTGGCCCGGCCAGGAGATGCCGCGGACCGACCTTCCGGTCGTCGTCGGCCGCCTCGGGTGGCCGGGTGGCCGGCGGCTGCTCCTCGTCGGGCACACGGACGTCGTGCCGGTGGGTGACCGCGCCACGTGGTCCGTGGACCCATGGGGCGCGGGGATCCGGGACGGCCGCCTCTACGGGCGCGGTGCGGTGGACATGAAGGGCGGCTGCGCGTCGATCCTGGGGGTCCTCCGGGCGCTCGTCGACTCCGGTGCCGCGGCGGCTCTCGACGGGGAGCTCGTGGCCGCCTTCGTGCCGTCCGAGGAGGACGGCGGCCAGGGGATGCTCGCCGCGATCCGGGCCGGGATCACCGGCGACATGGCGGTCATCACGGAGCCGACCGACCTCGAGATCGTGGTGGCCCATGCCGGCGCGATCACGTTCCGGCTCACCGTCCCGGGGCGGGCGGCCCATGCCTCGATGCGCCGGGAGGGGGTCTCCGCCCTCGACAAGCTGGGGCTCCTGATCCGGGCGCTCGAAGCCGACGAAACGGAGCGGAACCAGGCCGAGACCGACCCGCTGATGACGGCGCTCGGCCTGCCATATCCCACAATCGTCGGCATGGTCCGCGGCGGCGACTGGGCATCCACGGTGATGGATCGAGCAATCGCGGACGGCCGGTACGGGGTCGCGCTCGGGGAATCGTGGCGGGAGGCTGAGGCGCGGCTGCGTGCCGTGATCGCCGAGGCCGCCGCGCACGACGAATTCCTGCGCGACCACCCACCGGCCGTGGAGATCGTCGGTGGCCGGTTCTCGTCCGCGCGCGTCCCGTCCGATCACCCGCTGCCGCGGTCGCTCGCCGCCGCCGCCGAGGTGACCCTCGGCCGGCGGCCGGCCTTCCGCGGGGAGCCGTACGGCGCGGACATGCGGCTGCTGGTCAACGAGGGCCGGACGCCGACCGTGATCTTCGGGCCGGGGCACGTCGCCGTCGCCCACAGCGCCGACGAGCACGTGCCGCTGGCCGATGTCGTCGCCTGTGCCCGGACCCTCGCGGCCTGGGTGGTTCGGGAGCTCGGGTCACGATCCTGACGGTCGGTCGCGACGATCGACGCCGCACGCCTCAGATCTCGCCGGCGACATCGATCTCGGCCGGGATCGGGGTGGGCGCGGTGGATGGAGCGGCCGCCGGGAACCGGTCGCGCCGGGTGGCCAGCACGAGGACGGGCAGCGCGACGAGGGCGACGCCGAGCAGCCCAAGCGTGGCGTAGCCGGCGGTCGCCACGACCACGCCCGAGCCCGCGCTCGCGATCGCGGCGGCGCTCCAGATGAGCGCGTCGGTGAAGCCCTGAACGCGCGCCCGCTCGGCGAGCAAGACACCGCTCGTGAGCAGCGCACTGCCGGCGACGAAGCCGAGGTTCCAACCCCACCCGAGGAGGAACATCGCGACGAGGAGGAGGGTCTGCTCAGCCGGCGGGGCGGCCGCCGCGAGGGCCGAGGACGCCGCGAGGACGGCCGTCCCCAGGAAGATCACGCCGACCGGGCCGAATCGGTCCGTCAGGCGGCCGCTGACCGGTGCGAAGGCGAACATCCCGAGGGTGTGGGCGCTGATGACGACGCCGACCGCGGCAAGCCCCTGGCCGTAGGTCACCATGTGGAGCGGGGTCATCGTCATGATCAGGGTCATCACCGCCTGGCCGACGACCAGCGCGACGAGTGCCGAGATCACGACGGGCCGCCGGAGGACCCCGGCCAGGGCTTCGGACGGCGCGTCGTCCATGCCGACCTGACTCGATGTGTGGGCGATCTCGAACGGATCCGGCCGGAGCAGGACGTGCGTCAGGAGCGCCGCCGCGCCGACGAACACGACCGGCACGAGGTAGGCGCCCGCGATCTCCGGCAGGCCGACCGACGCCATGATCCCGCCCGCCACCGGAACGAGGTTCGGCCCGACGACGGCGCCCACGGTCGCCGCCCAGACGACGGTCGAAATAGCCGTGGCCCGGCGCTCCGGGGTCACGAGGTCTGCGGCCGCATACCGGGAGGCCTGGTTCGAGCTGTTCCCAAAGCCGATGAGGAACGTCCCGACGAGCAGGAGAGGGAGCGAGCTCACGATCACCGCGACGGTCGCGATCGCCGCCCCGACGACGCCCAGGCCGTATCCGGCGGCGAGTGCGGGCCGCCGCCCGCGCCGGGCGGCGATCCAGCCGAGGAGCGCGGAACCCAGGGCGGCACCACCGACAACCGCGGCCCCCGGCGCGCCCGCGAGGGTCGTAGAGCCGGCCAGCTCTCTGGCCGCGATCGTGGCGATCGTGATGGCGGCGATGTGGCCGATGCTCCCGAAGGCGACCCCCGCAACCAGCGTCCGGCCGGCGCGGCGGCGGGCGGCCTCGAGCGACGCGGCGTCCGATGCGGGCATGGGCTCCGTACGATAGGGCAGGGGGATCGGCGCCGTGCTCGCTGCCAGTCCGGTCCTCAGCCTGCGCCGGCCTGCTCCACCGCCGCCTCCACGTACCGGCACAGCGCGTCGACGAGTCGCATCTGGTCCGGCGTCCGGCAGCCGGCCTCGAGCAGGGTGGGGGAGGCGACGACGAGCGCGAGGCTCTTCGCCCGCGAGACGGCCACGTTGAGCCGATTCCTGGAGTACAGGAACCCCATGTCGCGGGGCGCGTCGTCCCGGCTGGAGCTGGCCGTCGAGTAGATCGCGACGATCCCCTCGCGGCCCTGGAACCGGTCCACCGTGCCGACGTTCCCGGGTTCTCCGATCCGCCGTTCGATCGCCGCCTGGATCTCTGCGACCTGAGCGTTGTACGGCGCGACGACGATGACGTCGTCCACCTCGATCGGCCGGGAGGTCCCGTCCGATGCGGTCCACGGCCGACCGACCAGCGAGGCCACAATTCCGGCGATCTCCTCCGCCTCTTCGCGGGAACGCGCGGCGTTGCCCTCGTGGAGGAGTGGACGCCAGCGGACCCCGGAGCCGCCGAGGTCGCCAGCGCCGCCCACAACGCGCCGGGCGGTCGAGGGGTGGGTCACGAGGCGACCGTCGTAGAAGACCGGTGAGATGAACTCGTTCACGTCCGGGTGGAGTCGTCGGGTCGTCTCGAGGAAGAGTCCGCGGTCTGGCGAGATCGTCACCTCGTCGCCGAGCAGGTGGGCGAGGCCCGATACGTTCGCCCCCTCCGGGTGCACGCCCTGGGTGACCATGGGCAGCTGGTTGGGGTCGCCGACGAGGACGAGGGAGCGAGCGCAGGTGCCCGCTGCGATCACGTTCGCCAGCGAATACTGCCCGGCCTCGTCGACGAAGAGGACGTCGAGCGATCCCTCGAGCTGGCCCCGGGAGAGCAGCCAGGCGGTGCCGGCCACGACGTCCACCGTTCGCGCAGCGAGCGCCTCGACGACGGCTGCGTTGTCGGTGGCCAACCGGACCCGGGGATCGCGGACATACTCGTCCAGCTCACCGGCTCGCTGCACGACTCGCACCGGCTGACCGGCCTCGTCGGCCGCCCGGAGCACCTCCTCGAGGAGGTTGCTGATCGTCTTGTGGGATTGCGCGCTGATCCCCACGCGCTTCTCGCCAGCCACGAGCGCGACGATCATCCGGGCCGCGGTATAGGTCTTGCCCGTGCCGGGCGGGCCCTGGATCGGGAGCACGCCACCGTCGAGGACCAGTGCGAGGTCTCTGGCCGCTTCGACGACATCTCGCCCAGGCGCCGCGAGCGGGGCGCCGGCCGGGTGAGCGGGGTCGAGCCGAGGGTGCCGCCGGAGGACGAGGTCCCGGATCGCGGGGTGGGGGAACGCGGCGCCGAACCCGTGCTCGATGGCCGCATCGGCGACACGGAGCATGGCTCGTTTCATCGCCTGGCTGTCGATCGGCGGCTGCCCGATCAGTGCCATGGGGTACGGGCGCGCGGAGCCGACACCCCGCTTGAGATCGATTGTGCCGGCCACATCGTCGATTGCCTGGACCGTGCCCGCCAGCTTGCCATCGGCCGTGTCGTGGGCCGGGTCGCCCGGGCCGAACGGGTGGTCCTGCGGCTCGAATCGAAAGCGGTGGATGACGCTCCTGGCCTCGCGGCCCACTTCACCCAGGAGCTCGAGCCCGGCGAGCGCATCCCGTTCGTCGACGAGCGCATCGAGTGACAATCCCTGGAGCTCGAACCAGCGCCAGTACTGCGATTTCTCCTCGCGGCGGTGCCAGTCCAGAAGATTGGCGAGCAGCCGCCGGGCGCGCGCGTCCTCGGACTGGTCGGCCGGGTCGAGGGTCGCGGTGAGGGCTGCGACCCGCGCGTCGACCATGCGGATCCAGTCGGTCAACCTCTCGCTCGGGTCGGCGGGCTTGGGTTCCGGCCGGGACCAGGTGCCGTCCGGCCATCGCGACAGGGCGTCTGTGCGCCTGGACTCCAGCCAGTTCCGGAGCATCCACGTCGAGACACAGTCGTCCCGGTTGTAGTCGGCAATCTCACCGAGGGTGCGGTCGTCGCGGTCGCGGAGCCACTCCTCGAACTTCACGACGCTGAAGCCCGCCTCGGTCACGGGCCCTTCGCGCACGGGGAGGTAGAACTTCTCGATCTGCTTGAGCGAGTACGACTCGACGGAAGCCCGGACGCCCTGACGGACGACGTTGAGGAGGTCCACGAGGATCTCGCCGCGGAGGAGCCGATCGAGCTCCTCCGCACCGATCCCGTGGCGCCCGACGAGGCGCTTGAGCGCGCCCGCCTCGTAACCGCCGTAGTGGAAGACGTGGAGCTCCGGATGGGCGTCGAGACGGTCCATCACAAACCGGATGAGCTCCGTGAAGGCTGCCCGCTCGCCATCCGGGCTGGTGCCCCAGATCGGGCGGTAGGCGGGCTCCCCGGTGTCCACCGTGACGATCCCGAGAAGATACTCGAGGCCGTCGTCGGTGGCCCAGGGGTCCGCCTCGATGTCGAAGAAGACATCCCACGGCGACGGCTCGGGCAGGAGGGCGAGCCCCCGGCTCGGGACGCCGGGCTCGGGCTCGATGAGCTCCCAGACCCGCTCGCCGGTCGTCCGCTCGTGGAGCTGGAGGCGCGCCTGGTGCCGGAGCCGGTTGAGCGTGGAGCTCGCGACGCCCGGCACGTCCGCCCCGACCGGCACGGCGGCAAGAACGGCGAGCGTGGCGATCCCGGCCTCGTTCAGGCGCTCCGTGTCCACGCGGCGCATCCCGGCCACGATCGAGAGGTGGTCGTCGTCTCGCCGCCGCTGGATGCAGGTCGGCGACCACGCGCAGACCCGGCAGTGGTCCACGGGGTTCGGGTATGTCGGCGCCGCAGCAGGATCCGCGCCGTCACGGTCGATCCGTACGTCGAACCTCGCCCGCACATACCGGAAATAGGCGGCAAAGTCGTCCGCTCGATAGCGATGCTCCGCCCGATCGCCGGTCACGACCGTCAGCCACTCTGGCGCGACGCCCTGAACCTGTTCCAGGAGACCGGCGTAGACGCACAGCTGGAGCACGGCGCCGGTCTTCACGGCCCGGGCAAGCTTGGTGTCCGCGACGTCGTAGCTCCAGCTCCCGAGTGCCGGCGACGGGCGGTCCGAACGCTTGAACAGGAAGTCCGCATGGCCGCGCCAGCGGCCGTCGAAGAAGGTGGCCTGGTAGACAACGTCCGCGCCCTGGCCCATCGCGACGAGGGTCTCCTCGGCGGCGGCCTGAAGCGCCGCCGTGGTCCTGATGTCCTCCTTCCGGATCTCGACCACGGTCCGGCCCTCCCGCCGGAGCCGATCCAGGTAATCCGCCTCGTGAAGGTCGCCCTTCTCCTGGATCAGCTCGATCGTGGGGTCGTAGCGGCGGTGCGGCCGCTCCCAGAGGCCGGCCACGCGGCCGAGCTCGAGCGTCGCGAGGTGGTCGCAGGCGAGGTAGCCGACGAGATCGGTCGCGCTCAGGACCAGCTGGCCGTCGAGGAGTTGCACGGGCGGACTCTAGCGGCCGGGCGTGCCACCTTGTCTGGCACCGCCGTATGCCACGTGCACCGGAAGGCGCCTATCTTCGTCGTGGGACAACCGTGGCGATGCAATCCGCGGTGCCTGACCCCCTCTGTCCCAAGACACCCGAGGATGCACGTT
>PNKK01000036.1 GCA_013822395.1 Anaerolinea sp. | reverse complement strand
ACCGAGTTCGAGCAGGCCTATCATCAGCGCCTACGAGCGACCACCGAGGCCGCTTGAAACCCAATCAGACACACATGGCCGCCACCACCACGATGGATGAGAATGGCATGGCCCGGCGCAGCTCGGCTCGGCTTGGTGCGAGTGAGCCCGTCAATCAGACTGAAGCTGGGATAAGCAGGAGCCATGTTCTCACCGCGGAGGGCCCTTCTTCATGGCATTCGCTATGCTCTCGGTCGCCGCCTTCACCAGCCCCTCTGGATCGTGGGACAATGCGGTGGACCCTTTCGCCCTCCGTTCGAATCCGCAGGAATCGGCCCTCCCCCGCTACGGTCACGTTCGCCGCGTGGGCGCCGCTGACTCACGCGTATCTCCAGTGCGCTTAGTCGCGCCAAAGGCCATGGCGCTCCAACTCGCCCTGGGCGAGGGTGTGGGTTGCGACCATGTGCCGACTATCGAGAACGCGGGGGTCCTCGCCGCCTCGCTCGCCGACGCTGGCGCCCGGCTCGCGCGTGGCGGTACGGACAACTACCTCACGCCCGTCGGTGTATCGCCGCTCGGCGTCAGGGGCTGTGAGGCCGAGGCGCTCCTCAAGGAGGTCGGCGTCGCAGTCGACCAGAAAGGGACCCCGTTCGACCAGAACCTACCCAACGTCACGGCCAGCATCCGGATCGGCACGCTCGCCACGACCACCCGCCGCATGGGCCCCGCGGAGATTCGGCGCCTCGGCCGACCCATCGTGGACGGGATCCGCGAGCGCGCCGCCGCCGCCGTGCAGGACCCGATTCGGGGCGAGGTGTGCGAGCTCGTCGCCTGCTATCCGGTGCTGGGACTTTCCGCGAATGCGCTCACTGCGCCGCTCCGTCAGCCGGGGTGCACGTGATCGCGACCTTCGGCGACAGCCTCCCGGCCCTATTCGTCGCCTTCGTCGCCGCGGCGGTGCTCGCGCTACTGATCACGCCGCTCCTCATCCGCGTCGCCGTCCGGGCCGGTGCCGTCGACCTGCCCGACGCACGGCGCGTCAACGACCAGCCCGTACCGCGGGGCGGGGGGATTGCGGTCGCGCTCGCGTTCGTCCTCGTTGCGACCGCCGCGATCCTCGTCAACGAGCGGACCGAGTTGCTGCGCGATCCGCTCGGCCTCGAGACGCCCGAGGTGGTCGCAGTGCTCCTCGGCGGTGTCGCCGCGACTCTCCTCGGGGCGCTAGACGACGTACTCCAGATACGTGCCCGCTGGCAGCTGCTCACGCAGGTGCTGCTCGCGCTCATCCCGATCGCCGTCGGTGTCACCGTGACCCGCCTAACCAACCCGGTCGGGTCCGGGCCGATTGACCTTCCCGGGCCGTTCGCGATCGGGTTCACGATCCTGTGGATCGTAGGGATGATCAACAGCATCAACTTCATCGACGGGCTCGACGGCCTGTCGTCCGGGGTTGCGCTGATCGCCGCGATCACGCTTGGCCTGATCTCGTTCACGACCGCTATCGACGAGCCCGTGGTCGGCCTCCTGTGCTTCGTACTCGCCGGCGCCCTGCTCGGCTTCCTGCGCTGGAACTTCCACCCTGCCACGATCTTCATCGGCACGAGCGGCGTCATGTTCGTCGGTTACGCGCTAGGGATCCTGTCGATCCTCGGCCCTGCCAAGGTGGCGGTCGCGCTGCTGGTGCTGGGCGTCCCGATCATTGACACGTTCTGGATCATCGTCCGCCGGCTCGCCACCGGGCGCTCGCCGTTCACGCCCGATCGTGGCCACATCCACCACCGACTGCTCGACCTTGGCCTCTCCCACAGCCAAACCGTGCTCGTTATCTGGGGGATCTGCCTCGTGCTCGGAGTGCTCTCGTTCGTCCTGTCCGGCGGCCAGGTCTACGCGTTCCTCGGGCTGGCGATCGCGTTCGGGTTCGGCCTGTTCCTGCTGACCCGCTGCCAGAGCGGCGACGCGCTCAAGGACGAGAGCTACAAGTTACCGGCGGACCAGGACTAACGAGGCTCCGCCTCAGACCGACGAGGCGTGCCGCTGGTTGAATCAGGGTAGGCTCCGTGAGCATGCCCGGCTCCGACGCCCTCATCGAGGCCATCCGCGGCGCCGTCATCGGCGACGACGAGGCGGTGCTGGGTCCGTACGGGCTCCGCCGCGTCACCTACGCGGACTACACGGCCTCCGGCCGATCGCTGACGTTCATCGAGGACTACATCCGCGAGGCGGTCCTGCCGCTCTACGCGAACACGCACACCGAATCGTCGGGGACGGGCCTTCAGACGACTCGCTTCCGCGAGGATGCCCGCGCGATCATCCGCGAGGCGTTGGGTGGGAATCCAGCCGACCACGTCGTCATCTTCAGCGGCTCCGGCTCCACGGCCGCGATCAACAAGCTCGTCGAGGTGATGAACATCCGGCTCCCCGCTGACCTCGACGACCGGTACGGCTTCCGGGCGTCGATCCCGGCCGGGGAGCGGCCGGTCGTCTTCATCGGACCCTACGAGCACCACAGCAACGAGCTTCCCTGGCGCGAGTCGATCGCCGACGTCGTGACGATCCCCGAAGACGCCGACGGAAGGATCGACCTGGCGGCGCTCGAGCGGGCGCTCGCCGCGCATGAGGACCGGAGCCTGAAGATCGGCAGCTTCTCGGCGGCCTCGAACGTGACCGGGATTCTCAGCGACACGCGGGGGATCTCGATCCTCCTCCACCAACACGGAGCGCGCTCCTTCTGGGACTTCGGTGCCGCCGCGCCGTACGTCGCGATCGAGCTCTCTCCGCACCGACCCGGACCCGACGCGGAGCTCGACTACAAGGACGCGGTCTTCATCAGCCCGCACAAGCTCATCGGTGGACCGGGCACCCCGGGGATCCTGGCGGCGCGCCGGGACCTCTTCCGCAATCGCGTGCCGACGATGCCCGGCGGCGGCACCGTCGCCTACGTGAACCCGTTCGAGCACGTCTATCTCGCCGACCCCGAGCATCGCGAGGAGGGCGGCACGCCGGCGATCGTGGAGTCGATTCGGGCGGGCCTCATCTTCCAGCTCAAGGAGGCGGTCGGCGTCGAGGCGATCCGGGAGCGTGAGGAATCGTTCATCCACCGAGCGATCGAACGATGGGAGCGGAACCCGAGCATCCAGATCCTCGGCTCACACTCGCTCCCACGGCTGTCGATCGTCTCGTTCGTTGTCCGCCACGCGGGCCGGTACCTCCACCACAATCTCGTCGTCGTCCTGCTCAACGACCTGTTCGGCATCCAATCGCGGGGCGGCTGCTCGTGCGCCGGGCCATACGGCCACCGCCTCCTCGGCATCGACATCGAGACCTCCCACGAGTTCGAGCGCGAGATCGCCCGGGGCTGCGAGGGGATCAAGCCCGGCTGGATCAGGGTGAACTTCAACTACTTCATCAGCGAGGCCGTCTTCGAGTTCATCCTCGAGGCCGTCGACCTCGTGGCGAGCGACGGCTGGCGCCTGGCGCCCGAGTACCACTTCGACGCCGGAACCGGGTTGTGGCGCCACGCCGGCGGGACCGTTGAGCCGCCGCTCACGCTCCGTGACGTCCGCTACGCGGATGGATCCATGCGCTACACCGCCCACCGCCACCGCGCCCCGGACTCGGAGCTTCCCGGTTACATCGATGAGGCGCGGCGCATCCTCGCCGGGCCGCGACGCCTCGCCGCCGAGGCCGCTCCCGTGGGCGTCGGCCCGCACTTCGAGGAGCTGCGCTGGTTCTGGCTGCCAGACGAGATCGAACGGGAGCTCGCCACCTCCACCCGCTAATCGCGCGAGCCCGAGCGATCACACCTCCGGCGTCGGCCAGAGGTGGCCGGACACAGAGCGACCCGGGACGGAGAACCCATCCCGGGTCGGATCATTCCCCCGACGGAGCACGTCGGCAGACGGAGCATACGCCCGCGCACGGCGGAGTGGAAGAGGTCAGTTTCGTCATCGCCCCGCGATTCGGGTGCTCCGGCGCACCGACGGGGACTAGATCGAGCCCGTCCGGAGAAGGCGTCGGAAGCGGTAGACGGCGAGGGCGACGAGCACGACGGCGAAGCCGGCCAGGACCCCGAGCTCAGGCAGGATCTCCGCGAGCGAGGCATTCTCGAAGAGAAGGGCCCGGAACGCGTCCATGGCCCAGGCGTGGGGCGTCAGGTGCGCGACCGTCCGCATCGCCTCCGGGAAGATCTCGATCGGCACCATCGTGCCGCCGAGCAGCCCGATCACGAGCGAGAATTCCGCAGACCATCGAGATCGTCGTCGTCTTACCGGCTCCATTCGGGCCGAGGAGCCCGTACGTCTCCCCCGGCCCGATCTCGAACCCCACACCGTCGACGGCCTGCCGGGTGCCGAACCGCTTGCGGAGGCCGGCGCAGGAGAGAACCGGGGCGGCGACCGATGCGGCCGCCGATGGCTCGTTCACCACCGTCTCGCGACTCCGAAACTGGCGAGGCTCCGGCGCTGAGGGCCGCCCGCCGCTGGTGAGTCTCCCGCACGGATGCCGTGGCGCCCGAGTGCCGAATGGCTCGATCTGGACGGCGTCAACTCTCGATGAGCGGCACTCCCATGACGTGGAACCCCCCATCCACGTAGATCACCTCGCCCGTGACGGCCGACGAGAGGTCCGAGCACAGCCAGAGTGCCGTCTTGCCGACGTCCTCCGGCGTGATGTTCGCGCGCAACGGCGCGACGCTGGCGAAGGAGGCGTACAGGCGCCGGAAGTCCCGGACGCCCGAGGCCGAGATGGTTCTGACCGGACCGGCGCTGATCGCGTTGACGCGGATCCCGTGGGGACCAAGGTCGGCGGCGAGGTACCGCACGCTCGCCTCGAGGGCCGCCTTGGCCACGCCCATCACGTTGTAGTTGGCCACGACCCGCTCCGCGCCGTAGTACGTCAGGGTGAGGATGGACGACCCCGCCCGGAGGAAGGGCCGAGCCTCGCGAGCGAGCGCCGCCAGGCTGTAGACGGAGACGTCCAGCGCGGTCGCGAAGTCGGCTCGGGTGGTGTCGAGGTACGCGCCCTCGAGCGCCTCGCGCGGGGCGTAGGCGACGGCGTGGACGAGAATGTCGATCTCGCCGTGGGCGGCACCCCACCTCGCCATGACGTCACGGATCTGGTCGTCCGACTGAACGTCGCACGCCTCGACGAACGCGGCACCGATCGAGGTCGCCAGGGGGCGGACCCGGCGTTCGATCAGCGACTCGACCGATGCGAAGCCGAGCGTGGCGCCGGCCGCGTGGAGCGCCTGGGCGATCCCCCAGGCGATCGAGTGATCGTTGGCGACGCCGAAGATGAGCGCCTTCTTCCCGTCCAGCAGACCCATCCCGTCGCCCTCCCTCGTCCACGGCCAAGTGCCTCGCCGGAGACTACCATCGGCGGGTGTCCACGATCGACGACCTGACGGCGTCCTCCCCCGACGCCCGCCGCGAGGTCCTGCACGAAGCCCTGGGCGAGACCCCGGCCTTGGGTGAGGCTCTGGACGGTGTCCGCGCCCTGGTCCTGGACGCGGACGGCGTCCTGCTCTACGCGTCGCACCCGCTCCCGGGCGCGGTCGAGGCGCTCGCGATGCTGGAGGCGGCTGGGTTCCCGTACCGCGTCGTGACGAACTATTCGCTCGCCCATCGGGCGACACTCGCCGCCGCCGTCTCCCGGCGGTTCGGCCGGCCCGTCCTCCCCGCAACGATCATCACGGCGGCATCCGCGGCGGCGGCCCACACGGCCCTCCACCACCCGGGTCAGCCGCTCCTCGTCCTCGCGTCGCCAGACGCCCTGCGCGAATGGACGGGCCAACATGTGGTCGCGCCAGACGACGCCGATGGCCCGGACCAGCGCGTCGTCGCCGCGGTCATCGGCGACGCCGGTGACGACCTCTCGTTCCGGAACCTGGACATCGCCTTCCGCCAGGTCAGGGCCGGCGCCGCCTTCATCGCGATGCACAAGAACCTGTGGTGGGTCACCCCGAAGGGGATCACCCTGGACGCCGGCGCGCTGGTGGTCGGGTTGGAGCACGCGCTCGGCCGCCGCGCCACCGTCACCGGCAAACCGTCGCCCGTCGTCTTCCGCCAGGCGGTCCGCGAGCTGGCGGCTGAGGTAGCCATCAGAGGGGGTTCCCCCCTCCGTGCCGCCGAGGTGGCGATGGTCGGAGACGACCTCGATTCCGATGTCGCCGGGGCGCGCAGGGCAGGCCTTCGCGGGATCCTCGTCCTGACCGGCAAGACGAACCGGACGGCACTCCAGGCCGCGCACGTCGCCGGGCAGTTGCGGGGGCCACGCCGGCCGCAGGGCGTGGGCACTGACCTCCTCGACGTCGTCAGTGCGCTGCTGGAGCGCCGAGGCTGAGGCCCGTTGCTATCCGGGTCCGGTGGGAGGCCAGGACGCAGGGCGATCGGCCATGGTGGTCCGTAGAGTCTAGACTGGCGCGGACGTCGGATGTGCACCCCGGGCGCGCGTCCCCGTGCCCGCCTGGAACCTGGAGATCCCCGATGACCATCGAGTCGAAGCCGCGGATCAAGATCACCTACGCCACGCTCCGAAGCGACAACGAGGAGCTCCACGCCCTCTACGAGGCGGGCGTCGAGGCGTCCCGGGCGGGCCTGGGCCGACACCACCGGAACTTCATCGACGGTCGCTGGGTGGACGGCCGGGCCGGCACGTTCGAGGCTCGCTCGCCGATCGACTCGGAGATCCTCCTCGGCACGTTCGCGAAGGGGAACCGCGGGGACGTCGTCGATGCGATCGTCGCCGCCCGGCAGGCGCAGCCGGCGTGGCGAAGGATGCCGTGGCGGGAGCGCCTGGCGATCCTGCGGCGAGCGGCCGAGCTCATCAGCGAGCGCCAGATGCAGTACGGCGCGGACATGGCATTCGAGGTCGGGAAGAACCGCCTGGAAGCGCTCGGCGAAGTCGAGGAGGCGGCCGACCTCATCCGCTACTACGCGCAGACGATGGAGGACAACGCCGGCTACGACCACCCGATGGACAGTCTCGGCGACGCGACCGTCCACACGCGTTCCGTCCTCCGCCCGCACGGCGTCTTCGCGGTCATCAGCCCGTTCAACTTCCCGATGGCGCTCGCCGTCGGGCCGATCTCGGCGGCGCTCATGGCCGGCAACACGGTGATCTTCAAGCCCGCCTCTGCCTCGCCGCTGTCGGGCGTCAACCTCATCCGGGCGTTCGTCGAGGCCGGCGTCCCGGCTGGCGTCGTCAACCTCGTCATGGGCCCCGGCGACACCGTCGGCGAGGAGCTCAAGGCGAACCCGGGCATCGACGGCATCGTCTTCACCGGCTCATACGAGGTTGGGTTCCGGCTGTTCAAGTCGTTCTCGACCCGCTGGCCGCGCCCGTGCATCGTCGAGATGGGCGGCAAGAACCCCGCGATCGTCAGCCGGACGGCGGACCTCGAGGAGGCGGCCGAGGGGATCATGCGCTCGGCCTTCGGGTTCGGCGGCCAGAAGTGCTCGGCGAACTCGCGGGTCTACGTCGAGCGACCTGTCCACGACGAGCTGGTCCGTCTGCTCGTCGAGAAGACCGAGAAGATCACGATCGGCAACCCGATCCCCAGGGAGAGCTGGCTGGGCCCGATCATCGATGCCAGGGCCGTTGACCGTCACCAGCAGGCCGTCGCGGAGGCGCGCCGGGACGGCACGGTCTTCACCGGCGGCGAGCACCTGACCGACGGGGCCTTTGCCCGCGGCTTCTACGTCGAGCCGACGGTCGTCGGTCTGCCGGCCGGCCACCGGCTCTATCAGGACGAGCTGTTCGCGCCGTTCACCGCAGTCGCGCCGGTCGACTCGCTCGACGAGGCGCTCGCACTGGCGAACGACTCGACGTACGGCCTGACGGCCGGCATCTACAGCGAGGACCCGGCCGAGGTCGAGCGGTTCCTCGACGACATCCACGCCGGGGTCCTGTACGTCAACCGCCGCGCCGGCGCCACGACCGGCGCTTGGCCGGGCGTCCAGGCCTTCGGCGGCTGGAAGGGGAGTGGCTCAACCGGCAAGGCCGGCCTGTCGATGTACTACGTCGCCCAGTTCATGCGGGAGCAGAGCCACACCGTCGTCGACTGAAACAGTCGAGCGAGCGGCCGGATCTCCCAGAGGACGCGAGGGAGGACACCCGTCTCCCTCGAAGGCCGCGGCGCGCCCGCGTTACGCCGACAGCTCGAGCGGCTCCGCGAGCGCGGCCAGGGCCGCGCTCGCGGCCTCGACCTCCCTCTCGAGTGCCACGCTGAGCGCGAGCGCGCCGGCCGTCGTGCCGGTGCGCGCGAGCGCCACAAGATCGCCGGAGCGTTCGTGCACGCCGCGCGCCCCGACGCTTCCGGCGCCGCCCTTGAGCTTGTGGGCAGCCACTTCGAGCGCGACCGCGTCGGCGGCGGCGATCGCGGCCGCGATCGCCGGTAGTGTCTCCTCGAGGAGCGCATTGAAGCGTTCCCGGAGCCCCGCCAGGAAGCCGGTCGTGCCATCGGGATCGAGCTCGAGGAGGCGATCGACCATCACCGGATCGAGGACGGCGTCGGCGTCTCCGGGCGCTGGGCATTTCGCCCGCGTCGGCTCCTCGACACGAGCACCGACGCGTGCCGGGGGCAGCCAGCGAGCGAGAACCCTCAGGAGCGTCGCCCACTCGATCGGCTTCGTGACGCAGTCGTTCATGCCAGCCGTAAGGCAGGCGCTGCGCCCGTCGAGGAACGCGTCGGCGGTCACTGCGACGATCGGAATCGCCGCCAGCGCATCGGACCGGGCACGGATCGCGGCGGTGGCGGCCAGGCCGTCGACATCCGGCATGTGGCAGTCCATGAGCACGAGATCGACCTCTGTCGTCGCGATCGCCTCGATCGCCGCCCGGCCCGAACCGACCACGATCGGCACGATCTGCAGCCGCTCGAGCATCCTCACGATGACGAGCTGGTTAAGGGGGTTGTCCTCGGCGACGAGGACCCTCGCTCCCGGCCAGGTGCGATCCGGCGTGACCGGATCGCCGGCGCCGGCACCCGCGATCTCAGCGACGGGCGCCGGTGCGAGCGGGATCTCCACGCTGAACGTCGTCCCCTGTCCGGGCGTCGAGGCAACGCGGATCGTGCCTCCCATGAGCTCGACGAGCCGCCTGCTGATCGCGAGCCCGAGACCGGTGCCGCCGAACCGGCGAGTCATCGATGAATCGGCCTGACTGAACGGGATGAAGAGCCGGTCGAGCTCGGCGGACGTGAGCCCGATCCCAGTGTCGGCGACGACCGCCCGCAGCGTCGTGCCCTGATCGCCGGTCAGATCGAGCGCCAGTCGGACGCCGCCGCTCGGAGTGAACTTGATCGCGTTGCTCAGCAGGTTCGCGAAGACCTGACGGAGGCGCGTCGGGTCCCCCTGGATGGCCGCGGGCACGGATGGGTCCACCGCGGCGACAAGATCGAGCCCCTGGGCACTCGCTGCGGGGGTGAAGAGTGTGCGGATCTCGCGGACCAGCGTCCGCGGCTCGAAGGCGATCGACTCGAGCTCCACTCGGCCGGCCTCGATCCTGGAGAAGTCAAGGATGTCATCGACGATCCGGCGCAGGCTCCGGCCGGCCGCGATGATGACCTCGGTCGACTCTCGGTCGGCCGAGGTCAGGTCGCCATCCAGGAGGAGCTCACTCATGCCGATGATGGCATTCAGCGGGGTGCGGATCTCGTGGCTCATCGTCGCGAGGAACGTCCCCTTCGCGCGGCTTGCTTCCTCGGCCAGGTCCAGGTCGCGACGGAGGCGCTCGGCCTCATGAGCGGCGAGGATCTGGGCGAAACCGGCGCGCAGCGCGGAGAGCGGGATCAGGAAGAACAGGGCGAGCACGGGTGACAGGGTCGCGACGGCGGCCATCAGGATCCCGATCGCGACGAGGCTGAGCCGGCTGACTCCCAGCTCGCTCCGAAGCTCCGCGCCGATCCAGCCCAGGGTCCGATCGTCGCGCAACGCGACCATCGCGACCATCGCCACGGATTCGGTCGCGAGTGCGATGCTGCCGCCGACCCCCCCGGCGAGAGCGAAGCGCTCGACCGACGACCCGGCCAACAATGAGAAGGCGGCTCCTCCGGCCAGCGCTCCAAGGACGCCGGTCGAATGGTTGGCGAGGATCCCGTACCAGCGGACCTCGCGAATCTCGCGCAACTCGGTCAAGCCGACGAGTGCCACGATGGCGCCGGCGGTGGGCCCGCCGAGGAGCGTCGCCGCCACGACCGGCGCCGTGCTGGCCCCCACCAGGTTGCCCGAGGGGGTTCGGACGTACGAGTCGGAAGCGACAAGTGTGATCGCGGTCCAGAACGCCACCCCGGCGAGACCTCGGCCCGGCTCCGGCCAGTCGGTTGGACCGATCCCGATGGCGGGCCAGATCGGAACGAGGAATGCGGCCGCCATGAAGAGGACGAGGCAGAGCACGCCGATCGTGACGATGACCAGCTGGACGCGGCGGGCGACCGGCTCCCCCCGGCTCACGCGCGAGTCGGTTCCCACGTGGATTGACGACGGACCGGTGGCTGGGCCACCGACCGCTCGATCGCGGCCCGGAACAGGAGCGTCTCGCGAACGAGCAGCCGGCCGGTCTCGATCTGGCTCGGAGCATCCGGGGCCGAGAGGATCGCCACGATCGCCGCCAGACAGCGCGTCGCGGCGAAGATGCTCGCCGGCTCCTCGATGCGCTCGGCGAGCGCGACGATCGCCCTCGCATCCTCGGCATCGATCGCGGCTTCGAGGCCCGTGATGAGTCGCTCGACCGAGGGCACCGTCCGGGCCACGAGCTCGCGGTGCTCGGCCTCGGTGATCCCGAGACGGACGATCATCGTCTGGCGCCCAGCGACGATCTGGCTCGTGTCGGTGAGGAGCGAGCGGACCTTGCGCAACACGATCGCCGGATCGATGGGCTTGACGATGTAGTCGCGGACTCCTTGACTGATCGCGGCCCGGACCGTCTCGGCGTCGCCGGCACTCGAGCAGAACAGGACCGGGATGTAGTGCGCCCCGGGGATCTGCCGCACGGCGGCGAGGAACTCGAGCCCGCCCATCGTCGGCATCCTCAGATCGGTGATCATCAGCGTGATCCCGCCCTGCGTCCGAATGTGATCGAGCGCGGCCGCCGGGTCGTCGAACGCGACCGTCGCGTGGCCGTCCCTGCGGAGGACCGTCATGAGCAGGAAGAGGCTCGTCTGGTCATCATCGACGAGCAGGATCACAGTGCACCTCCACACGGGGAACGCGGCCTCGGCACCCGTCACGGACCAGGGCCTGTCTGAGGTATCGACATATCGAAGACCGGCTGGAGAGTACGGTTGGCTATCCAGATTGCCGATCCGGCCATCCAAAGGCGCGGGGAGGAAGCGCCGCCGGGGCGCCACCAGAGTGCCGTCAGGGCGAGAAGCGCCGCCGGGGCGAGCGCGGTTCGCCTGCTAGACTCAGCGGCACCATCCAGTCTGCATATTCCGTATGCGTCGAGGTACCACTTGTCTCACTCGTCGCCGCTGGCCGCCGGCCGACCCGTGCCGCATATCGTGACCGAGGTCCCGGGCCCCGGGGCCCGCGCCCACGTCGCCTACGACGAGACCTGGACCTCACCGAGCCTGCCGCGCGCCTATCCGATCGTCCCCGTCCGCGGTGAGGGCCTGATCGTCGAGGACATCGACGGCAACCTCTTCCTCGACTTCGCGGCCGGCATCGCGGTGACCTCGACCGGCCATTCGCACCCGCAGGTGGTCGCCGCCATCAAGGAGCAGGCGGCCGATCTGATTCACTTCTCGGCGAGCGACTTCTACCTGCCCATCTATGCCGAGCTGTGCGAGCGCCTCGCGAACCTTTCGCCGATCAAAGGCGGCCGTGCCCGGACCTACCTCGGCAACTCCGGGGCGGAGGTCGTCGAGGCGTCGATCAAGCTGGCCCGCTACGCGACCGGGCGACAGAACGTCGTCGCGTTCCTGGGCGCCTTCCACGGACGGACGTACGGCGCGCTGGGTCTGACCGGCTCCAAGGCGAAGTATCACGCGCACTTCGGGCCGCTCCTGCCGGGCGTGTATCACGCACCGTTCGGGACGGTGGAGGGCCTTCGCTGGTTCGACGAGGTCCTCTTCGACAAGCTCGTCCCGGCGAACGAGGTCGCCGCGATCATCGTCGAGCCGATCCAGGGCGAGGGCGGGTACATCGTCCCGGAGGACGGGTTCATGCCCGGCCTTCGCGACCTCTGTGACCGGCACGGGATCCTGCTGATCGCCGACGAGATCCAGTCCGGGGTCGGGCGGACGGGCGCGATGTGGGCGGTCGACCTGTGGGACGTCAAGCCGGACATCCTGCTGACCGCCAAGGGCGTCGCCTCGGGGATGCCCATCGCCGCCATGGTCGCCCGCGCGGATCTCCTCGAGAAATGGGGTCCCGGCGCCCACGGGTCCACGTACGGCGGCAACCCGGTCGCCTGCGCCGCCGCACTCGCGACGCTCGGGCTCATCGAGAGCGGTCTCGTCGGAAACGCCCGCGTTCGGGGCGACCAGGCCATGGCCGGCCTGCGGCACCTGATG
Organism: Anaerolinea sp.; assembly: GCA_013822395.1. Lineage (GTDB taxonomy): Bacteria > Chloroflexota > Limnocylindria > Limnocylindrales > CSP1-4 > UBA5189. Next base: position 9,204 of record PNKK01000036.1, on the reverse strand, counting down.
ACGCTCCTCCCGCGCCTCGTTCGCGACGTGCGCGGACGCGGGCTGATGATCGGCGTGGAGTTCGATACGGCCGCCCATGCGGAAGAGGTCCAGTGGGCCTGCTTCCAGCGCGGGCTCCTGGTCCTCGAGTGCGGGAAATCGACCGTGCGGATGTCGCCGGCGCTGACCGTGACCGAGGACGAGATGGCGACCGCGCTCCGCATCTTCGGCGAGGCGGTGACCGAGGTCGCCGCACGCGGCGCCGCGATCGCCCGCGAAGCAGACGCGGCCGGCGCCCTCCACGATGGTGAGGTCGGCGGTTGAGCGTGTGGGGCGGGCCCGGGCGAGCGCCCGCTGATGCGGCCCTGGGTTCAGAATTCCTGCGAGCGAGCACGCCACCCCGGTGGATCCGGCAAGTTGCGCAGTCCAGTTGAGCGTGGTCGAGCGCGATCTGAGTCGCCGGGCGAGTCAAGCGATGCCAGAGCCGGCCGGGCCGGGTTCAGGTGAGCGGCGCGGTCCGGTCGATCCGGGCCGCGACGAGGACTCCGATGAGCGCCAACGCCGCGCCGAAGCCGAACACCTGTCCGGTGACGAGCGTCCCGACGATGCTCGACAGGGCGATCGCCGCCGCGAGCCAGCGTGTCTCGCGAACGAGCATCAGGCCCACGGCGCTCACGACGGCCCGCACCCACCGGGCGTGAGCATCGTCTTGGCCCTGGCGCGAGCGCCCTCCCGACTCGGACGCGGGTGCCCGCAGGCCATCGCCGCAACGGGCACAAGGATCTGGACGGCCGTGCCCTCCCTCGCAGGGTTGTTCGCATACATGTCGCCGGCGGCGAAGACAGATGGCCGACTACCAGCAGTGTCCCCCGTCCGTGCCGGATACTTGCGCGGATGAGCACCTCCAAGGTCGCGACGATGCACGACGCCGTCGCCGATCTCGTCAGGAACGGGGATACCGTCGCGATCGAGGGGTTCACGCACCTCATCTCATTTGCCGCCGGTCACGAGATCATCCGCCAGCGGAAGCGAGACCTGACGCTCGCCCGCCTCACCCCGGACCTCATCTACGACCAGATGATCGCCGGCGGGGTGGCCCGCAAGCTCATCTTCAGCTGGCTCGGCAATCCGGGTGTCGGCGGGTTGGGCTCGATCCGGCGCCGGATCGAGACGGGCGAGCCCGCCCCGCTCGAGGTCGAGGAGTACAGCCACTTCGGGATGGTCGGCCGGTACACGGCCGGCGCCGCGAACCTCCCGTTCTTCCCGATCCGGAGCTACTTCGAGTCCGACCTTCCCGTCGCGAACCCGCGCATTCGGGAGATCGAGTCGCCGTACGGTGACGGCAAGATCTTCGCCGTCCCGCCACTCAAGCCGGACGTCACAATCGTCCACGCGCAGCGGGCCGATGCCGCCGGCAACACCCAGGTCTGGGGCCTGCTCGGTTGCCAGAAGGAGGCCGCCTTCGCGGCCGAGCGGGTCATCGTGGTCGTCGAGGAGCTCGTCGACGAGGCCGTGATCCGCGCGGACCCGAACCGGACGATCATTCCCGGGTTGATCGTGGATGCCGTCGTCGTCGAGCCGTTCGGGGCGCATCCCTCGTACGTCCAGGGTGCCTACGACCGGGACAACCGCTTCTACCTGGACTGGGACGCGATCACCCGCGACGAGGCGGCCACGCAACAGTGGCTTCGGGACTGGGTCTACGACCTCGACGGTCGGGCCGCCTACATCGACAGGCTGGGCGCCGCGCGCATCGCATCGCTCAAGCCCGGATCGGCGCCGTCGGGCGTCGTGGACTACGGTGACTATCGATGAGTGCCGGCGCCCGAGAGCCGGGGCCCTCGGCGGCGTCCGCGACGGCCTTCTCGAAGTCCGAGATGATGATCGTGGCTGCGGCTCGCGAGCTCGCCGGCCAGCGCGTCTGCTTCGTCGGCGTTGGCCTCCCGAACATCGCCGTGAACCTGGCCCAGCGGACGGTGGCGCCCGGGCTCGAGCTCGTCTACGAGGCCGGCGTCTTCGGGGCCCGGCCGGCGCGCCTGCCGCTCTCGATCGGCGACCCGACGATCGTCACCGGGGCCACCGCGGTCGTCTCGATGTATGAGCTGTTCAGCTTCTATCTCCAGGGCGGGCTCGTGGACGTGGGGTTCCTCGGCGCGGCCCAGATCGACCGGCGCGGGAACATCAACACGACCGTCATCGGCCCGTACGACCACCCGACGACGCGCCTGCCCGGGAGCGGCGGTGCGTGCGAGATCGCGATCAACGCCCGGCAGGTCTTCGTGATCATGCGCCAGAGCGCCCGATCGTTCGTGGAGAAGATCGACTTCCGGACCTCGCCGGGCAACCTCGGCGGGGCGGAGCAGGCGGAGCGGATCCGGCGCGAGGGCGGCTGGCTCGGGCGCGGGCCCTCGGTCGTGGTGACTGACCTCGGGATCTGGCATTTTGGGGACGACGGCGAGATGCGCCTCGACTGGCTGCATCCGGGGGCCACGCTGAAGGACGTCCGATCGACGATCGGCTGGGAGCCTCGGATCGCGGCCGATCTCGCCACGACGCCCGCGCCCACCGCCACGGAGCTGCGTCTCATCCGCGAGGAGCTGGATCCCGGAGGCGTCTACACGAAGTAGCACCTGACGCCGGCGCGCGGTGTCAGGCAGTCGGCTCTGCCGAAGCGCTGGCCCGGACGACGAGGACGGGGCAGTGAGCGTGCCGGACGACATGATCCGATACGCTCCCGATGAAGAACCGGCCCATGGACCCGCGCCCGTGGCTGCCTACGACCACGAGGTCCACCTGCTCGCTCCGGGCCGCCTCGACGATCGACTCGCCCGGGTCGCCCTCCCAGATCAGGAAATTGACCCGGACCCCGGCGGCCCGGCCGCGCGAGACGAGGTCCTGCGCCGCCGCCTCGCGGCTCGTCCGGACCTGGTCCACCCGCGCGCCGAAGCGGCCGCCCGGCAGCCGGAGCGTCCCCGGGTCGATGACGCTCACGATCAGCAGCTCGGCGACAAGATCGTGCGCGAGGTCGAGGGCCTGGAGGGCGGCACCCTCCGAGGCCGGCGAGAGATCGGTCGCGAGTAGGATGCGGCGGATCCCACCGGTCAGGCGCGGATGGCGCTCGGGGAGAGGAGCAACGGCATCGGGCGCTCCGGTACGCATGGGGGCATGGTCGGGAGTGCATCGGGCAATCGGAAGTGACCTCCGGCTCATTCAGGCGGGCCGGTGGTCGCCGCGCCTCGTACCCCCTGCGGTTTTGTGCTGCCCCTCCGCCGAGATGCTGCCCTCCGCCCTCCGTCCGCCGACTGCTACGCTCTTCGGCGTGACCGACCAGACCGTCTCGCGACCGCTCTCCGAGACCGCGGGCGCGGACTTCTCCGTCGTCGCCGCGATCGACGCTCTGGACGCGGCCACCCGGGCGATCGCCGGGGAGCTCGACCTGGATCGCGTCCTCCAGCTGATCGTGGACAGCGCCCGCGGCCTCGTCCAGGCACGGTATGCCGCCCTGGGCATCATGGATGCCAGCGGACGCATCGAGCGATTCATCACGAGCGGGATCTCCGCGGAGGCGCGGGCCCGGATCGGGTCGCCCCCGCGGGGGCACGGCCTCCTGGGCCTGATCATCCGCGACGCGCGGTCGTACCGGATCCCGGACATCTCGAAGCACCCCGACGCCTACGGGTTTCCGCCCGGTCACCCACCGATGCACTCACTTCTGGGTCTCCCGGTCCGGGCCGGCGGTCAGACGATCGGCAACTTCTACCTCACGGACAAGGAGGGGGTTGACGAGTTCAGCGAGCAGGACCAGCGCCTCGTCGAGATGTTCGCGCTCCATGCCGGCATCGCGATCCAGAACGCCCGGCTGCACGCCCGCGTCCAGCGCCTTGCGGTCCTCGACGAGCGGCTCCGGATCGGGCGCGACCTCCACGACGGCATCATCCAGGGCATCTATGCGGTTGCCCTCTCCCTCGAGGACGTCCCCGACCTGATGGAGGAGGACGCGGCCGAGGCCTCGCAGCGTGTCGACCGGGCGATCGATCGGCTGAACACGACGATCGGCGAGATCCGGACGTTCATCATCGGGCTCGGAGCGGATACGGTACAGATCGCGATCGGGGCGCGGCTGGCCGGCCTGGCCGACGAGCTCCTCCTGAGCTCGGGGGCGCGGATGGCCCTCGACCTCGATCTCGCGGATGTCGGCGAGGTGGACGAGCGGCTCTCGCCCGAGGGGGCGACGCAACTCCTGCAGATCGCGCGCGAGGCGCTCAGCAACGCGATTCGCCACAGCGGCGCGCCGCGGGCACGCCTGTCGCTCCGAGCCCAGGATGACCACGCCGTGCTCTCGGTCGAGGACAACGGGTGCGGGTTCGACCCGGCCGCGCCGCGCGGCGCCGGCCATCTCGGCCTGGCCAACCTCCACGATCGGGCGGCCTCCGTCGGCGGGACGCTCGAGATCTCCAGCCACGTCGGCGCCGGCACACGTATCATCGTTCGGTTGCCGCTCTCGAACCTGGAGATGGACCCCCAGTGACCGACGCCTCGTCAGCTCACCCGCTTCGCCTCCTCGTCGTCGACGACCACGAGGTCGTCCGCCAGGGTCTCGTGGCCCTGCTCGACCGACGGGAGGGATTCCAGGTCGTCGCGGAGGCCGGGACCGTCGCCGAGGCCGTGGACCAAGCCCTCCGATTCCAGCCGGATATCGTGATCATGGACGTTCGCCTGCCCGACGGCTCGGGCATTGAGGCCTGCCGCGAGATTCGCGCCGAGCTGCCGACCACCCGGGTCGTGATGCTGACCTCGTTCCCAGACGAGGAGGCCGTCCTGTCGGCGATCGTCGCAGGCGCGTCCGGGTACCTCCTGAAGCAGATCCGTGCCCGCGACCTCGTCTCCGCGCTGGAGTCCGTGGGCCGCGGCGAGTCGCTCCTGGACCCCGCCGTGACGGAAAAGGTCCTCGAACGCGTCCGCCGGATTGCCACCGGCACGTACACCGACGAGCTCGCCCAGCTCACCGCACAGGAGCGCAAGATCCTGCTCCTGGTGGCCGAAGGGAAGACGAACAAGGAGATCGCCTCCGAGGTCTTCCTGTCGGACAAGACGGTGAAGAACTATGTGAGCTCCATTCTCTCGAAGCTCAACCTGGAACGTCGCGCGCAGGCCGCCGCCTTCGTGGCAAAGCACCGGATGGACCGCGGCGGAAGCTGATTCTCGACCGGCCGGCATTCTCGTCCCGCCGTTCCGCCGACCTTCGGCCTGCGACGACGGGACGTCCGGACCCCCGGGCCGTGTCCGTGGCCGCCTATCCTCGAACCATGCGAATCGTCACTGCCGAAGAGGCTGTCGCCGGCATCCGCTCCGGCGACCAGATCTACCTGCACTGCGCCGCGGCCACGCCGTCCGTGCTCCTCGACGCGCTCGTGGCGCGAGCGCCCGAGCTGCGCGACGTCCGTGTCGTCCACCTCCACTGCGAAGGACCGGGCCCGCACCTGGCACCAGAGATGGCACCCCACTTTCGACATCGGGCGCTGTTCATCGGCCCGAACGCTCGCGCGGCGATCAACGAGGGCCGCGCCGAGTACATCCCCGCGTTCCTGTCCGACGTCCCGCGCCTGTTCGACAGCGGCCTGCTCCCGCTCGACGCGGTTCTTGTCAACGCGACCCCGCCGGACGCCCACGGCTTCTGCTCCCTCGGGACGAGCGTCGAGGCGATGCACTCCGCGATCCGGGCCGCCAGGACGGTGATCGTCCAGTTCAACCGGGCGATTCCTCGGACGCTCGGCGAGAGCTTCATCCATGTCGACCAGATCGACCTCGCGGTCGAGTGCGACGTCCCGCCCTACGAGCACATCGTGGGCGAGCTCGGCGAGGTGGAGCGCCGGATCGGCCAGTTCGTGGCGGACCTCGTGCCGGACGGCGCCACGATCCAGATGGGGATCGGCGGGATCCCGTCGGCGGTCGGCGCCGCCCTCGCGGACAAGCGCGATCTTGGTGTCCATACCGAAATGTTCACCGATGTCGTGGTCGATCTCGTCGAGAAGGGCGTCGTCAACGGGAGCCGCAAGGAACGGAATCGGGGCAAGATCGTCGCGGCGTTCATGATGGGGACGCGGCGCCTGTACGAGTTCGTCCACGACAACCCGATGGTCGAGATGCGCCAGGTCGACTTCACGAACGACACACACGTCATCCGCTCTTTCAGCCGGATGACGGCGATCAACTCGGCGATCGAGGTGGACCTGACCGGGCAGGTGGTTGCCGACAGCATCGGCCACCGGATGTATTCCGGGGTCGGCGGCCAGATGGACTTCATCCGCGGCGCCTCGCTCGCCGCCGAGGGCCGGGCGATCATCGCCCTCCCGAGCTCTGCAGCCGGCGGAACGATGTCCCGGATCGTGGCTGCGATCAAGGAAGGGGCAGGCGTCGTGACCACGAGGGCCCATGCGCGGACGATCGTCACCGAATGGGGCGTCGCCGAGCTGTGGGGTCGCTCGCTCCACGAGCGCGCCGAAGCTCTCATCGGCATCGCCGACCCCAATTTCCGCGACGAGCTCCGCTCGGAGGCCCGTCGCCTGAAGCTCGACTGACGATCAGCCCGCGGCCAGGGAGAGCAGCAGTTCGAGGGTGGCGTCGTCCTCGACCTGGACGAAGCCGGCGATGTCCGGCGGCGTCATCCCGAAGACGGCGAACGGGAAGGTGAGCGAGCCGGCGACCTCGATTCGGGTGCCGTTCAGGCGCGCCTGGCCCATGATCGAGACCCGATTCGTGACGCCGCGGATCGTGAGATCGCCGGTGATCGTGACATCGACCGTCTCGCCGGCGATGCCGGCGGCCGGCACTTCGATGGCCTCCGCCAGGACGAAGGTCGCGGTCGGGAAGGCATTGCTCTCGAGGCCGAGCGTCCGGATCCGGTTGTCGCGCCGCCCGTCGTCACTCTCGAGCTGCGTCAGGTCCGCCTCGAACGTGGCCGCCGTGACGACGAGGGCGTCACCCCTCGCCTCGAGCGTGGCGGCGCCGCTGACGGCGTTCGTTCGGCCGACGGCATCGGTCAGCGCCGAGATGCCGCCGAGCTGCTCGCGGACGCGGTAGCCGACGAGGCTGCCGTCGGCGACGGACCAGTTGCCGGCGAGGTCGGCGGCGGTCGCGGTCCCGGAACCCGAGCCCTCGCTCGGGCTCGCCACGGGATCGGCCGTGGGCCCGTCCGAGGCCGTGGCCGCGGGGGTCGCGAGGGACGGAGCGAGGGTCAGCCGGGCGACGTCGTCACCGGCGAGGAACTGCCGGAAGGCGAGGAAGCCGCCGAGCGCGATCACCGCCGCCGCGAGCGCCAGGACCAGGCGGAGTCGGGAGCGGGACATCGGGCACCTCGTGCGAACCGCGCTGCCCGCGGCCGGCTTCGTGAGCCCGAATCATGCCAGGATTCGGATGAGAGCTCGATGAGAAGGGCCGGCGCCGCGCGCTGCTGCTCGCCCGGCGTCGCGTCCGCCGCGAACCCCGGGAATCAAAGGGTGGATACCGGGCGTCCCCTCCGGTATCCACCGCGACGGCATCTTCGGCCGGGCAAGGGGCCCTCGATAGGGCCGAAGGTCCCGGATTCGGCAGGACTCCGTGGCCCGGGTCCCGGCTCCCGGGGGCCGCTGGCCGGGACCGGATCGGGACGGATGGCGCTGCAGGAAGGACAGCCCATGCCCGTACCGTCAGCGCCGGAGGTCTCCACGATGCCGAGTGCTTACCGGGCGAGTCTCACCGACGCTCCTACCGGCCCGACCGGAGAGCAGGAGCCTGTCCCGATCCTCGACGGCCTGCCGCCCGGACCCCGGGCGCGACTTGGCGCGCGGATGGCGCGCCTGAGCCTTGATTCCGGCGCGACGTTCATGCACGAAGGCGAGGTCACCCTGTTCCTGGCGATCATCGTCCGTGGCCGGGTGGCACTCCGGCTGCGAGTTCCCGAGCGCGGCGCGGTCACGATCCTGACGCTCGATCCCGGCGACATCGTCGGCTGGTCGGCGATCGTGCCGCCGTACCGGGCCACGACGAGCGCGACGACGCTCGAGCCGGCCGAGCTTGCGATCATCCCCGCGGAGGAGCTTCGCGAGCTGCTCGCGACGGACACGGAGCTCGCGGCGGCGTTCCTGCCGCCGGTCCTCGAGACGGTCGCGGCCCGCGTGGCGGCCACGCGCGACCAGCTATTGGACCTGTTCCGCGGCGCCGGGGTGGACCCGTGGTGATGGAGACGGGAGCCAAGCCCGAGACCACGACCACCCACTTCCTCCCGCGCGAGCGGTTCGACGACCTCCTGGCCGCGCTCGCCGACGGCGGCCGACGGGTGGTGGGCCCCACGATCGCCGACGGTGCCATCGTCTTCGCCGATCTCGCTCGTGCCGCCGACCTGCCGGCCGGATGGACGCTCAGGACCGCGCCCGGCCGAGCACGCCTGGAACGGCTGTCCGATGGACCGGGCGCCGCTCGTACGTTCCACTACCCCGTATCGGGCGAGGGGATCAAGCGCTTCACGTTCCCGAGCCGCGTCGATGCCCTGTCGATGGAGACCGCTCCGGATGGCTCCGTCCGGGTCCGCGTGGAGGCGCCGGCCGAGCCGATCCCGCTCGCGATCGTCGGCGCTCGCGCCTGCGATCTTGCCGCCCTTGCCGTCCACGACCGCGTCCTGGCCGGCGGACCCGCCGTCGACCCAGACTATGCGGTGCGCCGACGGGACCTTCTGATCGTCGCGGTCGAGTGTGCGATCGCGGGCAGCACCTGTTTCTGCGCCTCGATGGGTACCGGCCCGGAGGTCACGACCAGCGCCGACCTCGTCCTCGGTGAGCTCGATGACGGGTTCGTCGTCCGAGCGCCCACGCCCGCCGGGCAGCGGGTCCTGGCGGCCCTCGACCTGGCCGTGGCCGGCGCGGATCGCACGGCACGCGTCATCGCCGAGGTCGCGGCGACGCGAGCGTCCATGGGCACGAGCGCCGTTCCGGCCAATCCCCGGGACCTGCTCCTCGCGAACCTCGAGCATCCTCGCTGGGACGCCATCGCCGAGCGCTGCATCGCCTGTGCGAATTGCACCCTCGTCTGCCCGACCTGCTTCTGCACCGGCTTGGAGGTTCAATCCGGGTTCGACGGCTCCGCCTCGAGCGCTGCGAGGACATGGGATTCGTGCTTCACGGACGGGTTCGCTCAGATCGCGGGAGGGAGCTTCCGGCCGCGCCACAGGGACCGCTACCGGCAATGGCTGAC
>PNKK01000035.1 GCA_013822395.1 Anaerolinea sp. | reverse complement strand
AATGACGGGCTCGGGGATCGTGGTCACTGGCCTCTCGACGGCGGCGGCTGGTGGGACAGTCGGGTCCGTGCGCTATCATGCGCCCCGCGCCGCGACGGCGCGATCGACCGTCGGGGCGCCGTGGCAGGATGAAACCCGCTGCCCGGCCATCAACATCACACGATTCCTGCGTTGACGGTCACCGCCCTCGCTCGTACCATGCAGCGATCCTGTAGCGCGGCTACAGGGTTGTGCGCAGCGCCCGGAACCGCACCTCGAGGGCCGCCGTTGACCGCCTCCCTGTCGCCCGGCACCGAGATCTACCCCGGGCCGGTGAGCGCCCGGCCGCGCGCCGTCGTGCCGGACGGAGCGATCGGGCCGACCCCGGATGTCGAGATCGTCGACGTCACCAAGCGCTTCGGCACCGTCACCGCGGTTGATCGGATGCGGCTGGCGATCGCCCACGGCGAGTTCTACAGCCTGCTCGGACCGTCCGGCTGCGGCAAGACGACGACGCTGCGAATGATCGCCGGCTTCGAGCAGCCGACCGAGGGCGAGATCTTTCTCGACGGCCAGCCGATCGCCGGCGTTCCGCCGTACCAGCGCAACGTCAACACGGTCTTCCAGCATTACGCGCTCTTCCCGCATATGGACGTCGCCCAGAACGTTGGCTATGGGCTGCGCCAGCGCAAGATCAGGGGGACGGAGGAGCGGCGGCGGGTAGCAGAGGCGCTCGAGCTGGTGCGCCTGGGTGGCTACGACAAGCGCCGGACGTGGGAGATGTCGGGTGGCCAGCAACAGCGCGTGGCGCTGGCGCGGGCGCTCGTGAACCGACCCACGGTCCTGCTCCTCGACGAGCCGCTCGGCGCCCTCGACATGAAGCTGCGGAAGGAGATGCAGCTCGAGCTCAAGGCTCTTCAACGGGAAGTGGGCATCACCTTCGTGTACGTCACCCACGACCAGGAAGAGGCTCTGACGATGAGCGACGTCATCGTCGTCATGCGGGATGGGCTGATCCAGCAGATGGGCGGGCCGACCGAGCTCTACGAGCGACCGGTCAACCGCTTTGTGGCGGACTTCATCGGGACATCCAACTTCATCGAGGCGACCGTTGTCGAGCCGCCGGATGAGGGTCGCCACGTCGCCGTTCGCAGCGCCCGGGGCCTGACCCTGCGCGGTCGCGTGACAGACGACGAGGCGACCGTACGCGTCGGCGACACGGTCACGGTGGCTTCCCGACCAGAGCGACTGGAGGTCGTCCCGGCCGATGCGGCCGCGCCAGTCGGGGCCGGCATCACCCAGATCAATGGGCGTGTCCAGCAGGGGACCTACCTTGGGGACCAGACGGAGTACCGCGTGCTGACAGAGGAGGCGGGCGAGCTGATCGTCCGCCATCAGAACGCGGCAGGCGCCGGGGGCGCCCCGGGGGTCGGTCCGGGCGATCCGGTGATCGTCCGGTGGCAGAGAGATGCGAACCTCGTCCTCGCGGGCTGAGGGAGCACCAGGCCCGGGTCGACCCGGAGGAGGAGCACGAAACGTGGCAGAGCACGAGATCGATCGGGCCATCAGGCGGATGGCTCACGCCCCATTGAGCCGGCGCGGCTTTCTGTGGGCGGGGACGATGTCCGCTTCGGCGGCCTTCCTCACGGCGTGCACGGGCGGTGGGACCAGCTCCACCACGGCACCGGCCGCCTCCGCCGGCGCGGGCGCGTCGTCCGCGGCGATCCCGGCCGACATCGAGAAACAACTGTTCATGTACAACTGGGGCGACTACGTCGACCCCAAGAACATCGACGCCTTCAAGGCCAAGTTCGGGATCGACAAGTTCACCTATGACACGTTCGCGTCGAACGACGAGCTCCTGACCAAGCTCCAGGGCGGGGCGGTCGGCCAGTGGGATGTGAGCGCCCCGACGGGGGAGTTCGTGCCCGCGATGCGCGAGCAGGGCTTCATTCAGAAGCTCGACCTCTCCAGGATCCCCAACGCCAAATACATCGAGAAGGCATTCAAGGGCGTGTGGTGGGATCCGACCGACGAGTGGCAGGTGCCCAAGGACTGGGGCACGACCGGCATCGTCGTTCGGTCGAAGATCGTCAAGGAAGAGGTCAAGACCTGGAAGCAGTTCTTCGAGGTTGCGCCGACCTACTCCGGCCGGATCGTTCTGGTCGACTCGCCCGGTGATGTGTTCGTGGCGCCACTCAAGGCCCTGGGCTACTCGTTGAACTCGACCGTCGAGAGCGAGTTGGAGGAGGCGCGCGCACTGCTGCTCGGTCTCGCCCCGCACGTCCTCGCGCTCGACTCTGACCAGTACAACACGAAGATCGAGACCGAGGAGGCCGTGCTCGGCCTGGTCTGGACCGGCGGCATCCTCGAGCTTCGCGACAAACCGGAGACGGCCGACGTCGTCTACGTGATCCCTCAGGATGGCACGCTCTACTGGTTGGATACCTGGGTCGTCCTCGCCGAAGCCCCGCACCCGAACGCAGCCCACGCGTTCATCAACTTCATCCACGAGCCTGAGGTCCAGGCGCGGGAGACAGAGTGGAACACCTACGCCACGCCGAACAGCGAGGCGAAGAAGTTCATCGACCCCAGGATCCTCAACGATCCGGCGATCTTCGTGCCGGACGACGTTCTGGCCAAGCTCGAGGGCGCGCAGGACACCTCGACCAACCCGCAGCGCCTGGACATCTGGGAAGAGTTCAAGTCGAAGATCGGGCAGGCCTGAGCACTCGGCCCCTGCTCGCCACATGGCCACATTGAGCGAGGCTGCGCCGGTTCGTTCCGGACAGCCTCGCCGCTCGTTTAGCTCGGCGCTGCTGACCGGCCTGCTCCTCCTGCCGGCCAGCCTGTGGTATCTGATCCTGCTCGTCGTCCCGCTGGCGATCGTCCTGGTCATGAGCTTCGGTCGCGCCAGCCGGATCGGCGGATACGAGCCGGGCTTCACGCTCGAGAACTACGGCCAGGCGTTCGAGCGGTCGACGCCGTTCATCACGTCCCTCGTGCTGGCGACCTCCGGGACGATCCTCTGCCTGCTGGCAGCCCTGCCGCTGGCCTACTTCATCGCGACGCGTGGCGGCCGTCGCAAGTCCCTCCTGATCGTCCTGCTGATCGTCCCGTTCTGGACGAGCTTCCTGATCCGGACGTATGCATGGCTGACCCTGCTCGGCCCCGACGGGCTGGCCGGGTTCATCGGCGACGTCGTCGGTGACTCCGGCTTCCGGATTCTCGGCACGCCGGTCGCGGTCCTCATCGGGGTCGTCTACGGCTACCTGCCACTCATGGTGTTCCCGATCTACGTGACGATGGAGCGGATGGACCGAACGCTGATCGAGGCGTCCAAGGATCTGGGAGCCGGCCGGTGGGCCACGTTCCGCCAGGTCACCCTGCCGATCACGCTGCCGGGCCTGATCACCGGCAGCATCCTCGTGTTCATCCCGCTGATGGGCGAATATGTCATCCCGGCGATCCTCGGCTACGGCCGGGTCTTCCTCGTCGGCAACCAGCTCGTGCTGCAGTTCCTCGAGGCCCGCAACTGGCCGGAGGGGGCGGCGCGGGCCGTCGTCCTGATCCTCATCATGCTCATCTCGGTCGTCTTCTACCTGTGGTTCGCCAGCCGCGGACGCAGGACCCGTGAGATCAGCGTCCTGTGAGCGCCCCCGCGACATCGGTCGCCCGGGCGCCGGAGGGCGCATCCGGCGTCGACGTGGCTCACGGCGGTGTCCGTCAGAAGAAGGATCGAGTCGGCAGCCTCGTCGAGGGCTGGTTGCGCGGCCACGCCGTGTTGATCTACGCCTTCCTCTACATCCCGATCGTCGTCGTCGTGGTCTTCAGCTTCAACGCCACCGATCGGCGGGTGACCCAGTGGGAGGGCTTCAGCCTCAAGTGGTATGAGAGCGTGCTCAACGACACGGTCGTCCAGGGCGCGCTGGCGAACAGCCTCATCGTCGCGACGTCCACAGCCGTCATCGCGACGATCTTCGGGACGATGGCCGCCCTCGGTCTGCAGCGCGCGCCGCGCTGGTTCCGTGCCCCATTCGAGGCCCTGACGTTCATCAGCATCATCGTGCCGGAGATCGTCATCGCCCTCGCGACGCTCGTCTTCTTCTCGTCGACGTTCGACATCCTCAACTCGCTCCTGGACCTCAAGCTTCGACTCGGGTTCCAGACGATCATCGCCGCCCATGCGCTGTTCAACATCAGCCTGGTCATGCTCCTCGTGCGCGCGCGGCTCAGCGGCATGGACCGGACACACGTCGAGGCGAGCTACGACCTGTACGGCACACCCTGGCGAACCTTCTGGCAGATCACGTTCCCGCAGCTCCTGCCGGCGATCATCGCCGGCAGCCTGCTGTCGTTCACCTTCAGCTTCGACGACTACGTGATCACGACGTTCGTGTCCGGGGCTGGGTCCACGACCCTGCCGCTGTACGTCTTCAGCACGATCCGCAAGGGCGTGACGCCGGCGACCAACGCCGTCGCGGCCGTCATGTTGCTCATCACGCTGTCGATCCTGCTCATCGGCCAGATCGCGGTCTGGCGCAACGCACGCCGCTCCGGGCAACACGGCGCGCAGGCTTCGGTCGCGGGGATGATCACCGAACAGTCGGGCTAGCTCGGCGAGGACGCGTGGCCGGTGGCGGGGCTGTCGAGGCGGCGGTCAGGCCCGGGTGGACGGAGCCGAGGCTTCCTCGCTCGACGGGCCGGTCAGGCGCTCGTAGCGCCGGTCGCGCCAGGCAAGCGCGGCCTTCAGGCCGTCGCGCCGGACGATCTCGTCCCACTCGCGCTGCTCGGGCGTGTCCGCCGCGTTGATCATCGTTCCGAGATCGAGACCCGCCTCGATCGCCTCGCGCAGGCCGGCGGCCTCCATCGCCCGGTTGAGCATCCGCTTCGTGAGGCGCATCACCTCGGGCGGAGTCCGGGCCAGCCGGACGGCCAGCGCGTCGACCTCCGCCGCGAGGCGATCGGCCGGGACGACCCGGTTGACCAGACCGATCCGCTCGGCCTCCGCCGCGTCGATGAGGTCCCCGGTCAGAAGGAGCTCGCGCGTCTTCTTCTGCCCGATGAGCGCCGGCATGAGCAGGGTCACCGGCGCGGAGCCATAGCGGATCTCCGGCTCGCCGAGCTTCGTCCCCTCCGCCGCGACGATCAGGTCGCAGGCCATTGCCAGCTCCAGCCCACCGGCCAGGCAGTAGCCGTGGACCTGGGCGATCACCGGCTTGGGACAGTCCCAGACCTTGAGGGTCACGGCGATGTCCCGGGCGAGCAGCTCGCGCCACTGAAGCGGCCCCTCGATGACGACAGCCACCTCCTGGTTGAGATCGTAGCCCGCGCTGAACGCCCGACCGGCACCCTCGATCACCACCACCCGCACCTCTGGGTCGGCGACGGCCTCGTCGATGGCGCGATCGAGCGCCTCGACGAGGGCGTGATCCAGCGCGTTCAGCTTCGCCGGCCGGTCGAGGACGAGCCGGGCGCCCCACGGGGTGCGCATCGCCCGGAGGACGCCACCGTCAGCCATCGCGGTCCCCCGCCAGCACGACCAGGGCGTCGACCGCCAACGCGCCGTCCGCACCGGCGATCACCGGGTTGAGGTCCACCTCGATGATGTCCGGGCGCTCCCAGGCGAGCCGGGCGAGGGCGACGACGAGGTCGGCAACGGCCCCCCGGTCGACGGACGGCCGGCCGCGGGCGCCGTCGAGCAGGACCCGGCCGCGGAGATCGTCGAGCATCGCCAGGGCGTCGGCGCGGTCGAGCGGGGCGAGGCGGATCGCCACGTCGTCGAGGACCTCGGTGAAGACGCCGCCGAGGCCGACCATGACCGTCGGGCCAAAAAGCGGGTCGCGGGTCGCCCCCACGATGAGCTCGAGCCCGGGCCGGGCCATCGGCTCCACGAGCAGGCCTCGCACGTCGAGGTCGCGGCCCCGGCCGAGCTGGAGGAGATCCGCGGCGGCGGCGCGGACGGCGGCCGATCCGACGAGCCCGAGCCGGACGGCGCCGACGTCGCTCTTGTGGGCGAGCCCAACCGCGTCGAGCTTCAGGACGACCGGACCAGCACCGAAGGCCGCTGCCACGGCAACGGCGCCCTCCGGGTCGACCGCCACCCACGCCTCGACGACGGCCAGGCCGGCCGCGCGGAGGAGCTCGAGGCTCTCCCGCTCGGGGAGGGCACGCCGGGCGTGGGTGGGCGCATGGGCGGGGGCCTCCCCCTGAGGCGTGGCCGTCCCGTTCGTCACGTCGTCGCGGCCGACCGGCGTCCGGCCCGCCGCGAGCGCCGGCCAGGTCGGCCGAGCCGGCCCCCGCTCCAGCCGCTCGGCCCGCCGCCGCTCCCACCACGCCCGCCGGGCGATGGCGATCGATGCCTCTCGAGTGCCACGCAGGAGCGGCACGCCGCCGGCCGCATCGAGCATGGCCTGGATCTCCGGGGTCGGCTCGCCGGAGGTCAACGAGACGTAGACCGGGAGAAGGTCCGGCCGGTCGCGGGTGGCGTCGAGGAGCGCCCGGGTCACCGTCGAGGCGACGTCCACCTCGCGCGGCAACGAGCGGTACGGGAAGTCGTGGACGATCGCCAGGACATCGTACGCGCCGGAATCGGCGAAGCCGCGGAAGACCGCCGGGTAGCAGACCGACTCGTCGGCGGCTCCCCACGGGTCGATTGGGTTGCCGACGTAGCCCATCGTTGGCAGGTCGGCGAGGATGGCGGCGCGCGCCGCCTCGGGCACCGGCGGGAGGTCGAGCCCCGTCTCCGCGGCGAGGTCGGCCACCAGCGAGGCCTCCCCGGTCGAGACGGTGACCACGCCCGTCCGCCCGCGACCGGCGGACCGGCCCAGGCGCCGGCAGCCGGCGTGGAGCTCGGCGGCCTCGAGCAGCTCGTCGAGGTCGTTGCAGCGAATCACCCCAGCCGCGGCGAGCGCGGCGTCGGTCACCCGGTCCTCGCCGGCGAGCGAGCCGCTGTGGGCGACGGCCGCCTCCTGCGCCTGGGCGGAGCGGCCCACCTTGACCGCGAGGATCGGCTTGCCCAGCTCGAGCGCCCGGTCGGCCAGGGCGAGGAATCGCTCCGGCCGCTTGAAGCCCTCCACGAACAGGATGATCGCGTGGGTCTCTGGGTCGTCGAGCGAGTGGGCCATGTAGTCGCACACGTCGAGCACGACCTCCGCGCCCGAGCCGACGATCCGGCTGAAGCCGATCCGCGTCCCCGAGTGGATGAACGCGTCGGTGACGCTGCCGCTCTGGGCGATCCCGGCGACACCGCCGCGGGGCAGCCATGGGCTCACTTGGCCGATGTAGGCGGCGCTGTTCGTCGTGAAGTCGACCATCCCCATGCAGTTCGGGCCGAGCAGGGCCAGGCCGTGCCGGAGGGCGATGTCGCGAACGTCGCGCTGCATCCGCGCGGCCGCCTCGCCGCCCTCGACGACCCCGCCGCCGGGGATGATCACGGCCCGCGCACCCGCCCGGGCGGCCTCCTCCGTGAGGACCGTGGCGCGGAGCGGGTTGGTGGCGATGATGACGAGGTCCGGGACCTCGGGCAGCGACGCGACGTCGGGGAAGCAGGGCTGACCCCAGGCCTCGGCGTACTTCGGGTTGACGAAGTGGCAGCGCGTGGCGCTGCCCATCACGACGAGGTTGTCGCGGATCGTCTGGGCCATGCTCGAGCGTGGCGACGCGCCGATGACCGCGATCGAGCGCGGGGCGAACAGCGGCCAGAGATCGATCGCGGGACGCGCCGTCGGGACGACCTCGTCAGTCGGCTCGTCAGTCGGCTCGGCGGTCACCCGACGACCCGGCCGACGCCCCGCTTCTCGAGCGCCCGGGCGATGACGACCCGCTGGATCTCGCTCGTCCCCTCCCAGATCCGGTCGACGCGGAGCTCGCGGAAGAACCGTTCCGCCGGGAAGTCGCGCATGTAACCGCGCCCGCCGAAGACCTGGACCACCCGGTCGGCGCAGCGGAACGCGGCCTCCGAGGCGAACAGCTTGGCCAGCGACGCCTTGGCATGGACGACCTTGCGGTCCGCGCCGTGGTCGCTCAGCCAGGCGCACTCGCGGGTGAGCAGGCGGGCAGCGCTGGCATCCGCGGCGGAGTCGGCCAGCGGGAAGCTGACGCCCTGGAAATCGTAGATCCTCTCGCCGAACTGGACGCGTTCCGTGGCCCACTTCACGGCCAGGGTGAGCAGCCGCTCCATCGCCCCGCTGCAGCGCGCGCCGATGTGGATCCGCTCCTCGACGAACCAGTCGTTGGTCATCTCGTCCGCCGCACCGATCTCGCCGAGAAGGGCGGAGGCCGGCACCCGGACGTCCTCCAGGACGAACTGCGGGTGGCGATCGGCGAACGTGTGCATGTAGTCCGGGTCGTGCCTCATCCGCAGACCGGGCGCGTCGTAGTCGACGAGGAACAGGGTCGGCAGGCGCCGGTCGCCGTCGAGCAGGTGGCAGTGGAAGATCATGAAGTCCGTGTCGTCTGGGCCGGTCACGAACCACTTCTCGCCGTTGAGGACGTACTCACCGGTGGCCGTGTCGAGGACGGCCGTGGCGGCCAGCGTCCGGGCGTCCGAGCCGGTGCCGTCCTCGGTGATCGCATAGCTGCCGGACCGCTCGCCGCGCATGCACGGATCGAGATAGCGCCGGCGCTGCTCCGGGTCGCAGTGGGCGAGGACGTTGTAGGCGCCCGGAATGTATGACCACAGCCCACCGGTCACCTGACCGAGCTGCTCGTGGACGAGCACCTGCTCCATCACGGTCCAGCCCTGGCCGCCGTACTCCCCGGGCATCGAGCCACCGTGGAGGTTCGCCTCGATCGCCCGGCGGCGGAGCTCACGGCCCTGCTCGGGTGGGAGCCGACCGCCGGCTCGCTCGAGCTCGAGCTCGATCGGTTGGAGGACATCGTGGACGAAAGCGCGGGCGCGGGCCTGGAGCTCGAACTCCGTTGGGGTCAGGGTCAAGTCCATGCTACGTCTGGTGCCTCATGCCGCAACGTTGGGTAGCGAATGATGGACCTCGGCGTTGAGGCGCCACGGCTTGGCGGGGCTAGCGTTCCGGTCAGGAGTCTCCGCATGATAGCGTGGTCGCTACGGTGTCGGCGATCATGCCGGCCTACAATCGGCCCGCGTTCTGATGCTCCCCGGGAATCCACAGGAGGTGGCTTACGATGGTAGCTGCGGGCTCGTACGACGCGATCGTCGTCGGGGCCGGCCACAACGGCCTCGTCTCCGCCGCGTACCTGGCCCGGGCGGGGCTGCGAACGCTCGTCCTGGAACGGCGCGGCATCGTCGGCGGGGCCTGCGTCACCGAGGAGGTCTGGCCGGGCTTCCACGTCTCGACGACCTCCTACGTCAACAGCATGTTCCAGGGGCGGATCATTCAGGATCTCCGGCTCGGAGAGTTCGGCTTCGAGCTCATCCCGACGGACAACCTGTTCGTGCCGTTCGAGGACGGCCGCTCCATGGTCCTGTGGGACGACGAGGCCAGGACCTGCGCGGAGATCGCGAAGTTCTCCCGCAAGGACGCCGAGCGCTACCCGGACTACAACCGGTTCCTTCACGAGGCGGCCGCCTTCGTCCGCGAGCTGATCTGGAAGACGCCCCCGGCGTCACTCGGCCTGCGCAGCGGCCGCGACATGCTGGAGCTGGGCTGGAAGCTCCGCCGGATGGGCGGCGGTGCGTTCCGGTTCTTCGACCTCATGACCGGCTCGATCGTGGAGTTTCTCGAGCACTGGTTCGAGTCCGACCAGCTCAAGGCGACCCTCGCCTATTACGGCTCGATCGGGAATTTCAAGGGGCCGATGACGCCGGGCAGTGCCTACGTCCTCCTCCACCATCTGATGGGCGAGCACAAGGGCGCCGGCGGGTGGGGCTTCATCCGGGGTGGAATGGGCGGCCTGACCAAGGCGCTCGCCGCGTGCGCCCGGTCCCATGGCGCAACGATCCTGACCGACGCGGAGACCGCCCGGGTGACGGTGCGGGACGGCCGCGCCGTCGGCGTGGAGCTGGTCAACGGCGACGCCTACTCGGCGAAGGTGGTCGTGTCGAACGCCGACCCCAGGACGACCTACCTGCGGCTCGTTGGCGCGGAGCACCTCGACGGGGAGACCGTGACCGAGATCGAGTCCTACAAGACGTTCAGCACCGCGTTCAAGATCAACTTCGCGCTCGACCGCCTGCCCGAGTACACCGCGTTCGACCGGGAGGCGACGGGCGTCCCGTATCCCACGTACGTCCACCTCGGCCCGACGATCGAGTACCTCGAGCGGGCCTATGACGACGCCAAGTACGGCCGACCGTCGGCCCGACCGTTCCTGTCACCCGTTGTGCCGACGCTGGCCGACCCGGCCCTGGCACCCGAGGGCAGGCACATCCTCACCGTGTTCGGCGGGCACGCTCCCTACACGCTGGCCGACACGACCTGGGATGACGAGCGCGAGAAGTTCGCCGACCGCGTGGTCGACACGATCGCCGAGTTCGCACCGGGCATCCGCGAGGCGATCATCGACCGGCAGATCCTGATGCCGCCAGATCTCGAGCGGATCTACGGCCTGCCCCAGGGCCACATCTTCCACGGCGAACTGTCGATCGATCAGCTCTTCTTCCTCCGCCCGATCCCCGGTTTCGGCGACTACCGCACGCCGATCCGGGGGCTCTACCTGTGCGGCTCTGGCACGCATCCCGGCGGTGGGGTCTACGGCGTGCCGGGTCACAACGCCGCCCGCGAGGTGCTCCGTGATGTCCGGGGGAGATATCGGAGGCCTCGGAGGCGGCTCTGAGACACGGCCTTTCGTTTCATCAGGGAGGCGGCCCCGGTGTTTGTCCCGAGCCTGGCCCGGTCCGCGGACCGGGCAGCGACCTCCCGACGCCAGGGCACAGCCGATTGGTAGGGGGGCGTTCTCCGTGGGAGAACCAATCGCCCGATTCGAGCCGGAACCGGCGGACGGAGACGGACCGGCCGAGCCCGCCGGCGATCGGGTGACGCTCGTCGAGGGACGGCCCGTGCTCACCAGTCACGTGGCTGCCGGGCGTCCTGATCCCAAGTGGTCGCGGCGCTCCCCCTCCGCCCGGCGATTCGGCCGATCGGTTCGGCCGTGGCGAACATTCGGACGCGTGGCGGCGGCGGCGCTGCGCCGGGAGGTCCTCCAGCCCCCTCGGCCGGGCCCGGCCTGTTCCCGACCCGCACGGCGGGCAAGGCCGCTGCGGCGCGGTGCGGCCGGCACGTACGTTGAGATGCGGACGAACGTCCGAATCGCCTGTCGCGGGAAGCTCCGGCCGACTATGATGGCGCCTTCCCGGGAGCGGCCGGAGCGCGGCGGAGCAACCCGTCCGGCCACCGACCCACGGACATCGAGGAGGATCGATCGATGACGTCGTGGCGACGCACTTTCCCACTGGTCACCGCGGGCCTTTTGCTGGTCGCTGCATGCGGCGGAGGAGCAAGCCCATCACCAACGTCGGCACCGCCGGAGACGACGGCTCCCGAGAGCGCGGCCCCGGAGAGCGCGGCCCCGGTGGCCGACATCTGCACGAACCCGCCCAAGGCAGAAGGGACGACCCTGACCTTCGCCTCGTACGGCGGCGCCTACCAGGAGGCCCAGCGCAAGGGCTGGCTGGAGCCGTACTCGGCGCTCACCGGCGTGACCTTCCAGGAGAGCGAGGACTCGTCGAACGCCACCATCAAGGCGCAGGTCGAGGCTGGCCAGGTCACCTGGGACATCGTCGACGTCGGCAATGACTTCGGACTCGACGCGCAGGCCGACCTGCTGGAGCCACTCGACTACACCAAGATCCGGAAGGACGAGATCCTGGACGGATTCGCGAGCACGTACCGCGTGGCCGACATCACCTACGGCGTCGTCCTGGGCTACAACACCGAGAAGACGGGCGGCCAGGTGCCCCAGGGTTGGGCCGACTTCTTCGACACCACCAAGTTCCCCGGCAAGCGCGGCTTCTGGGACTACTCGGCGGGCGGCATCTTCGAATTCGCCCTCCTCGCCGACGGCGTGGCCCCCGCGGACCTCTACCCGCTCGACCTGCCTCGGGCGACGGCCAAACTCGACACGATCAAGGACGACATCGTGTTCTGGAGCTCGGGCGCCGAGTCACAGGACCTCCTCGGCAAGGGTGAGGTGGCGATGGCGATGATCTGGAACGGCCGCGCCTACAGCGCGAAGAACATCGACAACAACCCGGTCGAGATCCAGTGGAACGGCCAGATCGTCACGGCCGACTACTTCGTCGTGCCGAAGGGCACGCCGAACAAGGACGCGGCGATGGACTTCATCGCCTGGGCGACGTGCAAGGAGAACAACGCGGCGCCGTCCAAGTACATCCCGTACGGGCCGACGAACAAGCTCGCCAAGGCCGACCCGTCGAAGGTCGCCGAGCTCAGCGTCTCGAACATCAACGACACCACCGCCTACTTCGATGACGCCTGGGTGGTCGAGAACGCCCAGCTCCTCGAGGACGCCTACCAGGAGTGGAAGACCAGGTGACGGCGGGCGTCCGCACCTGACGCGCTCGCACCGGTGCTGCTGGACCGTTCACGGACCGGACGATCGGGTCGCCGCGACCGCGACGACCCGATCGTCAACCGCTGGGCGCTGCTGGCCGTCCCCCCGATCGCGTTCCTGGTCGCCTTCTTCCTCATCCCGCTGATCGTCGTCAGCCTCCGCAGCGTGACCGACTTCCCCAGGCCGGCCGGCGACGCTCTCGCCAATTACGGTCGCTTCTTCGACTCGGCGGCAAACGTTCGGGTCCTGGGCAACACGTTCTGGGTGGCGGCCCTGTCGACCGTCGTGTGCCTAGCGCTGGGCTATCCGTATGCCTACCTGATGAACATCGTCCGGCCCCGGCTGGCCGGACTGCTGCTCATCGCCGTGCTCCTCCCGTTCTGGTCCAGCCTGCTCGTCCGGACCTATGCCTGGCAGGTCATCCTGCGGGACACGGGGATCATCAACACGTTTCTTCTCGACATGCGCCTCATCGACGAGCCGATCCCGCTCATCCGGACCACGCTCGGAGTCATGCTCGGGATGAGCCAGATCCTGCTCCCGTTCATGGTCCTGCCGATCTACGCGGTGATGCGGCGGATCGACCCGGAGTACACCAGGGCGGCTGCGAACCTGGGCGCCCCACCGTTCGCGGCCTTCCGGCGGGTCTTCCTGCCGCTGTCGCTGCCCGGCGTCCTCGCTGGCTCGCTTCTCGTCTTCGTCCTGGCCCTGGGCTTCTACATCACGCCGGCCCTGCTCGGCTCGCCCAAGGACACCATGATCAGCCAGTTCATCGCCAGCGCAGTCCAGCAGCGCCTCGACTGGGGCATCGGCAGCACCATGGCGGTCATCCTCATGGGCCTGACCCTGACGGTCCTGTTCGTCGCCTCGCGATTCATTCGCCTGCGCGACGTCTTCGGCAGCTTCGAGGAGTCCTGAGCCGTGACCGACTCGTGGCGCCAGCCCCGGCGCCTGCTCCTCGTGGCGCTGGGCGCCCTGACCGTCTTCTTCCTGATGGCCCCCACGCTGGTGGTCGTGCCGATGAGCTTCACGGCATCGAACGCCCTGACCTTTCCTCCGGAGGGCCTCTCGACACGCTGGTACGAGAAGATGGTGACGGACCCGCAGTGGTCGACCGGCTTCCTCAACAGCGCCAAGGTGGCCTTCCTGACCGCGATCCTCGCGACCGTGCTCGGGACGCTCGCCGCGCTGGGGACCGTCCGCGGGCGGTTCCCGGGCCGGGGTGCGGTCAACGGGCTCATCCTCTCGCCCCTCATCGTCCCGGTGATCATCATCGCCATCGGGATGTTCTCGGTGTTCGTGCGCTGGAAGATCACCGGTTCCATCGTGGGCCTGGTCCTGGCCCACACGGCGCTCGCGGTGCCGTTCGTGGTCGTGAACGTGGCGACGAGCCTGCGATCGATGGACCGCAACCTGGAGCAGGCGGCCCAGAGCCTCGGCGCCGGACCGGTCAGGACGTTCCGCCGGATCACCCTGCCGCTGATCCTGCCCGGCGTCCTCGCCGGGGGTCTGTTCGCGTTCATCACCTCCTGGGACGAAGTGGTCGTGTCGATCTTCCTGACCAGCGCCCGGTTCCGTACCCTGCCCGTCGAGATGTGGGAACAGGTTCGCCAGGTCGTCGATCCGACCGTGGCGGCCGTGTCCACCACCCTCCTCGCCGTCACCACGACGCTCCTGCTCCTGGCCTTCGTCGTCCGTCGCCAGGCGCCGGCTCGATGACGACGGCCGGTCGCCCAATCGACGGATCATCAGAGCGGCTGGACCGGCCGGCCCTCGTTCTGCGTGGTCTCGAGAAGTCGTTCGGCGACGTCCCCGCCGTCGACGGCGTGGACCTGGAGGTCCGCCAGGGTGAGTTCATCACGCTCCTCGGACCATCGGGCTCGGGCAAGACCACCACCCTCAGGATGATCGCCGGATTCACCCGCCAGTCGGCCGGCACGATCGAGATCGATGGCGCGGACATGAGCCAGGTGCCGCCCTATCGACGCGACGTCGGGATGATCTTCCAGAACTACGCCCTGTTTCCGCACATGACCGCGGCCGAGAACATCGCGTTCCCGCTCGAGATGCGCCGGGCGAGCCGCTCCGAGATCAGGCGCCGGGTGGCCGAGGCGCTCGCCCTGGTCAAGCTCGAGGGTTTCGGCGGTCGCTATCCCCGTCAACTGTCCGGCGGGCAGCAGCAGCGGATCGCCTTCGCCCGGGCGGTCGTCTTCCATCCCCGCCTGCTGCTCATGGACGAGCCGCTCGGGGCGCTCGACAAGAAGCTCCGGGAGGCCCTCCAGCTCGAGGTCATGCACATCAGTCGCCAGCTGGGAGCGACCGTGATCTACGTGACCCATGACCAGGAAGAGGCGCTCGTCATGAGTGACCGGATCGCCATCTTCAACAGGGGCCGGATCGAGCAGCTCGGTCGCGGCGAGGACCTCTATGACCGGCCGGTCTCACTCTTCGTGGCCGACTTCATCGGCGACTCGAATATCCTGCGCGGGTGGTTCGAGCGCGATGGCGACGGCGGCTGGCTGGTCCGGGACGCCTCGCGCTGGCGCGTGGGGGCCGCGGCAACGGCACGGGCCGCACTTGACGGGGATCGGGCGGCCGCACTCGTGGTCCGGCCGGAGCGGCTGAGGATCGTGGATCCGGGTGACGCCGGTGCTGCAGCGGCCGGTGCGAACACGGTGGAGGCGTCAGTCCGCGATGTCCTCTATCTCGGCTCGATCCGCAAGTACGAGCTGACCCTGCCGGACGAGCAGACGGCGACGGTCCGCCAGCAGGTGGGCGGCAACGAGCGGGTCTGGCAACCCGGGGCCCGCGTCCGTCTGACCTGGGCGGTCGACGACGAGGTGCTGGTGTCCGATCCGGGCGGCAGGCCGAGCCGGCCCGGCGACGTTCCGACCGCACCCCTCGCTTGATATCCGCTCCGGTCGCCGGGCCGCGGTCGATGGGCCGGCCTGGATCCGGACCACGCCGACCGATGGGATCAGGCGAGATCCACGCCCGCACAGCGGCGCCGCCGCGCCGACTCCGTCCTCACGACCGGACTCGCTCGTTCGTCGGGTCGTAGGGCGCCCGGAACGACGCGCCGGCCGCGAAGCGCTCGTTGGCGACCTCGATCTCGTACGCGCCGGCGGCGAGCCATTCGGCGGTCACCGGTCCGTCCGGCCGCCGGACGTAACCGAGTCCGACCGATCGCCCGATCGTATGCCCGAACATCGCCGAGCTGATCCGTCCGACCAGCTCACCGTCCCGCCAGATCGGCTCGTTGTGGTAGAGGAGCGGGTCCGGATCGTCGAGGGTGAGCACGGCGAGTCGACGGCTGATCCCCGCCTCGCGCTGACGCAAGAGCGCCTCGCGCCCGATGAACCCGCCCGGCTTGTCCCACGCCGCGGTGAATCCAAGTCCCGCTTCGAGGAGGCTGTCCTCATCGGTCATGTCGTGACCCCAATGCCGGTACGCCTTCTCGATGCGGAGCGAGTTGAGGGCGTGGTAGCCCGCATGGCGCAGCCCGAACGGCTCGCCGGCCGCCACGATCGTGTCGTACACGTGGGTCGCGACGTCGGTCGGGATGTACAGCTCCCAGCCGAGCTCGCCGACATAGGTGATGCGCGACGCGCGAACGAGCGCGTAGCCCAGGTCGATCTCGCGCGAGGTGGCGAACGGGAAGGCTGCATTCGAAAGGTCGGCGTCGGTCAGCGTCGCGAGGAGCTCGCGCGAGCGCGGTCCCATGATGCTCAGCACGGCGTACACGTTCGTCACGTCGCTGGCGGCCACGTGGGCATCGGCAGGCAGGCGGCGGCGGAGCCAGTCGAGATCGCGCACGATGGACGTCCCCGAGGTGACCACGAGGAACGACCATTCATCGAGACGGGTGACCGTGACGTCCGATTCGACGCCACCGCGCTCGTTCAGCCACTGGGTGTAGACGATCCGGCCGCGGTCGACGGCGACGTCGGCGGTGCACAGCCCGTTGAGCGCGCCTTCCGCGTCGCGCCCCTGGACGAGGATCTTGCCGAACGACGTCTGGTCGAAGATGCCGACCGCCTCGCGAACGGCCCGATGCTCCGCCGCGGAGTGCTCGAACCAGCTCTGCCGACCGTAGCTGTACTCGTACCGCGGTGTCACGCCTGGCGGCGCGTACCAGTTCGCGCGCTCCCAGCCGGCCAGCTCGCCGAAGCAGGCGCCGCGCGCGGCGACGCGATCGTGGAACGGCGTCCGGCGCACCCCGCGCGCGGTCTCGACCTGCCGGAACGGCCAGTGCATGTCGTAGAGCAGGCCGAGCGTCTCCGTCGTCCGGTCGTGCAGGTAGCGCCGGTTGCCCTGGAACGGCATGAAGCGCCGGATATCCACCTCCCACAGATCCATCGAGGGATGTCCGTCCACGATCCAGTTGGCCACCTCCCGGCCGGCGCCGCCGCCGGACTGGAAGCCGACGGAGTTGAACCCGGTCGCGACGAAGTAGCCGTCGAGGCCGGGGGCCTCGCCCAGGATGTATCGATCGTCGGGCGTGAAGCTCTCGGGGCCGTTGAAGAAGAGCTGGATGCCAAGATCCCTGACGAGCGGGACGCGCCGGGCCGCCATCTCGATGTAGGGGGCGAGATGATCCCAGTCCTCGGGCAGGGTCACGAACGCGGCGTCGTCCGGGATGCCGTGCGTCGCCCACGGCTTGGCGCCCGGCTCGAAGAACCCGACCATCAGCTTGCCGGCCTCCTCGCGGAAGTAGGCCGTATCGTCAGGAGATCGCAGCACCGGCAGGTCCCGTGACAGGCCCGGCACGGGCTCGGTCACGACGTAGAAGTGCTCCGCGGCGTGGAGCGGGATGGTCACCCCGGACCGCAGCCCGAGCTCACGGGCCCACATGCCGGTGCAGTTGACGACGAACTCACAGGCAATGTCACCGCGCTCCGTGGCCACGCCCGCGACTCGGCCGCCGGCCTGCCGGACTCCCGTCACGGCGGTGTGCTCGAAGATCCGGGCGCCGCCGAGCCGTGCGGCCGCGGCAAGCGCCTGGGTCACGTCGGTGGGATTGGCGACGCCGTCGGCGGGCAGGTAGGCCGCCCCGACGACCTCTGATGGATCCATGAGCGGCCACATCGCCGCCGCCTCGCGACCGCTGATCGGGTGGACCTCGAAGCCGCAGATGCGGGCCATCGAGATCTGGCGGCGAACCTCCGTCCAGCGCTCCTCCGTCGTGGCGAGGAGGATGGACCCGGTGGTCCGGAAGCCGGTACCCTGCCCGGTCAGTCGCTCGAGCTCGGGGAACAGCTCCGCGCTGTACTTGGCCAGCATGCTCATGTTGTAGGTGGCACGAAGCTGGGTGACCAGTCCGGCCGCGTGCCAGGTGGTGCCCGAGGTGAGCTGCCGGCGCTCGAGCAGGACGACGTCGCGCCAGCCGCGCTTCGTCAGGTGATACGCGACGCTGCAGCCCACGATCCCGCCGCCGATCACGACGACCTGCGCCTGACTCGGGAAGGCTGTGCTCGTCGGCGTGGCCATCTGGGGTTCCGGTCGTCCGTTCGGCATCGATGATTCACCCTTCCAACAGATACCCAGGACGCCCTGCCCGGGGCCCAGCCATCAGGCCGAAACCCGATCAGGGAATCATGGCAGAACGAGCGACGCGACGATGGGAGGGGCGGCGCGTATCCCCGTTCGACTGCTGATTGATCTGGTTCATCGGATCGGCCTCATCTGAGCGTGGCCACGTGCCGTTTCTGACGAATCTGCGGTGTGGGCCAGCGTGAAGGTCACGCCATTGATGAATGAGATCGATCGCGCCCGGGGAGCGGCCGGCGGCGCGCTCGGGGAGCGGCCGGCGGCGCGCTCGGGGGGGCGCCGTCCCGGTCTCGGTGGCTGTGCTAGCGTCGGCACATGAAGCGCTACGACCCGCGGACCGCCCTGATCGTGGTCGACGTGCAGAACGACTTCGCCGATCCGAAGGGGTCGCTGAGCGTGGCCGGCGGTGAGGCGGCGGTCCCGGTCGTGAACCGGGAGGCGCGGGCGGCGGTCCGCGCCGGGGCCTTCGTCGCGTACACCCAGGACTGGCACCCGCCGCACACGCCGCATTTCGCCCAGGACGGCGGAGTCTGGCCGGTCCACTGCGTCGGGGGCACCTGGGGCGCCGACTTCCATCCATCGCTCGAGGTCGTCGGGCCGAGCGTTCACAAGGGCTCGAACGGCGAGGACGGCTACTCCGGCTTCACGATGCGCGACCCCGTGACCGGCACGGAGGTGCCGACCGAGCTCGACGCGCTCCTCCGCGTCCGCGCCATCGAGCGCGTTGTCGTCTGCGGCCTGGCGACCGACTACTGCGTCAAGAGCACCGCCCTCGATGCGGTCCGCCTCGGCTACGGGACCACCGTCCTCGTCGATGCGATCGCCGCCGTGAACCTGTCCCCGGGCGACGGGGACCGGGCACTCGACGAGCTCCGAGCGGCTGGAGCGGTGGTCGAGCGGTCGGACCGTTCGATCCCGGCCTGACATGCGCCGGCTGTTTCGCACGCTGCTCCGCCTCGCGCTGTTCCTCGTCTCGGGAGCCTGGCTGGCCGATCGATGGCTCCGCGACCGGGCCGGCGGCGGACCGCCGGCGCCGATTCGCACCTCCGTCATCGTCGACGCGCCGATCGAGCGCGTCTGGGCGGTGGTGGCCGATGTCGAGCGCCAGCCGGAGTGGATGCACGACCTGAGGGAGATCCGGTTGACGACGCCACCGCCGGTCGGCCTCGGGACGCGCGGCGTCGGGCGCGTGCGGGTGCTCGGGATCGCCCTGGACGATCCGGTCGAGGTCACCGCGTTCGAGCCGCCGACGCGCTACGCGATCCGCCACGAGGGGCTCGTCAAAGGCGGCGGGGAGATCCGCCTGGCGCCGGGCGCCGACGAGACCACGACGATCGTGACCTGGGATGAGACGCTGGTCCCGCCCGTCCTCCCCCACCTCGGGGCGTTCGTGCTGGGGGCCGTCTTCGAGCCGATCTTCCAGCGCGACCTGGAGCGCCTGGCCGCGCTCGTCGAGGCCGGTGATGACCCCGGGGACGCGGGCTGAGCGCCGTGCAGGTCCATCTCGTCGATGCGACCTACGAGCTGTTCCGGGCACACTACGCGCCGCGCCCGCCCGTCCTGGGGCGGAACGGGGTCCTCCTGTCCGGCGTGTCCGGCGTCGTGGAGCAGCTCTTGTTGATGCTCCGCGAGGAGGGCGCCACGCACGTCGGGTGCGCCACGGACCGGGTCATCGAATCCTTCCGGAACGACCTCTTTCCGGGCTACAAGTCGTCGGCCGGGATGCCGCCGGAGCTCCTGGCCCAGCTCCCGATCGCCGAGGCGGCGATCGAGGCGCTCGGCGTCGTGCTCTGGCCGATGGTCGAGTTCGAGGCGGACGACGCCATCGCGGCTGCCTGCCGGCGCTTCGCGGCAGATCCCGCCGTCGAGCGGATCTTCATCTGCACCCCGGACAAGGACATGGCCCAGCTCGTCGAGGACGACCGGATCGTCCTCCTCGACCGGCGGCGAGCGATCACCTACGACGACGGCGGCGTTCGCGCGAAGTGGGGCGTTGCCCCGGCATCCATCCCGGACTGGCTCGCGCTCGTCGGGGACAGCTCAGACGGCTACCCGGGCCTGCCAGGTTGGGGCGCGAAGTCCGCGGCTGCCGTCCTGGCACGCTATGACCACCTTGAGGGCATCCCGGAGAGGGCATCGATGTGGGAGGTCGAGGGGCTCCGCGGCGGACCAGTCCTTGCGGCGACGCTCCGCCAGCGCTGGGACGAGGCGCTCCTCTATCGCTCGCTCGCCCGGCTTCGCACGGCTGAGGACGGCGTCGTCATCCCGCAGGAGTCCGCGGATGAGCTTGGCTGGCAAGGCGCCCCGCGTGAACGCTGGGAGGCCTTCTGCGATCGCTGGGGGCTCGTTCGGCTGCGCGCACGCCCGCATCGATGGCAGGGCGAGGGGGCCTGAGGAGGCCCGTCGAGCCTACCTCATGCATCGCCGGCTCGCCGCGTCAGCGCGAGCCAGCCCTGACGCTCGGCGAGGGTCACCAGCTCGGTCCGGCTCAGGAGCCCATACCGCACGAAGAGGCGGCGAATGGCGCTCTCGACGCCTCGCGCGCTGACGCCGAGTCGCACGCCGATCTCGTCGTTGCTCCAGCCGGATCGAACGAGATCGATGACCTTCAGCTCACGGTCCGAAGGTGGCAGCAACGCCCCGGCGGCGTCGCGCATCGCCGTTGCATCGAAGGCGCTGCCCCCTGCCCCGACCCGCCGGATCGCGTCCACGATCTCGCCAACGCCGGCCGTCTTGAGCAGATAGCCCGCGGCGCCCAGCTCGACGGCCCGCTGCCGAAAGGCCGGGTAGTCGAACGAACTGAACAGGATGACCCGGGGTCCGCTTTCGTGGCTCAGCTTGCGAAGGATCTCGAACCCGCCGGGCTCGTCCTGGAGCTGGATGTCGCACAGGAGGACGGCGGGTGCGAGCTCACCGACGAGCTGGAGCGCTCGCTCGACGTCGCCGGCGACCCCCACGACCTCGATGTCCGGCTCGCGGCCCAGGAGCTCGCCGAGCCCGATCGCGGTGGCCGGGTGATCGTCGACGATCAAGAGGCGGATCATGCCGACCAGCGGAGCCGGACGAGCGTTCCGCCTTCGGGATGGACGGACACGCCGAGCGCGCCGCCGATGGCGCCTGCCGCCTGCCGCATGTCGGCAAGGCCAAGATGTCCGGACCTCAGCGCCCGCTCCGCGTCGCCGGCACGGATGCCCACGCCGTCGTCGCGCACGTCGAGCTCGGCGCGACCCGAGCTGACGTCGACCCGCACCCGGATGCTCCGCGGCCGTGCGTGGAGCAAGGCGTTGTCAAGCGCCTGCTGGCAGATGCGATAGGCGGTCACCTCGACCTCGCGCGGCGGCCGCCCGTCGCGCTCGTCGGCGGGCGCGCCGTCGACGTCGAGCTCGACCCGGATGCCGGTCCTCAGCTGAACCCGCTCGACGAGCCATTCGAGCGCTGGGACGAGACCGAGCTCCTCGAGCACGCTGAGCCGCCGTTCGCTCATCAGCTCGCGCAGCTCGGCGGCGATGTCGCGCAGGCGCTCCGCCGCCGCCTCGGGCGACGCGCCCTCCTCCATGGCGCGAATGACGGCCGACAGGTCCGGCAGGACGTCCGAGTGGAGCTCGTTGGCCAGTCGGGCCCGCTCGCGCTCGATGGCCGATAGCCGCGTGCGCGAGCGCCCGGGGATGAGCTCGTCGGCCACGAGATCCACCATGGCGGCGAGGGGGACGGACGCGGAGCCGATCGCCCGGGCGCGTGCCCGGAGCGCCGCGGCGCGCAGGGTCGCCGAGAGGGCCATCGCGCCGAGTCCGAGCGTGACGATGACCGACCCGTCGCGGATGGACCTCCAGTCCTCGAGCGGCGCGAGGAACGCCCACACCCAGGCCAGGAGAACGGCGGCGAGCACACCGATAGCTACCAACACCACTCGGAGCGAGCGACACGGAGTCGAGGCCAGGACGTAGAGAGCCCCAACAAGCGGCCCGCCCAGAACGAGCCCGAGATTGACCGGCGGATCGACCCGGAGCATGCCGTGGTACGCGGCGAGGATGGGCGGCGCCAGGGCGAGCCACCAGGCGACCGACGGCACGGCGCGGGAGGCGAGGACGGCCAGGACGAGCGCGAACACGCCGGCGATCACCGGCTCCGGGGGAGGGGGCAGGTCGAATCGCTGGACTGTGATCCGGAGGGAACCGTCGGTGACGAGCAGGGACGACCAATCGCCGGTGGGCAGGGCATCGCCCGGGCTGATCCCGATGACCTCCATGCCCGACCTGACGCCGGTGTTCCAGGCAGCCCCGCCGGGCGTCACGCTCGTAATGATCCAGCGGTCGTCGGGCTGACGGGTGACACCGATGCTGAGGGCCGGCGGCCCGACGACGGCGAGCCACGCGAGGCTCGCAAGTGCAATCGCTGAAACAGCAAGACCGGCGGCGAACCACCGGCCAGACGCTCGGAGCTGCTCGGGACGGAGCGTATCGACTGGCGGTTTGGTGTCCATCGCTTCCCCGAGATCGACCCTCCGTGTGTGCCCGGCAAG
>PNKK01000034.1 GCA_013822395.1 Anaerolinea sp. | reverse complement strand
CATCTCATTCATCAATTCGGCAACAGCTGAGCGTGGCCATGCATCGATTCCGACGAATCCGCGGACTGGCCGAGCGTGGCTGTCTCGGATCTGATGAATGAGGTCGATCACGGGCGGGAGGGCGGGAGTGCCGGGAGCGGCGGCCCGTCCACAGGCGGCCCGAATCATGGTTGACTCGCCGGCCGGCGCGGCCCACGATGGCGCCTCGCGACCCGGCCGAGTCCAGGCCGGGCAGGCTCGAGGAGGATGGAATGCCGCACTACTTGTTTCGTGCCCACTACAGTCAGGCGGGCATCCAGGGCGTCCTGAAGGAGGGCGCCGCGAGCCGGCTCAAGGCGGTCAGCGACCTGGCGGCGAGCGTCGGCGGACGCGTGGAGACCGCCTACTGGGCGTTCGGCGATGACGACTTCATCATGATCGCCGAGCTGCCGAGCAATGCGGCAGCGGCGGCGGCCGCGACGAGGGTTTCTGCGAGCGGCGCCGGCAGCGTCACGACCACGGTCCTGCTGACGGCGGCCGAGATTGACGAAGCCCGCGGCATCGGGGTCACCTACCGGCCGCCGGGCGCCTGAACCGCGGGTCCCGGCTCCCGGCGGCACAGGTCCAGCCCGCCCATTGTGGATCGGGCGTACCCTTGACGCGTCGTCGCAGTGTGCGACGGTGCTCCGCGTGGTCGACCTGCTTCTCGAACAGGCCGTGCGCCTGCTGACAGGTTCGAGAAGAGGAAAGGGGTCACTGTGACCACTGGTACCGTCAAGAAGGTCGTCGCCGATCGCGGCTTCGGCTTCATCACCGCGGAGGATGGGAAGGACTACTTCTTCCACCGCGACTCGCTCCAGGCACCGCTCAGCTTCGACCGCCTCAACGGCGGCGAGGCGGTGGCCTTCGACGTCCAGTCGGGGCCCAAGGGTCCGCGGGCGGCGAACGTCCGGGCGGCTGACGGGGCGTAGCTGCCCGCGTCTGCAACACGTCGGCCCCCGGCTCGTCCGGGGGCCGACTGATTCCCGGTCGCGCCGTCCGGCTCTGGCCAGCAGGCCGGACTGCCCGGTGCCTCGTGCGCGGCTACACTCGGCGGCAATGGACCTCCACGTCGTCGGGCCCCTCGCGTCCCCCGTTGAGCGCGCCGCCGTAGATGCTGTACTGGGTCCTGCCGAGTCCGGCTGGTCCGGCGGCCGTCGCGACAGCCGGACGGACGGGCACGTGGCACGTGGCGGCCACGAGGCGCGCGACCGCCGCCACCTCCTCCTCCCCGCGCTCCACGCGCTCCAGGACCGGATCGGGCGAATCACCCAGCCCGGCCTGAACTACGTCTGCAGGCGCCTGTCCGTCCCCCCGGCGGAGGCGTACGGGGTTGCCACGTTCTACGCGCTCTTCGCGACCGCACCGAGGCCGGCGGCCGTCGCCCACATCTGCGACGACATCGCCTGCCGGCTCGCCGGCGCGGAGGACGTGGCCGCGGACCTGGGTCGGGCGCTCGGGCCCGCGGGCGCACCCGCCCGCGACGGCACGATGACCTGGCTCCGGAGCCCCTGCCTGGGCCGCTGCGAGCTCGCTCCCGCGGCGCTCCTCACGGTCGCCGGCGAGACCTCGGTCAGGCGGGAGCTGGCCCCGGTGGATGCGGCCGGGATCGTCGGCCGGCTGGAGGCGGCGCTCGCCGGTAGGTCGCCGGCGGAGCGCGCGCGGGACGCGGCACTCGCGTGGGCCTCCGCGCCGGAGACGCCATCGGATTCGATGCGCGTGGCCGCATCGGTCCCGCAGGCCGGCTCGCCCGGTCTCCGGCTCCTCGCCCGGGTCGGCGTCGTGGACCCACGTTCCCTCGATGACTACCGCGCCCAGGGCGGCTACCGGGCCCTGGCGAACGCGATCGCGATGGGCGCCGACGCCACGATCCGCGAGGTGACGGA
This sequence comes from Anaerolinea sp., assembly GCA_013822395.1. Lineage (GTDB taxonomy): Bacteria > Chloroflexota > Limnocylindria > Limnocylindrales > CSP1-4 > UBA5189. The sequence goes on along the minus strand of PNKK01000034.1, from coordinate 22,258 downwards.
CGCGAGGCTCGTTGGCCGCGGCGGCGCCGCGTTCCCCACGGGTCGGAAGTGGGCCGCCGTCGCGGCGCAGCCGGCGCAACCCCATTACGTCGTCTGCAACGCGGACGAGTCCGAGCCGGGCACGTTCAAGGACCGCGTCCTCATGGAGGCCGATCCGTTCGCGGTCGTCGAGGCGATGACGATCGAGGGCTTCGCCACCGGTGCCACGCGCGGCTACCTCTACATCCGCGGCGAGTACCCGCTCGCGGAGGCCCGCCTCATCGGCGCCATCGAGGCCGCCCGGGCGGCCGGGTTCCTCGGCCCGGACGTCGCCGGGTCCGGCTGGGCCTTCGAGATCGAGCTTCGCCGCGGCGCCGGCGCGTACATCTGCGGCGAGGAGACGGCCCTCTTCGAGTCGATCGAGGGCAGGCGCGGCGAGCCGCGCAACAAGCCGCCCTTCCCGGTGGAGGTTGGACTGTTCGGCAAGCCGACCGCGGTCAACAACGTCGAGACGCTCGTCAACGTCCTGCTCATCCTCGGCGACGGCGACGGACGCGGCGGCGGGGATCGCTACGCCGCCATCGGGACGGAGGGCTCCACCGGTCCCAAGCTGTTCTGTCTATCCGGCCATGTCGTCCGGCCCGGTGTCTACGAGGTCCCGTTCGGGACGACCCTTCGCGAGCTCCTCGACCTCGCCGGCGGGGTGCCGGGCAGCCGCGCGATCAAGACGATCCTGCTGGGCGGTGCGGCCGGAGTCTTCGTGGGCCCGGACGCGCTCGACGTCGCGCTGACGTTCGAGGGCACGCGGGCGATCGGCGCGACCCTCGGCTCCGGGGTCGTGATGGTCTTCGACGAGACCGCCGACCTCGTCGGCACGCTCCGGCGGATCGCGGCCTTCTTCCGCGACGAGTCGTGCGGGCAATGCGTCCCGTGCCGGGTGGGCACCGTCCGGCAGGAGGAGCTCCTCGCCCGACTCGCGGACGGCGCCGAGACCCGGACGCGGCAGGAGGAGCTGGCGCTCCTCGCGGAGATCGGCCGGGCGATGCGCGATGCGAGCATCTGCGGCCTGGGCCAGACCGCCAGCTCGGCGATCGAGTCCGCGTTCCGGCAGCCCGGGCTGGTGCCGCTGTGACCGATCACGTGCGGCCGCCGGCCTACGAGATGCCGCCGGAGCTGACGGCGATCTTCACCACGCCGCCGGCTCGGGCGTCCCGGACCCCGGAGGCGCCGCCGGTCGAGGCACCGGCTCCGGTCACGGTCACGATCGACGGGGTCGAGGTCTCCGTCCTCGCCGGCTCCACCATCCTCGAGGCAGCCCGGGCCCAGGGGCTCGATCTCCCGACGCTGTGCTATCTCGAGAGCCTCGCGCCGGTCAATGTCTGCCGGGTCTGCGTCGTCGAGGTCACCGGGTCCCGCGTCCTCGTCCCGGCCTGCTCCCGCAAGGTGGAGCCGGGGATGGACATCCAGACCGAGTCCGAGCGGGTCCGCCACTCGCGGAAGCTCGCCCTCGAGCTCCTCGGCTCGTCCGTGGACCTCTCGCTGGCCGGGCCGCACGAACCGGACGGCGGCCTCGCCCGCTGGATGGAGCGCTACGGTGCCGACGCGTCGCGGTTCGGCCCACCGTCGCCCCCCGCGCCTGCCGGCGCCCGCGACGCGCATGAGGCCGGCCACCACCATGCGCCGGCCGGCGCGGATGCCGCGCTCGCGGCCACAGTCGCCCAGCCGGTCAAGGTGGACAACGACCTGTACGTCCGCGACTACTCGAAATGCATCCTCTGCTACAAGTGCGTCGAGGCGTGCGGCGAGGATGCCCAGAACACGTTCGCGATCGCCGTCGCCGGGCGCGGCTTCGACGCCCGGATCTCCACGGAGTGGGCGACGCCGCTTCCCGAGTCCGCCTGCGTCTACTGCGGCAACTGCATCGGCGTCTGCCCGACCGGTGCCCTGATGTTCCGGTCTGAGCACGAGATGCGGGCGGCGGGGACGTGGGACGAGGCGGCCCAGACTACGACCTCGACCATCTGCCCGTATTGCGGGGTCGGCTGTGCGCTCGATCTCCACGTCCAGGACAACACCATCGTGAAGGTCACCTCCCCGATGGACTCGTCGGTGACCGACGGCCACCTCTGCATCAAGGGCCGCTTCGGCTTCGAGTTCACGAACGAGCGACGGCGCTGATATCCCGCGCCGAGCGGGGCGGGCGGTCGAGGATCCGGGCCCGGGACCCGGAGACATCGGCCCACAGAAGCGAGGGACCTGGCCACTCGCCCACTCGACTCGACAGGGCGGTGAAAGCGTCTCGAGGGACTCCGGGAAGCGCCGCGCCCAGCGACGCCGCGTACGCCTTCGCGACCGCGCGGGTGTCCGTCGTGGACCGCACGACGAGCAGTCGGGATACGTTGGCTCCGAAGCGTCCCAGGCTGATGATGCCTTCGACCTTCTCCGCCAGCTTCCGCAGTGTTCGCTCCAGGCTTCGCAGCTCGGAGTGAACCTCGACCACGATGGCCAGCGTGCCGTCGCGGGCGAAGATGACGAGGTCGACCACGCCGCGGCTCGGCTGCGCGACCACGACCTCAAGCTCGGCGATCCATCGCCGATCGAGGAACCGCACCAGGGCCTCGACGATGGCCGCCTGGAACCGATCTTGGACCTTCGCGGCCCGAGACTCAAATAGACGCAGGCTGACGTCGGCGCCGAGGGCATCCGCAACCGCGACGATGGTTTCGAGGCTCGCCTGAGCGGTTCCCGACTCGATGCGGAGGAGGTGGACCGCGTCGATGCCTGCAGCCGATGCGACCGCGGTGCGGGAGAGGCCCTGCTCCGCGCGGAGCTCGGCGAGCTGGCGACCAATCGAGGCCCGCAGCCACCGCTGGCGCCGGCGAAGCTCGCGGATCCCAGGCGCACCTCTGCGTTCCCTGTTCGTCGCGTCAGCCATGACGCCCAGTCAACCAGGCGGCCCTTACCGCCGGCTCGATTGTCCAGAGGGCCTGCTGCGTCGCCGATCACCGGGGCCTGCTGCGGCCGCACGCGGCGACTGACATCGTGACGCCGAGTCACAATCCGAGGCGACATGCACCGGCGCGAGGCGCGCGGCGGGCCGACATCGTGACGCCGAGTCACAATCCGAGGCGCTGCCGGGTCTCCGGCCGCACCGGGCGTGCTCCGGCCGCACCAGGCGTGCTCCGGCCGCGCGCGGCGGGCCGACATCGTGACGCCGAGTCACGTTCCGAGGGGTTGCGGGACGCGCCCTGCTCAGCCGGCTATCAGGTCGCGCAGATCGATCCTGCCGTCGTGCGTGTAGACGTTGAAGCCGTCACCGCGCAGGAAGCCCATGAGCGTGACGCCGAGCCGATCGGCGAGGCGGATCGCGAGATCCGAGGGTGCCGAGACTGCGCAGATGATCGGGATCCCCGCCACCGCCGCCTTCTGGACGATCTCGAAGCTCACCCGTCCGGAGACGAGCAGGATCCGGTCCCAGAGCGGCAGCTCCCGAGCGAGGACCCGCGACCCGATGAGCTTGTCGAGGGCGTTGTGCCGCCCGACGTCCTCGCGAACCGCGACGAGCCGGCCGTCGGTTTCGAACAGCCCGGCCGCGTGAAGGCCACCGGTCCGGTCGAACGCGGCCTGCCCACTGCGCAGGCGATCGGGGAGCGACAGGATCACGGACCGCGGGACGACCGGAAGACCTTTCGGGAGCGGCTCGCACCGGACGGCAACCTCCTCGATCGAGGCCTTGCCGCAGATCCCGCACGACGCCGTGGCAATGAAGTGCCGTTGCTCCCAGGTCGAGGGATCGATCTTCCGTGCCAGCCGGACGACGACCGCGTCGTCCGGCTCGGCCATGAAGCCAGGGTCCCCGACCTCGACGCCGAGGACCTCGTTGTCGGCGATCAGTCCCTCGGTCGTCAGGAAGCCGACCGCGAGCTCTTTTTCGTGGCCCGGCGTCCGCATCGTCACCGCCACGTTGACAGGCGTCTGGCGAGGCCCGGCAGCACGGATCTCCAGAGGCTCCTCTCCGACGACGAGATCGTCGCGCAGCTCCAGGTCGGTGCCGCGAACGGCCACCACCTTCGTGCTCGTGACGTGGCGGACGGGAAGGGCAGGGTCGAGCGGTGTGGTCACAGTCGGGCGAGTGTAGTCTGACGCCCATGCACGAGCCGATCCTGACCGGCCCTGAGCACGCCTTCGTGGCCGAGGCGCGCCGGGCCGTCCTCGCCACGATCCGGCCGGACGGGGAGCCGCGCCTGGTCCCGATCTGCTTCGTCCTCGCCGACGCGGCCGACGACCTCGGCCGCCCGATCCTCTACTCCCCGCTGGACGAGAAGCCAAAGGCGTCCGCCGATCCGCATCGCCTGGGGCGGGTGCAGGACCTCCTCGTCCTGCCGACGGTGACCGTCCTTGTCGACCGCTGGTCGGAGGACTGGACTCACCTCGGCTGGATCCGGCTATCGGGCCGCGGGGTCCTCCTGGAGCCCGAGCCGCGCGAACGCGCGGAGCACGCCGGGGCGGTCGCGGCGCTGCGAGCGAAGTACCCGCAGTACGCGAGTCATGACCTCGAGGGCCGGCCGGTCATCCGGATCGCGGTCGATCGGGTCCAGCGCTGGGGCGACCCCGCGCCCGCCACGCGGACGAGCGCGACCGAGGAAGGCTGATCAGTCCCGCGTCACCCGCCCGCCGGCGAATGGGCGTGCTCCCCGCCGCAACAGCCGGAGACATTGCCGGCCAGGTACCGTTCCGGATCGGCTTCGAAACGAGTGACGCAGCCCGGACACTTGAAGCGCAGGATCCGATCCCCGTAGCGGGCAGTCACGCCCGCGCCGGCCGGGATCTCGTTGCCGCAGACGAGGCACGTTGCGGATCCCTGATCCGGATTGGCGAGCACCACGAGCTCACGAACGACAGTCATCACGCAGCCTCCGTCTTTCTGCCGGTTGAGCGACATGCCCAGCGCGGCGATGATCGGGCTGCCGAGCAGCCCGGGAAGTGGGATACAGGGAGCATGGTCGCCGGCCGCCCCGGGTGACTGGTGCGCGGTGAGGTCAGTGGCACCCGTGGACCTTGTGCTGGCCGTGCTCGTCGGTCTTGGCGCTGCTTCCATTCGTCCCGGTTCGGTCGTCGAGCCCGAGCGAGAAGCCTGGCTCCTGGACCTGAGTGTCAGATGAGCAACTCCTGAGATCGATCTCAGACAGGGGCCCGTCGCCTGGCTCTCCAGGGGCGCCATGCCCGCCATGCCCGCCATGCCCGGCCGGCCCGGCCGGCCCGCCGCCGTGACCGCCGTGACCGCCGTGACCGCCATGCCCACCGAGGTGCATCAGGAGCATCCCGCCGAACAATCCGGCGTACAGCACGGTCGACGCGGAGAGCACACCGGTCACGACAAGGGCAAGGGCCACGATGCCGGCCGCGAGAACGGGCAGGAGCCACCGGGGGTGCGCCGGAACCGTCGAGGCGCCGCCGATGGCGGTGGGTCCTTCGCGCGAACGCTCGGCGTCCGCGACCGAACGCTCGGCGCCCGCGATTGGATGCTGGGAATGCGACGTCATGATCGGCTGGCCTCCATGGCGAGTGCTGTACTGCCGTGGCGCGATCGCCGTGCGGCAATGAAGAGGACGACGGCGAGGATGACGGTCCCGACCCCGATCAGCTGGGCGGTCTTCAGGCCGAGGAACGCGGCCGGCTCGTCGCGCAGGAAGAAGAGTCCGAAGCGGATGGTTGCCAGTCCGGCGAGGTAGGTCGCCGCAATGACACCGGTACCCAGACGCGAGAGCCGCTCGCGGCCGAGCCAGAGACCGGCGAACAGGATGGCAAGGGCGATCGCCTCGTAGGCCTGGGTCGGGTGGAGCGGAATCCCCTGCGGGGCCAGGGCACCCGGGTTGCTGTAGATGACGGCCCACGGCAGGTCGGTCGGCAGACCGTACGAGTCGCCACCGATCAGGCAGCCGAGATGACCGATCGCCTGACCGATCGCCGCCGCGGGCGCCGCGACGTCGAGTGTCGCGAGGATCGGGAGGCCGCGTCGCCGCGCGAAGACGGCCAGGGCGACCAGCGCGCCGGCGAGCCCGCCGTAGAAGGAGAGCCCGCCCATCCAGACCATGAGAACGAGCGCCGGCTGCGCCGCCAGGGAGCCCAGCTCGTTCTGGGCAACGTAGAGCAGGCGCCCGCCGGCGAGCGCCGCCAGGCCCACCCAGATGGCCCCGTCTGAGATGGTCGCCGGGTCGATACCCCGCCGCGCGCCCTCTTGCCGAGCAAGCCAGATCGCGACGGCCGCCGCGACGACGAGGATCAGCCCGTACCAACGGATGGAGACCCCGAGGACACCGAACGCGACGGGGTCGATGTCGATCACGAAGGGCACGGGCCCGACCTACTGCGATCCGGTCGAGCGGCCGAGCGCCCAGAGGCGAGCCATGATGGAAGGGGCACGCTCCGCCACGATCTCGATGTGGCCTCGGTACCGCCCCATCCCGCAGGTGAACCGGACTTCGCCGGGCGCCTGGGCCGGGAGATCGATCGTCGTCGAGCCGGACGCAGCCAGACGGCGCTCCAGCCGGGGCGCCGAGAAAACGACGCGCTCGGAGCAGACGTCGTCATCGTCGCGCCGGAATATGAGTCGGAGGGGCACGCCGGCTCGGGCAATGATCGCGCCCGGGTGGTAGCCGCCGTGGACGCGGATCTCGACGACCTGCTGACCACCATCGAGGCGCGCGCGCGCGGCCCGCTCGATCATCGTCAGCTCCCACCGGCGAAGCCGAGCACGAGCAGGATCGCGAGCACCACGAGGGCGGCCGCCGCCAGCGGGTGGGCGACCACGCCGGCCATCGCCGTCATGCCGGTCATGGTCATCGTCCCACCGACGAGGAGCAGGTCGGCCAGCAGGAAGACGAACGCGATCACGGCCAGGCTCAACAGGAGGTCAGGCATGAAGCGAGTTCAGCGGAGCGACCTGAGCCCACGATGAGGACGCGCTAACGCCAGCCTGAGAAGGGGGCCTGTCGGTGGCTCACCCATGGAGCGCCGGTGGCCCAGCACCGCCGCCGCGACACACGCTCAGCAGTCTGCCAGCCAGCTCTCAGGCTATTCTCAGGCGGCCGAGGCAGCCTCGCGCAGTCCCCGCACGCCCCAACAGGGTGCGTCGCCATGCGAGCGAGGCGGAAGGCCCCCCAGAACAGGCCCCCGCCCGGCCCAGGAGGATCTCCATTGCGCGAACTCCCCCGAGTCATCAGGTCATGCCTCGCGATCTCGATGGCCGTGACCGGCCGCCGGCGCATGCATGCCCACCGCCAGCCGATCATCGGCCGCCTCGCGATCTCGATCACCGCGGCAGCGGCCGTCGTCATCGTCGCCGCCCTGGCCGGCGCCCCGCAGCCGAGCATCGGGCGCCCCCCGTCCACCGAAGCACCGATCGCCGCCGACGCGTTCCGGCCGGTGTCCGTGCCGGACGAGGTCGGACCTGCCCCCACGTCCTGGACCGGCCTCGCGTCTGAGCCCGACGGGAAGGCGCCGGACCCCTCCACACCGGACCCCTCCACACCGGACCCCTCCACACCGGACCCCTCCACACCGGACCGGCCCACACCCGACCGGCCCACACCCGACCGCTCCACACCGGACACGGCCGATTCGAGCCACTCCGAGCGGGATGCCGCCGAGCCTGTCGCTCCCGAGCCGTCGCCCCCCGACGGCCCGGTCCACGTCGTCCGCCCCGGTGACAACCTCTGGCTCATCGCTGCCTGGCACAAGGTCGAGCTCGAGCCGATCCTCACCTGGAACCCGGGCGTGGACCCTCGCGGCCTGGTGGCCGGCCAGGAGATCCTGGTTCCGGGTGGGGCGCCGATGCCGGCGAACGCGACGCCCCCGGCCCCGCGGCCGGCTCAGGTGCCGGCTCAGGCACCGGCGCAAGCTCCCGCGCCGTCGTCGGATGGATCGGGAAGCCATCTCTGGCCGCTCCCGATCCGCGGAACGATCACGACCCGCTTCTCGGGCGCTCATCCGGGCATCGACATCGCGGCGCCGTCTGGTACGCCCGTTCGCGCGATTGCCGACGGAACGGTGGTCTATGCCGGCTGGAGGGGCAACGGCGGCGGCTATGTGGTGGAGATCCGGCATCCGAACGGGATGACCTCGACCTACAACCACAACCGGGAGGTTGCCGTCACGGTCGGACAGGTCGTCGCCACCGGCGAGCAGATCGCCTGGGTCGGTTCGACGGGCAACTCGACCGGCCCTCACCTCGACCTGCGGGTGGAGATGGGCGGTCGGCTCGTGAATCCGCTCCGGCTCGACTGGTAGGCCGCGCGGACGGGTTCACACCGTCCGGGGCAGCGACGCCTCGACGGACTGCGGCGCGGCCGGCTGGCGGAGCGTCCGCGTGAACCGCCAGAAGATGTACGTCCCCGTGGCGCCGTACCCGAGGAGCGTCACGACGAGGATCGGCCATGCCAAGGCCGGGTTGGTGGAGCTGACGAGGAACATCGGGATCTCGCCGAGGAACTCCTGGTCCATGGCCTGGACACCGAAGAAGAGGGGCACGAAGTAGAGCGTCGCCGCGACGACGAGCAGGAGACTGAGCGCCACGAAGGCACGAGGATCGTCATCCGAGTCGGTGAACAGCTTCACCGTCAGCGCGACGAAGAAGAGCAGCGCACTCAGCGGGGCGAGGACCGGGAACGTGACGTTCAGGAACAGGCCGGGCAGCAGCGAGATCGTGGCCACGGCGAAGGCGATCAGCATGACCGCGTCACGGATCAGCACGTAGGACAGCCACCAGACGTCTGCCCCGAACCGAAGGGACAGCGTCCGCAGGACCCGCATCACGTACGGCCGGCTGAAGTGGAAGATCAGGGTGAGCGCCCAGAGCGCCGGCATGAGATTCGCAACGGTGACGACGAGCCAGGCCTTGCCCCCGTTGACGAGGGAGCCGACGAGCTCGGCATCCATGTTCTCCATGACCGATCCTCCTTGTCGCGCGACCGCCGTCAGGCGTCCGAGTCGGCGGGCCGCACCGCGCTGCGTCGCGTCGCGGGGATGTCCCGCAGGTTGTAGACGAGGGCGACGATTCCCAGGGCTCCCACGATCGCCATCGACAGGATGGAGAGCGGGATCGCCCAGCCGGGGTTCCGGTCCGTGACCAGGAAATCGGCAACTCCCGCAAGGGGGCCTGGCAGCGTCCCGGCCTCGACGCCGAGCACGAAGGGCACGATGTACAGGACCGCGCCCAGCCCGACGAGGTACGTCTGGACGACGAACCACCGCTCGTCCGCATCGCCCCGGGTCGTGAGCTTGATGACGAGGACGGCGAAGGCCACGGCGGCCGCGAGCGAGCCGGTGAGCGGGAGCGAGACCATCGTGATGACGTCGAAGAAGAAGAACATGAAGCTCAGGATGAAGGCGACCGCGACGAGCCCGTCGCGCAGAGCGAGGTAGATGAGCCACCACAGGTCGGCGCCCAGCCGCAGGGTGAACTTCTGCAGGGTCGTCAGCATGTAACCGCGGGCGAGGTGGAGCGCCACGATGAGGAGCCAGATGAGGACGAGCGCGGCGGCGATCGTCCCCTCGAGAAACACCTCGGCGGCGGCGAAGAAGGACGGAATATCCTTGATCCCGATCATCGTGCGCCTCCCGGGCTGGCTGGCTGACGGCGGTGGGCTGGACGGCGGTGGGCGGGACGGCCGCCCGGACGGGTGGCGCGAGCTCCACGCGGTTGGTCGCGTAGACAGCATCGCAGCGCAGGCAGCGCGAGGCTTCGGCCACGGCCGTCAGGCGATCGTATGCGGGCGGAGCGGCCGCCGGATCGGCGCCCGACGCGACGTGCGGCGTCGGCGCCCGGTCCGCGGTCGCCAGGTCGAGGCGCAACCGCGCCTCGGGCTCCCGGGTGACACGGACCGCGGCGAACAGCTCGGCCTCCGGTCGCGTGGTCCCGGACAGGTACCCATGGATCGACGTCGCGGCCCGCCGGCCGTTGGCGACGGCCTCGATGACCGAGCGCGGACCGGTGACGACATCGCCGCCGGCGAACACCCCGACGCGACCGGTCTGAAGGGTCCGCGGATGGGCGATGATCCCGGCCCAGCTCGAGATCTCGATCCCCGAACCGGACGGCAGGATGGACGGGTCCGGCTCCTCGCCGATCGCCGTGAAGAGCGCGCTCGCCTCCAGCTCGAAGTCGCTGCCCGGGACGGGCTCGTAGATCGGCCGGCCCTCCGAATTGCTGCCTGTCGGGCGCTGCTCGGTGCAGATGACCCTCGTCAGGCGGCCGTCGTGTCCGGCCAGCTCCTTGACGGCGACACCGGTCCGGATGATCACCCCTCGGCCTCGGCCGCCTCGATCTCCTCGACCTGGGCGCCCATCTCCGCGCGACCGCGGCGGTAGAGGACCGTGACGCTGCTCGCCCCCGCCCGCCAGGCGGACCGGGCGGCATCCATCGCGGTGCTCCCTCCACCGACGACGATCGCCTGGCCGGCCAGTCGCGGCGACGGGCCTAGGTTCACATCGCGGAGGAAGACCGTCCCCGGCTGCACTCCGGCGAGATCCTCGCCCGGGACGCCGAGCCGGCGGCTTCGAGCCGCTCCGGTCGCGAGGAAGACGGCGGCGAAGCCCTCCCGCTCCAGGTCGAGGAGCGAGAAGTCATGGCCCATCGCCGTGCCAAGCCGGAGCTCGACCCCGAGCGACAGGATCCGCTCGATCTCGGCCCGCAGGATCGCCCTGGGCAGCCGGTACTCGGGAATCCCGATCGCCATCATGCCACCCGGCACGCGCTGGGCCTCGAACACCGTGATCCGATATCCCAGCCGAGCGAGGAAGAAGGCGGCGGACATCCCGGCGGGTCCGCCGCCGACGATCGCGACCCGTTCCGGCCGGCGAACCGCCGGGGGCTCGACGGGCGGAACCGTCCCGTGCTCGGCCGCGGCGCGCTTCAGGGCCCGGATGGCGATCGGCTGGTCGAGCTCCCCGCGCCGGCAGACGGACTCGCAGGGCGCGGTGCAGATGTAGCCGCAGACCGACGCGAACGGGTTGACCTCGGCGGCCACCGCGAACGCCTCGGCGAAGCGGTTCGCGCCGAGCAACCCGATATAGCGGCCGGCGTCCGTCCCCGCCGGGCAGGCTTCCTGGCAGGGAGCGCGGAGCGGTTCCTGGCTCGCATCGGCCCACGAGCGCCAGACCTGCCACGGCCCCGTCCTGCGGCTCGTCTGCCAGGCCGCGAGCGACGACCAGGGACTCCCGTGATCGTCACGGACCGACTCCCGGGTGAGCCCGGAGAGCGGGATCCAGCCCGCCTCGGGAGGCGGCGCGGCCGCCACCAGGTTCGGGCGCGCCGGTGCCGCCCGGCCGTCGGCCGCGAGCGACAGGACCTGGACCGGGCACTCGGTCACGCAGATGCCGCAGCCGATGCACGTCCCGACCTGCGTCGGGTACTCCATCATCCACGGCGTCACTCCCGGGCTCCCGATGCCCGCTTCGACGCCGGGGCGGATCGGCCGGGTCATGTCGAGGGCGTGGACCGGGCAGAGGTCCATGCAGATCCCGCAGTTGAAGCAGCCCGTGGGTGCGAGGGTGATCTGGTACGCCATGGTGACCGCATCGTCCCGCCAGGCTGCTGTCCGGGGCGACCTCCTGACGGGTGGGCCGCGGCCACCCGTTCGGGTGGGATCGCGGAACTCGGCCGGGGCGACGCGGAGTGGTGGACAGATCGAGCCGTCTCGTCGTGGAACTCGGTCCGGGCGACGCGGAGTGGTGGACGATCGATCCGTCTCGTCGTGGAACTCGGCCGGGGCGACGTCGGACGTGTCAGCACCGTGGACGTGTCAGCACCGTGGACGTGTCAGCACCGTGGACGTGTCAGCACCGGTGGCCGGCCGCCCCCGATCCAGCAGCCGCCGGCGGGATGTGACGCTGGGCCGCTCCGGCGCCGACTGCGCAAGCGCGGCGCCGGAGCGGCCCTGGTGCATCGGGTCGACCACGGGCGCCCACTGACCCCCGGGGCGGTGGTGCCCGTTCGGGTCCAGGCTCGGTCACCGGCACGGGACCATCTCGTCGACGAAGTCGTTGTCGTGCAGAGAACAGACCGGCCGATTCGACTGCCCGCCGGTGGGCCGGCGCGCGGCCCGCACTTCGATCGGACCCGCTCCCGGGTCTTCCGCCCCTCGATTTCGGGCGACTGTTCTCCGGGGGAGAACGTTCCGCGTTGGGGCCACCTCGGCGCCACGCACCGATCGCGTTTCGAGAACTCGACGCCACGGCCTCATCCTCAGCCGCAGACTCGGCGGGGGTCGCTGACAGGGTTGCAGGCCGCCCGGCGTCCGCAGAGTGGGCGGTCAGACCGGGCTCAGCCGGCCGGGTCGGGCGAGGTCGGGGGCCGCTCCGCGACGAGTCCTTCCCGGACGGCGCGCAGCGCGACCTCCGTCCGGCTCTGGGCGTGGAGCTTGCCCAGGATGTGCTTCAGGTGGTACTTGACCGTGTTCTCGGAGATCCCGAGCGTGGCCGCGATCTCCTTGTTCGTCGCCCCGTCCGTGAGCCGAGCCAGGACGGCCCGTTCGGCCGCGGTCAGCCGTTCGCCCGCCGCCTCAGGTCCGTCCGCGCGCGGTTGCCGTCCGAGCTCGTCGAGGATCCGCCGGGCCGTGGCGGGCGAGAGGGCCGCTTCACCACGCCCGACCGCCTCGATCATCGCCCGCAGCTCATCGCCGCGAAGGTTCTTGAGCAGGTACCCCGAGGCGCCCGCCTTGATGGCGGCGAACAGGTCGCCCTCGTCCTCGGACACGGTGAGCATGACGACCGACGTGCCGGGATGCCGTGCGCGAACTCGGCGCGTCGCCTCAATGCCCCCGCCCGGCATCCGGACGTCCATGAGGACGAGGTCGGGCGTGGTCGCCTCCGCAAGAGAGACGGCCTCCGCCGCGCTCCCGGCCATGCCGACGACCTCGTGTCCCCAGGCGGTCACGAGCGACGCGATGCCGTCGCGGAACAGTCCGTGATCGTCGGCCAGCAGGATCCGCATCACGTCTCGGCGGCGACCGGGAGACGGAAGCGGATTCGCGTTCCGACCCCGGGCCGGCTGTCGATCTCGACGGTGCCACTGACCGAGGCCGCGCGCTCGCGCATCGTGGCGAGCCCATAGTGCGGCCAGTCCGAGGGACTCGCGGCGTCTGCCTCGAAGCCTCGCCCATCGTCCACGACCTCCAGGATGAACGCCGCCGCCTCGCGTCGCGCCCCGATCGTGACCCGCCGAGCCCCGGCGTGCTTGCGGACGTTGGTCAAGGCCTCCTGGAGGAGCCGCAGGGCCTGGGCCTCGGCGGCCGGGGCGAGCCGTACCCCCTCGATTCCCTCCTCCGCGTCGACGACCGTCCGAACCTTGGCGGCCTCCGCGTAGCGCTCGGCATAGGAGCGGACCGCGTCGATGACACCCCGGTCGGGGCGGAGCGGCGTGCTCAGACCGAGGATCGCCTCCCGGACGTCGACGTAGACCGAGCGGGCGGCCTCGCCGAGGTCGGACAGCTGGGTCCGGGCCTCCACCGGGCGGCCGGCGTCGAGGAGCGAGATGGCCGCGGCGGACTTGGTTCCCACGTACCCGAGCACCTGGGCGAGCCCGTCGTGAAGCTCGCGCGCGATCCGTGTCCGCTCCTCCAGCATCCCGAGCTCGCGCACTCGCTGATACAGGCGGGCGTTCTCGATCGCGACGGCCGCCTGGGCGGCGAGACTCTCGAGCGTGGACAGCTCCAGCGCGGGGAACGCACGAGCAGTCGTCGTCGAGACGGCGAGGCTGCCGACCGACCTGTCGCCCACCATAAGCGGAACAACCACTGATGACCCGAGGAACGCCGGGTCGAGGAATCCGCAGCGGGGCCCATCGACCGCGTCGCTGTCCGGGCCTGCGGTCGCGATCCTCAGGAGCGAGCACGGACCCTCGCGACCGTCCGGATGCGGACAGGAGTCGGCCCCCGGATGGAACGCCTCCGGGGGCCCGCTCCGCGAGCGTGGAGCGAGACGGCCGTCGTCCCCCACCAGGCAGAGCAGGGCGGCCTCCCCCGAGACGAGACGGCGAGCCTGTTCGGTCACCGTGTCGAGGATCCGGTCGAGGTCACGCAGGCTCGAGACGGCCAGGCTCACCTCCTGGAGGGCGGACATGGCGGCGCCCCGGACGCGCAGCTCGTCGTTCTGAGCCTGGAGCTCGAGCGCCTGGCGGTCGAACCGCCGGAAGAGCGCCCCGGCGACGATTGCCGCGCCGCCGAGGAGCGCGACCGCAAGCACGGCCAGATGGATCGGCGTCGGGAGGATGATCCTGCCGGGCGCCGTGTCCTGGACCGCCTCGAGCGCCAGGATCGCGACCATCGGCACGGCGACCCAGGCCCAGCGTCGCGACAGGCCCGGCAGCCGGTCGCTCCGTGGCGCCGTCGCCTCGCCGATTCTCGTGTGGGTTGCCATCGTTCCCACCTTCCCGATGCGAGGCAGTCTGGCCCCGCGAGCGAGTCGCGCCGGAGGGCCGTTGGTCAGCCTCCCGAGGGGCCGGTCAGACTGTCAGCAGGATCGCGAACCCGAGCGCCAGGACGACGATGGCGAGCACGACCTTCGTTCCGCCGGCGTGCTCGAGGTGCCAGCGATTGATGACCCGGATCAGGCCCGGCCGGCTCGCGAGGACGAGCAGCCCGACGAGCGGCGTGATGTAGGCGAGGTTGTAGAGCACGAGCCCGCCGAGACCCGCGGCGACGGTTCCGCTCGCCCCGAGGAGCGCGATGACGCCAAGGTAGACGGCCCCGCTGCAGGGCACCGTGCACAGCCCGATCAGCACGCCGCCCCCGAGGAGCGCCAGCGGCGAGCTGGTCCGTGCCCAGTCGCGCATCCGTCCGTGGAGCGCGTGCGGCGCCTCGAGCCTCCAGCGCGCATCCGGCACCACGATGTCGCGGATCATCCACAGGCCCAGGCCGATCGCGATGAGCGCGGCGATTCGACTCGGCAGGTGGTTGCCCCCGAAGTCCGTGAATGAAGCAACGGCCGTCAGGAGGCCGAGACCGAGCAGGAAGTACGTGGCGAGGACGCCGAGCACGAAGAAGGCGCCCAGACCGAGCACGGTCCGGCTGGCCGCGCGCGTGTCGGGGACAGCTCCCGTCTCCGCGGAGGCGAGTGACTGGCGCGCCGCGAGTCCGAGGGCAAAGGTCGCGAACAGGATCAGGACCCCGAAGGCACACGGGTTGAAGCCGTCGAGAAACCCGGCCGTGATGATCGCCGGAACGCTGAGATCGGCCAGCGCCTGATGGTCGCCCGCGCGCGGGGACAAGGCCAGGATCGCGGCGGCCGAGGCCACCACGACGGCCCCCGCGACCAGGAGCGCCCGCCGCGGCCAGGCGGCGCCGTCGGCGATCGCGGTGCGCATCAGGCGGTCACCGTCAGCGATCCGACCATCGTCGGGTTCTCCTTGCCGCCGCAGCAGATGTCGCAGTAATAGGTGTACGTGCCCGGCGTCGTCGGAGCCGTGAACTCGAATACCTCACTGCTCTCCGGACCGACCTTGAAGTCAATTCCGAGCTCATCCACCTTGAACTGGTGCCATCCACCACCGTCGCTGTGGAAGGGAGTGTCCAGGCTCGTCAGCTCGAGCTTCACCACCTGGCCGGCCTTGACGGTCAGAGCCATCGGCTCGAGCCCACTCATGCTGCCCCGCACCTGCAGGGCCGACGCATCGGCGGCGACCGGTGTCGCCAGTCGATTCGCAACCAGGCCGATCGCCGCGCCGCCGACGCCCAGGACGATCACGGCGAACAGGGCGAGTCGGAGTGGCCCCGACCTTGCGCGGGGCTTGACCTCGGGGGCAGCCACCACCTGGCGGGCGCGCATCCGCTCCAGGTCGAAATGGGCGGTCCGGTCTCGGCGTGTCATTGCGCTGTCCTTTCTTCCGAGCGTGAAGCCGGCACCGGCGGCGCCGGGCGGGCGTGGCGTGATCGATTTGTCCCGCGTCCCGAGGCGGCCCGCCCGAGCGCTGCGCGGAGCAGGCCGTCGACCTCCGCGCGGACCTCCCGGCTCGGAAGACAGTCCCCGAGCTCCAGCTCCACGAGCCGGACCAGGAGCGAGTCGAGCGATCCTCTCGCGGCCAGGAGTTGCTGCGCGATGTCCGGGAACGGTTCCTCGGCGGCGATCATGCCGGCGAGGGCGCCGACCTGGCCACCCGCTCGCTGAGCGTGGCGGACGACGGCACCTCGGTCGCTGGCGCGATCCGCAAAGCTCATGGCCGGACGATGACCGCGCCGGTCATTCCGGCGGCGGCATGACCGGGCAGCGTGCA
Organism: Anaerolinea sp.; assembly: GCA_013822395.1. GTDB lineage: Bacteria > Chloroflexota > Limnocylindria > Limnocylindrales > CSP1-4 > UBA5189. Next base: position 6,012 of record PNKK01000034.1, on the reverse strand, counting down.
GATGAACGTATGCTCTCCGGGTTGGTCGAATTGGAGCGTGATCGTGCGCGTCTCGCCCGGCGCGAGGATCGATTCGACGCCTTCCAGGCCGGGCATGTGGAGTGACGGGAAATTGAGGTCGTGACGCTCCAGGCCACGGTTCGTGAGCCGAACCGTGAGCGGAACACCGACCTTGGCCGAGAGCTGATTCGGCGAGAATCGGAGGTCCGCCAGGACGATTTCGACCGTCTTGGAGGATCCGCCTTCCGAGCCCCCGCGGCCGAGGACGCCGATCGTCACGGCGACCAGCAGCGTCAACCCCAGAGCCACCAGGCCGGCGATCAGCTTCATTCCGAGATCCCTCCCACAGCGTGAGGAGGAGCCTGGAGCTCCCCGCTGAGCCAGGTGTGAGCACTTCCTGAGAACTGCCTTAGAAGAGATTCGCCGAGGACGAGCGGTGGCGCGTACCGGGCCCGACCGGCGACGGTGTGTACCATCGGTCTGTCGTAGGCTCCGCCTGGCTTCCGAGGGCGTGCGGTCGAGGTGATCGCGCTCGGACGCCGTTTCTGTTCGGGATGCGACCGGCCGCGACGGCCGGCCGGCGATGGTCACCCAGCGACGAAAGGTAGGCAACTTGTGGGACGGCGACGGACGGCCAGGGGCACGAAGCCGCAGGCACGGAAACAGACCGCGCCCCTGCCGGCGGTCGGGGCCCGACCGGACGGCACGCGCGGACCGTCGACCCCGGCGCAGCCGACGCAGCCGGCGCAGATCCGCTCGCCCGCCGCGGAGGATGCCGAACCCCAGGCGTTGGTCGCCACCTACTGGTTCGACTCGGGCGAGGCCGGCGAGCCCTACTCGGCGACCGTCCGCTTCACCGGCCGCCGGACCGGCATTCGCGGCAACCTCAGACAGGGAGACGCCTTCGTCCAGGACGAGCGGATCGAGGGCATCGTGCCCGGCACGGGGCCCGTCTCGATCACGACCTGGGTGTACGGGCTCCAGGCGGGCGAATGGGATGTCTCCGCGGAGCTGACCTCCGGCCCGACCGCCGACGACGGGGCTGCCGGAGGGCGTACCCGATTCGGGCGGGGCCGTCCGGTGGAGCGCGCCACCTGGTCGTGGCGCCGCTGGACGGTCACGACCGGCCCCGCGGATCCGATCAAGACCCGCTGGGCCGTGCTCGCCCCGCTGGCCAGGCAGCCGGCCGTGCTGCCCGGCATCTACACGGCTCTGGCGGTCCTCAGCATCCTGGTCGCGGTCGCCGTCCAGGCGGCGATCCTCGGCCGCGGGGACGTGCCGGTCGGCCGGACCCTGCTGGCCTCCGGACTCACGATCGTGGCCGGCCTGATCGGCGCGAAGGCCTGGTACGCCGTGCTCCACCCGAACGAGGCGCTCCTCAAGGGCGGCTGGGCGGTGGACGGCTTCCTGATCGTCTTCCCGCTCGTGGGAGCGGTCATCCTGCTCTGGCTGGACCTGCCGATCGGGCGTGTGCTGGACGCCACCGCGCCAGGCGTGTTCTTCGCCGTGGCGATCGGGCGAATCGGGTGCTTCTTCACCGGCTGCTGCGCCGGACGCTGCACGGCTCATCGCTTCGGCATCTGGTCCTCGGACCGGCGGGTGGGGGCCCGGCGGATCCCGACCCAGCTGCTCGAGTCGGCGGCAGGCCTCGTCCTCGGCGTCGTGACCCTGCTCCTCGCCCTCGGCGGCGCGGCCCCGATCCCGGGCGCGATCTTCGTCCTCGGCTTCGCCGCCTACGCCGTCGTCCGCCAGGTCCTCCTCCGGCTCCGCTCGGAACGGCGCAAGTCGCCCCGGACCGTGTCGCTCACGGCGGTCGCGGCCGGCGTGGTGGCTACCGCCGTCGCCGTCCTGTCAGTGGTGCAGGGGGCCTGAGCGACCCCGGTCCACGGCGGCTGCTCGGACCGCCGTCCGAACCACGTTGGCCAGCGCCGGCGGGACGGCCGCGGCGGCGGCCCCGGCGAAACGGCGCCACGCGTGGATCACCTTGTCCTGGTGCGTGGCGATTCCGGCGGCGGCCTCGAAATCGGGCTCCAGGCGGATCGTGGGGGCAGTGTCGGCGGAGCGGCGGATCTCCAGGTCGAGCGCCGCCGAGGCGGTACCTCGATCGGCATCGAAGACAACAACGAACGGGATCGCCAGCTCGCGAAGCAGTCGCGCCGCGAGCGGCAGGTTGGACTTGCCGCCGACCTCGACGATGGCGATCCCCTCGGCGTCCGGGTCGTGACCCAGCGCCCGGAAGATGAACGGGAGCGCGAGCCGCTCCGTCTGACCCTCGACGAGGACGACGGCCTCGGCAAAGAACATTTCGCTTCGTTCGTGGTCGAACTCCGCGGCCAGCCGCACGCGCTCGGCATCCGTCAGGGTATGGGGGCTCGTGCGGCGTGGGGTCGAGCGACCATCACGGAGGTCGAGCCGGACGATCTCGTCGTGGTGGGCCGCATCCACGAAGGCCGGGGAACGCGTCGAGTAGAGCACCTGGTTGCCGTTCTCGGCGAACCGTCGGACGAGCCGGTAGAGGTAGCGCTGGGCCTGGGGCGTCAGGAGGAGCTCCGGTTCCTCGATCAGGAGGATCTCGCCGGTCAGGCACTCCTCGCAGCAGGCCTCCATCGCCGCGACGAGCGCCTCGGCGGCCAGCGCGTCGCTTGTCGGGTGGCCGTCATCCCGGGAGAGGCGCGCGGCCACGTTGCCGCCGGAAGCCGTGGCCCGGCCAAGACGACTCCGCGCCCGGAGGAATGAGCAGGCCGGCAGGGGGAACGCCGCAGCGTCCACGGACCCCCACGAGAGCCCGGCCCCGGGTGTCCGGCTGAGCGGCACTCCAGTCCTGTCATCTCCGAGCCGGCCGGACACCACCGGCCTCGCCGGACTCGCCGTCCCTTTGGCTGGGACGATGGCCGGTCGCCCGGTCATGAGCCAGGCGATCGAGGCGAGGAGTTGAGACTTGCCCGACCCGCGCGGCCCGATGAGCGCCGTGATCGGGCCAAGATCGAGCTCGAGATCGGGCAGTCCCGCGACGCCGGCCACCGCGACACGGCCCAGCAGCCTGTGTTGCCCGACGGCGGCCATCGGTCGGCTCAGCTGCTGTGCGCGCCTCCGAAGCGCTCGGCCCGCAGAACCAGCAGCCCGCCGACGACCGCCGCCAGGGCGGCTCCCACGAGGACGACGCCAAGCTCGAGCGGGCCCCGGTCACGGGCCGTGATCGCCGCCTCGTTGGCCGGTGCCGTGGCCGCGGCGCCATCGGCGGCGGTCACCTTGACCTCCACCTCGAGCGTCTCGTCGCCGATCGCCTGGAGCTGGTACGTGCCCGACGGGAGGAAGGCGGGGATCTGGATCTCCTGGTTGAGCATGCCGTCCGCGTCGGTCGTCGCCGTGCCCAGGTTGACCGCCAGGGTCTCGTTCTTGAGCACCAGCGTACGCTCGTCATCCGGCTCGAGGCTGTTGCCGGCGAGGAGGACCGTCTGGCCGGCTGTGACGTCGGCCGGCTCAACCGTGATTCCCGCACCAGGCTCGTCTGCCAGGACCGATGCCGCCGACAGCATGAGGAGGGCGCCGCCCAGGAGCAGCGCGGAGGAAAGTGGCCTACGCATGGGGAGATTCACCTTTCCGGACCGCGCCGCTGAGGAGCGGGCCGATGACGCCGGCCGAACCGGCAACGACGAGAACCAGGCCGAGCACGGTGAGTGCCCAGTCGCCGACGGAGCCCATGGCGAGGGCCGGCGGCAGGCCGAGCTCGACCGCCGCGAAACCGAAGGTGAGGAGTCCGATCCGGAAGAGGACCGCGATCATCCTGCCGCCTCCTGGACATGCGCCGCGGGCGGCGTCAACCCGGCGTACAGCGCGAGGGCGATGAGCGTGATGGCGACGATCGCGCCGATCACGATCACCCACTTGCGCCGCCTCGGCGAGCGCCACGGGCTCCGGTCGACGAACGGGACGAGGATGAGAGCCACGACGAGGATCCCCGGCGCCCACAGGAGCGCCGTCAGGCCCCACCAGTCCTCGAGCGGGTAGAACGGTAGGAACATCCACCACGGCTTCGTGACCTCGATCGCCGGGTTCGGACGGTCGCCCAGGCCGGCCGGCCAGACCAGCGCCAGGACCGCCGTGGCGGCGAGAATGAGCAGGCCGAAGCCGGTCATCCGGACGAGGTGAGCGGTGAACGTCGAGCCGCCCTTCTCGGGCGCCGGTCCGGTCCCCTCGACTGCAGCGTCCGCGACGGCCGGCAGCGGCGAGACGCCGTGGCGCTTCACGAGCAGGAAATGGGCGATCAGAAGAAAGGTGCCGAGGGCCGGCAGGATGACGACATGCGCCATGTAGAGACGGCCGACGATCGGCAGGGTCGTCGTGAACTCTGGGGTGAACCAGAACCCGAACCCACCGAGCAGCTCGCCGATCTCGGTATTGTGCTGGAGGGCCTCGTAACCCTCCTGGTCCCACTTGAGGACGGTCCCGGTGAAGATGAGCCCGAGGGTGACGCCGAGGAGCCCGACGCCGATGAGCCAGTTCGCCTCGCGCGGCCGCTTGTACGCGCCGGTCACGAACACTCGTCCCATGTGGAGGAGGACCGTCGCCATGACGAGGTTCGCGACCCAGAAGTGGATCCCCCGGATGACGTCCCCGAACAGGGCGGTGTTCATGATGTAGGCGATGCTCTCGCGGGCGCCACTCGGGGTCGGACTGTAGAACTGGGCGAGCCAGACGCCCGTCACGGCCAGGATCAGGAAGCCGAAGAAGGTGATCCCGCCGAGGATGTACCCGATGCCGTTGGCGTGGGCCGGAACCGGATAGGCAAGGCCGCTGAGCCCGAGACGCTCGTCGATCGCCGCCCAGGCTCTGCGCCAACGTCCTCCCTGGACCGCGGTCGCACCGGCTGTCATGTTGAATCTCCTTGTGGTTGCTTGGGCTCCCCGGCGACACGACCGGCCGGCCCGGGGTCGGGTCGAGTTGACCTCTGTCGGCTGAGAGTCAGATGAATCCCATCTGGGGACCTGATGAGGACCTGAGGCCACCTATCCTAGCCCCGCCGCCAGCGTCTCGGGGCTGCCGGAGCTCTCCGCCCGGCGTGGACGGATCCGCCAAGATCTCAGGACGGACTCATCTTTGGCTCACGCAGGGGCCGGAGGGTTCATCCGTCGGACGGCGCTGCGGTCCGGCCACACGGCCGTGACGTGCCGATGCCACCACGAACCCGAGATCCATCACCCATGACTTCCGCAACCGCTCCCTCGCCCTGGCCGATTCAGCTCCGAGACCTCGCGCTCGACCTGCGCTGGTCGTGGCGGCCCGAGATCCGCGCGCTCTTCCGCTCGATCGACCCCGACGGCCGGCTGACCGGCGGGACCGACCCGTGGGCCATCCTCCGGCTCGCGCCGCCCGCGCGCCTGGACGAGCTCGAAGCCGACCCTGCGTTCCGGGAGCGCCTGCGGCGCCTCATCGCAGAGCGTGACGCCTATCTCGCGGACGGCGGCTGGTACGCCGAGACCCACGACGATGCCGGCGGCGTCGAGCATCGGCCGCTGGTCGCCTACTTCACTGCCGAGGTCGGCCTGGACGAGGCGTTGCCGCTGTACTCGGGCGGCCTGGGCGTCCTCTCCGGCGACCACCTCAAGGCCGCCGGCTCGCTGGGCGTCCCGCTCGTCGGCGTCAGCCTGCTCTACTCGGAAGGTACTTCCGCCAGCAGCTCGACGGGGCGGGCTGGCAGCGTGAGTACTACCCGAACAACCGGGTCGACCTGTTGCCGATCGAGGAGGTCCGCGCGGCCGACGGCCGGCCGCTCAGCGTCACCATCCCACTGCCGGGCCGGCCGCTGACGCTTGCGGTCTGGCGGGCGCGCATCGGCCGGGTCAACCTCTATCTCCTCGATGCGAACGTGGCCGCCAACAGTCCGGCCGATCGCGGCATCACGGCCCAGCTGTACGGCGGGGACCGGGAGACGCGGCTCCAGCAGGAGATGGCGCTCGGGATCGGCGGCTGGCGGGCCCTGGCCGCGCTCGGCCTTCGCCCGCCGGTCTGCCA
>PNKK01000033.1 GCA_013822395.1 Anaerolinea sp. | reverse complement strand
TCCACACTCCGGAGTGTAGGCCGCCACGGTCAGCCGGTTCGAGCCCGCGGCTCATTGCTATCCTCCCGGGGTCGTGCGACTCGTCGAGATCCGGCTCCTCGAAGGCCCCAACGTCTACCGGCCGGGCCGGTGGTCAAGGTCGAGGTCGCGGTCGGGCGGCGCCGGACCTGGTCCGGGCAGCGGGTGCCCGGACGTCATGCGCTGGTCCGGCTGGGGGCGACGATTCCGCCGCGGAACTGGCCAGAGCCGGTCACCACGCTCGCGGGCTGGGTGCGGCGCCTGCGCCGGGAGCACGGGGAGGGCATCGGCGGCATCCGTGCGCATCGATCGTCGGACCCCGGTCACTGGATCCTGACGTGGCCCTGGACGGGGGGCGAGCGGGCGCGCCTGATCGCCGAGGCAGCCGTTGCGCTCGCGGACCGCGCGGCGACCCCCGCGCGCCGGGCGCGCCTGACCGGCACGCAGGCGCGGCTGCTCGCCTCGTGGACGGACCGAATCGGCCGGGCCTCAACCACCCCGCCGCACTGGATCCGGGACGCCGATCGCCGCGTGCCGATCGTCTCGATCTCCGGGACGAACGGGAAGTCCACGACGACCCGCCTCCTGACCCGGATCCTGCTCCGCGCCGGGCGTCACGTCGGGACGACGACCTCGGACGGCATCCTCGTCGATGAACGGCTGGTGGATTCCGGGGATTGGACCGGTCCGGGCGGGGCATACCAGATCCTCACCCGCACCGACGTTGACGTCGCGGTCCTCGAGACTGCCCGCGGCGGCATCGTCCTCCGGGGGGTTGGCTACGAGTCGAACGATGCGAGCATCCTCACGAACGTCAGCTCGGACCACCTCGACCTCCAGGGGATCCACACCCTTCCCGAGATGGTCGAGGTCAAGGCGACGATCTGCCAGATCACCCGGCCCGACGGTTGGGTGATCCTCAACGCGGACGATCTCCTCGTCCGGGCGGTCGCTCGGAGCGTCCGGGCGCGGGTGGCCCTGTTCACGCTGGAGGGCGATCGGTCCGTGCCGGTTCGACGGCATCTCGCCGCAGGCGGGCGGGCGTATCTGGTCCGACGAGGCGAGCTCGGTGAGGCCGAGGGCGACCGATGGACCCCGATCGCGGCGGTCCACGAGGTCCCGGTCACCCTCGGCGGGCTCGCCCGTCACAACGTCGCGAACGCGCTCGCGGCCGCGGGCGGTGCCCGGGCGCTGGGTGCGACGATCGGGGAGGTCCGCGACGGGCTCATCGACTTCCGGCCGAGCGCGGACGAGTCGCCGGGTCGGCTCAACATCTTCCAGAACGGAACGCGGGTCGCCATCGTCGACTTCGCTCACAACGAGGCAGGGGTCAGCGCACTCCTCGACGTCGCCGAGGGGATCGCGGCCGGCGCCGGCGGCCGCGTGACGCCGATCACGGTGATCGTCGGCACAGCCGGCGACCGTCCCGACGACTCGCTGCGAGGCATTGGCGGGATCGCCGCGTCGCGCGCCCAGCGTGTCGCGATCAAAGAGACGCTCGACTACCTGCGTGGCCGCTCCCGGGAGGCCGTCGTCGGGGAGATCAAGGCCGGCGCGATTGGCGCCGGCTGGACCGGCGAGATCCCCGTCTACGAATCCGAGACCGCGGCCCTGCGCGCGGAGCTGAACGGGGCGGGCGCGGCCGCCACGGGGACGCGCCCCGACCAGGCCCGGATCGTCGTCCTCCTCTGCCATGAGGATCGCGCCGGGGTCTTCGCGCTCCTCGCCGACCTCGGATTCCGGCCGGTCCAGTCGACCGCAGACCTGATGCGCCTGGCGCCGCGCCTCGAGGAGCACACACGCCGCCGCTGAGCGGCCGCCGTGCGGATCCGTGCTGCGGCCCCGGTCCGCGACAGGGCATCATGTACCGAAGCGCCGGACGGCCGGCGGTCGTGAGAGATGGAGGGCCTGCCCCGTGGAGATAGCGATCGGCATTGCGCTCGTGGTGATCTCGGCGATCGAGATCATCGGCATCGTCCGGGTCGTCAGCGCCAACCTGAACATCGGTCGCTAGGCGAGCCACCGGCCCCCCGGCGAGGGCGCGGGCCCACGTGCGCGACGCTGCGCTGGGCCGCCTCGACGGCCGCGTCGCTAGGTCCGCGTCGGCACCTCGACCCCGAAGCCCTCGCGCGACGCGGCGCCGGCGACCCGCTCGTCGAGGGAAACGAGCCGTAGGCTCGCCGGCCGCTCCTCGGCCGCCACGATCGCCGCTGCGAGTTGCAGCGCGTCGGAGGCGCGGAGGGCGTGGGTTCGGAGGAGTCGGTTCGCGTGCTCACGGACGCGCGTCCCGGGCTCGATCTCCGTCCAGGCCAGCGACAGCGCAGCGAGACGGGCAAGGGCCTCGCCGACGCTGGCCACGTCGAGCGTCCCGTCGCGCTCGAGCCGTGCGAGCGCGGAGACGCACTCGACTTCGGTGGCCCACCACACGGTGATGTCGGGGTCGCGCCGCCAGCTGGCGCGAACGAAGTCGGTCGACGACTCCTTGACCAACAAGGGCACGATCGCGGAGGTGTCCCAGAACCTCATCGGCCCTCGCGACGCTCCTCGATGACCGCCGCGACCGCGCTCGCGCCGGGCGCCAGAACCGGCCCGTCCCGCGAAATGAGCTCCAGCGGCGGCTTCGCCATGGGGAGCCTGACGACACCTGCCCGGGCGAGCCGTGCCAGGCGTCCCTGGGGATCGTCGGCCTGCACGGCCGGTTCGAGTCGGGCAATGGGGCGGCCGCGCTCGGTGATCACGACCGTCTCGCCGGCGCGCACGCGGTCGATCAGGGCGCTCAGCCCGTTCTTGGCCTGGGTGATGGTGGCGTGTTTCACTTGGCTATTCTAGCCAGTTTGTCAAGATCCCATCGACAGACCGCATCGAGGAGACCGCATCGAAAGCTGCGTCGGCTGCACGGGACCCGGCCCGAGCGCAGGTGGTCGCGCCGTCCGATCGTCAGCCCTCCGGGGCCTCCAGCTCACCGGGGTCGGCGAAGGCGGTGGTGCCGAGGCCCTGGCCGGCGGCGGCCATCGTCTCCCGATAGACTGCGATCGCGTCGTCGACGCACATCACGAGCAGATCACCCGGGTTCGCGCGGCGAAGAGCGGCGCGCACAGCGGTCAGCTCGTCGAGGATCCTGTCGGCGCGCGTTGTACGGGCACCGACCGCCCGCGCGCGACGAATCCCCTCGAGCACGTGGGCGGCGGCCTCGGCGGGCGCTCGCCCACGCAGGTTCCGGTCCTCGCGGACGATCAGCTCGTCGAAAGCCGTTGCGGCGAGCGCGCCATAGTCGCGCATGTCCCCATCGCGCCGGTCACCCGGAACACCGATGACGCCGATCGCGCGCCCCGAGCGAGCCCCGTTCTCGACCATCATCCGGTTGACGAAGTCGGCCAGGCTCCGCATCCCGTCGACGTTGTGGCAGTAGTCGATGACGACACGAATGCCGGCGACCTCCACGAGATTGAGGCGGCCGGGCGCCTGGAAGAACGACGTCGTGAAGGTCCGGAGGCCCTGCCGGATGTCGTGGAGATGGGCGCCCGAGGCCCACGCGGCGGCGCCCGCCGCGAGCGCGTTCGCCACGTTCATCCGGGCCTTGCCGCCGAACGTCGCCGGGATCAGGTGCGTGTACAGGACGGGCATCGCTCGGGAGCCGTGGCGGAGGACGATCTGGTCGCCCTCGGGGGTGTGTCGGAGGACGAACGCTGCGCCACCCCGACCACAGTGGCCGTCCACCCGGTCGACGCCGGGCTGGCCCTTGTCCGTCTCCATCGAGAAGTAGACGACCGCCCCGTCGCAGACCCGGCCCATCCGGGCGACGTTCGGGTCGTCGGCGTTCAGGACTGCCGTGCCGGACCGCGGGACGGCCTCCACGAGCACGCCCTTCACGTCCGCCAGCTGGCGGAGGGTCTCGATGCCGCCGAGACCCAGATGGTCGCCGGTGACGTTTGTCACGACGGCGACGTCGTTGCGGTCATAGCCCAGGCCCTCGCGGAGGATCCCGCCCCGGGCGACCTCGAAGACCGCGGTGTCCACCGTGGGGTTCTGAAGGATCATCCGGGCCGATTTCGGGCCCGACATGTCGCCCCGCTTGATCATCCGGCCGTCGACGACGATTCCGTCGGTGGATGTCATCCCCACGCGCCGGCCCATGAGCTTCAGGATGTGGGCGATCATCCGAACGGTCGTGGTCTTCCCGTTCGTCCCGGTCACCCCGATGATCGGGATCCGCGACGGCGCCCCCGGTGGAAAGAGGAGGTCGATCACCGGCCGGGCGACGTACTGCGGCTCGCCCTCGGTGGGGTGCGTGTGCATCCGGAAACCGGGCGCGGCGTTGACCTCGACGATCGCGCCGCCGGTTTCGCGGACCGGCACGGTGATGTCCGGACAGATGAAGTCGATGCCGGCAACGTCGAGGCCCACGACGCGGGCGGCCATCTCGGCGATCTCGACGTTGTCCGGATGGGCTTCGAGTGTCCGGTCGATCGAGGTCCCGCCGGTCGACATGTTCCCGGTCAGGGCGAGCTTGACCAGCGTCCCTTCCGGTGGGACGTCGTCCAGCCCGAAGCCCTGCGCTCGCACCAGGTCCGCCGCGGCCTCGTCCAGCCTGATCTTGGTGAGGACCTTCTCGTGCCCGATCCCGCGCCGCGGGTCCGCGTTCGTCTTCTCGACGAGCTGGCGAACGGTGAGCGCCCCGTCACCGGTCACGGACGCGGGCACGCGCTCGGCGATCGCGGCGACCTTCCCGCCGATCACGAGGCAGCGGTAGTCGCTGCCGTTGATGTACGTCTCGACGACGACCTCGCCGGACCGCGATTCGCGGAGGGCGCCGGGGAACGCGGCGCGGACGTCGTCGTCGGAGCGGAGGTCAAGGTGAACGCCCCGGCCATGGTTGCCGTCGAGGGGCTTGACCACGCACGGGAAGCCCAGCCGGCGGGCGGCGGCAACGGCGGCCTCGACGTCCTCCACGACGTCCGCCTTCGGCACCGGCAGGCCGGCCGAATCGAGCAGCCGGTTGGTGAGGTTCTTGTCGCTCGCGATGTCCACGGCGATGCCCGACGTGCGCGATGTCATCGTCGCCCGGATCCGCTGCTGGTGGATCCCCTGGCCGAGCTGGACGAGCGAGTGGCGGTCCAGGCGGAGGAACGGGATGTCACGCGAGGCGGCCTCGTCGATGATCGCCTGGGTGGACGGTCCGAAGGCCTGGCGCTCGGCGAGCCGGATGAGCGCCTCGAGCTCGGCGAGGTAATCGAGGTCCGGGTCGGCCGCCGGATCGACGAGGTGGTTGACGATCCGGACGGCGAGCACCCCGGCCTCGATGCCGACGGTCTCCTCACGAAACTCGTAGATGACGTTGTACTGGCCGGTCGTGCCGGCGCCGCGAGTCTTGCCGTGGCGGACGTCCGTGCCGGCCAGGTTCTGGAGCTCGAGCGCGATGTGCTCCGCGACATGGCCCGCCCAGGTCCCGTCACGCAGCCGGGTCAGGAACCCCCCGCGCCGGTTCAGCGAGCAGGCGTGGTCCTCGAGGGACGGCATCCAGGCGATGAGCCCGTCGACGAAGCCGGGGATCGTGTTCGACGGGAACTGCTCGAGCGAGCCGAGGTCCACGAGCATCCGGACGACCGGCGAGCGCGACCAGTAGTTCGGGCCGCGGAGGATCCGGGTCTCGAGGATCCGGAGGTCCGGCGATGGCCGGCCGGGCGCGGTGGCGGCCACGGTCGAGCTGCGGGATCGCCGGGTGCGACTCGTCTTCGCGGCGGCGGCCTCGGCCACGTGGCGACCCTCTCCTGGCGCCGGCAACGCCGGCGGTTCATCTCACGCTAGTTGGACGCGGCAGCCTCGCCACCGGGCAGGGACTTCAGGCTCGGCCCGGCGACCCGGCGCCGGCGCCGGAGGTCGAACCGATAGCCGGTCGGGAGAGAATGCAGGACCACACCGCTGATCATCACCGGTCGATGCCCGTTGACCTCCCAGGCGTTGGTCTCCGCGGCCGCGCCGTCGATCACCGTCACGCTCCCACGGCCGATGACCTCGAGCACCTGGTCCGGCCCGACCACCCCGGCCGTGTCCTCGTCAACGCCGAGCCCGAGGAGGCTGGGGTTCTGGGCGATGAGGCTGAGGAGACGCCCCAGCCGGTTCCGCTGCTGGAAATGCTGGTCCACGATCACGCCCGGAAGGACGCCGAGGCCCGCGGCGATCGCCGCCATCCGGTGCTTGGGCGTGGCGCCGCTCGCCCCGAACGCGATCATGTGGCTGGACATCGCCGACGCCCCGGCGGAGGTGCCGGCGATCACCGCCCCGTGCCGGAACCGCGCCAGGATCGCCTCGGCCAATCGAGTCCCGCCGAGCGTGGACGACAGCCTGAGCTGATTTCCGCCGGTCAGGAAGATGCCGGTCGCGTTGCGGACCGCGCGGGCGTAGGTCTCGTCGTTCGCCTGGGCCCGGGTCATCGCGTGGAGTGGCCGGATGGTCCGGACACCGAGCTCGGAGAAGATCTGGCCGTAGCGTTCGCCGGCCTCGTGGCCCAGGGACGACGCGGTCGAGACGACGACCACGACCGAGTCCTCGCCGCCGGCGAGCGTGACGAAGCGGTTGAGGATGATCCGGTCCCGGATCTTGTCCTCGGCGCCGCCGATGACGATGACCGTGCCGTCGCTCATGGTTGCGCGGGAGTATACCGGCGGGCGAAGACGTTCAGGCCGGTGCCGTCTCACGCAGGCCGGCGCCGCCACGTTCAGGTTACGGCCCCAACCGCTTCCTCGCGCCGCGAGCGCCGCTCCACGACCGGGCGCAGGAGGAGCGCCCCGAGGACGAGGTACGCGGCCGCGAGGCCGAACGCGTACCGCGGCCCCAGGCCATAGCCGAAGACCCCGTTCACGGTGTCCATGAGAACGCCGCCCGAAAGCACCGCCACGATCCCGGCCGTGGCGGTCGCGACATTGCTGATCCCCATGTACCGGCCGGCCGATGCCTTCGGGATGATGTCCGTCATGAGCGCCCAGTCGACCGCCAGGAACATCCCGACGCCCGATCCAAAGACCGCGGCGCCGGCGACGGCGAACGGGACCGCCGGCGCCGCCGCGACGATCGACATCCCGATCGCGCTGACGGCACAGGCCGTGTAGATCACCGGCTTGCGACCGGCGCGGTCGGAGATCCGGCCCGCGGGCACGACGGCGATCACGTTGCCGGCGACGGTCGCGGCGAGCATGGCGAGATTCGTCGTGCCGGTCTGGTCCTGTGACAGCCCGAACGTCTGGGCCAGGTAGAAGACGGCAAAGTTGATCAGCATGTTCGCGCCCATCAGGAAGAACCAGCGCGATCCCACGAGCCACAGGAAGCTGCGCTCGGCGAGGATGTCCGTGCCCCATGCCTCGCGGCCGATCGCGACCCATGAGCGGCCTTCCCGCGGGCGTGCCGTCCGACCCTCGCGAACACGGATGACGACCGCCAGCATCGTGATGAGCTCGAGGATGCCGAGAGCCATCGTGCCGAGGAAGAACTGGTCGGTCGCCACCGCCACAGACCCGATCCCGAACCCGGCGACGTTGCCGAGGACCTGGAAGAGGCCCACGAGCGCCGAGGCCGTCCCGACCTGCCTCGCCGGAACGAGGTCAGGGACGTACCCCTGGAACGGGCCCTGGGCGAAGTTCGAGCTGAACTGGAGAAGGACCATGAACGCGGCGATCGAGACGATCGTGCTCGACGTCGCGATGCCGTACAGAAACAGGATGTCGAGGATCGTCCCGATGAAGATGTACGGCTTGCGCCGACCCCAGCGGCTGATCGTATGGTCCGAGATCGACCCGACCGTCGGCTGGACGAGGGCGGCGATGATCGCACCGGCGAAGTTGAGCTGGAAGAGCGTCGCCCCCTCGGTTCCGGGCGCGCGCAGCGGGCCGTCCTCGAACTGGATGCGACCGGACAGGATCGCCGTCAGGCCGGTGAAGATCGACGACAGGCCGAACCAGTACAGCGACAACCGGACGAGCTGCGGCGGCGGCAGCGGCGCGACCGGCCGCCCGCTCGAGTCGAAGGCCGCCTCCGCAGCCGCTGGCTGGGTGATGTCCACCCCTGAGCCCTCCCTCCGTGCGCTCTGGCCGCGGGATCGATTCAGATGACACCACGGCATCGCAACCGTCACATCGCCATTGGACGGCCCTCCGGACCCAGGGACACCGTCGACCGGACGGGCACGAGGCGCCGGTCCGTCGCACCGGGCGCCACGAAGCGGAAGACCGATCGATCAAGCGAGTAGATCCCGGTCCCGACGATCCCGATCCGCCCCAGCCGGAACGCAAAGACCGGATTCTCCCGGTTCCCCGCGTAGTGATGGACGGAGCCGTCCGCGGCCAGGACCGCGAAGTTCGCCTGCCCTCCGAATGCGTCGTGGAGCGCGCCCAGGAGATGCGGAACGGACTCGCCCTCGCGCCACTCGTCCTCCAGCCAGCGGGCGCCGACCTCCGTGTCCGCCCTTCCCCGGATCCGGCCCTGGGCGCGGTAGCGGGCGCGGAACGCCCGGTGATTCAGGAGATCGCCGTTGTGACTGAAACTGTACCGACCGGCCGGGTCGTCGAACGGCTGCGTGTCCCGCATCCCGAGCGTCGACAGCTTCGACGGTCGGCGGAGGTGGACGAGCGCCGAGGTGGTCTCGCGGCGCCCGACCGTGCCGCGCTCCGGGTCGTCGCGGAAGGCCCGGACGTCGCGGTGGCTCGCCAGCCGGCCGCCCCCATCGATCCAGGATGCGCCCCAGCCGAAGCCGGCGATCCCGAAGCGCTCGAGGCGCTCCGTGAGCTCCCACAGCTCGTCCAGGCGGAACGGCTCCCCGGCCCGGGCGACGAAGTGCTCGCACATCGGAGCCGATGATAGGCCGCTCGACGCGCCGCGAACAGGCGCCGGGCTACGCCAGGTCGGGAAGGACGATGAGGCCCTCGGCGGCCGCGGCGTCGCGGAGCTGGGCGTCAAACGCGATGAAGGTCGTCGCGCCCTCGACGATCCGGAGCGCCGACGCCAAGTGGATCGCGTCGCTCGCGCGGAGCCCGTGGCGATCCGAGAGCTCCCCCGCGTCGCGAACGAGCGGCTCATCGACATCGACGGCGACGATGCTCGCCCACAGCTTGTCGATAAGAGCTCGGGCCGCGACGAGCGCGAGCCCGTCCAATCGCCGCGACCGCGCTGCCGAGGCCATCGCCGACCGGAGCTCGGCGTAACCGATCAGGGACGCATAACGGTCGCCGACGCGATCCCAGAGATTGTCGACCGCGTCTGTCCCATCCTCGGGAACCAGCAGCTTCACAAACGCCGACGCGTCGACGTAGGCGGTCAACCCCGCGCCTCGTGCAGCAGGTCGGAGAGCCCACCTTCGACCTCAATCTTCGGGATGTCGGCGGCGCGCAGGGGAGGGCGCGTTGGGAGACGGACCTTGCCCTGGGCCGCCAGCTCCAGCATGTGCCTCGAGTACCGCATGGGCACGATCGTCGCGATGATCCGGCCATGATCGGTGACGGTGACGGTCGATCCCGCCTTCACCTGCTCGAGATACCGAGACAGGTGATTGCGCAGCTCGCGGATCCCGACGCTGGGGTCCGGCGTCAGATCGGTCTCGAGTGTCGCTGTGGCCTCACTTAACCTCTTTGTGGCGCTTTCGGCATCGCTCATGTAGCTAGTATACGCGGGATCGCTTACCCGCCGATCACTTGCCGGCCGCTGACCCGGAGCCTGGCCGCAGGTCTGCCCCCGGTCGGAGGACGAGGCCGCGGTAGCCGGCGACGAACCCGGCGGCGAGGAGGGCAACGCGGTGCGCCGACTCCCCGACCGGCAGGCCGTCGACCTTCGTGATGACCAGCTCGCGGTCGCGGCCGTCGCCGATCAGCCCGCGGAGGGCCGGGACCGCGACCGAGGCCACCGTCGGGTCGTCGAAGGCGGGCAGCGTCTGGAGCGTCCGCCCGCCACGCTCGACGTAGAGCGCGGGCACGCCGTCGACGAGGACCACGGACGCGCCGGCGGCCCGCGGAAGCGGACGGCGGTCCTCGGCACCGCGGCGCGGCCACGGGATCGCTGCGCCGTATGGGTTCGCTGGGTCTGCGGTCGCGAGGAGATGCACCCCCGCGGCGTCACCTCGCACGCCAGCGGGATCCCGGACCGCGCGGAGCCGGTCGATCGCGCCGGCGAGCGCGAACTGGGCGGCTCCGAGGCCCTCGACGAAGTAGCCGCGCCGGATCCGGCCTGCCTCCTCCAGTCCTCGGAGGACCGGGTAGATCGCGGCGAAGCCACCGTCGAGACCCTCGGCCATCACGGCCTCGCGGACGAGGACGCCATGCCGATCGAGGAGCGCGAGCGCCGTTGCATAGAGCCGCTCCGTGGCCGTGCCGGCCGCCGACGCCTCCTCTACGAGCGACCAGCGGCCGGCGGCCTCCGGCGGACCGAGCGATGTGAGCCGGCCGGGTCGCGGCCGGGCGGTCCGCCGGACCGGCCGTCTCCAACGAAGGGCGCGGAGTGGCGCGAACGTGTCGTTCGTGACCTCGCCCGCCCAGACGAGATCCCAGAGCGTGTCGAGAACCTCGCGGTCCGTGCCGCCACCGGCCGCCGCGAAGAGCTCGCGGTAGAACGAGGCCCCGCGACGGGCGAGATGCGTTCGGATCGCCTCGTGGCGTGCCGTTCGCGGCAGCTCCACGCCCTCGGGCGGCCCGGACGGTCGGAGCAGCTCGCGGCCCGGCCGGTACAGAACGATGCGCCCGTCGTCGCGCCCGAGCGGTCCCCGTCCCACCCACGCGACCTCGCCGAGTGAGCCGAGCTCGTCGAGCATCCGCGGTTGGTAGCCGGGGACCCGGGCCGGCAGGACGTCCCGTTCCAGGACCGACGCGGGGATCGCCACCCCGGACAGCTGATCGACGACCTCGGCGAGCCGCTCGAGTGCGGCGGGTCCGCGGAGCGGCGGTGTCGACTCCCAGGCCGCCGCGACCCCCTGCCAGGCCGGCAGGAAGCGACCGAACGCGGCGGGATCCACCGGCTCCACCTCGCGCCGCAGGCGGGCGAGCGACCGGCGGCGGAGCAGCCGGAGCACCTCTGGGTCGCACCACTCCCGCTCGAAGCCGTCCGGGCGGAACTCCCCGCGGACGAGCGTCTCGTGCGCGGCGAGCCGCTCGAGAGCGTCCTCGACCACGCCCGGCGGCAGCCCCCAGCGCCGCGCGGGATCGGCCGGCAGGAACGGCCCGTGGGTCCGGGCCCAGCGGGCAAGCAGTCCGTCGAGCGCCGCCGAGACCGGGACGAGGAAGGCGTCGGGCACGCCATCCGGCGGGACCGCCCCCACCCCGTCGCGATACCGCCCGGCATCCTCGATCGCGATCCAGCGCTCCTCGCCGCCGATCCGGGCGGCGACCGCGCGACGCGCCGCGTGCAGCTCCGCGAGCCAGGCGCCGGCGACCCCGGGGCCACCCTCAGTGCGCGCGCGGATCTCGACCACGGTGAGATCGCCAAGCCGGCGCAGCAGGTCGTGGAGCTGGTCGACCGTCCTTGCCTGCCGGTCCTCCGCCAGCCCCTGGAGCGAGAGCTCCAGGTCGGCGAGGGCCTCCGCGTCGAGCAGCTCCCGGAGCTCCTCCTGGCCCAGGAGCTCGTGGAGGAGATCGCGATCGAGCGCCAGCGCCCCGGCACGACGCTCGGCGAGCGGGGTATCCCCCTCGTACATGTACGCCGCGACGTAATCGAACAGGAGGGAGGCGGCGAAGGGCGACGCCCTGACGGTCTCGACCGAGTGGATCGCGATCTCCCGTCGCTCGATCCCCCGGAGGACGTCGCGCAGGGCGTCGAGGTCGAAGACGTCCGACAGGCACTCCCGGTAGGTCTCCACGAGGATCGGGAAGCTGCCGTAGCGGGCGGCCACAGTGAGGAGGTCGGCCGATCGCTGACGCTGCTGCCAGAGGGGCGTCCGGATCCCCGGCCGCCGGCGCGGCAGCAGGAGGGCCCGAGCGGCGTTCTCACGGAACCGCGAGGCGAACAGCGCCGACCCGCCCACGGACTCCAGGACGAGATCCTCCACCTCGTCCGCGGGGGGAACGAGGAGGGCCTCGATCGCGGCGAACCGGGCCGCGCCGTCACCCTCGCCCTCCGGCAGCCGGATCGCGATCCCGTCGTCCGACCAGATCGACTGGACCTCGATCCCCAGCCGCTCGCGGAGGCGCTGCTCGATCGCGAGCGTCCAGGGCGCGTGAATCCGGCCACCGAACGGAGTCAGGATCACGAGTCGCCAGTCGCCGAGCTCGTCCCGGAACCGCTCGACCACGATCCGGCGATCCGTCGGCAGCGTGCCTGCCACCTCGCGCTCCTCCTCGAGGTAGGCGAGCAGGTTGCCGGTCGCAAGCTCGTCGAGATCGTGGCTTGCCCGAAGCCGCGCACTGGCACGGGCACGGCCCTTCGCGCCGCGGGCGAGATCACCCTCGACCTCGCGGACGAAGGCGCCGATCGCCCGGCCCAGCTCGATCGGCCGGCCGACCGCGTCGCCAGCCCAGAACGGGATCTTGCCCGGCACGCCCGGCTCGGGCCGGACGATCACCCGATTCGCGGTGATCTCGAGGACCCGCCAGCTGCTGGCGCCCAGGACGATGACGTCGCCGTGCATCCCGGCCCGCAACTCGTAGACCATCTCCTCGTCAAGCTCGCCGACGCGCCGGCCCGGCGTGCCCGCCTCGCCCGCGAGGAAGACCCCGAACAGGCCGCGGTCCGGGATCGTCCCGCCCGATGTCACCGCCACGACCCTCGCGTCACGCCGGCCCTCGACGACGTCGGTCACCCGATCCCAGACGACCCGGGCCTTGAGCTCGGCGAACTCGTCCGACGGGTACGCCCCGGCGAGCATCGCGAGGACGCCCTCGAGGGCCTCGCGCGAGAGGGACTCGAACGGCGCCGCCCGGGTCACGGTGTCGAAGAGATCCGTGACCGTCCAGCGATCCATGACCGTCATCGCGACCAGCTGCTGGGCCAGGACGTCGAGCGGGTTCCGGGGCATGACGGTCGACTCGATCGCCCCGTCGTGCATCCGCCCCACGACGACCGCGGTCTCGAGGAGGTCGCCACGATGCTTCGGAAAGAGCACGCCCTTCGACGGCTCGCCGACGTGGTGGCCGGCCCGGCCCACCCGCTGGAGCCCCGAGGCGACGCTCGACGGGGCCTCGACGAGAACCACGAGATCGACCGCGCCCATGTCGATCCCCAGCTCGAGGCTGCTCGTCGCGACGAGCGCCGGGAGGCGGCCATCCTTGAGCGCGTCCTCGATCTCGAGGCGCTGCTCCCGGGCGATCGAGCCGTGGTGGGCACGGACGAGGTCCTCGCCCGCGAGATCGTTGAGCCGGTGGGCGAGACGCTCCGCCAGGCGCCGGCTGTTGACGAAGACGATCGTGCTCCGGTGGGCCCGGATGAGCTCGAGGATCCGAGGGTGGATCGTCGGCCAGATGCTCGTCCGCATGTCGTCGCGCCAGGCCGGCCCGCCGGCCTGGTCCTCCGGCGGGGGAATCTCGCCGAGCCGGCTCATGTCCTCGACCGGAACGACGACCTCGAGCTCGAGGATCTTCCGCGCGCCGGCGTCCACGACGTCGACCTCGCGGCCGGACCCGACCCCGCCGAGGAACCTGGCGATCGTCTCGAGCGGGCGCTGGGTCGCCGACAGGCCGACCCGCTGGAGCGGCGGCGCCGACGCCGGGCGGAGGCGCTCCAGACGCTCGAGGGAGAGGGCGAGGTGGGCCCCGCGCTTCGTCCCGGCGACCGCGTGGATCTCGTCCACGATCACGGCCTCGACGCCCCGGAGCATCTCCCGCGCTCCCGAGGTCAGGAGGAGATACAGACTCTCCGGGGTCGTGACCAGGATGTCCGGCGGCGTCTTCGCCAGTTGCCGCCGCGCCTCCTGCGGCGTGTCGCCGGTCCGTGACGCGATCGAGATCCGCGGCGGCGCCAGGCCCAGCCGTTGCGCGGCCAGCGAGATCCCGTGGAGCGGCGCCCGGAGGTTCCGCTCGACGTCATAGGCGAGCGCCTTGAGCGGCGAGACGTACAGGACGCGAACGGACCCACGCTTGCCGCGGGTCGCGGGTGGCGTGGGATGTCGGGCCAGCCTGTCCAGGCACCACAGGAACGCCGCGAGGGTCTTGCCGCTACCCGTCGGCGCGTGGACGAGCGTGTGACGGCCCGCGGCGATCGCCGTCCAGCCACCGGCCTGGGCCGGCGTGGGCGCTTCGAACGCGCTCTCGAACCACGCACGCACCGGAGCGGAGAACGGCGCGAGCGGATCGGCTGCCGGCACGGGCGTGGAAGGGGATCTCACGGGCCGAGCAGTGTAGCGCGCCCCGGGTAGCGCGCCCCGGCCAAGTAGCCCAAATGTTCGGTTTACGGTGTGAACAGTTACGGTGCTCGATCTACGGTGCTCGGTGGACGCTGCGGCCGGCCGCGCCGCCGGCCGGTGCGAGATGAGCCCGCGCAGATCATCTCGTGAGGTGCGGGGCGTGCGGCCCGGGAGATTCGGGCCGTTCGCATCGGGTGGGTCTGTCCAGGAGGCCCGCGACGACGGGCCGTTGGGCAGTACCCCCCCGCCTGACGGATGCGCCATGGTGTCAGCGGATGGGACCAGCCGAGCAGTCCGCCACGAGAGGCCATCTTGGCTGGTCAACAGCAGAAGCGAAGGGAAGCGGAAGATGTCGAACTACAGGAAGTGGGCCACACCACTGGCGCTGGTTGCAGCCGCGCTGGTCCTGTGGATGGAGGTGCCGATCGAGGAGATCCGCCCCGAGACCCTCGGCGGTGATGGACTCAGGTCGATCGTGACCTTTGCCTTCTGGATTCTCGCGGTGGTCGTGATCGCCCTCCTGTTCACCGACCGCAAGGTGACAGACGCGGACGTCGTCGAGGTCGAGGGCCCGGCCTTCACGCGATACCTGTTCAGCAACACGCGGGCCGGCCTGTTCTGGCTGCCGATCCGCATCTTCCTCGGCTTTGCTTGGATGGAAGGTGGACTCAGCAAGCTGTTCGCCGCCGACAACGCCTGGCTCGGTGGCGGGGCACCCATCCGCGGCTACTGGGAGCGCGCCGTGGCGATCCCCGAGCAGGGGCGCCCGCCGATCTCGTTCGAGTGGTACCGCGATTTCATCAACCTCCTTCTGACCAACAACGCCGAGGGCTGGTTCTCGTACCTGATCGTCTTCGGCGAGATCGCGGTCGGGATCGGACTCCTGGTGGGCCTCCTCACCGGCGTGGCCGCCTTCTTCGGGGCGCTGATGAACATGTCGTTCCTGCTCGCGGGCTCGGCGTCCACCAACCCGGTCCTGTTCACCTTCGCGATCGGCCTCATGCTCGCCTGGCGGGTCGCCGGCTACTACGGCGTCGACCGCTATCTCCTCCCGATCCTCGGGACGCCGTGGCGAGCCAAGGTGGCCACTCGCCCGATGTCGACGACAGGCGTGCCGGCCAGCTGACCAGACACGGGCCTGCGGCGGGATCCCTCGCCCTCCCCCGTCGCGAGCCCACCCGATCCGACCGACCCGGGCCGACGGCCCGGGTCGGTCGGCTTTCTGGTCAGGCGCGATGGGCCACCAGGGCCCCCTGATCCACGGCCCCGACGAGGTCGGTGGCGCGCTCGACCCGGAACCCAGCGCCCTCCAGGAGCCGGCGGGCGATCCTGGCGCGGATCGCTCGCGGGAGCGGCTCGAACGGATCGCGCTCGGCGAGCGTGACGGCCGCCTCCCAGGGCTGACCGGCCCCGGCGGTCGCGGCCACGTGTCGCCGAAGGAGCTCGGTCGCGAGCCCACGGCCGCGGTGAGCAGGCGTGACGCCCAGGCCGAGCAGCAGTCGAGATCCACCCGGGGCCGCGGAGACGACCGCACCGACGATTCGACCGGCCGCGACAGCTGCCGATACCCGGACCGCGTGCGGGCCCCGGAGCGCCGCGAGGACGAGGGCGTGGGCCACCGGCGCATCCCCGGGTGGCAGGACGCGGTCGGCGAGGGCGTGCCCCGCCCAGGTCGCCGCATCCACGTCATCCATGACGGTCGGCGCGATGTCGGCCCCTCGGGACCAGGCAGGCGGGCCGGCGGCACCCGTGTCGCGCCCCGGGGAAGGCGCCGCCTGGTCGTCAAGCGCGCGCCACCAGCCGAGATCGCCCGCCGCGCGGACGAGCGCCGGCACGGCCAGCTCGCGAACGAGCTCGGCCGTCTCGCCGGCCCGACGGTCCGCGGTCTCCTGCGCCGTGTCGACGGGAAGCCCGGCGTTCGGCTCGTCGTCCAGCCACGGCGACAGCGGCGTCTGCCCGTACCGATCCGCCTCCGCCGCCCACCGCTCCCGCCAGGCCGCGGGCACGACAAACGGAGAATTCAGATGCGACGCCGAGAGCCAGACGAGCGACCAGGCCCGCGGCACCACCCGGTACACGTCGTAGCCGCCGCCGCCCGTGGCGAGCCAGCGGCCGCCCGCCCAGCGGTGGGCGATCGCGTCCACGAGGCGGGCGGCCGCGCCCATCGCCGTCGTCGTGACCCGCAGGTTCGCGAGCGGATCCCAGGCGTGGGCGTCCGCTCCATGCTGCGAGACGACGACATCAGGACGGAATGCGGCCGCGACCTCCGGCAGAACGGCGCGGAGCGCCCCAAGCCAGCCTCGCTCGCCGGTCCCCGGGTCCATCGGCAGGTTGAGCGCCGTCCCGGTGGCACTCCCCTCTCCGAGCTCGGAGACGCTGCCCGTTCCGGGGAAGAGCGTCCGCCCGGACTGGTGGATCGACAACGTGAGGACGCCGGGATCGTCGGCATGGATGGCCTGGACACCGTCGCCGTGATGCACGTCGAGGTCGACGTACAGGACTCGGAGACCGTCGCGCCTCGCCCGCGCGATTGCGAGTGCCGGATCGTCATAGACGCAGAAGCCGGAGGCACGGTCGGGCATCGCGTGATGGAGACCGCCCCCGGGGTGGAAGACGTGGAGCGCGTCACCGCGGAGGATCGCCTCCATCCCCCGGATCGAGCCCCCGGCGACGGCCGCGGAGGCGTCGTGCATCCCGGCGAAGGCCGGCGTGTCGCCCGGCCCGATGCCCGCCTCCCACGCCCCGAACGGCTGCTTGGAGAACCGCCGGACGGTCTCGAGGTAGCGCGCAGTGTGGCCCCAGCGGAGCTCCTCGTCCGGCGCCGGCTCCGGCGCCAGCTCCCGGATCGGCCCGCCACCCGCGAGCTCCGTCACGGACCGGACGAGATCGATGCCCGGCCCGAACCGCCGCGGCGTCAACGGGTGGGTCGGTCCCAGGTCATAGCTGGACGACCACGGCCCAAAGACGAGGATCGGCCGGCCGCTCTCGGCGGGACCCTCCGGGACGTCGTGGCACGGGCGCTCGTGCGAGGGCGTCACCTCTGACACGATACCCGGATGGAGCGCACCTACATCACACCGCTGCTCGACAAGCTCGGGGTTCGCCCGGGTGCGCGCGTCGCGCTGATCCGAATCGACGACCCGACGATCCGCGAGCTCATCGCCGAGCGCACCCTGGACGTCACCGACAGCTGGCCGGAGCTCGACACGGATATCGTCCTCCTGGGCGTGGACAGTCCGGCTGAGCTCGCCGACCTCGCGACGCTCCGCGACCGGATCCGCTCGTCGGGCGCGATCTGGGTCGTCTCGCGAAAGGGCCGGACCGCGACGCTCCGCGACGTTGAGGTGATCGCGGCCGCGAAGGGCGCCGGCCTCATCGACAACAAGGTCGCCTCGTTCTCGGCGACCCACACGGCCCTCCGCCTCGTCATCCCGGTCGCGCTCCGGTCTCGCTGACCCCGCCCGGCCCTCCGCCTCGTCATCCCGGTGCGCTCCGGCCTCGCTGACCACACGGCCCTCCGCGCCGTCCGGCCGCCGGTGGGGTGGCGCCGTCGAGTACCATCCGGTTGGTGGACACGCTTGTCATCCTCCTGGTCATCCTCGTCGTGGTCGTCATCTGGCGCGGCCCGAAAACGATCCCGCAGATCGGCGCGATGCTCGGCCGGGGGGTCAAGGCCGCCCGCGAGGAGGCGAGCCGGATCCGGACCGACGAGAGCGACCCGGGCGAGCCGCCGTCTCGGTGACGCGGCCGGGCGACCGCCCGTCCCCTCCAGGCCGCCTGCCATCGAGGTCGCCGCGGCGGTTCTCGTCCCCGGTGATCTGTTCAGGTTCGCGTTCGTGATTCTCCCGCGGGAGTGGCGATGGTTCGCAGCGGTCAGCCGAGCGCGAGCGCGTTTGCCAGCGTGATCCCGGGATCACCGAACGGCAGGCGATCCGTGCTCGCAAGCTCGACCACCGGATAGGGAGCCCCCGCCACGGTCCCGGCTGGGGCCACAACCGGGAGCCCAAGTCCGTGGGCGAACATCTCCACGCCGGCATGGCGCTCCGGGACGAGCGCGGTGACCACGACACCAGCCAACCGTCCACGAGTGGCGGCGACCTCGGCCCGGATCGCGTCCGTGGTCACGCCCGTCGGGTCGGCCGGATCCACGACGACGATCTCGCGCGTCCCGAGCAGCCAGCCGGTCGCACGGCGGCCCGGGATCCCCGCGGCCCACGCGGCGTCGACGCGCGCGAGATCGGCGCGGCGGCGCTCGATCACCGGGGCGCCGGTGCCGACGCCGGGCGCGAACGCGGCGCGGACGGCGGACGCGTCGCCGAGCGGCTCGAGCTGCTGGAGGGTCACGAACGTGGGCTGCCACAGCTCGATCCGACCACGGACCACGGCGGCGAGCGCCGCCGACGGCGTCAGCCAGCTCGTCTCCGCGACCTCGTCGGAGCCGGTCAGGACCTCCGTCCCGGGCGGCACGAACACGGCGAAGAACCGGACGTCGAAGCGCCGCGCCAGGGAGATCGGCGTGACCCAGCGCGTGAGCGCGATCAGGTCGCGGACATCGATCTCGATGCCGGTCTCCTCCGCGGTCTCCCGGACCGCTGCAATGTGGAGGGCGAGAGCCCCAGTCGGCGTCAACCAGCCGTCCGGCGCGAGCCCGAGGCCAAGGTTGGCGGCCGCCGCCTCGACGGTCAGGCCCGCGGTCGCGAGCATCGCCGGATCCGCGTCGGCCGGATCGACGCGGCCGCCCGGGAAGACGTGGATGTCCGGCCCGAAGGCCATCGTCGGTGGCCGGCGGGTGAGCAGCGCCTCGAGACCCGCCGGACCCGGACGGAGGAGCACCACGGTGGCGGCCGGGACCGGCCGGGCCGGCGGGTCCGCCGGGTCGCCCGGCACGTCGGGCTCGGGCCGGCGACTCACAGGGCGGCGGTCCGCTCCCGGAGCTGCTCCTCCAGGGCTTCGGGCTCAGTGACCGGGACCTGGCAGACGAAGCTCCGGCAGACGTAGGCGGTCGGCCGGTCACGGAGCTGCGCGCGGCCGTCAAGGAGCGGCACCTCGCTCGACACCGGATCTGGGGCGAGCGCGACGACCCGGGTGGGGTGGAAGCCGCCCGAGGCGACTGCGAGCAGCTCGCGGGCGCCGGGCTCGTCGAGCGCCGCGACGATCGCGACCTCGGCGATGTCCGAGAGGGCGAGGTCGATCGCGGCCAGCCACTTCGCGAACGCGGTGGGGTACCGGGCGGTGAGCGGCGTCACCGTGGCGATCGCCCGATCGGCGGCACTCCGGTAGCGACCATCCCCGGTGAGCGCCCCCAGGCGCAGCAGAACGTGTACTGCCATGGCGTTGCCAGACGGCGTCGCATTGTCCTGGACGTCCTTCGGGCGCGTGACGAGACGCTCATGGTCGTCGGCAGTGTCGAAGAATCCGCCGGCCGGATCCGCGAAGCGCTCGAGGACGGCGTCCATGAGCCGGCGAGCGGC
Organism: Anaerolinea sp.; assembly: GCA_013822395.1. Lineage (GTDB taxonomy): Bacteria > Chloroflexota > Limnocylindria > Limnocylindrales > CSP1-4 > UBA5189. The sequence continues at coordinate 5,126 of PNKK01000033.1, read as the reverse complement.
GATGAACCAGCGCTCCTCGAACGTCGTCTCGTAGAGGGCAAGAAGGCCGTCGGCCAGGCAGGCGTGGTCCTCGAGAACGCCGTCTCCCGTGGCTCGGCCATCCTTCCACGACCGTCCGAGTCGTCCGTCGGGGCGGAGGAGATCCTCGACCATCGTGCTCGCAGCTCGTTCCGCGGCGGCCCGGTAGCGTCCGGCCGCGTCCGCGTCCCGTCCCGACGGCGCCAGTTCGAACAGGCGCGCCGCGTCGGCGAGGCCCGCGATGGCGAGGCCGTTCCACGCCGCGATCGCCTTGTCGTCACGCGCCGGCTGCGGTCGACGGGAGCGAGCCTCGAGCAGACGAGCCCGCGCGGCGGCGAGCGCCGGCTCCACCGCCGCGACCGGCAGGCCGGACAGCTCTGAGAGCTCGGCCGCCGACCGGACGCGCGACAGGATCGTCGCACCCTCCCAGTTCCCGCCCTCCGTGACCCCGTACGCGGACGCGAACAGCGCGGCGATCTTCGGGTCTCCCAACACCGAGCGGATCTCCCCGGCGCGCCAGGTGAAGGTTCCACCCTCCTGGCCATCGGTATCGGCGTCCTGGCTCGCCGCGAATGCGCCGCCGTCCGTCATGAGCTCGCGGATCACGTAGTCGAGCGTGCCGCGGGCGACGTCCCGGTAGCGCTCGTCACCGGTCAGCGCCCAGGCGTGGAGGTAGACGCGGGCGAGCTGGGCGTTGTCGTAGAGCATCTTTTCGAAGTGCGGCACCAGCCAGTGCGCGTCGGTCGCATACCTGTGGAATCCACCGCCGAGCTGGTCGTGGATCCCGCCCGCGGCCATCGCGTCAAGCGCTCGGCGCGCCACGGCGAGCGGCCGCGGGTCGCCGGTCGCGGCCACCCGCCCGAGCAGGAGATCGATCGTCATCGGCTGCGGGAACTTGGGCGCGCTGCCCCAGCCGCCCGTGGCGGCATCAAACCCCCGCTCGATCAGGAGGATCGCGGTGTCGAGAAGGTCGGGCGACGGCGCGTCCCCGGAGACGGGACGCCGCGCCTGCTCGGCCAGCGATGCCACGAGCCGCGAGCCCGCCCCCTCCACGTTCGCGCGATCCTCTCGCCATGCCCGGTCGACGCCCTCGAGGACCTGGCGGAAGCTCGGCATCCCGTGGCGTGGCTCGTCCGGGAAGTACGTCCCGCCGTAGAACGGCCGACCGTCCGGCGTGAGGAAGACCGACATCGGCCACCCGCCGCCGCCGGTCATCGCCTGGATGGCGCCCATGTAGACCTGGTCCAGGTCGGGACGCTCCTCACGGTCCACCTTGATCGGAACGAAGCGGGCGTTCAGGAACGCGGCCGTCGCCTCGTCCTCGAACGACTCCCGCTCCATGACGTGGCACCAGTGGCAGGCCGCGTAGCCGATCGACAGGAAGATCGGCCGGTCCAAGAGCTTCGCCCGGGCCAGCGAGTCCGGACCCCACGGCCACCAGTCGACCGGGTTGTGAGCGTGCTGGAGCAGGTACGGGCTGGTCTCGTTGGCGAGCCGGTTGGTGTGCCGGTGCTCGGGAGGGCGCATCTTTGGATGGTACCCGCGACCGCGGATCAGCCTGTCCGGTCTCCCACTCCTGTAAGGCGTCTGCGTGGAGCTTCGAAAGCAGAGCGGAGACCCTCGACTAGTGCGGCCACGTCGGCCTGGCCTCGGGCGTGCTCTCGTACGTCACCCCTGATTCGTTGACCCCGCGTGGCGCGCCCAACCGGACGGCCTGGGATTGACCCCCGAAGGAGCCGGTTGCGGTACCGTCCGCGCATGCGATCAGGCGCGGTACCGGGATTCCTGCCGTCTCGCCACGGCTTCGCGTTCGCAAACCGGTGGCCGGCCGGGCCGGCCTTCGAGTTGCGCATCAGGTATCTGCGGATCGGGGTGGGCGAGGTCGCCGAGGGCCTGTGCGCCGGGATGTGCTTCGCCGCCGCCGACCGGTTCGTGCGGGGCGAGGTCCCGCCGACGGATACCGTCCCACCTGCCCGAGGAACACCTCTGTTCCACGAGATTGCGCGGCGCCAGCTGGATTCCCTGCACTGGCTCGTCATGGCGCCGTTCCGGTTCTGGTGGACCGCGGCGCGGCTGCGGGTCGGCCGCTGGATGGTTCGCGACCAGGTGCGCCAATGGCTGGCCATCCGCGAGGAGATCGATGCCGGCCGTCCCGCGATGCTCGGCCTCGTGCGGACCGCGAACGTGAACCCGTTCTCGCTGACGGCGAACCACGAGGTCCTCGGCTTCGCCTACGAGGCCGGACCCGGCGAGGCGACGATCCGGATCTACGACCCGAACCATCCCGGCAGCGACGACGTGGCGATCCGGCTGCGGATCGGCGGCGTCGCGGCGCGCCCGGAGCCACCGGCCTTCGCGACGCCCCCCGTCAGCCTCGAGCAGACGACCGGCGAGCCACTTCTGGCGCTGCTGCATCTGCCCTATCGACCGGTACCGGCGCGCTGAGCCCGGTCGGCGTCGCGGGTGTCGGCGCCCAGCCCGGGGGCGTCGCCAGCCCGGCCGCGGCGTGCGTCGCCAGCCCGGCCGCGGCGTGCGTCGCCAGCCCGGCGGAGGGCGTCGTCGCGGCGTGCGACGCGGCGCGGATCCGCCGGTACCACGCATACCCCACCAGCCCGGCCAGGAGGCTGGCCGCTCCGCCGACCGCGATCGCCGCCGGGACCCCGTAGGCGGACGCGAGCGCACCGACGACGAGGCCGCCGATCGGGGTGGAGCCGGCGAACACCGTCGTGTAGACGCTCATCACGCGACCTCGGAGGTGGTCCGGCACGTGCAGCTGAATCGTGGTGTTCCCGGTCGCGGCCATCCCGATCCCACCGAGCCCGACGATGAACATCGCGATCAACGAGATCCCATACGACCCGGACGCGGCGAGGAGCAGCTCGGCGACCCCGAGCGCCGCCCCGCCAAGACCGATGAGCGCCGGCCGGCTCCGCCGCCCGAAGGCGATCGCGATCGCCACCGTGAACGAGCCGACGCCGGTCGCGGCCATGAGGAACCCGTACCCGGTCGCGCCGACACGAAGGACGTCCCGGGCGAGGGCCGGGATGATCACCGAGAAGTTCATCCCGAACGTCGCCACCAGCCCGATCACCAGGACCGACAGGAGCACGATCGGGGTCGTCCGGACGTAGTGGAGGCCCTCGGCGAGGTCGGCGACGACGCCACCGACCGTCGTCGGGCGGGCGAGGCGCGGGGGCGACGCAAGGGCCCGCTCGTCCATCGCGAGGTAGGCCACGATGACCGCGAGGAAGCTGATCCCGTTCACCAGGAACGCAACCGAGATGTCGGTCGCGCCGATCGTCAGGCCCGCGATCGCCGGCCCCAGGACTCGTGCCCCGTTGAAGATGGCCGAGTTGAGCGCGACCGCGTTGCCGATGTCCTCGCGGCCGACCATCTCCACCGCGAACGCCTGTCGGGTCGGCATGTCGATCGCGTTCACGCATCCGAGGAGCAGGGCAAGAATCACGATGTGGCCGACCTGGACGGCGCCGGTCACGGTCAGGCCGAAGAGCGCCAACGCCAGGATCATCGCGATCGTCTGGGTGACCACGAGCGTCCGGCGCTTCGGCAGGCCGTCGGCGATGAGCCCGCCGAACAGCCCGAGCAGGAGCACCGGGCCGAACTGGGCGGCGGCCACCACGCCGAGCCAGAACGGATCGCCGGTCAGCTGGAGGACGAGCCAGCCCTGGGCGACGGACTGCATCCACGTCCCGACGAGCGAGACCAGCTGCCCGGCGAAGAAGAGCCGATAGTTGCGGTGGCGGAGCGCCCGCCAGCCGCGGAATCCGGCGACCGCAGCAAGGGACGGCCGGGTCAGCGTCATGCCGTCGCCCCCTCCCGGTCGCGGACCGGTCCGGTCCCGCGGAGGGCCCCCGGCGGCCGATGGCTGGGCTCGCGGCCAGCGTCGAGGTCGGCGAGATGCTCTTCGAGGTGGTGGTGGCGGCCCTCGGCTTCCTCGATCATCGTCCGCAGCCGGGCCGCCTTCTCGCGCAGGATCGCGATCTGGCCGTCGACGCGGGCCAGGCCGTCGGCAACGATCGCCCGCCGCTCGGCGAGGTCCGTCGTGGCCCGGAATCGGCGCCGGTTCCGGGCGCGGGCCTCTTCGTCTTCGAGGAGCCGGCCGATCTCGGCGAGGCTGAACCCGGCGTCGTCGCGGAGACCCCGGATGAACCGGAGCCGCTGGACGTCGTCGTCGTCGTAGAGGCGGTACGAGCCCTCGGAGCGGGCCGCGGGCTTCAGGAGCCCGAGCTCCTCGTAGTAGCGGATCGACCGCGGCGTGAGCCCGACCTCGGTGGCGACCTCGTTGATCCTGAGGAGGCGCTGCGGAGCGCTCGATGTCGGCGGTCACATCCCGATCGTACCCCAACCTTACCGTATACGTGAAGGTTGCCACTCAGCGCCGCAGCCCACGGGCAAACCGCGCGGCCTCGTCGCACCGGCGCAGGTCCCGTCGTAGGATCGCAGCCATGGACTACGGACTGATCCTTCCCTCCCTCGGCGACGACGCGACGCGCGAGGGCATCGATGCCGGCGGCGAGACCGCCGAGCGGCTTGGCTTCAGCGATATCTGGGCGACGGACCACCTACTGGTGGACGCGAGCGCGGCCGAGGACTACGGGACGATCTTCGAAGCGGTCACGACCCTCGCCTATCTCGCCGGCTGGACGTCGCGCGTGCGCCTGGGTGCCAGCGTCATCGTGGTGCCGATGCGGAACGCGGTCGTTCTGGCCAAGGAACTGGCGACCATCGACAACCTGTCGCGAGGCCGGCTGATCGCGGGCGTCGGCGTGGGTTGGAGCCGGCCCGAGTTCGCGAACGTCGGGGTCTCGGACCGGTTCGAGGTCCGCGGGGCCTACACGGAGGAGACCATCCGCCTCTGGCGCCACCTCTGGTCCGGCGCCAACTGGCCGTTCCACGGCCGCTTCCACACCTTCGACGATTACGTCTTCGGGCCGCTGCCAGAACAGGGCGGCGCGCTCCCGATCTGGATCGGCGGGCGCCTGGAGGCGGCGCTCCGGCGCGCGGGACGCGTCGCAGACACCTACCACGCATCGGCCACGAATCCGGCCGGGCTGGCGTCGCGGATCCCCGTCATCCGCGCCGCGGCC
>PNKK01000032.1 GCA_013822395.1 Anaerolinea sp. | reverse complement strand
AGGGTCACCTCCGGAGCTGCTGCCTGCGCCACCGTACAGCTGGACGGGTCACGTGGGCGCATCGTGGTGCGCATCGGACGCATGGTAGGGTGAGGTGCAGCCCACGGCCGTGGGCTGCACCTCCCAGATCTGAGGGCAGGCTCAAGCGCCGGCCTCCTGGCAGATTTCGTGCGTGCGCACAGCCGCGCAACCCTGGGTCGAGTCCCAGCTCGTACCCTACGCTGCGTGCCCCACCTGGACCCTGCCGCCCTCCTCGCCGATCTCGACCCCGAGCAGGAGGTCGCGGTCCGCGCCACGACTGGGCCGGTCGCGATCCACGCCGGGGCGGGGAGCGGCAAGACCCGGGTCATCAGCCGCCGGACGGCGTATGCGATCGCCACCGGGGTCGTGCCGGCGGACCAGGTGCTCGTCGTCACGTTCACCGACAAGGCGGCCACGGAGATGGTCGCGAGGTTGCGCTCGCTCGGGCTGCCGGGCGTCACCGCTCGGACGTTCCACGCCCATGCGCTCAGCCAGCTCCGCCACTTCTGGCCGGCCCGCCACGACGGGGCGCCGCTGCCCGAGCTCCTCGACTCGAAGCTGCCGATCCTGTCGCGGCTCGCCCGCCAGCTCCCCGGCCACTACCGGTTCACGCCGTCCAAGGACCTGGCCGACGAAATCGAATGGGCGAAGGCACGGCGGATCCGGCCGAAGGCCTACGGGCCCGAGGCGGTTGCCGCCGGGCGCGAGCCGCCGATCCCGGCCGATCTCCTGATCCGCGTCTTCCTCGACTACGAGCGGGCGAAGGCGCGGGCCAACCGCATCGACTTCGACGACCTCCTCACCGAGACGGTCGCGCTCCTTGAGACCGATGCGATGGCCGCCGAGACGGTCCGTGCCCGCAAGCGCTGGTTCAGCGTGGACGAGTATCAGGACACCAACCCGCTCCAGCATCGGTTGCTGGAGCTCTGGCTCGGAGACCGGGACGACCTGTGCGTGGTCGGTGATGAGGACCAGACGATCTACACGTTCACCGGCGCCACCTCGAGCTACCTGACGGGCTTCGCGGCGCGGTTCCCGGGGGCCCGCGAGGTGACGCTGTCGCGCAACTACCGGAGCTCGCCGGAGATCCTGACGCTCGCCAACCGCCTCCTCGCGGCGGATGATCGGCGGAAACGCCTCGTGCCCACGATGCCGTCCGGGCCGGCTCCCTCGATCCGTCGGTACGCCGATGGGGAGGCGGAGCTCGCAGGCCTCGTGGCCTCGATCCGACGCCTGGTGACCGACGAGACCCCGGCGTCCGAGATCGCCGTCCTCGTCCGGATCAACGCCCAGATCCCGCCGATCGAGGCCGCGTTGACGAAGGCCCGGATCCCGTTCCGAGTCCGCGACCAGCGCTTCTTCGAGCGGCGCGAGGTCCGCGAAGCGCTCCGGCTCCTGCGCCGCCTGCCGGCGACCGTGCGCGGCCCGATGCTTGCGTCGCTCCTCGAAGCGCGGCTCGTCGCGGACCTGGGCTACGTGGCCGGCGATGACAGCGGCGGCCCGGTCGCCCGCGAGCGGACGGCCTCGCTGGCGCTCGTCATCGACCTCGCCGCCGAGGCGGCCGCGACGAACCCCGACCTCGACCGCGACGCGCTTCTCGCCGACTTCGCCGGCCGTGCCGCCGCCGAGGCGGAGGGCTCGGCCGACGGCGTCAATCTGCTCACGTTCCACCGGGCGAAGGGTCTCGAGTGGGATGCCGTCCTGCTCCCGCAGCTCGAGGAGGGCACGCTGCCGATCCGCCAGGCGGAGTCGGATGCGGAGCTCGCCGAGGAACGGCGGTTGCTCTACGTGGGGTTGACGCGGGCGCGCCGGCACCTCGCCCTGTCGTGGGCCGAACGGCGGGTTGGGGCAGGGGACCGCGAAACCCGTCGCCGGCCGAGCCGGTTCCTCACCGGGCTGGCGGATCGGCCGGCGCACGTGCCCGGGCGCGTGACCGTGCTCCCGGGCGCGCCCATGAGCGCCGGTGCACGAAGCGTTCGTGAGAGCGAGGCGCCGCTGATGGCCGCCCTCCGCGCGTGGCGCCTCGTGACCGCTCGCTCGGACGGCGTACCGGCGTACGTCGTGGCCCCGGACTCACTCCTCGTCGACATCGCCGACCGGCGCCCCACGACGATCCCGGCCCTCCGACGCGTCAAGGGCATGGGCCCGTCGCGCCTCGCCCGCTACGGCAAGGAGATCCTCGAGATCACCACCGCCAATCGCTGATGCTCGCTCCGCGGCGACGCCCGCCACCCGCCGGCTGCGCACCGGCCCGCGATTTGACGGGCTCGGCCGATCAGCATCGAAAGTCACTTCCGTTTCTGTGCCCGTGCATTCATCACCGGGGCCTGGACGCCGGCCCCGCGCGGTGCCAGCCTGCCGCCGATGCACGTACGGGCATCAAGAGTGGAAGTGGTTTCGGCGCGGAGTCCGGCGAGGCCCAGCAGGAGCTCGATCGGCCGCCGTCCGCCACCAGGCCTCGAGGGCGGTGATGCACGGAGCGCACGACCCGAAAGCCCCGCCTACCGACAGTGCCACCCTCCATCGACGATGAGATCGACCCCGTTGACCGCGGTGTTCTCGAGGAGGAAGACCACGGCGTCGACGATCTCGGCCATCGTCGCGAGCCGCCCGAGTGGCGTCTCCGACGTGTACCGTGCGATGGTGGCCGGCTTCTCCGACCAATACGGGCTGTTGCCGACGACGCCCGGGTGGATCGAGTTCACCCGGATCGGCCGGAGCTCCTCGACGAGCGTCCTGGTCAGCCCGACGACCCCGCCGTTGACCGTCGTGACAGTCGTCGAGCCGGGGTACGGCCGCTCCTTCGCCATGCCCCCGAAGAGCACGACAGCCGCGTCGTGGGTGAGCCGCTCGCGCAGCGCCGCCACGACCGTCGTGTAGCCGACGAGCTTGAGCGTCACGAGCCGGATCGCCCGCTCGATGCTGTAGTCGTTCACCGAGTTCTGGTCGCGGTCGATCGCCACCAGCGCGAGGCGCCGGACCGGCCCGACGTCGGCCAGCGCGGCCGCGATCGCCTCGGGCGCAGCGAGATCGAACGTAAGTCCCCGGACCCTGTGCCCGACGGCCTTGACCGCCGCGGCGACATTGTCGGGCGACTGCCCGGTCAGGACGACCTCCGAGCCCTCGGCGACGTAGTGCTTCACGAGCTCGAGTCCGATCGCCCGGGTCCCCCCGACGACGACGACGCATCCCTTCGACATGCGGACCTCCTTCGTGGCCGGCCCGACCCTAATGGTCGAACCGCCGTGACCAGGCATCGATCCCGACCGCGAGGAGGAGGATCAGCCCGAGCGTGATCTGACGGTAGAACGGGTCGAGCCCGAGGAGGTTGAACCCGTTCCCGATGAGCGCGATGAAGAGGCAGCCGATGGCGGTTCGCCAGACGGAGCCCTCCCCGCCGAGGATGCTCGTCCCGCCGACGACGATGCCGGCGAGGACGGTGAAGGCGAGGAAGCCGCCGGCGTTCGACTGCGCGCTGAGGACCCGCGAGGCGTCGATGACGCCGGCGAGGCCGGCGGCGAGCCCGCTGATCGCGAACACCGCGAGCCGGATACGATCGACCTCGACCCCGGCGAGCCTCGCCGCATCGGCGTTCCCGCCGCTCGCGTAGACGTAGCGGCCGAACGTCGACCGTGCCAGCACGACCGCGAGGATGAGCGTCACCGCCAGCATGATCCACGCGGCGCTGGTCAGGCCGAGGATCCGGGTCGCGGCGAAGGCTTGGAACTCGGGGTGTTCGAAGGCGACGACGAGGTTGCCCCGTGTGACGAGCGCCCCGATCCCGCTCACGACGTACGACGCGGCGAGAGTCGCGATGAGCGCGTTGATCCGGAACCGGGTGACGACGATCCCGTTCGCGATGCCGACGACGAGGCCGACGAACATCCCGACCACGACCGCCGCGAGCGGGTCGGCGCTCGACGCGAGCGTCGCCGCCGTAACGCCGCTCAGCGCGTAGACAGCACCGACCGAGAGGTCGATGCCGCCGGCGACGAGGACGAGCGTCCCGGCGGCGGCGACGATGACCGTCGCCGCCTGCTGGTCGAGGATGTTCATGAGGTTCGGGAGGCGGAGGAACGTCTCGCTCGCGATCGACAGGGTCGCGAACAGGACGACGAACGGGGTGACGATGCCGCTCTGGCGGGCGATGGCAGCGGCGCCGACCGGAGACGCCAGGCGGCCCGTGAGGCCGGCGATCCCGCCGCCGGGTTCGCTCGTGCCGCCCAGCCCGCCGCCCGATCCGCTCATGCTGCCCGGCCCCCGACCGCGAAGGCCGCCCGGATGATCGCCTCCTCGGTGATCGCCTCGCCCCGAAGCTCGGCGACGACGGCCCCGCCCCGCATTACGAGGACCCGATGGGCGATGCCGATGACCTCCTCGAGCTCGCTCGACACGAGGAGGATCCCGGCACCGGCGGCCGCGAGCTCGGCGAGGAGCTCGTAGATCGCGCGCTTGGCTCCGATATCGACGCCGCGGGTTGGCTCGTCGGCGATCACGAGGCGCGGCGCACCGAGCATGGCGCGGGCGAAGAGCAGCTTCTGCTGGTTGCCGCCCGAGAGCGTCGCGGCGGGCTGCTCGGTCGAGGCCCGGACGGTCGTCCGATCAAGGGCCGCCCGGACACGGTCGCGCTCGGCGCGGCGGCGGACGAACCCGAGGCGGACAAGCCCGGCCAAGCCCGCGAGGCCGGCCAGACCCGCGAGGCTGACGTTCTCGCGAACCGGTCGGCGAAGGAGGAGCCCGTCGTCCTTGCGCGACTCAGGGATGAATGCGACGCCGGCCCGAAGCGCGCCGCGCGGGCTCGACCAGTCCGTGGTGCCGGCCAGGGACACGGACCCGACGGACCGCGGAGCCGCGCCGTACACGGCCCGGACGAACTCGGACCGGCCCGCCCCGATGAGCCCCGCCAGCGCGACGATCTCGCCGGCCCGAACCTGGAGCGAGACATCCCGGACACCGGGCGCGGTCAGCCCGCGCACGTCGAGGAGTATCGGCGTGTCGGCGGCAGGTGGCCGCCGCTCGGGGTACGCCCGGTCCATCGACCGGCCGAGCATCCCCGAGACGAGACTCGCCTCGCTATCCTCGGCCGCGGGGCCGGTCCGGACCAGTCGCCCGTCCCGGAGGATCGTGACGGTGTCGGCGAGGTCGAGGACCTCGCGCAGGAAGTGGGAGACGAGGACGACCGTCCGGCCCGCGGCCGCGAGCGACCGGACGATCTCGTGAAGTCGAGCGGCGTCGGGGCCGGCGAGCGCGGCCGTCGGCTCGTCGAAGACGAGGAGGTCCGCGTCGCGGGCGAGCGCCCGGAGGATCTCGACCTGCTGCCGCCGGGCGATCGGCAGCCGGCTGACAGGCATGTCGGCCGGGAGGTCGAAGCCCGCGCCGGTGGCGAGGTCCTCGAATCGCCGGCGCAGGGCGCGCCTATCGACAAGGCCGGCACGCCGTGGCTCGACGCCGAGGAACACGTTCTCGGCGACCGTCATCCTCGGGACGAGCGCGAGCTCCTGGGCGACGAGCGCGATCCCGCGCGCGAGCGCCTCGCGCGGCGAGTGGAACGCGATCGGTACGCCGCGGACGAGGAGCTCGCCCGAGTCGGGCCCGTGGGCCCCGGCGAAGATCTTGCCGAGCGTCGATTTCCCGGCGCCGTTCTCGCCAACGAGCGCGTGGACGGATCCGGCCCGGATCGCGACCGAGACCCCATCGAGCGCGACCGTGCCCCCAAATGTCTTCCGGATGCCCCGGCATTCAAGGTGGGGGAGCGGCTCACTCGGCGCCCCGCCCACCTCGTCGGGCATCCGCGTTAGCCCGGCCACTCCGCGGTGAACGAGCTGGCGTTGTCCTGTGTGACGATGCCGTCGTCCGGTAGCTCGGCGACCGGGTCGACGCCCGGCACCGCGTTCCCGGTGCGGATGGCCTGGATCAGGTGCTCGACCACGAGCCGACCCTCCGTTGCCGGCAGCTGTACGACGGTCGCGAACCGCTCTCCGGAGGCCACGCCCTGGATCGCGATCGCCCCGCCGCCATAGCCGATGAACTTGATGTTCGCCTTGACCCCGGCGCCATCGGCCGCCTGGATCGCCCCGGTGATCGCCTGGTCGGACCCGACGATGACCGACAGGCCGGGCTGGGCCTGGAGCATGTCCTGCCCGGCTGCTAGGCCGCCCGGGGCGGAGAAGAAGCCCTCGCCCTCGGCGACGACCTTGACGGAAGCCGTCCCGCCGATCGCTGCGTCGAACGCGGCCTTGATCGCGTTGTCTAGGGCGAAGCCCTTGAACGCGTAGATGTAGCCGACCTCGCAGGGGTCGATGGCCCCGCAGGCCTGGATGGTCAGCTCGCCGAGCTTCCGGCCGATCTCGCTCGGGATGAAGACCACGTTCGCCGACAGCCCCTCCACCTGGCCCGCGCTCGTCGTCATGTCCTCACCGAGGACCTGGTCGAGGTTCCCGACCTTGACCCCGGCGGCGATGGCCGCCTCCACGCCGGTCACCAGCCCGGCGCCGAAGATCGGCTGGACGATGATGCCGTCGTAGCGCCCGGACGCGACGGCGTCCTGGAGCTGCTGCGTCTGTGCCCCGGGGTCGTTGTTCGCGTCGAAGACCGTGAGGTTCGCGTTGCCCGCCGCGGCCGCCGCCTGGGCGGCGGCGAGCATCGGCGCGTCGTAGCTGTTCGCGATCGCGAAGGACAGATACGCGATCTCGAGGGTCTCGAGCTCCGGCGTTGCCGTCGCCGCGACCGCTGTCGGTTCGGCGCTCGCCGGCGAGGTGTCGGCCGGCGCGCTCGGCGCCGCGGGGCCGCAGGCGGCCACGACGACGAATGCGGCGACCATCGCCGCCCACGACCACCTCTGGGTCGTTCCGTGCCACGTGCGCATCTGCTCCTCCTCCAGGTGCCTCGCGGGCGAGGGACCGCCCGCCATTCGGCGCGATCGGGTCATGCGCCCCCCTTGTCCGGGCCCGGCCACGGCTCGATGCCGCGGTCGGCGAGCTCCTTCCAGGTGGGTTCCCAGCGGTAGGCGTGACGGCCCGGTGGTTGCGGGGCCTGGGTCTCGATCCAGCGGACCCGGTCGGGGCCGTCGTTCCAGAAGCCGTGGACGCTGCCGACGCCGGCGAACACGACGTCGCCGGGCCGCAGGGTGTGCGACGTCCCGTCGAGGACGGCCTCGACCGTTCCGGCGAGGAAGAAGTACGTCTCCTCGAACGGGTGGTCATGGGCCTGGGCGGCGCCTCCGACCTCGTAGTCGACGGTGAACATCGTGAGGAGGTCGGCACCGAGGCCGCGGTCGATGAGCATCTTCACCGAGATGCCGCTGTAGGCCATGAGCGCGGTGTCCATCCCGGCCGGCCGGCGGGCCCGGTTGTCATCGCCCAGCCGGAGCGCCTCGGCCTGTGGCGGTGTCCCTTCATAGTGGCCAACGTACCGCGACAGTGGCCCGGGCTCCGACCGGCGGGCGAGAGCCCGAAGGCGGTCGAGGTCCGGCGGCTCGGCTGCGAAGACCGTGTCCGGGACGGGCGCGTCCGACGGCCGCCGGGGCGGCGTGTTGACGCCCAGCCAGCGGACGCCGGCGTCGGAGGCGAGGGTGTGCAGCGTGCCGATCGGGATGATTGCGAAGTCACCGGCGACGAGGCGGTGGACCTGCTGGTCGATCTCGATGACCAGGTCGCCCTCGAGGATGTAGAGGGCCTCCTCGAACGAGTGGACGTGCCTGGCGAGCCAGCCGCCGGGCGCGAAGGCGCCGACTGCCAGCTCGGTGTGAGCGGCACCCTGCTGGGGCCCGATCAGGACCCGGCGGGCGAGCCCGGAGGCGGTCGGCGAGTCGGGTCCCGGGGTCGTCGCAAACGACCAGTCGACCCGCCCGACGTGATGCATCCGCCACCTCCGCACGGCGAGGGCCGCCGATTGCGGCGAGTGTGCAGTGCTAGTACACGGATGTCAAGTGACGCTGCAGGACACCGGGCGCCGGGGTAGCCGGGGTAGCCGGGGTAGCCGGGGTAGCCGGCCGTCCCGCCGGCCTCAGCTGCTTCCGGCCCGCGTCACGAGTGGGGCCGTTGGAGACGGGGAGCCCGAGAACTCCGCGGGCCGGCGGCCGAGGACGAACCAGATCCCGTGGACCGGCTCGTCGCCGGCGTTGAAGAGCCGGTGGGGCGTCACCGAGTCAAAGGCGATCGCGTCGCCCGGGCCCAGGACGTACTCGTCGAAGCCGATCCGGACGCCGAGGCGGCCGCTGATGATGTAGCCCCACTCCTGGCCGGCGTGGCGCTGGAACTCCCGCTCCGGGCTGGACGCGCCGCCGACCTCGTACGTCACGTACAGGAAGTCGACGTTCGGGATCGACGCCGTCGTCAGCCGCTCCCAGACAACGCCGGAGGCGAGCCGGATCGCGATCCGGGCATCGGCCCGCTGAACCGGATCGCGGGGCAGGACCATGTCCGCGAGCCCGGCAAGGTCGGTCGGCGCGCTGCCGCCACCGCCGGCTGCACCTTGGTCGCCGGCGACGTAAGCCGGGTCGACCGGGTGGTCGGCTCGAGCGTCGAGGAAGAGGAGCTCATCGAGTGAGATGCCGAGCTCGTTGACGATCGCGTAGAGCGTGCTGACCGAGGGCTTCGCCCGCCCCGTCTCGACCTGGGAGATGAGACTCGGGGAGACGCCGAGTCGGTCGGCGAGCGCCCGCAGGCTCAGGCCGTGGGCCTGCCTGACCTCCCGCAGGCGATCACCCATCTCGCCGTACTCGGGACTGGAACCGTTGCCGCGCCGCCGGGACACCTGCACCTCCAGATCGTTTCTGCGAGGGCAGTGTAACGGGACCACCACGGCCGCCCGCCGCCCGGTTGCACTCGCCCACAGGCGTGTAGCATTATTGAACGACGGCGCTCCGTCCCCGCGCCGCGCCGCCCGAAGCCCTGACGCTCACCGCAGCCGAGACAGGGGAGATCGATGCCGAGACCGTTCGCCTCGCCAGGCGCCCAGACCGTCGACTGGGAGGAGCGCGTCGACCCCGACCGCCTCCGGACATACCGGCTCGGCCGCGCGAAGGCGGCGCTCGCCGCCAGCGACCTCGGCGCGGTCCTCCTCTTCGATTTCAACAACATCCGCTACGTCACGAGCACCCACATCGGCGAGTGGGCCCGCGACAAGATGACCCGCTACTCGCTCCTGACCCGGGGCGGCGAGCCGCACCTCTGGGACTTCGGGTCGGCCGCCAAGCACCATCGCCTGTTCTGCCCATGGCTGCCTCCGGAGAACGTGAACGCCGGGATGATCGGGCTGCGGGGCGCGGTCGCGCCCGAGGCCGGCCTCTTCACCAGGGCCGCGGAGGACGTGGCCGACATCCTCCGCCGCGAGGGCGTCGCCGACATGCCGGTCGGCGTCGACATCGTCGAGCCGCCGATGCTGGCCGCGCTCCAAGCCGAGGGCATCCGGGTCCTCGACGGACAGCAGGTGATGCTCAACGCCCGCGAGGTCAAGTCCGTCGACGAGATCACGCTCCTCAACACGGCCTGCGCCATGGTCGACGGCGCCTACCAGCTCATCGCCGAGCGCCTGAAGCCGGGGATCAAGGAGAGCCAGCTCGTGGCCGAGGTCACGAAGTTCCTCTTCGACCTCGGGGCCGAGCACGTCGACAACATCAACGCCGTCTCGGGCGAGCGCTGCTCGCCCCACCCGCACGTCTTCTCCGACCGGATCATCCGGCCCGGCGACCAGGCCTTCTTCGACATCATCCAGACCTATGTCGGCTACAAGACCTGCTACTACCGGACGTTCGTCGTCGGGCGGGCGTCGGACGCGCAGCGCGACGCCTACAAGCAGGCGCGCGAGTGGATCGACGCCTCGATCGAGCTCATGCGCCCCGGCGCGACCACGGACCAGATCGCCGCGGTCTGGCCGAAGGCCGAGGCGTTCGGCTTCTCGAGCGAGATGGAGTGTTTCGGGCTCCAGTTCGGGCACTCGGTTGGGCTCTTCCTCCACGAGCGACCGATCATCAGCCGCCTCAACTCGCTCGAACATCCGGTCGAGATCAAGGAGGGCATGGTCATCGCCCTCGAGACATACTGCCCGGCGAAGGACGGCTATTCGGCGGCGCGGATCGAGGAGGAGGTCGTCGTCACCGTCGACGGCCCCCAGGTCATCACCCGCTTCCCGTCGGCTGAGCTCTTCGTCGCGAACCCGTACTGAGCGACGGTCAATGGCCGGAACTTCGTCCCGCCCCGCCGCGGCGCCTCCGGACATCGACGCGCGCCTCGCCATGTATCGGGTCATGGTCGAGTGCCGGACGTTCGAGGTCCGGGCCCAGGAGCTGTTCTTCGAGGGCCTCGTCCGGGGCACGACCCACCTCGGCGTCGGCCAGGAGGCGGTCGCGGCCGGCTTCGCGGCGGCGATGCGCGACGACGACTACTCGTTCGCGACCTACCGCGGCCACAATCACGCCCTCGCCCGCGGGACCGACATGGCGGGGCTGTACGCCGAGCTCTTTGGCCGGGCCACGGGACTCATGGGCGGCAAGGGCGGTTCGATGCACATCACGAGCGCCGAGCACCACATGATGGGTTCGTACGCGATCGTCGGCGCTCATTTGCCAATCGCCCTCGGGGCGGCGTGGTCGGCGCAGTACCGAAAGTCGGGCCAGGTCGCGGTCTGCTTCTTCGGTGACGGGACGACGAACATCGGGGCATTCCACGAGGCCCTCAACATGGCCGCGGTCTGGAAAGCGCCGGTCGTCTTCGTCTGCGAGAACAACCAGTACATGGAGTACACGCCGATCGGGGCGGTGACCGCCGTCGCGCGGCCGGCTGCCGATCGGGCGGCGGCCTACGACCTGGAGGCGATCGTCGTCGACGGCAACGACGTCGAGGCCGTGTTTGGGGTTGCTGCGACGGCCGTCGAGCGGGCACGCGCGGGTGACGGTCCCTCGCTCGTCGAGGCGCTGACGTACCGCCACGGCGGGCACTCGCGAGCCGATCCCGGCAAATACCGGCCCGATGAGGAGGTCAAGGCCTGGCTCGCCCGCGATCCGATCCCGGCCCAGCGGGCGCGGCTGCGGTCGGCAGGCGTCGACGCCGCAACGCTCGACACGATCGATGCGAACGTCGCCGCGAAGGTGGCTGCGGCCGAGGCAGCGGCTCGCGGGGCACCCGAACCTTTGCCCGACGTCATCGAGACCCAGCTCTGGGCCGACGGGGGATCGTCGTGGCGGAACTGACGTACCGCGCCGCGGTTGCCGCCGGGATCGCCCAGGAGATGCGGCGCGATCCGATGGTCGTGCTCATCGGCGAAGACGTCGGCGCGGCCGGCGGCGTCTTCAAGCTCACAGAAGGCCTCATCGGCGAGTTCGGACCCGAGCGCGTCCGCGACACGCCAATCAGCGAGCAGGCGATCGTCGGAGCGGCGATGGGCGCCGCGATGACCGGCCTGCGGCCGGTCGCGGAGCTGATGTTCAGCGACTTTTTCGCGGTCGCCTGGGACATGGTCGTGAACCAGATCGCGAAGACCCGCTACATGACCGACGGCCAGGTCTCGATCCCGCTCGTCCTCCGAACCGCCAACGGGGCCGGCCTGCGCTTCGGCGCCCAGCACAGCCAGAGCGTCGAGAACTGGGCCATGGCGATCCCGGGCCTGAAGGTCGTGGCTCCGTCGACGCCGGCCGACGTCGTCGGGCTGATGGCGGCCGCAATCCGCGATCCCGATCCGGTGATCTTCTGCGAGCATAAGGGCCTCTTCGCGACGAAGGGCGAGGTCCCCGACGGCGAGCACATCGTGCCGCTGGGCAAGGCGGCGGTCATCCGCGAGGGGCACGACTGCACGATCGTGGCGCTGGCAGCGATGGTCCCACGGGCCGTCGAGGCAGCCGGTCGCCTCTCCGACGACCACGGCATCGACGCCGAGGTGATCGACCTCCGGACGCTCATCCCGCTCGACGCCCAGGCCATCCTGCGGTCCGTGGAGAAGACGAGCCGGCTGTTTACGGTCGAGGAGAACCCGCGGGCCCTCGGCTGGGGTGCCGAGATCGCCTCGATCGTGGCCGACGAGGGCTTCTACAGCCTCGACGCACCGATCGTTCGGATCACGACGCCTCACGTGCCGCTGCCGTCGTCGGCCGTCCTGGAGGACGCCGTCCTGCCGACCGTCGAGCGGGTCGTGGAGACCGTCCGGCAGCGACTCGAGGATGCGCAATGATCGTGGCCGTCGTGGGGACCGGTCGGATGGGCGGTGCGATGGCACGGGCGCTCGCGGGCGCGGGGTTCGAGCTCGTCCTCCACAACCGGACCAGGGACCGTGCCGAGGCCGTAGCGACGGAGCTCCCGGGTGGGGCACGCGTCGTCGAGGTTCCTGCCGAGGCCTCCGCGGCGGCGGACGTGACGATCACGATGCTGGCCGACGATCGCGCGGTTCGAGAGACGTATTCCGGCCCCGGCGGGCTTGCGGTTGGCAGCCGACCGGGGACGGTGCTCGTGGACATGAGCACGGTCCTCCCCGACACGATCCGCTCGGTCGAGGCCGAGGTCCGCGCCCGCGGAGCCGGGCTCCTCGACGCGCCGGTGAGCGGCAGCGTCCACCTCGCCGAATCGGGGACCCTGACGCTGATGGTTGGCGGCGAGGCCGCGGACCTCGAGCGCGCGCGGCCGGCGCTCGAGCCACTCGCGTCCAGGATCTTCCATCTCGGACCGCTGGGCTCGGGCGCCGCGATGAAGCTGGCCGTCAATACCCTCATCTTCGGGTTGAACCAGGCGCTCGCCGAGGGTCTCGTCCTCGCCGAGGCCGCCGGCATCGATCGCGCGCTCGCCTATGACGTCTTCACCGCGAGCGCCGCGGGCGCCCCGTTCGTCGGCTACAAGCGGGCGAGCTACCTGGAGCCGGCGAACGCGCCGGTCGGGTTCAGCCTGGACCTGGCTGCCAAGGACCTGGGCCTTATCGACGCGACCGCCGCCGCGCTCGGGGTTCTGATGCCCCAGGTGGCGGTGAACCAGGCGGTCATTCGTTTGGCATCGGAGGGCGGGCGTGGCGGGGCCGACTTCGCGACGGTCGCCGACGAGCTCAGACGACGCGCGAAAGCGGAGGAAGGGACCGCGGCCCGATCACGGCGACGCCCGGGCCACGCCGTGCCCCCCGGCGAACACGGCTCGATTCGTCGTCAGCAGCAGCGTCACAGGAATGGAGGAGAACCATGACCGACCGGATCCTCATCAGGAATGCGATCGTCCTCAGCCAGGACGAATCCATCGGCGAGCTGCCACGTGCGGACATCCTGATCGAGGGCGAAACGATCAGGGAGGTCCGGCCGGACATTTCGGCCGACAGTGCCCAGATCATCGATGCCGACGGCGACATCGTCATCCCCGGCTTTATTGACACGCACCGCCACACCTGGGAGACGTCGATCCGGACGTCGGCTCCGGATTACACGCTGGGCGCCTATTTCGGCGCGATCCTCGACAAGTTCGCCCCGCTCTACCGGGCCGACGACGTCCTCGCCGCGAACCGGTGGGGAGCGATCGAGTGCGCGAATGCCGGGATCACGACGCTCGTCGACTGGTCACACATCATGAACACGCCAGACCACGCCGACGCCGCCGTGCAGGGACTCCAGGACGCGGGCATCCGTTCCGTCTTCGCCTTCGGCTTCCCGAACACCTCGATCCAGGCCTGGTGGTTCGGACCCGACTACAGCGGCAGCGTCGAAAGGATCAACGGCGACGAGGCGCGCCGGGTTCGTCGCCAGTACCTGAGCGACGACAGGGGCCTGATCACGATGGCCCTGGCCACCCGCGGCACGAACTTCTGCAAGCCCGATGTCGTGCGCTACGAGTGGGAGCTGGCGCGTGAGTTGGGGATCAACATCACCGTTCATGTGGCGATGGATCGCTTCGGCTACACGAAGATGCAGCTCCGCGCGCTCAAGGACATGGGTCTCCTCTTCCCGAACACCACGTACATCCACTCGTCGCATCTCCTGCCCGACGAGTGGGAGATGGTCCGGGACTCCGGCGGCAACGTCTCTCTAGCACCCCAGATCGAGCTCCAGATGGGCCACGGCTGGGCGCCGGCCCAGATCGCCGAGGAGCTGGGGATCCCGGTCGGCCTGAGCTCGGACGTCGCGACCACGGCACCGTCCGACCAGTTCACCCAGATGCACGCGATCTTCGCCTCGGAGCGGGGGCGCCAGCACGAGAAGGCCTGGAACGAGGACCTCGACGGCAACACCCCGACGCCCAACCTGATCACCGCCCGCCAGGTCCTCCGCTGGGCCACGCTCGACGGCGCGAAGGTGGCCGGGATCGCCGACCGGACCGGCTCGATCACGCCGGGCAAGAAGGCCGACCTTGTGATCATCGACACGAAGTCGCCGAACGTGTCACCGGTGATCGACCCGGTAGGGGCTGTCGTGCTCGCGGCCGACATCTCGAACGTCGGCACCGTCCTGGTGGGCGGCAGGATCCTCAAGCGGAACGGCAAGCTCGTCGCCGAGCTGAGCGGCCCGCGTCGGGACGTCGAGGCATCGCGCGACTACCTCGTCGGCAAGTTCGGCACGCCGGAGCCGGGATGGCTCCCGACCCGCGCCATGGCCTGAACGTCGAGGCGGTCGACATGGCCGCCCGTTGAAGGCTCAGGGTGGGCGGTTACGCCGAGGCGGTGGCCACCGCCAGCTCGGGCTCGCCTTCGACGAGGCGGCGGCGGTCGTTGACATGGCCATGCTCCTGCGGACCCCGGAACGCGATGCGCCGGATGTGGCCGCTGCGATCGCGGCGGCGCGGGACACGCTGACCCGGCTGGGTGCCCGGCCGTTCCTGCACCGGCTGGATCGTGCCTCATCTGACGCTCCGGTCAGGACGGCGCAGGTGAAGGCGCCAGATCCCGAGCGGGCCTCCGTCGAGCCCTGAGCTGAGTGCCCGTGAATCTCTCGAACGCAGCGCCACGGGCCTCAGCCACACACCCGAGTCGGCAAACGACTCATCTGCCGCTCGACCGAGCGTGCCGACCCGCGCGATCCGACATCGGGAGCAGCGTGCCGTGCGTGGTCGTGAGCGAAATGCCCTCGGATGCGACGCAACCGGGGGTGCCAGCCATTCCGGGGCAGGGGCCTCGAGCGGATCTGCTCGGGGCTCGTCTGGTTCGCCCTCGCCCATACCCTCGGCCGGACGCTCGCCCTCCGGTCCGGCGTGACCGGCTGACCCACCCGAATGGCACCCGCCGACTGGGAACGGCGAGCCGCCAGGCCGTCAGGCGCGCCCATCCTGTCCGCCCACACCGGCCAGCTGACACCACCAGGGCCAGCGATGCGATCGATCCGCCCCCCAGCGGCCCGACGACCGCCGGCCGGCGGGTTCGGTCACGGCCTCTGAGCTGAGCCGGACGCGGGCCCCTCCCAGCGGGGCCCGGAGGTTCGACCCTCAGCGCGCCGCGAGCTGGATCCAGATCGTCTTCGTCTCGGTGTACTGGTCGTGGGCGTGGAGCGACTTGTCGTGGCCGCCGAAGCCGGACAGCTTGTAGCCGCCGAACGGCGTCGTCATGTCGCCCTCCGAGTAGGCATTGACGCCGATGACGCCAGCCCGGAGGTCGCGCGCCACGCGATGGGCGACGTTGAGGTCCTGGGTATAGAGCGAGGCCGCCAGGCCATAGGGCGTGTCGTTGGCGATCGCCACAGCTTCCGCCTCCGCCTCGAACTCGATGACCGACAGAACCGGCCCGAAGATCTCCTCCTGCGCGATCCGCATGTCGTTGCGCACGCCGTCGAAGATCGTCGGAGGCACGAAATACCCGCCGGTCTCCTCGAGGATCCGGCTGCCGCCGGTCACGACCCGGGCGCCCTCTGACCGCCCGACCTCGATGTAGTGGAGCACTCTCTCCATGTGGCCGCGCGAGATGAGCGCCCCGATCCGGGTCGCCGGATCGAGCGGGTCGCCAACGCGCCAGGCCGCGAGCTCCGCGGCCACGGCCTGGAGGAGCCGGTCCTTGACCGATCGATGGACGATGAGCCGCGATCCCGCGCTGCAGTTCTCGCCCATGTTCCAGAAGACCGCGATCGCGACGTTCGCCGCGATCGTCTCGAAGTCGGTGACGTCGGGGAAGACGAGCTGCGGGCTCTTGCCGCCGAGCTCGAGGAGGACCCGCTTGAGGTTGGTCTCCGCTGCGTAGTGGAGGAACCGTCGACCGACCTCGGTCGAGCCGGTGAAGGCGACCGCATCGAGGTCCGGGTGCCGCCCGATCGCTTCGCCGACGGTGTCGCCCGGTCCGGTCACGACGTTGAGGACGCCGTCGGGGATGCCGGCCTCGGTGCCCAGCTCCGCGATCCGGAGGAGGCTGAGCGAGGTCGTCGAGGCGGGCTTGATGACCACGGTGTTGCCGGTCGCGAGAGCCGGCCCCAGCTTCCAGGCCGCCATCTGCGCCGGGTAGTTCCAGGGGATGACGGCGCCGACGACGCCGACCGGCTCGCGGACGATCGTTGCGACGGTTCCCTCCGGCGACGGCGCCACCTGGCCGTACGTCTTGTCGGCCGCCTCCGCGTGCCAGCGGATGCAGGCCGCGGTCTCGGGCATGTCCAGGCCGACGGTGTCGGTGATCGGCTTGCCGGCATCGATCGTCTCGATCAGGCCGAGCTCGCGCGCGTTCGACTCGATGAGGTTGGCCCAGCGGACGAGGATTCGCTTCCGGTCACCGGGGTTGCGGCGGGACCAGCGACCGTCGTCGGCCGCGCGGCGCGCGACCGCGACCGCGGCGTCGACATCGGCCGGGCCGCCCTCGGCGACTTCCGCGATCGGCCGCCCGCTGGCCGGGTTCTCGGTCACGTAACGACGGCCGCTCGCGGCCTCCCGGAATTCGCCGCCGATGAACAGCCGGGTCCGGAGCGACAGGCTGGCGATCTCGGCTCGGGCCTCCTCGATCGCGGGGATCATGATGTCGGTCACGGGTGCCTCCGGGCGATGGTCGAAGTCGCAGTGTGGATCAGAGGATATGGCCTCCCGAGCGCAGCCGCGCCCGCGCCGAAAGCCACTTCCGTTCTTGATGCGCGTGCCCGCATCAAATGGCGGTCAAGGGACTCATGACGCCCCCTGATCCTGATCCGGCAACCTTGACTCGCCGACGACTCGACACTATCGTTGGTACACACGTCGTGCAGATATGTGAAGGAGCCATCGGGTGGCTGGAGAGCAGGGCAAGCGGATCAACGTCGTGCTCGACGAGGAGCACGCCGCCAAGCTCCAGGACATGGCCAGCCGAATGTACGTCCAGCCAGGCACGGTAGCGCGATCCCTCCTCTCGACTGCGATCGATCAGGTCGACTCGGAGGCGGCAACGATCACTGCCATCCTGGACGCGATCCCCGGGGCCTGGGAGCGCACACAGGAGGGCCTCGCTGATGCGGAGGCTGGCCGGGTCGTACCGCTCGACCAGCTCTGATCAGCGATGGCAAAGGTCGTCGTTGCGCGCCGCGCGCAATTCGATCTCGCCCAGCTCATCGAGACACGAAGCCTCCCCGCCGACACTCGCGAGCGGGTCCGTGCCTCGATCGAGCCGCTTGCATCATTCCCGCAGATCGGGAAACGCCTGACTGGACGATGGCGCGGGTTCAGGGTCATCCTCGGCCCTTGGGCGTGGATGCTCGTGGTCTACAGCTACCACGAGACAATGAACACGGTGACGGTCGTCGCCATCCGCGATGCCAGGACGATGTCGTCGTCCACGACGGGACCTTGAACGGACAGGCGCGCTGGTAGCGACCCGGGCCAGGGCTTGCTGAGACAACGGGAGAAGCACAAGCGAGCTGGACCACAGGTCAAGACTTCACCGGATCTCTTGGTTTGCCCGAGGGATCGAGTATCCGTCGCGCACCCTGCGCGCTTGCCCGGATACCCCTCCATGGTATTGACAAGACGGTTTGTCAAGAGGCGGTGCCGAGAGGTAAAATGACCTTCGATCGGCCTGTCAAGTCTTGACAGGCCAGCACGGTTTCCGGCGGCTCGCGGCGAGGGGCGAGACGCCACGAGAGCCCCGGCGTCATCGGGATCGGAGAGATCGATGCACGGGGAAGCACGGGAGGTCGGTTGGCAGGCGGAATCGCGGCCGAGGTCAAGAGCCGGCTGAACATCGTCGACGTCATCGGCGAGAGCGTTCAGCTCAAGAAGGCGGGCACCACCTACAAGGGCCTCTGCCCGTTCCACGGGGAGAAGACGCCGTCGTTCACCGTCACGCCCGCCCGCGAGTCCTGGAAGTGCTTCGGGTGCGGCCTCGGCGGGGACGTCTTCAGCTTCGTCATGCAACGCGACTCGGTGCCGTTTCCGGAGGCGCTTCGGACCCTCGCGAACCGGGCCGGCGTCGAGATCGACGAGCGGACGAAGCGCGAAGACGCACATCGGGCCCGTCTCCGCGACATTCTGGAGACCGCGATCGCCTTCCACCACCAGGTCCTCACCGCCACGAAGCTCGGCGCGCCCGCGCTCGACTACCTGCGCGGCCGCGGCTTCACGGACGCCACGATCGAGACCGCGCAGCTGGGCTGGGCGCCGGACGGCTGGGACACGATGAGCCGCCGCCTCGTGGAGAAGCGCGGGATCCGGCCCGAGGAGCTCGTCGAGGTCGGGCTGGCTTCGGCCGGCCGATCCGCGACCCGGGGCGTCGGCGTCATCGACCGGTTTCGCGGCCGCGTCCTCTTCCCGATCCGTGACCAGAACGGGTCCGCGGTGGGGATGGGCGGACGGATCCTCGGTGTGGAGGGAGTGGGCGCGGACGGCAGCCCGCGCGACACGGGCCCCAAGTACCTGAACAGCCCGGTCACCCCGCTCTTCGACAAGAGCCGGACGCTCTACCTGATCGACCGGGCCAAGGGAGCGATGCGCAAGTCCGGCCAGGCGGTCATCGTCGAGGGCTATACGGATGCGCTGATGGCCCACCAGGCGGGGTTCGACAACGTCGTCGCGTCGCTGGGCACGGCCCTCACGCCTGGCCAGGTCGCCCTGCTCACCCGCTACGCGAAGCGGATCGCGCTCGCCTACGACGTCGATGCCGCCGGCCAGAAGGCCGGGACGTTCGGCGCGCAGGCCCTCGAAAGGTTGATCGGGCAGCTCGCGGCCACGGAGTCCGGGGTCGAGCTGGACGAGGTCCGCGTCGTCCGCCTGGCCGACGGGAAGGACCCGGACGAGGTGCTGCGGGAGTCGCCGGACCTGTGGCGCGAGGAGGTCCGAACGGCGCAGCCGATCGTCGACTACCTCATCGACACGCACGCGAAGACGTACGACCTCAAGACCTCCGGTGGGAAGGCGCGCTTCGTGGATGCCCTGATGCCCACGATCCGGGCCGTCCCGAATCCGGTCATGCGCGACGGCTGGCTCCAGCGTGTTCGTCAGGTCTCCGGGGTGGAGGAGCGAGTGTTGCTCGAGGTGCTTCGCGGGGGCCGAGCCGCGACGGGGTTGGCGCCCCGCCGGCGGCCGGCCGGCCACCCGGGATCCGGTTCCGTTTCGGGAGGCACGTCCGTTCTTGATGCGGATGGCCGCATCAGCGGCGGACTTGATGCGGCCACGCGCATCACAACCGAAGGCGGATATCGCGGCAGCGAGGGTCGCGGCAGCGAGGGTCGCATCACCGCGGAGTCGGTGACCTCGGCCCCGGATGCTCTCCGCGTGACCGACATCCTGCGCAGCGTTCTTCCGCAGGAGCAGGAGCTCCTCCGGCTGCTGCTCCTCGTCCCCGAGATCCAGCTGAAGATCACCGATGCCGTCGGGCCGGATCAGCTCCCGAACACCGTCGCGCGGGAGCTCTTCCGCGCCATCGTGCTGGCGCGCGGACCGGACGATCAGGGCATCCACCCGCCGTTCAGTCTGACCGCGCTGGTGCAGGGACTGGATCCCGAGACGGCGGCCCTCGCACAGGCAGTCGTCGCCCGCCGCGACCCGAACCCGCGGGATCTCACGCAGCAGGAGCTCGTCTACGAGGTGGAGCGCCTCGTCATCGACCTCGAGGAGCGCGCTCTCGACGAGCGCTCGGAGTTCACCCAGAACGCCCTCGCTGAGGCGGAGCAGACGGGAGACGCCGAAGCCGCCCGCCACCTCCTCCTGGAATCCCAGGCCATCAACGATCAGCGGCGCTCGCTCCATCGGCGCCGCGACCAGACCCGACTCCTCGTCAGCCCCTCCAGGAGGTAGCCCCGCATGCCCATGGATCCGCTCGATCAGCAGCTCGTCGAAGCCGTCCTCACCCGCCCACGCCGCGCGCGCGCCGAGCTCGAGGAGGCCAAGCTGGCCGGCCTCCGGACGAAGGTCACCGATGACGATGACGAGGACGCCGACGAAGACGATCTCGGCCCTGCCATCAGCGCGGCGGATGACGACACCGACGACGTGAGCGTCGAGGTTGTCGCCGAGGAGCCGGACACCCTCGACGCGAAGCTGCCGGTCGACGCGCCGGCCAAGCTGAATGCCGCCGAGCTCGAGGAGCCGACCGCAGAGGAGCTCGAGGCTCTCTCGGCGGACATGATCGGGATCGACGATCCCGTCCGGATGTACCTCAAAGAGATCGGCAAGGTCGCCCTGCTGACCGCCGAGGAGGAGGTCGTCCTGGCCAAGGCCATCGAGCTCGGGGAGCAGCTCGCCGAGGAGCCCTGGAAGGGGATCGTGTCGCTCCACGAGTGGACGACCCACAACACGGAGTCGAAGACCCGGACCCTCAAGCCGCAGCACCGCCTGCCGCTGGGCGAGGAGGCGCACCGGCTGGTGCGGGACGCGATCTCGTCCGAGGACGCGGCCGACCTGCTCATGCCATCGCCGGATTTCCACCTGATCAAGGCCGGCCGTGACGTGCAGTCGGAGGGCACCACCCAACTGCTCAAGGAGGCCCGAAAGCTGCTCGCGGCATATGAGGCCGCGCTCGAGGGCAAGGGCAGGGAGACGCCCGCCGAGGCGTTCCTCAAGCTCCTCGACTGGGCGTACTTCGCCGTCCACAACGGCGACCTGGACTCGCGGGACAACGTGGGGCTGCGGGCCATCTACGACTGGACCCGCGACGGTGTGGCATTTCCCGCCCTGGAGCGCTGGGTGCAGAGCGGGCGCGACGCCGACCTCTTGAAGCGGATGGGCTACGACCCCGAGATTCCAAAGACCACGAAGCTGGCCCACCGCAAAGGCGAGCTGGTCCGCATCGGACGTGACGCGCGCGAGCAGTTGACGTCGGCCAACCTCCGGCTCGTCGTGTCGATCGCGAAGAAGTACATCGGGCGGGGCATGTCGTTCCTCGACCTGATCCAGGAGGGGAACATCGGCCTCATCCGGGCGGTCGAGAAGTTCGACTTCGAGAAGGGCTTCAAGTTCTCGACCTACGCGACATGGTGGATCCGGCAGGCCATCACCCGGGCCATCGCGGATCAGGCGCGGACGATTCGGATCCCCGTTCACATGGTCGAGACGATCAACCGCCTCATCCGGGTCTCGCGGCAGCTGCTCCAGGAGCTGGGCCGGGAGCCGACGGTCGAGGAGATCGCCGAGGCGATGTCAAAGGGCCAGGAGGTCCAGGTCACACCGGAGAAGGTCCGCGAGATCATCAAGGTGTCGCAGGAGCCGGTGTCCCTGGAGACGCCGATCGGCGAGGAGGAGGACTCCCACCTCGGTGACTTCATCGAGGATCGGGGGGCGCTGGCGCCGGCTGAGGCGGCCTCGCATCAGCTCTTGAAGGAGCAGGTGGAGGCGGTCCTGGACTCTCTGACCGGGCGCGAGCGGCGGGTGCTGCAGCTGCGGTTCGGCTTGGAGGACGGACGTGCCCGAACCCTGGAAGAGGTGGGCAAGGAGTTCAACGTCACCCGCGAGCGAATCCGCCAGATCGAGGCGAAGGCGCTCCGCAAGCTCCGCCACCCGTCCCGGTCACGGAAGCTCAAGGATTACCTGGAGTAGGGAGGCGCCCTCGCGCCAGTCCCGTGCGCCCGGATTCCGTCGTTTCGTTGCACTGGACGCAAGGACCTGACGTTGCCTTGCGCCAGCTGCAAGCAACTCGCAGGTCGGCCCCTGGCTGCGTGATTCCCTTGCATCGGCTGCAATGAATCACCTCCCATGGACTCGGGAGGGTGGTGGGTCGGGCCGGTTCGTCCGGAAACATTGCAGGGGCTGCAAGGAAACGTCGAGTCGGGGCCGTGTCGGTGGACCGACGTCGGAGTTGTTTGCACCCCGTGCAAGGCAGGGCGCCGCGATCGACAGGTGTCGGGCCAGGCGGTCGCGGGCTGCGGCACGTCGGCAGGGGTTGGCGAGTCAGCCGCGCTGCTCGGTCCGCCCCTGCGGGGGGACCCTGACGACCACGATCGAATTGCCGCCCGGTTCCACGCCGGCGCCGAGGAGCTCCAGCGCTCGCCGCCCCGGGACCGGGAACGAGGGCGCGAGGATGGCACCGGCACCTTCGAGGAAGACCCTGACAGATCGCGTGTCAGGCAGGAGCAGGATCACGCCGTCGACGCCGCCATCACGCGCCTTGAGCTGGATCCGTCGGCCGAGCGCCTGCGCATCGTGCGGGGAGGTTTCCGCCTCGACACCGTAGCGCCAGGCAGGCGTCGAGAGCAGCGCGTCCCATCCACGCTGGTCACCGGGGATCGGAAGGGGAACCTCTGTGGACCATCGGACCGAGCGGTGGAGTCGGGCACGGAACGATTCGAGCAGTCGAACGTGCCCGGCGTCCCGGATCGGTCCGGTGCCCGGGTACGCTCGGGCCGACAGCTCCAGTCCGACCACTTCGAGCAGCCGCGCGGCGGCGACGATTGACACGTTCGGCACGAGGCCACGCTCGATCCGGCTGACCTCCGAGGCTGACAGCCCGACCGCCGCGCCCGCCTTACCGAGTGAGAGCCCGCGATCGACGCGCCCGTCGTGGATCTCCCGTCCGAGCTGGAGCCGGATCGTCGCGGCCCGTCGCGCGCCCCGGTCAGCCGGTTTCTCGTGGGTCGCCATCACGAGATCCTGATCGCGGACGATGCACCGCCACTTATGCGGGCTCGGCGCGGGGAGGTCGATGGCGAGGGCGGGCGTGAGACGCGTCCGGCATGATGACGGGCACTGGTCGGCGTGATGAGCCTTCCTGTGCAGCTCGTGGATCCGCGGCCGAAGTCGGACCACCCGGAATGCGCCCCACTGGTCCTGCGCCTGTAGCCCGGCGATGACGCGTGGATCCGCGGCCGAAGTCGGACCACCCGGAATGGGGGAGGTCAGGGCTGCCTCGGGCGGCCGACCGGTTGACCGTAGGCGCCGGGCACTGGGGGTGCCGGCCCTACCTCAGCTCGCGGCGGACGACGACCCGCCGCCGGGACGACGACGGGTCCGAGGCGCGCTCGGCGACGACCGTGAAGCCGGCACGCTCGAACATCGGGAGCGTCCCGGTGAACGCGGCGTCGGGGTTGATGTCCTCGTCGGCATCGACGTCGACGGGGTAGGCCTCGAGTGCCTCGACGCCGTGCTCTCGAGCGTACGCGATCGCGCCCTCGAGGAGCGACCGAGCGACGCCGCGGCCTCGTGCCGAGGCGGACACCGCGAAGCAGACGATCGACCAGACGGGCCGGTCGTCGATCGTCGGGATGACCTTCGATCGGACGATCCGCTCGAAGGCCACGCGTGGCCCGAGGCTGACCCAACCGACCGCGCGCTCGTGGGTGTCGCCGGGCCCATCGCCCTCGAACGCGATCAGCCCCGGCGGCGTCTGGCTCTCGGCCTGGGCCCGGAGACGCGCCCGGAGCTCGGTGACCTTCGCGGTCCCGAAGTCCTTCGACCGGAGTCGCCAGAACTGGCACCAGCACCAGCGGGGATCGCCGCCCTCGCGAAAGAGCGTCTCGAGGGCCTGCCACGTGGCGGCGGTCAGGGGCGCTACGCGGACGGGCATGTGCGCAAGGGTAGCGACGTCAGGCGAGGAGGCTCCAGCGAGGACCGGAACCAGGCGGCGCGTCATGCCGGCACCTCGAGGAGCAATGACGTCAGGCGTGGGGACTCAGCGACAGCCGGCCAAGGACCGGCCAAACGGCCTGAGGCGCGGCACGGCAGACTGGCAGCCATGACGCCACGCCGCAGATTGCACGCAGCGTCCCGTCGCGCCCTCCGCTACGCTCGGCGACGATGGACCTGCCCGACCTCGGCCGACCGATGCCCGCGCCTGCCGTCCCGGGCGAGCCGCCGTCGCTCGTGGAGCTGGTCCGGCGAGGGACGCTGGACGCCGAGCTCGCAGCATTGGTCTGGGTGCTGGTCGAAGGTCGGATCCCGCTGGTGGTAGCGGCGGGCGCCCGTCTCATCGAACGTGGGATCGCGGCGGACGTCCTGCGGGGGATCCTGGCCTCGCTGCGCCCGGACCTGGGGCTCGCCGGCCTGGACGCCGCGGAGGTCACCGCCCCCCTCGCCGCCCGGACCGCGCGCGAGCTGGTCCACGGGGATCGCCCGGGCGGTGTCGCCCGCGCGGATTCGCTCCAGGCCGTGCGCGATGACCTTGGTGCATCGCCGCCGGCCGGGCTAACCGAGGATGAGCTGTCCTTCCTGGGCTGCGTGCTCGTTCTCGGCGAGGATGCACCGTCGCCGATCGAGGCGGCCGATCCGTCCCTCGCGCCGGCGCGCCCCGTTCGCGTGCTGGCGGCCCACTACATTCGGCCGCTCCACCGCGATGAGCACGGCCACGCCCAGCTCCTCGGGCCGGCGGTGCTCGCCACCTGGGACCCGCACCGGCAGGCCTTCGAGCACTTCGGCTGGGGTGTCCTCCCCGAGATCGCCGCGCGGCTCGGGCGACGAGCGGGGGATCTCGACGCGGACCTCCACCACCGGCGCGACGACCTCGGCGGTCTCGCTGCCGCGGGCGTGACGTCGCTGGAAGAGGTCGGGCGGCTGGTCGCGGGCTACCGGGTGGGATACGGGCACGCCCACGGATCGGCCACGCACTGAGGCAATCACGGTCCGGGCTCGACGAGATGGTGCCACGAGATGGCGCCGGGAATCCGCTCGCGGGTCCGGTCCGCCGGGTTACGATCGTGATGACGGTTGCGTGCGCCTGGCAGTCGTCCGGTGCGTCCCACAGCCCAGGAGGCATGTATGGATCTGGTTCGTGTGCTGCTCTTTCTCCACGTCCTCGGCGCGATCATCGCGTTCGGGCCGACCTTCTCGCACAGGTTCATCGGCGCGATGGGCGGCGCGGAGCCGATGCACCGCAACTTCGCCCTCCGAGTGAGCGAGAAGCTCGCCGGTACACAGACGATCCCACTGGCGATCGTCCAGGGCGTTACCGGGATCGGGCTCATCCTGACGACCGAGATCGACTTCGGGAAGGCGATCTGGCTCCAGACCTCGATCGTCCTCTACGCGATCGCGATCTGGTACGCGATGGGCGTCCAGACGCCCGCCGTGAAGCGGCTCATTGAGATGACCGCGGGTGGCCCACCGCCCGTCGGGGCCGCGGCCTCCGGGCCGCCGCCTGAGGTCGCCGCCACGGTCAGGAGGGTGCAGCAGGGCGGGATGCTCCTCGGAGCCCTCGTCGTCGCGATCGTGTTCCTGATGGTCGTGAAGCCCGGCGTCTAGTCGCCCGTCCGGTGTCCGGGCTGAACCCGGCGGTGAGGACGGCCCGGGACGATAATGGGCGGGACACATCGAACGGTCGCCACCGAACGGTCGCCACCGACCGACAGGAGTCTCACCCCATGCCGTACGTCGCCTCCTCCGCCACCGACCTGCTCGTGCGTCTGCGCGGCGCCCTCCACATCGAGGACGATCGCGTCGTCATCGACGACCTCACCCGTCTCCGGGGCGACGCGATTCGGGACATCGCCTGGACGGCGGCGTTCGGGACGGATGAAGGCGCGGTCGCCGCCGCGCAGTGGCTCGCCTGGGAGGCGTCGCAGGCCACCGGAGCGCGCTCGGCGAGCATCCAGGAGCTCTACATGGCCCGCGCTCGGGGCGAGACCTCCGGCTTCACCGTCCCAGCGATCAACATCCGTGCCCAGACCTTCGACATGGCGCGGATCATCTTCGAGACTGCGGCGGCGGCTGACGTGGGCGCCGTGATCTTGGAGTTGGCCCGGAGCGAGCAGACCTACACTTACCAGCGTCCGATCGACTACGCGACCGCCTGCCTCGCCGGCGCCGTCGCGGCCGGCTGGCAGGGCCCGGTCTTCCTCCAGGGGGACCACTACCAGTTCAACGCGAAGAAGTATGCCGCGGACCCGGAGTCGATGACGGACGAGATCCGGAGGGCCTGCCGGCTCGCGATCGATGCCGGCTACCGCAACATCGACATCGACTCGTCCACGCTCGTGGACCTCTCGTTCCCGACCGTGGAGGAGCAGCAGCGCGCGAACTACGTCCGCACGGCCGAGTTGACCGCGCTCATTCGCTCGCTCGAGACGGACGGCGTCACGGTCAGCGTCGGCGGCGAGATCGGCGAGGTTGGGAAGTCGAACTCGACGGAGGCGGAGCTGCGGGCCTACCTCGACGGGCTGCGGCGCGAGCTGGACCGGATCGCCCCCGGCGCGATCGGGATCAGCAAGGTCAGCGTCCAGACCGGCACGTCCCACGGCGGCGTCGTCCTGCCGGACGGCAGCGTGGCGAGGGTGGCGGTCGATTTCGACGTCCATCGCCGGCTCGGCGCCGTCGCGCGGGAGCAGTACGGGCT
>PNKK01000031.1 GCA_013822395.1 Anaerolinea sp. | reverse complement strand
TGGAGGGACCCGCTCGGTCGCGGCATCGGCAACCTCCGGCGGGGCCTCGCGGTTGCCCGCGAGGTCGATGGCGATCGTGTAGAGCTCGTAGAAGCCGGCGAGACCGAAGGTGTACGTGATCGGCGACGCGGTGCCGCTCGGTCCTGGCGTCCAGGCACCCCAGGGATCGCCGCTTGTCGGACGGTAGCGCGACCACAGCTCGACGCTTGCGACGCCGCTGAGGTCGTCGCTCGCGGTGAACGGGACGTCGACTGTGTCGCCCGCATAGGCCGTGTTGAGCGGCCCGGCCTGCGAGACCGGCGGCGTGGTGTCGCCGAGGTCCACGATCGCGGACGCGGTGTTCGAGACGTTGCCGGCGGCGTCGCGGACCTGGGCGAGCACGAAGTGACGGCCTGCGACGGGGCCGATCGTGAACATGGTCGGGTTGGTGTACGGGACCCACGGAGCGGCGGCGAGATCGGCCTCGGTTTCGGCGAGGCGCATCTCGGTCGCCGGCTCGGACAGATCGGTGAACACGATCCGCGTGGTCCGGCTGTCCGTCGCCCAGACGCCGTCGTTGGCCGAGATCCGGACGAACGGCGCGGTCACGTCGGCGGCGACCTCGACCGGCGGGCCGAACTGGGGAGCAGACTCGGCGCCGTCGGCAGCCACGGCGACCGCCGCATAGCGGTACGTGCCAGGTCCAAGCGGCCCGTCGTCGAACGTCGAGTCGATCCCGGGCCGGAGACCGAGGTCGACGCGGCTCGTCCCGGCGAAGCGGTACAGCCGGATCTGGCCCGTCTGGTCGCTGGTCGCGCTGGACACTTCAACAAGGTTCCCGTCCCTGGCGAGGGCCGCCAGGAGCACCGAGGGGAAGGCACGATCGTCTCCCGAACGCCGCGGATCCCGCCCGGCCGCCAGCTCCGAGACGTCGTTCTCGCCGCCCGCATCGGTGTCCCAGCCGAATGGATCGAGCCCCTCGGCAAGCTCGGGCGAGAGCCCGAGCCCGTCGCCGTCGAAGTCACTGGAGCCATCGCTCGGGTCGCCGGGATCGAGGCCGAACAGCGCCTCGCTCACGTCTGCCACGCCGTCGCCGTCACCGTCGATCTTGGGCCCGAGGACGACGTCGGCCTCCTCCTGGCGCTCGACGGTGGTGCCGTCGGCGCGGGTCCCGGTCGCGGTCACCATCACCCGGTAGGAACCGGGGAGCTCGGTCGCCCAGGCCAGCGTCCCGTAGATGCCGTCGTTGGGGCTCGTATCGCCGTGGCCGCCGTCGTCGAACAGCGAGAAGCGGCGCTCGACCCCCGCGGGATCGGTGATCGTCGCCTCGACCGCCGCATCGACCAGGCCTAGCGAGTCGTCGGTCAGCGCGAAGCTGACCGCGATCGGATCGCCGGCGGCGCCCCTGGCAGTCGCCGAGAGCTCCGAGCGAACGGCTGTGCCGATCTCGGTGACTTCGTAGGACACGGGCTCTGGTGACGGCACGTCGACCCCTGTTGCCTCGAGGGTCCACATCCCGGCTTCCGGATCGTCGATCGTGATCTCGACATTCGAAGCACCCTGGACCACGTGGACGTCGCTCGCCACGGTCGTCTCGGTGATCGTCCGGCCGGATGGCGAGAGGAGCTGGAGATCGAAGTCCGAGCCCGACCATGTCAGGCCGAACGTCACCGCCGTGGCGCCGGCCGCGACAGGAATCACCGCGGCCGCCTGCCCACCCTGACCAAGCGTGCCGAGGCTGGCGGCGCGGACACCCTCACGGTCGGTGGAGCAGGTCGTTGTCTGGATCACCGTGATCTGCCCGACCTGCGGTGCGGTCACCCCGTTGAAGCTGACCGTGATCGGGTGGTCGCCGACCGACGGCTTCGTCGTGGGCCGCAGGTACACGACGTAGCTGTCGACGTTCTCCCAGGCGGAGGTGACGGGGACCGCGGCGCCATCGAGGGTCGCGGTGAAGGCCGGTCTCGCGAGGCCGTCCTCAAACGCGCCGTCGACCGTCGGGCGGACGGTGACCGGGATGTACGTGTTCGAACAGGCCGACTGGAGGGCCGGCGCAGGATTGGCCGGCGTTGGACGAAGGAGGTCGATCGCGGATGAGCCGCCGGCGTCCGTGACGGTCAGGTCGAAGTCGGCGTCGGTCGCGCCGGCAACGACCACCACGGCGAGCTTGGACTGGCCAGCGACCGGTACCACCCAGCTGTCGTCGAGCAAGATCGGTCCACTGGGCATGTTGCCGGGATCGACGAATGCCGAGTCGTCGCTCGCCAACGGGATGAAGGCGAGCCGCGTGGTCCCCTGCGTCATGCTGCTCAGGATGGAGCGGCTCACCTTGACGCGGACGCTGCTCGCGCCGTTCAGCGTGCCGACGACGTAGACGGCACCCTGGGCCCGGCCCAGGTGCTGGCCCATGAATTGGGCCGTTGCGAGGGACCTCGTCTCCCTGACCGCGACCTCGCCATACGCCGGCGGCAGTCCGGGAGCGCCTCCGTGGAGCTGGGTCTCATCGAGGATCCGATAGTCCGGGTACTCCCCGGCGTTCGGCGCGAGCCGGACGAGCGCCGTCACGTAGAAGTCGCGCAGCGCGTCGAGCGTCGCCCTGTTCGTGATGGGAAACGAGCCCAGCGCCGCCTCCAGAGCGTCGAGCCCGCTCCAGCGCCACATCAGCCGACGCAGGAACTCGGCGACCTTGTCCTCAGCCGTCGCTCCGCTCCCGTACCGCTCGCCGAGATACTGCAGGAACGCCGCGGCACGGTACTTCAACTGACCGTTGGCGTCCTTGTCGTCGGGGCCGGCGGCAATCGTCGTTGGATTCTCCAACCAAAGTCTCACCTGCTCGAGGTATGAGCCCGGGAGCTTGGGGGCGTCATCCGAGTCCCCGATGAGGTCCTGGGCCAGTTGCGCGCCACTCTCGACGTTGGTGGCATCGGCAAAGGAATAGCGGATCCAGGCGTCAGCCTGGTTCAGGAACGGAAGGACGAGGCTCCGCGCCTTGACCTGGATCGTGTGCTGGAGCTCGTGATCGACGAGCGTCTTCCAGGTCGCGTTCGGATCGTTGCTAGTCCGATCGAGCATCCAATAGCGGACGTCGCCCGCGCGCAGCTTGACGAGGTTCTCGGACTCGGTGAAGCCCGGAGCAGTGATCGGCAGGGCGCCGAGCGCCCGAATCTCGCACGTGATCTCGATGCGGACCCGATCGGGGACCGTGAAGCCGAGCTGGTCTCGGTATTCGGCCAACGTCGCCACGGCTCGTGATCGGATCCGCTCCGCCATCGCCTGGGCCTGGGTCGTGTAGTTGGCGAGACTCTCGTCGACGAGGTAGCGCGGGTCGTAGCGGATCGAGACTTGATCGGTGTCCGTGCCGACCTGGCCCAGCGAGATGTTCTCGGACGAGCAGTCCCGGTTCCGAGCATCGCTGAACTCGCCGTTCACGACCAGGCCGAACACGGTCCCCGACGGCGTGCCCGTGCTGAACGACTGGAGCACGGTTCCGCTCGCGATGTCGAACCTGTAGACCATCGAGGTGCAGAAGTCGGCGCTCCAGAACGACGTCCCGTCGGGGTCGAGGTTGAGTGCGAACCAGCAGTTCTGGTTTGGCGCGTCGTACGTGCCGGAAACGGCGCCCGAAACAGAGTCGATGATCTTGATGTTGGCCCGGTCGGCTACCAGGATGGCCCGCGCAGGCCCAGGGAGGATGCGCAGAGCGTATGCCTCGGTCAACTGGGCCGTGAGGTCCAGGAGCGGCGCGTTCTCGCACACGTCGTAGCGCTTGATGCGAGTGCCTTCCGAGGTGTAGAGGAGCGTGCACTGGTCGGCCGCCAGATCGATCCAGTCGCTGCCACGGCGCTCAATGGGGACGTCGTAGGCGGCCCTCAGCTGGCCGCCGCCGTCGAAGCGGAGGATGTCGGCGGTCCCGCCCGCTTGGCCGACGTAGGCGTCGCCCGCGGCGTCGAAGAGGATCGATTCGGGGTTGGCGTTGTAGCCGGTGCCGAAGGTGTCGAGCCGGGTGCCGCTCCTGTCGAAGCGAATGACCGCGCCGGCCGAGAAGTTGGTGACGTAGAGGTTGCCGGGCGCCTTGTCGAACGCCATCCCGGTCGTGTAGCCGCCGAGCCCGGTGTCGAGGGTCGCGTTGAGGGTCCCATCGGGCAGGCGCCACTGGACCTGGCCGTTGCCGACCGCCACGAACACGTCGCCGACGCCGAAGGCGGTCGAGGATTGGCTGGCGAGCTGAGCCTCAGCGGGCGTCGCCGGGATGACCGTGCCCTTGCCGGGGTCCTGGACCGGCAGCGGATCGGCCGCGGCGGCGGAGGACGGTATTGCCAGAGCGAGGACGAGGACGAGAACAAGCGGATGACGGACCCGTAACTCAGTCGTTGCTCGCCTTTGACTACAGGCTCGCATAGCTCGTGACCTCCCCACGTTCGTTGAGACAGAAGACGCCCCGATCGGAGGCGAACTCATCGTTCGGATAGTCCCGCGAGTCATAGAAGTCGGCGGCCTTGGGCAGGCGAAAGCCGCCGTTGGTCTCGATCCAGCCGTCGCGGGCGCGGCCCTGATCCGGGAAGAGGAAGCAGCCCGGCGGGCGGCCGGGCCAGTCACCGGAGACCCCGGCGACCCACCGGCGGCCGTCGGGATCGGTCCCGGCGAGGAGCAGCTCGCTGACGAGCGGCTCCCCCCCCAGGAGAACCTCTTTCTGGCTCGGGATGTCCGCGCTCGTTCCATCCGCTAAGCGGTAGGCGCGTCCGCCGTCGGGCAGCCGCACGGCCTCCACGACGACGCCGGCGACCTCTGGCGTGCGCAGGGTGGCCGGGATGTCGACCGTCCCCCCGCAGCCGGCCGGGAGCAGCACGAGCAGGATCACGCCCGCACACCGAGCCAGACCGCGAGCGAGCGGGGAACGGCTTGGCCTGATGGAGGCGCACGCACGCATCGTCCGGGACACCCGCCCACGAGGATCAGGCATCGACGGCGACCGACCGCCGGTCGGATGCGTGGTGGACGGCTCCCCCTCGGTGTGCTGCACGCTGGGCTCCCCGCTCCCTGGGCGTCTCCCGTCATCGTGGAGCGCCGGGCGGCGGGACGGCAATAGGTATCTCTACCTATCCGGACGGGGGCGGCCCCCGTAGATGACGACATCACCGCTGGTCGTGAACGCGCGTCCGTCCGCAAGGCGGGGAATCGCAGGATTGCCCGGTCCGTCCTCACGGACACCCAACGCGCGACTCGTCGGGTTGACGCCGAGCTCGATGACCCCGTTGCTGATGCATGCTTATCCCGGATCCACCGATGAGCTGTCCGGTGAGGTCTGCTGAGACGACGAATCAGGTGCCCATCTGACCCGAAACGTGAATCCCTGTCGGGTCAGGCAGCCTCTTCCAGGGTGACGCGGTAGCCGAGGGCCTGGAGCTGGCTGATTGCTCGGGCACGCGCCCGCTCGGCGTCGCGCTTGACGAAGTACTCACCGCCGAGATCCTCGTAGTCGGCATCGTCGGCGAGCAGGTGCCAGGCGATGACGAGGATCGAGTGGCCGACGGCGACCGCCGCCTTCTTCTTGCCGATCCGCCGGGCGAGTCGCCAGAACTGGGCGCCGAGGTACGTCCCCCGGGTGCGCGCCGCCGCCCACGCGCACTCGGTCAGCGTGTCGCCCAGCCAGACGCTGCCACGACGGGTCTTGCCTGAGCGGCGCCGACCGCCGGTCACATTGTTGCCGGGACAGCGGACGGCCGAGCGCGCGGACGGCCGAGCGCACTTCAACCGGCCCCGAAGTCCTCGAAATACGTGGAGCCCGCGCCGATCGGCCGCCACTCCTCGATCCGCCGGCCGGGCACCCGGCTTCCGTCGGACAGCGTCCGCGCGGCGACGCAGGCGAGCGCCCTCTCGGGACGACAATGTGCTACTTGACCATAGCCTGTTCTGACCGATACTCAGTACATGGCATATTGGATCCTCGCCCTGCTCGTGACCGCGTTCGGCTTCGTCACCGGATTCAGCATCGGCCAGCCGATCTTCCTCCTGGGGTTGGCGCTCCTCGTCCTCGGCCGGTGGCGGCGCAACGCCCGGATCTTCTGGCCAGGGCTCCTCGCGGTCGTCGGCTTCGATCTCGGATTCGTGCTCACCGCTCCATGGATCTGCACGGCCACCTCGTTCGATCTCGGCCCCTCGGTCGTCGAGTGCTGGGGGGCCCTGGGCTCGACGCGGCTGCCTGACGGT
This sequence comes from Anaerolinea sp., assembly GCA_013822395.1. Lineage (GTDB taxonomy): Bacteria > Chloroflexota > Limnocylindria > Limnocylindrales > CSP1-4 > UBA5189. The sequence continues at coordinate 20,967 of PNKK01000031.1, read as the reverse complement.
GTGATGAATCCGCCGCGCGAGCCAGCGATCCGTGCCGCGATTGCCTCGGCGTTCGTGATCGGCGCCGGGACCGCCGTGATCCAGGCGCTTCGGGCCAGGTCTGGCGGGCCGTAACGGTAGGCCCCCAGCTCAGAGCGGCACGAACCTCGCGGTGAAGTGGCGGAGCGCCGGCGGCGCCTCCACGATGCGCATGCCGCGCAGCTCCGATGCCCGCCCCGCCACCCAGCGGACGACCTCGATGACGTAGTCGATGTGGCTCTGGGTGTAGGTCCGGCGCGGGATCGCCAGCCGCACCAGGTCCATCGCCGCCGGTGTCTCCGACCCGTCCGGGTGCTGTCCGAACATCACGGTCCCGATCTCGCAGCCCCGGATGCCGCCCTCGCGGTAGAGCGCGACCGCCAGGGCCTGGCCCGGGTACTCGAGCGGCGGGATGTGCGGCAGGAGCGCCCGCGCGTCGAGGTAGATCGCGTGGCCGCCGAACGGCTTCACGAGCGGCACGCCGGCGGCGTCGAGCGCATCCCCGAGATACGCGGTTGAGCGGATTCGATACCGCAGATAGTCCTCCTCGACGACCTCCCGGAGGCCCTGGGCGATCGCCTCCAGGTCGCGGCCGGCGAGGCCGCCGTAGGTCGGAAAGCCCTCGGTCAGGATGAGCAGGTTCCGGCATCGTTCGGCGAGTGCGTCGTCGTTCATGGCCAGCCAGCCGCCGATGTTGGCGAGGCCGTCCTTCTTCGCCGACATCGTCATGCCGTCGGCCAGTGACGCGATCTCCCGGACGATCGCCGGGATCGAACGGTCGCTCTGTCCGGGCTCGCGAAGCTTGATGAACCAGGCGTTCTCCGCGAACCGGCAGCCGTCGAGGAAGAGTGGCACGCGGTGCCGGTCGCAGACCGCCCGAATCGCCCGGAGGTTCCCGAGCGAGACCGGCTGGCCGCCGCCCGAGTTGTTCGTGATCGTCACGAAGACCACTGGCACGCTTCCCTTCCGCTCGGCCAGGAACCCATCGAGGGCATCGATGTCCATGTTGCCCTTGAACGGGTGGATCGCCGACGGATCCCGGCCCTCGGCGATGACGAGATCGACCGCCTGGGCGCCGGTGGCCTCGACGTTCGCGCGCGTCGTGTCGAAGTGGGTGTTGTTCGGGATCGCCCTGCCCGGTCCGCCGATGACTGAGAAGAGGATCTTCTCCGCGGCTCGTCCCTGGTGGGTCGGGATGACGTGCTTGAACGGGAAGAGCGCCTGGACGCTCTCGAGAAAGGCAAACCAGGACGGCGAACCCGCGTACGACTCGTCACCGTGCTGGATCGCCGCCCACTGATCGCGTGACATCGCGCCGGTCCCGGAATCTGTCAGGAGGTCGATGAGGACGTCGTCGGCGTGGAGGTTGAACAGGTTGTAGCCCGCCGTCTCGAGGGCGCGCTCACGCTCCTCGACCGTCGTCATCCGGACGGGTTCGACGGAATGGATCCGGAACGGCTCGACGATCGTCTTCCAGCGGTCCACTCCTGGATGGTACGACGGGTGCTGATCGATCTCGTTCATCAATCCGGCAGTGGCTGGGCGTGGCCGTGTGCCGTTTCTGACGAATCTGGGACGTGGCCGAGCGTGAATGCGGTCGATCTGATGAATGAGGTCGATCGCGGCCCGGCGGTGGCGCGCGAGGGGTGAACGCGCGAGGGATGGCGCGCGAGGGATGGCGCGCGATGGGTGAATGCGCGAGGGATGCGCATGGGATGGCGAGGGGTGGCAGCCTCGTCAGCGTCGCACGATCGCGACGATCCGGCGAACGGCGTCGACGACGAGGTCGGGCCGATCGAACTGGACCATGTGACCGGCGCCCCAGGCGATCGTGAGCGTGACACGGCCGGGCGAGAGCGCCTCGTACCCGGCCGCGACCGAGGCGGCGAGGGCGTCGTTCGTGGCGGCATCGAGCCGCTCATCGACCCGGGGCGCGATGACGACCTCCAGCGGGATCCCGGCGACATCGGCGCCTGCGAGCTGCGCCCGGCTGCGGCCGACGTCGATCCCCTCGACGGAGCTGACGAGGTTCCACAGCCCGTTGGTGTGGCCGACGTACTCGTCGCGGATCGGCCCGAGGAGGGGCATCACCCGGTCGTCGAAGATGTCGGGATCGAAACCGTCGACGAGGACGAGGCCGGCGACGTCGTCCCGCTCCAGCGCCGCGTGGACGCGGCCGATCACGCTTCCCAGCGAGTGGCCGACGACGATGTACGGGGGCGCTCGCCGGCCGCGGCGAGGAGCGCGCTGAGGTCGCTCGACATCCCCGCGAGGTCCCCGGCCGAGCCGCCATCGCTCCGGCCGCGGCCGGTCCGGTCGTAGCTGCAGGTTCGGGTGATCGCCGCGAGGTCATCGTGAACCGGACTCCAGGTCGCACTGTCCGAACCCATGCCGGCCTCGAGCACGAGCGTCGGTGAGCCGCTGCCGCGGCAGTCGAGATACAGGGAATGGCCCGGCCGGATCTCGATGCGCTCGCCTCGAGCGATGTAGGCGACCGCGCCGCCGTAGCGCAGCCAGATCGCCGCCACACCGCCGCGTGCGACATCGACGGCAATGGCGAGCGCGAGTCCGGCGACGACCGCGACCGCGATCCGCGCCAGCCACCAGCGGGGAGTCGGGCGGCGGGCGTGGCGAAGCGAGTCCATCAGCCGTACCGTACGCCCATGTGTCGGAGCATCAAGACCCTGCGGCGGCCGGAGACGGCCGCGACGACCGGCGAGATCGAGGCCGCGGCCCGCCAGTTCGTCCGGAAGGTGAGCGGATATCGCGCGCCATCGGCGCGCAACCAGGCCGCGTTCGACGCCGCGATCGCGGAGGTGGCGGCGGCCTCACGGCGCCTCCTCGAGGCGATGGCGGTGGTGGTCGAGGTCGGCCCGGATCGTTGGACGCCCTCGGGAGCGCGCCGGGCAACCACATGACAGGCCACACCCACGGCGTTGCGGCCGCCCCCGAAGCGATCGAGTCGGCGACGCGGGCGCCGGACTGGTGGGTCAGGCCGGGTCTCGATGTCGTCGACGGACGGCTGCGCATCGCCGGCCGGGACGCGGAAGCGCTCGCCCGGGAGCACGGGACTCCGCTGTTCGTCTACGACCTCGAGCGCTATCGCGAGAACGCCCGCCGATTCCAGGCGGCGCTCGGGACCGCCGGCATCCCGTACCGGCTCCGCTTCGCGATGAAGGCGAACCCGGACCCGCGGGTGCTCGGCGTCTTCCGTGGTCTCGGGGTGCCCGGCTCCCCGGAGAGCGTCGGCGTCGACGCCTGCTCGCCAGGCGAGGTGACCCGTGCGCTCGAGTGCGGATTCCGCCCCGACGAGATCAGCTACACGGGTACCAACGTCTCCGAGCGCGATCTCGACGTGATCCTGGCGGCCGATGGACTCCACCTGAACCTCGATTCGATCAGTCAGATCGAGCGCGTCGGGCGACGCGCCCCGGGCCGCACGATCGGGATCCGGGTGAACCCGGCCCGGGGCGCCGGCTACCACGCCGGCCTCGAGTACTCCGGCGACCGCCCGACGAAGTTCGGGATCTACGAGGACCGGCTCGACGAGGCGGCGGATGTGGCCGCCCGGCACGGCCTGACGATCGACACGGTCCACTTCCACGCGGGCTCAGGGTGGCTGGCGGAGGGCCTGCAGGCATTCGAAGCGGCGCTGGCCGAGGCCACCGCGATGGCCCGCAGGCTCAAGGCCCGTGGCTGCCCGATTCGCGAGCTCAACGTCGGTGGTGGGCTCGGTGCGCCGGGACGCGGGCACGAGATCCCGGTGGATCTCCGGGCCTACGCTGCGGTGCTCGCCCGGCACGTCGTCCCCCTCGGGGTGACCGTCACCTGCGAGCCCGGCGATCACTTGGCGAAGGACGCCGGGATTGTCCTGGCAGAGGTGGTCGCGGTGGAGGACCGCGGCGGTGCGCGCTTCGTCGGCCTGGACGCCGGCTGGAACGTCAACTGCGGCTACTTCGTCTACGGCTTCCTCCAGGAGATCGTCCCGTGTCGCGACCCGCTCGCGGATCGGACGTGGACGGTCGAGGTCGCCGGCCACATCAACGAGGCTCACGACGTGTTCGCCGAGGACTACCCGTTCCCACCGGTCGTCGAGGGCGAGGTCGTGGCCATCCTGGGTGCAGGATCGTACGCCGAGGCGATGAGCTCGACCCACTGCCTCCGCCCGATCGCGCCGGCGATCCATCTGGAGCGGCATCCGTCGGGGGATCGGCACCGGCAGGATGGGCCGGGATCCGACGCGTCGGCGACAGACGCGACGATAGACTTCCAATGAGTGTGTTGACACCGGAGCCGGAGCTCGAAGCCGACGGTCTCCGGGCGCTCCTGTCCACCGTCGATCGCCGGTTCTGGCTCGTTGCCGCGGTCGCCACGATCGGCTCGTTGCTGCTGCTCGGCGTGCCGAGCGCCGTCATTCCGAATCCGTTCTTCGTCAGGATGACCCCGACGGAGACGTTCAACGTCGTGGTCTGGCTGGCCTCCGCACCGCTCGTCGGGCTGCTGATCGCCACCTACGTTCGACCTCCCGGACACGGGCCGGGGCACGAAGGCGGCGAACGTGGTGCAGGCCGGGTGGCGCTGGGCGGCCTCGCCGCCTACCTCGCGATCGGATGCCCCATCTGCAACAAAGATCGTCGTGGCCGCCCTCGGCGTCTCCGGCGCCCTGAACGTCTTCGCGCCGCTGCAGCCGATCATCGGGGGTGCCTCCATCGCGCTCCTCGGGGCGACGCTCGCGTGGCGGCTCCGCGACCGCGCACGACGCTGCGAGCGCTGTGTGGGGCAGGCCGCCTGAGACGGTCGAGACTGCCGCTCGTCAGTACCCCAGGATCTTCTTCGCCTGCTCGAACTCCTGCTCGGTGATCTCCCCGCGGGCATACCGTTCACGCAGGATGTCGAGTGCCGTCGGTCGCTCCGGCGGTCGCTCGGGCTCTCGGCCCGGACCGCCACGGCTCACGGCGCCAACTGCCCAGACGATCAGGACCACAAAAGCGACGATCACGAGCAGGCCGCCGAACATCCAGATCCAACCGAGCGCACCGCCGTCCCAGCCATATCCCATCATTTCGCGTCTCCCTGAGTCGTTGCGTGCGCGACCCTCGCGCGTTCCGCCAGTCTGGGCGGCTCACCTCAATCGGAGATGCCGACTCGAGTCAAGACCTGATCAAGGTGGCTGATCAAGGTGGCTCCGGACCGCGGCGGCCCATCAACACGGACCGCGGCGGACGTTGACGGGACCGGAGCACCGCCCTATACTCCCCCGGGGTATTACCCGTGCCGTCCCGAGTAGCCTTTGGGGGATCGAGTCGCATGAGTGAGGTCGGAGTCGTCCCGGTGCGTGCCGTTGCACCCGGATCGGGCGAGATGATCTCCGTCGACGTCGACGGAACAGTGGTCGCCGTCGCCAACATCAACGGCGAGCTGCGCGCCTTCGATGACACGTGCACGCACAAGGAATGCCCGCTGTCCGAGGGTCGGCTCGTGGGTCTGAGCGTCATCTGCCCCTGCCACCAGAGCCGCTTCGATCTGCAGACCGGTGAACCGCTGAACGGACCGGCCGAGAAGCCGATCAGGATCCGCGGCATTCGCCAGGACGGGGACGTGCTGCTCATCGACCACTGAAGCCCGGCACCGGAGAACCGCCCCGATATTGAGGAGGCCACGATGGACCTGAACCTGCAGATCAAACCGAAGACAGACGACAGCCTGGTGGCGAGCTACACCTGTCCGTGCGGCTGCAACCCGAGACTCGCCTATTCCCGGGGCGCGGAGCACACCGTCGACGGGTGCTGCTGCGGCAACGAGTTCGCCGTCGGCACCGGAGCCGCGACCCATCTTCAGGCCGGTGAGGGGTTCGTCCAGGAAGTCCAGCTCTTCGACGCGCCATGGGGCGAGCGGATCCAGGCGGTCTGGACGATCGGTCAATCCGTCGACGCCGGGCACGACCACGGCGGCCACAGTGACGACCACGGCGGCCACGGCGCGGACGCCCATGCCCATGCCGACGGCGGATCCGCTTCGGCGACGGCGCCGGCAGCCACGGCGATCGACCCGGTCTGCGGCATGACCGTGGATCCGGAGGCGGCTCGCGCGAAGGGCCTGCACCTGTCCCACGGCGGCACGGACTACTTCTTCTGTGGCAAGGGCTGCAAGCTCGAGTTCGGCGACGACCCGGGGCGGTTCCTCGACCCGAGCTACGTCGCCTCGATGTGAGGCGTTCCGAATGACCGTCGAGACGGCCGCGGCCGCGGGTGCGCGCTTCCCGGTCGAGGGCATGACCTGTGCGTCGTGCGTCAACCGCATCGAGCGCTACCTTCGCAAGGTCGACGGCGTCGTCGAGGCGAACGTCAACCTGGCCACCGAGAGTGCGTCGGTCCGGTTCGATCCGGACCGCGTTGACCTCGACGTCCTCCGCACGGCCGTCGAGGCCGCCGGTTACGAGGCGCGGATCGACCGCGCCGAGCTGGTGGGCCCCACCGGCGTGCGGGCCGTGGAGATCGAGTTCCGGGCACCGGAGGGCGGCGGCCTCGCCGGCCCGCGCACGCTCGCCCTCGACATCGAGGGCATGACCTGCGCGTCGTGCGTCAACCGGATCGAGCGCTACCTGCGCAAGGTCGATGGGGTCGTCGAGGCAAACGTCAACCTGGCGACCGAGCGGGCCTCGATCGTCGCCCGACCGGACGTCACGATTCACCAGCTCGTCGCCGCCGTCGAGGCGGCCGGCTACGAGGCGAAGGTCCTCGTGGACGGGGCCCCGGCCCTGGTCGCGACGGATACCGTCAACGCGGAGCCGCACGCCATCCACCGTGAGACGGCCCGCGAGCCAGAGACGACCTTCCAGCAGCGGCACCTCGCCGACACCCGCCGGAGGCTCATCGTCGGCGCCGTGCTGACCGTGCCGCTGCTCCTGGGGCTCGCCGCGATGACGGTCGCGCCGTTCCTGCCGATGTTCCTGATGGACCCGTGGTTCCAGCTCGCCCTCGCGACGCCGGTCCAGTTCTACGCCGGCTGGCCGTTCTACCGGGGCGCCTGGAAGGTCGCCCGCCACCGCGCGACCGACATGAACACGCTCATCGCCGTGGGCACGTCCGCCGCCTACTTCTACAGCCTCGCCGCGATCCTGTTCTCCGACTTCTTCCGCGCCGCCGGCGTGGTGGCCAACGGTCAGCTGCCGCTCTACTTCGATACGGCGGCGGCGATCATCACCCTGATCCTCCTCGGCCGGTTCCTCGAGGCCCGAGCCCGCAGCCACACGTCCGATGCGATCAAGAAGCTCATCGGGCTCGCCCCACGGACCGCGCGCGTGCTCCGCGACGGGTCGGAGCTCGACATCCCGATCGAGGAGGTCGTCCGCGGCGACCTCGTCCTTGTCCGGCCGGGCGAGAAGGTTCCGGTCGACGGCCTCGTCCGTGACGGCCGCTCGGCGGTCGATGAGAGCATGGTCACCGGTGAATCCATCCCGGTCACGAAGGAGGCGGGCGAGGAGGTCATCGGAGGGACGCTCAACACCTCCGGCAGCTTCCGGTTCGAGGCGACCCGGGTGGGACGAGACACGGTTCTCGCCCAGATCGTCCGGCTCGTCCAGGAGGCCCAGGGCTCCAAGGCACCGATCCAGCGGCTCGCGGACATGGTCACGAGCTACTTCGTGCCCGCCGTCCTCGGGGTCGCCGCGCTGACGTTCGCCGTCTGGCTCATCTTCGGTCCGGAGCCCGCGTTCAACCTGGCGCTGTTGAACATGGTCGCCGTCCTGATCATCGCCTGCCCCTGCGCCCTCGGGCTGGCCACACCCACGTCGATCATGGTCGGGACCGGCAAGGGTGCCGAGAACGGCGTGCTCTTCCGGAACGCCGAAGCGCTCGAGCGGCTCCACAAGGTCCGTGCCGTCGTCCTCGACAAGACCGGCACGCTGACCGAGGGCAAGCCGCGGGTCACCGATATCGTCCGGGTGGCCGGTGCCCCCGAGGAGGACGAGCTCGTCCGCATCGCCGCCGCCGCCGAGCGTGGCTCCGAGCATCCGCTCGGCGAGGCGCTCGTTCGGTTCGCCCGTGACGAACGAGGGCTGGTTCTCTCGGACGCCACCGCGTTCGAGGCGACATCCGGGCAGGGCGTCGCGGCGACGGTCGACGGGCACGCGGTGCTCATCGGCCGGCCCGCCTTCCTCGAGAGCCATGGGATCGACCCCAGCTCACTGCGTCCTGCCGCCGAGGAGCTCGCGGCCTCGGGCAAGACACCGGTCTTCGTCGCGATCGACGGCCGGCCGGCCGCGGTCGTCGCCATCGCCGACACGCTCAAGGCGGGCTCGGTCGAGGCGGTCGCGGAGCTCCACCGCCTCGGGCTGCAGGTCGCCATGCTGACCGGCGACAACGAGATCACCGCGCGGGCGATCGCCCGGCAGGCCGGCGTCGACCGGGTCCTGGCCGACGTTCGACCGGACGAGAAGGCGGCCCAGGTGCGCCGCCTGCAGGCCGAGGGAAAGCTCGTGGCCATGGTCGGTGACGGGATCAACGACGCGCCGGCGCTGGCCCAGGCCGATGTCGGCATCGCCATCGGGACGGGCACGGACGTGGCCATCGAGTCGGGTTCCGTGACGCTGATGAGCGGCGATCTGCGTGCGCTCGTCGTCGCGATCTCGCTGTCGCGGGCGACGATGCGGAACATCAAGCAGAACCTGTTCTGGGCGTTCGCCTACAACGTCGCCCTCATTCCGCTCGCCGCCGGCGTGTTCTACCCGTTCACGGGGATCCTTCTCGACCCGATCTTCGCCGCAGCGGCGATGGCCCTGTCGAGCGTGACGGTCGTCTCCAACGCGCTCCGCCTCCGGCGCTTCCGGCCGCCGCGGATCAGCGGTGCCCAGGTTCCGGCGATGCGGGAGCGCGTCGCCGGCGCGGGCGTCTGACCTCGGGCCGCCCTCACGGATCCGAGTGAGGTCCGGGCGATGGGCGGCAGGGTGGCAGGGCGGCTTGTCCCCGTCGTCCTGATCCTCGGGCTCGCCGCCTGTGGAGGTGGGCCCCGGAGTCCCGTCTGCGCGGGGGAGGATGCGCTTCGCGACGCGCTGCGGGCCGTCGACGCCGCGCGGATCGCCGCCGAATCCGGCGACACCGGGGCCGTCGGGCGGTCCATGGATGAGGTGGCTCGGCTGCTCCGCGTCGCTCGCGGCAGCCTCACGGGCGCCACGGCCGACCAGGCCACCGGCGCCGCTGCGCGAGCGATGCTCGAGGCGGCGAACTACCTCGACTTCATGGTCGGCGACTTTCGCGTGAAGGGAAGGGTCGACTTCACGCTCACCCAGTTCGCGGTGCGCGAGCTCAACCGGGCGGTGGCAGGCGCCGGGGGCGCCCCCATCAACTGCTGACTCAGGCTCTGAGTCGCGGCCGGCGGCCCAAAGCCCGGACAGGCGCGCCTGCCAATAGGTACACCTGCGTATTGCTCGACCGAGGGGCCGCGACATAGGCTTCCCCCGCGTCCGTGCACATCGGGGGATCGCGGGCCCAGGCCACTGCCCGTGGTCGCGGAGGGCTTGGACCATGGCCAGGTCGCGCCGGGCCGCCGTGCGGCTTCTTGTCGTCATCGCACTCGTCGCCGGGCTCCTGCCGGCCGCCTCCCCACCGGCCGCCCGGGCGACGTCCGGTCTCGGGGACCAGCTCTTCGCGACCGGCGGCGAGGTCGAGGTCCAGGTGCTCCCGGCCAGCGCCGGCTTCACCAGCGAGCTGTGGCTGTTCGAGCCGGCGCCCGCCCGCCGGATCGCGACGAACCGGGATGTCGGGCTCGTGGTCAACCTCGGGACGTTCCCGGCCGGCGTCGAGCTCGTGTTCGGGATCCGCGTCCTCAACACGGGCAACGAGTTCCGGATGGGCCCCGGCACGCGCAACCCGGACGGCATCCCCCACGCCGTGGTCACGTTCCTCGATCCGACCCGCGCCCGGGTCGGGTTCGAGGACCTCTATGGCGGCGGTGACCGCGACTACGACGACAACGTGTTCGAGTTCCGCGGCGGGATCGCGCCCGAGGTGGCGAAGCCACCGGTCGCCGACGCCGGACCCGACCAGGCGGTTGGTGAGGGCGCCGTCGTCACCCTCGACGGGCGGGGATCGACCGATCCGGACAGCACGAACCTCACCTACGCCTGGTCGCTCGTCGAGCGGTCCGGGCCACCGATCACCCTGTCGTCCTCGACGGGCCCGACGCCGGTCTTCGGGACGTTCGACGACGGGCTCTACCGGTTCCGCCTGACCGTCAGCGACGGCACGGCCAGCGACACCGACGACGTCCTCGTGCGGGTCACCAACGCGCCGCCGGTGCTCGCCGTCCAGGCCGACCCGGCGTACGCCGGCGGCGTGGCGCTCGTGACCACGAGCTTCACCGACGCCGGGGTCCTCGACACCCACGCGGGCACGATCGACTGGGGCGACGGGAGCGCCCCCGAATCGGTGCCGGTGAGCGCCCAGGGCTCGGGCTGGGGGAGCCTCGTCGCCTCCCACGTCTACCCGAACCCGGGGGCCTACACGGTCAGGGTGACGGTCACCGACGACGACGGCGGCGCCGCCACGACGAGCGTGGCCGGGCTCGCGGTGATCGTCCCGGTCGCTCTCTGGGCGAACAGCAGCTCGACCGACGCGGCGATGGAGGCGACGAGCGGCGCGGTCACCGTCGAAGGCCGCACCCACACGAACGACGACCTCCGCCTGCGCGGCGGACCCAAGACCTTCCGCGGCCCGACCGAGTACGTCCGGACGCTCGACGTCGGCGGCACGGGCGCGACCTTCACGCCGCCCGCCGTGCGGACCGCGCCGGCCGATTTCCCGATCCGCTTCGCGATCGCCGACTACCGCCCGGGCGGGCGGGCCGCCGCCGGGGCCGGCCCGGCCTACCGGGACATGTCGAGCGCCTGCGGCGCGGATGGCTTCTGGCGGGTCGCCGGCTCGACCCTGGCGAGCGGCATCTACTACGCGACCTGCGGGATCAAGATCAACGGCAACCCGATCGGCGGCACGATCACCCTCGCCGCGGAGGGCGAGATCCACGTCAGCGGCACGGGCGCGTTCTTCGACCCGTTCGTCGACGGCCTGCTGTTCCTGTCCGCCAGCAGCTCCGCGTCGGCGATCCGGGTTGACGCGAGCAACTCGACGTTCTTCGGCTACAGCTTCGCCGAGCGCGGCCGGATCGTCCTGACCGGCGCGTCTGACCGCTTCTACTGCGGGATCTTGGGCGACCGGATCGACATCGCGTCGCGCGATCTCCTGATCCGCGGCTCCGGCTGCACGAACCCCGCCCGGACCGGTGCGCCGCCGACGCTCGTGCCGCGCTTGTCGGTCGGCCTCGCCGTGGACCGGACCGACGCGCTCCCGAACGAGGGGCTCACCCACACCGCGACCGTCAGCAACGACGGGGCGACGCTCGTCGTGCCCGGCGTCATCGGGCTCGAGAACCTCGGCACCGAGGCGGTGACGGTCGCCGGCCACGCCCTGCGCTTCGAGTATCAGGCGACCGCCGACGGGACCTGGTCCCCGCTGCCCGGCGCCGTCACCGTCCGGCTCTGGCCGAACCCGGTCGCGGGCGTGACGTACCCGTCGGGCGGCGAGCCGATCGATGGGACCCGGATCGCCGCCGGCGCGCTTGCCTCGTGGGGCTACGCCGCCGTCTACACCCTCGACGCCGCGCAGGTCGCCCTCCTCCTCGATCCGACCCGGGTCGCCGCGATCCGGACCGTCTCGACGTTCGAGCTCACGCCGCCCGACGTGCCGGTCCGCCGGCTGTTCCGCTTCGGCGACGACGTCGCGCCCCAGCTCCGCTCGGCCGGCGCCGACGCGACCGACGTCACGGTCACCGTCGTCCCGCCCGCCGGCGATGCCCGGACGTTCGGCGCCCCGACGACACCGGGGCTCGCGACGCTCGCGCCAGGGGCGAGCGTCGAGGTGGCGCTCGACTCGACGGTGCCTGGGCCGGCCGCCCGTTCGACCGACGAGCGCGACGCCGCCTATCTCGCCCGCCTTGCCGCCTTCGACCGGACGCCCCTCGTCGGGGTCGCCTTCGCCCGCGGTGGCGCGTCGATCGGCCCGGTCCTCGGACCCTCCGCCATCGCCTCGACGATCCGCCACCTGCCGATCGTCGGTCTCACGAAGCGGGGGCCGGCCGAGATCGTCCGAGGCTCGAGCGCCGCCTACAGCCTCGAGCTTGCCAACACCGGCTCGGCGGGGGCGAGCGGCCTCGTCGTGACCGATGCTCTCGCGGGTGTCGGCAACCTGGCGGTGACCGGCGCCCCAGCGACGCTGGACGCGGGCGCCAGCGCCACGGCGACGAGCTCGTATCTCGTGCCCGCCTCGAGCCCGCTCACGACGCTCGACGACCTGGGCTCGGTCAGCTGGACCGACGCCGCGGGCAACGCCTACGGCCCGGTCAGCGATCGCCTCTCGACCCGGGTGCTCGCGCCGCGCCGGCTCGCGGTCACCAAGAGCGCTCTGCCGGTCGAGGGCTCGGGCGGCACCGCGCTCGACTACGAGATCGCGATCACGAACCTCGGCGACGAGCCGATCAGCGGCGTCACCCTCGCCGACACCCCGGACCCGCTGACCGCGATCGTGGCCGGGTCGGTGACCACGACGCAGGGCGCTGTCACCGGCGGCAACGGCGCCGGTGACACGGCGGTCGAGGTCACCGTCGGCACGCTCGCCGCCCGGACGACGATCGTGGTCGCCTTCCGGGTCGCGGTCGGCGCCATTCCCGAGGGCGTCAGCTCAATCACCAACCAGGCGACCGTGACGAGCGCCGAGCTCGGGCCGATCGTGTCCGACGACCCGCTCGCCCCCGGCGCGACCGACCCGACCGTGACGCCGGTCGGACCCACGAGCGGGGCCGGCGGTGGCGGGACCACCGGCGGTCCGACGGTCGGCCCGCTCTCGCCCGCCGACGGGACCGTCGTCACCGCGCCGGTGCTCCTCGCGACGGCGCTCACGCCGCCGGCGGGCGAGGCGGTCGCCTCGTGGCGGATCTCGGCAACTCGTGTCGGCGTGCCGGGCGAGACGACGCTCGCGAGCGGACCCGGCGGCGTGGCCGACGAGATCGTGGCGGTCTCGGCGCCGTTCGATCCGACCGTCCTGCCCAACGGCATCTACCGGATCAGCGTCCGCACCACCGCGTCGGGCGGCGGGACGTCCGTCGCGACGACGAGCCTGATCGTCGACGGCAACCTCAAGCTCGGCCGCTACCAGACGACGTACCAGGACCTCAGCGTGCCCGTCGGCGGCATCCCGCTCCAGGTGCTCCGAACGTACGACAGCTTCGACAAGTCCGTGGGCGACTTCGGCGTCGGCTGGAACCTCGAGCTCGCGAACTTCCGGGTGCTGACGAACGGCCCCCTCGGACGAAGCGGCTGGGTCCAGGAGACGACCAACTGCGGGCTCATCTTCTGCGAGACGACGTACCGCACCACCCGACCCCACGTCGTGACGGTCGTCTGGCCCGACGGGCGCCAGGAGATCTTCGATCTCGCGCCCGCCAACGGCAGCACGTTCTTCGCCCCGGCGACGGCCGCGGCCTTCCGTGCCCGGCCCGGCACGACCTCGACCCTCGTGGCGGACGGCGACGCCTCGCTGTCGTTCTTCGGCGACGGCAACCTCTATGGCGGGGGCTTCGGCTCGGGCGGCCTCTACGACCCGACCCGCTTCCGGCTGACCGACCGGTTCGGGACCCAGTACGTCCTGGAGGTCGGGCGCGGCCTCGTGAGCGCCCGCGACCGCAATGGCAACACCGTCACCGTGAGCGACGCCGGGATCACCTCCTCGGCCGGCCCGTCGATCCGCTTCACCCGTGACCCCCAGGGCCGCATCACCGAGATCACCGACCCGGCCAATGAAACGGTCCGCTACACGTACGACGCGGCCGGCGACCTCATCACCGTCTCGGACGCGAACGATCAGCGAACCTCATACGAATACGACGAAGGTCACAACCTGACGAGGATCACCGACCCGTTGGGGCGGCCGTTCCGGCAGCTCGAGTATGGAACCGATGGCCGCCTCGTCGCGGTCGTCGATGCGCTCGGCAATCGGACCGAGATCGACGTTGACCCAGCCCTCCGCCGGGAGGTGGTGACCGATGCCGAGGGCCGCCTGACCACGATCAGCAGCTTCGATCTCCGCGGCAACTTGGTCGCGGTCGACAAGGTCTTCGACGGGACAAGCCAGAGGTGGGCCCTCGGGTACGACGATCGAGACAACCTGCTCAAACGGACCGATCCCCTCGGCAACACCTGGGCGTTCACGTACGACGCCGCGGGCAACCTGCTGTCGTCCACCGACCCGGAATCTCGAGCCGTGACCTGGACCTACGACGCGTTCGGACAGGTCGTCTCGTCGACCGATCGGGCCGGGGCCGTCACCCGTTTCACGTACGACGCCGCTGGCAACCTCGCGACCGTAATCGATCCGCTCGGTGCGATCATGGCGTTCGAGTACGACGGGGCGGGCAATCGAACGCTCCAGGTCGATCAGCTCGGCAACGAGACGAGATGGTCCTACGACCCGCAGGGTCGCGCCATCTCGACCACCGACGGACTCGGGCGGACGACCGCCTTCGCCTATGACGAGGCGGGGCGGCTGACGAGACGAACCGACGCCCTCGGCACCGAGATCAGTGTCCGCTACAACGGCGTCGGCCAAGTCACGACGGTCATCGATGGCAACGGCAACGCGACGACCTATACGTATGACGCCGCCGGCGAGGTCGTCCAGATCACCGACGCTGCCGGGGGCTCGATCGGCTTCGGCTACGACGGCGCGGGGCGACTGGCATCGATGACCGACCCGATCGGCGTGACACGCAGCTACGCCTACGATGCCAACGGGCGCTTGCTCACGGAGACGCTCGGTGGGGCGACAACCTCCTATGCCTACGACGGAGCCGGTCGACTCGCCAGCAGGACCGACGCCCGCGGCTCGCAGATCTCGTTCACCTATGACGCCGGCGACCGGGTCGTCGAGATGGCGTCCGGGGACGGGACGGTGCGGTACGCCTATGACGCGCTGGGCCGCCGGATCGGGATGACCGACACCACCGGCGTCACCTCGTGGTCGTACGACCCGGTCGGCCGGATCGCCGAGGTCGCCGCTCCTGGCGGCACGATCTCGTACGCCTACGATGCCGTCGGACGCCGGACGAGCATGGTCCTGCCGCCCGGCCGCATCGACTACCGGTACGACGCGGCCGGCAGGCTGCTCGAGTTCGAGGACTGGCTCGGTGGTGTCAGCCAGTACGCCTACGACGACGCCTCGCAGTTGATCTCGGTGCGCCGGCCGAACGGCGTGGCGAGCAGCTACGGCTACGATGCGGTCGGCAATCTCGTCGAAGTCATCCACGCCACGGCCGGTGAGGAACTGGTCCGCTTCGCCTACACCTACGACGCCGCCGGCAACCGGACGTCCCTGACCACGAGCGCGGGCGCCGAGGCGTACACGCTTGACCGCCTCGATCGGCTCACGAGGGTCGCCTACCCCGATGGCTCATCCGTCAGCTACACCTACGACACGGCCGGCAACCGCACCTCGGCCACGGCCGGTCCTCGCACGGTGACCTACGGCTACGACGCCGCCGGCCGCCTGGCCGAGGTCAACCAGGACGGCGCGTCCACACCCATCGCCCACGACGCGGCGGGCAACCTGACCGACGACGGCGCCCGCAGCTTCAGCTGGGATGCCTTCGGGCGACTGGAGGGGACCGTCAGCGCCGCCTCGAGCACCACCTACGCGTACGACGGCGACGGGCTACGGGTGGGCCGAACGACCGACGGGGTGGCCTCCGCCTACTTGTGGGACCGCACGCTCGACGTCCCGGAGGTGGTCGGCGATGGCAGCTCCTGGTTCCTCCAGGCTCCGGGCTCGACCGTGTCGTTCGGCGCCTCGGGAACGACGTACCTGCTCGAGGACGCCGTCGGCTCGACCAGGCTCGTGACCGACGGCGCGGGCGCGGCGATCGGACGGACCGCCTACGAGCCCTTCGGTGCCGTCCGGAGTCAGAGCGGTGATGTCCCGTTCCTCGGGTTCGCCGGCGAGCTGACCGATCCGACCCGGCTCATCTATCTGCGCGCCCGCTACTACGAGCCGTCGCTCGGACGCTTCCTGTCGGTCGACCCGGTGCAGCCGAATGCTCCTGGAACCCAGGGATGGAACCGGTACATCTACGCCCTCGACAACCCGACGACGCTGGTCGATCCCCGCGGCCTGAGCCCGTTCGCCGAGTTCTCGGTCCGGAGTGCGCTCATCGGTGCTGCCCTCGGCGTTGGCACCCGCCTGCCGGTAGCAGTGCTCGTCCAATGTCAGGGTCGGCCTGCCGACGAGTTTAGGGCCTGCGTGGTCCAGGCTACCGCCGCCGGCGGCCTGGTGGGCTCCTTATCGGGCGGCTTCGGGGCCGCGCTGGACGGCGTCGTTCTGAAGACAATCGTGTGCGTGGGTGCCGGGCTGTTCAGCGTGTCCGAGGATCTCCTCTTCGCGGGGTTGACCGGCCAGCAGGCGCCGACGCCCGGGGAACAGGCGGGCTCGTTCTTCCTGGGATGCGCGATCGCCGTTGGGACGTCGCTCCTCGGACCGCCGACCGGCGGCATCCCGCCTGCAGCGCCGGTGTTCGTGCCCGGACGATGACAGCGACGGAGGCACCGGTCCGGCCTCGTCATCTTCTGTCGCTCGTCGTGTGCGGGGCCGCAGCCGGCCTGTGGTCATGGTTCGCGATCGTGTTCAGCCTCATGCTGGTCTTGTGGCCAACGGGCGTGCTTCCGGCTGGCTTCAGCTCGCTACGAGTCTCGGTTGCCGGGTCGATCGGCGCCCTACTCGCCGGCCTTTACTACGTCCATCTCTTGGGATGGCTGCCTCGGGGGCTCCTCGCACGGTCAGCCATGTTCATCGTACTCGGGACGCCTGTCATCGCCGGCTTTCAGGCGAGCGCGTACTCCTTGCCCACGACCGCCGCGTCTGAGCGCGATCTCAGTTGGGTCGTGGTGGAAGCGCTCGGGGCCAGCGTCGCCACGCCGGTCATGCTGCGCTTCGTGGTGATAGCCCTGGTCCGCTGGACTGACTCGGCCGCGGGCCTTCCCCTCACCCGTAGCCTGTGGCTCATCGCGCTGCTCTCGGTCGGACTCCTCGGCAATCTCACGGTCATCGGTGACCTTCTTGCTCAGGTTCCGCTGGGAACGACGACGGTGGTGACCCTTCTCATCGCGCTCGCCACCGCCGTCTGGACGATCGGTGTCCGCCCGGAGCATCAGCGACCACGGTGGTACCGTCCGTTCGGCTGGGCCGTCGCCGGCCTTGTCTCGCTTACGGGAGCCGCGATGCTCGTCGGTGCCGTCGCGACATGAGGTCCCACGACAGCCGGCCTGAGCGAAGACCCCCTGCCGACCGTGAACTTCTACTCGTATGCGGCGAACGACCCGATCAACCTGTCGGACCCGACCGGCTCGCAAGCGATCAACGAGTACGGCATGCTCCCAGAAGGCACGCGAGGCGATCAGGCAGGCCGCGATCTAGCAGATCATCGACACGGGCCGCATGGTGAGGGCCATCGGAGGGCAGCACGTCATCTTGACGAGGGCGTCGACAGCTCAGAAGCTCCTCAAGAGCACCGGACGACTGGGCACGTTCTTCAAGAGGGCGCCGGGCCTATTGATCGTCGGCTGTCTACCTGGATAGCGAGATCGAATGGCCGGCATTGACATCACCGTCGATCTGAGCTCGTTCGCCGCACCGCCGGACCGCGCCGCCCTGGCCGCGCTCGGCGCGGCGTTCGACGCCGATCCGAGGCTCCGGCCGGAGCGGATGGACACCGGTGACCCGATCCGGGTCAGGATCGAGAGCGCGACCAGCTGGTTATCGGGGTTGGCCGATCGGGACCGGCTGCCCCAACACGCGGTGTTCCAGCGTCGCTCAGCGCCCCTGCTCGTCGGCGATGCCCAGCTGACCTTCTACGAGGAGGCGCCGGAGATTCCGCGGCGCTTGTGGTATGGCGGTGGCGGGACGTGGCTCGAGCGGCCGGGCAACGCGATCGCCTTCGGCGAGCTGGTCGTCCGCCTGGCCGACGCGTTCGACGCGGCATTTGGCTTCGCGACCGACTCGCGGATGCCGATCCAGCAGCGACGCGACTTTCTCCGGGCGGCCAAGGAGGGGGTCGCCGTCGCGAGCTCGCCGACGGCCTACAGCGACCGCTGGGCCCTCCGCGA
This sequence comes from Anaerolinea sp., assembly GCA_013822395.1. Lineage (GTDB taxonomy): Bacteria > Chloroflexota > Limnocylindria > Limnocylindrales > CSP1-4 > UBA5189. Next base: position 2,753 of record PNKK01000031.1, on the reverse strand, counting down.
CGTCTACTGGCTCAACGTCTACGGACCGGCGTTCGTCGAGCGGTTCGGGAGCCGGCTCGACGGCCTCGGCGTCCGCCAGGACCGGCTGCGCAACGGCGGGGTCGTGATCTGGGTCGCGGAGACACCGGTCCTGTACGACGAGGGGATCGCGTCGCACCGCGACTACCCCTGGAAGCAGCCCTTCTACGAGGCCCTCGGCCCGGGCGCCTTCATCAATCCCGTCCGGGCCTCGGACGGCAGCGTGCCGACGTGGGACGACCACCGCCGGTTCGCGACCCGGGCGCGGCCCGCGGCGCGCCCGCCCGGCCCCGCCTGGTCGCCCGGCCCCGCCTGGTCGCCCGGCCCCGCCGCCCCCGTGAGCGACGAGCCCGCCGCGGCCGAGGCCCCGCCCGACTGGCTCGTCGAGCGGGTCCGCCAGCTGCGCGCCGTGGGCTTCTTCGCCGATCCGGCCCGGGACGACGTCCGGCTGGCGGCGGACCTCGCCGCGGATCACGAGGCCGAGTCGGGCACGCCGCTCGACCCCGACGACGAGCTCGTCGAGCTCGACCTGACCCGGCTCGACGAGGCGCGCGTCTGGTGGGAGGACACCGAGGCCGACGTCGCCCCCGGCAACGAGGTCTACGTCGCCTGGATCGAGGGCCTGGCGCGGATCTCGCGCGGCACGCTCGCGCCCACGCGAATCACCGAGCGCTGGGCCGGCGAGGCGGGCCCGGTCCGAGTCCGGGTCGACCTGCCGTCCGGCCCGCTCGAGATCCGCCCGCGCGACCTCGGCGACTACACCGACATCGAGACCGTGCTCCGGGCGCTGAACGAGGTCCTCCCGGCGGACGGCCCGCGGTTCGTCCTCTACGCGCCGTTCGACCAGACGGCGTTCGTGACCTGCGTCACCGACGATGAGCGGCGCCGGCTCGAGGAGCGTGGCTGGGCGTTTGCCTCGCTCACGCCGGCGAGCTGAAGGGTGAGGGTGAGCGCCGGACGCGTCCCCATCGCGGCTCGGCCGTCCGGACCCTGGCTGGTGGGCGAAGGCTCGATCCGCCCGGATGAGCGGGGAGACCCGACCGCCGGCCTCGTCGTCGATGACGCATTGCCGATCGCCGAGCAGCTCGTCATCGATTCTTGCCGAGATTCGACGCCAGGAGGTCTGGCGAACAAGATCAACGCCATCAACAAGAACCGTCGGGACGCCCTCCGGGACCTGAACCTCAATATCGACCAGTACCTGGCCTCTCTCTGGCTGTGAATCCCCGGCTCGTCTTGCTCGACGACCCCGGCTTGGCCCGGGACAGCTATCTCGATCCGATCCGGGCAGCCGGCGGCCTGTGGGCCCCGGCCGCCATGGGGATCCAGATGCGTGAACTCATCTCCGAGGCGCGCGACCGGCGAGTGCGCGCTCTGCAGCTTCCCGGGACAGACGAGAGCCTCGCTGAGGCTCTGCCCGACCTGGAGTTCCTCATCGTCACCGGACCGAGGCCGGATGCGCGGATCATCAATCGCCTGGCCGGCCTCCGACTGCTCCAGCTGTGGTCCGCACCCGTCGACCGCCTCGATCTCGGGGCGCTACCACGACTCGAGTGGCTGCTGCTCGGAGATTGCGACGCCGCGCTCATCGACGCGCTGTCCGCAGGTCACCGGATGCTGGGTCATCTTCACGTAACGGACTACCCGGTCGTCGACCTCGCTCCGTGCGCCGGACTGCCGCTCCGTCGGCTGTCGGTCGTAAACGGCCGCCGGCTGGTCCGCCTCGATCCCGTAACCCCGCTCGCCGACACACTCACCGGTCTGGAGCTGTCGCTCTGTCCGAGCTTGCCCTCGCTCGACGGGATCGAGGGCCTCGCGAACCTCGAGGTCCTCGAGCTGTCCAACCTCCGCCAGATCACGACCCTCGACTGGGTCCAGCGGCTGCCCCGGTTGCGGCTGCTCAACGTGTTCGATCTCAAGAACGTCGAGAGCCTCGCCCCGCTCGCCGGCCACCCGAGCCTCGAGTTCGTGACCTTCGGGCGGACCAAGGACCTCGACCTCGAGCCGCTCGCCTCGATCCCCAACCTGCGGCTCATGCACACCGGCTCGTACCGCTGGAACCGCGACGTCCACGACTTCCCGCACATGGACAACTTCCCTTCCGACCATCCTGTGCAGCAGGAGTACGCGCGGCTTCTCCACGGCTGACCCGCACCAACGAACCCATCACCCGCAGCACGGAGGCAATCCATGGGAGCCTGGGGCAGCGGCCCGTTCGACAACGACGACGCGGCGGACTGGGCGTATCAGCTGACCGACGACGCCGACGAGGCGGTCGTCGGGGTCGCCCTGGTGGCGGTCGTCGGCGACAGCTCGCCCGACGCGCCCACGGCGTCATGCGCGATCGCCGCCGCCGAGGTCGTCGCGGCCGGGCTCGGGCGGCCCCACCCGGAGCTGCCCGACGAGGTCGCGGACTGGGTCGCCGCCCGGCGCGACCGGCCGTGGGCGGGGCTCGTCCCGAGCGCCCTCGCCGCGCTCGACCGGGTGGCCTCCGACTCGGAGCTCAGCGAGCTGTGGGGCGAGGCCGAGGACGCCGCCTGGGGCGAGGAGGTCGACGACCTGCGGGCCCGGCTGGCCTCGGCCGGCTGATCGGAGCGGGCGCATGCCGCTGACGTGTCCGTGATGGGATTCAAGATCGACGACGTGGCCGAGGTCAGACCTGTCCCGCCGGCCCCCGAACGGTATCGCTACCGTGGACCGCGGTTCGAGTTCGAGTTCGATGCCTGGAACGAGAT
>PNKK01000030.1 GCA_013822395.1 Anaerolinea sp. | reverse complement strand
TTCGCGCCCTTTGCCGATTCGCGGCCGTTGGTCTCCCCGGGGCAACAACGGGCGCCCACGGCGCGGCCCGCCTACTCCCGGTCGCTGCGCGCCTACCGATGAGTCAGAGGAGCCAGAAATCCCTGATCGCCCGCTGAGACACCGGACCATCTCCCAGAGCTCGGACACTTTGCAGCCGGGCCGATTCGCCCTTGACGCCACGTGGGCGAGGCGCTGAACCTCCGGATCAGGCAGCTGCCCGGTCGGCGGGGTCGGGCATGGCGTCGAGTCGATGGAGGTGACCGGTGCCGGACCAATCGGGCTATGCGGTCGGCTGGGGCTCGCTCGCGCTGATCAACGCCGGGCTCGCACAGGGCAAGGGTCGGAGCGGGCTGGCCTGGTTCCTGATCTCGCTGCTCCTCGGGCCGCTGGCGACCCTGCTCATCGTCGTCCTGCCGGCGCCCGGCGTGGAGGCGCGTCCGCTCCGGCGGTCCGAGTGGGCCGTTCTCGGCGTCATCCTCGTGGCCCTCGTCGTCATCGCAGTCGTCGGGCTCCTGGGGATGAGCGTGCGCGGTGCCTCGGTCGTTGGAGGTTGACGTGTCATGGACTCCCTTCTCGCCTGGATCGTCGGTCTTGCGCTCTTCTTCGCCCTCGTCTTCGCCCTGTTCTTCCTGATCACGCGTGGGACGAGGGCAATCCTCGGCCCGCGGCGCCGGCTCGAGGAAGAGCTCGGCTTGGAGGTGCTGAGGACGCGTCTCGCCCAAGGCGAGATCAGCGAGGCGGAGTTCGAGCAGGCGAAGCGGGCGCTCGGAGGCTGACCCGGCAACGGCATTGCGGCACTCCTGGTCATCATCACCCGGAGCGGGCGGCGTCCCCGCCATGGGCGTGTGGCCGGACGCCAGGTCCGTGGCCGCCGAGGCCAGTGCCCGCGCGAAGTCGGAGCCGTCCCGATCAACGCGATCGCGAGTGATGAGGCAGGTCGTCGGCGGAATCGTCATCACCGCGGTTGTCGGGTAGTCGACGAGGTAGACCCTGAGCGTCGTCAGTCGGGCGTGGAACGGCTCGAGCGAGCGCCACAGCCGGCGCCCCTCGGTCGGAGGCAGGAGCGCGTGCAGCGGCCTGTCCGTCATCTCACGCTCCCAGGCGGCGGCCACCGGCTCGAGGCAGAAGAGGAGACGCCTCACTCGCCCGACTGACGATCCCGGACCCGACCATCGGCGAGCTGGCGCAGGCTGGCCAGTCGGATCGGCGCTGATCGGTCAGGTCGTCGTCGCGGCCGATGACGCCGGTGCCGGACGGTTGGCGCCGGTCTCGGCGCAGACCCGGCAGCGGCCCATGACGGTCAGGTGGCCGATCTCCGCCTCGAAGCCGCGCTCGCGGCGAAGCGCCCCGAGGAACGGCGCCGCATCCGCGGCCGGGAGCTCCTCCTCCGCCCCGCAGGTCGAGCAGATCAGGTGACCGTGATCCAGGGTGGGCAGGACGTGGAACTCCTCGCGACCGTCGATGCCGTGGCTGTGGCTGACGACGCCCAGCTCCTCGAGGACATCGAGCGTCCGGTAGACCGTCGAGGGGGTCGTGGCCGGGTCCAGCTCGCGGCAGCGCTCCACGAGCTGACTGCCGGTGACGTGTCCGTCCGTCCGAGCGAGCACGGTCAGCAGCGTCCCACGCTGCGGCGTCCAGCGAAGACCGCAAGCCCGGAGCTTATCCGGGATCCGGTCCCAGTCAGTCCGGCCGAGCGCGTCCGGGCCGGCGCTCGCCGCGGCCTCCGCGCCGGGGCTCGCGGCGCCTTCGCTCATCGGATGCCGATGCTCTCCAGCCAGACGTCGATCGCCGGCAGTCCGCTGTCGAGCTCGAACAGGAAGAGCAGGCCGATGACGAGGCTGAACGATCCCGCGACGACGCCGATCGCAACGTAGATCCGCTCCCGGGCGCGGCTGGCGATGAAGCCGGTCGCGGTGATGAGGACGATGACCGAGTTCGCGACGATCAGGCCGATGATGAACGCCACCATCATCGGCACGCCCAGGCCCTGGCTGGCCGCGCCGCCGACGGCGGCGATGAGAAGCACCTGTGTCCCGGTCTCCGCACCGACGCCGTGGATCATCCCGACCCCGAACGCGGTCCTGGGGCCGTACGAGCTCATCTCGATCGGGTCGGCGTGCTCGTGACCGTGCAGCCGGGCCTGGAAGCGCCGCCAGCCGTGGCGGATCCCGTCGAACACGAGCATCCAGCGGCTGCGCAGGCGGAACGCCCGGCCGTGACGGGCGTACTGGTAGAGCGAGACGAAGACCCACGCCCCGAGCAGGACGAGCGTCACCCCCACGACCCTTCCCATGATCGGGTCCACCCAGCCGGGCAGGACCGCGCCGAACAGCAGCGCGAGCGTTCCCAGGATCGCGACCACGAACCCATGGCCGAGGGCGTAGAGCGTGCCGAGCCCGAACGCGCGCCGCTGCTCCTCGCCGAACCGCGGCCGAACGGCCGCCACGGCGACGTGGCCGTCCGCGGCGGCCCCCGCAACGCCAGCGAGCATGGCGACTCCGGCGACTCCGTGGCCCTCAGCGGCGGCCCCGGCCACTCCGGTGAGCTCGTGGCCCTCAGCGGCGGCCCCGGCGACCGACGCCCCGACGTGGGCGTGCGGGTGCCCCTGGGCCTCGGCGTGGGCGCGCACCTCCGTCTCGCCCCCGTGCCGGTGGCCGATCGCGGGTGCCGCAACGACGTGGGATTCGGTGTGGACGACCTCCGCGACGTCGGCCGTCGTCGATGTGGAGGTCACGTCGGCGATCGCCGCGATGTGGTCCCAGTCGAAGCCGTGACGAAAGCCGAGGACGAGCGCCGTCCAGAGGAGGCCCACGCCTCCGGCCGTGGCGGCGCCGAGCACGAGATCAGCAGGCACGAGACGCGGTACCTCTTTGTTGCAACCTATTGCAATAGGGTGCCGGACCGCTGGGCGCTCGTCAAGGGACTTCGCCGGCGACAGGGACTTCGCCGGCCCAAGCGCCCCCGCCGGCCGCTCCGCGTGCGCCCGTTGTTGCCCTGGGGAGACCAAAAGACGCGAATCGGCAGCCGTGGTGGCCGCCGGTGGCGCGTCGGGACGCGTCACGCGCAGCCGGCGAGCGGGGGAACCCGAGATCGGCCCCGACCCGGGGCTCCGCAGCCCCACCCGGGGGCGCCGATTCGCGGGATCGGTCGTCCAGCGGAGAACATGGCGCGGAGCCCGACCGCCCTCGTCGGAGTGGAGGCCTCTGCCCGAGCGTGCCTTGCGGGGTGGAGGCCTCTGCCGGAACACGGCGTCGCCCTCGACACGCCTCGCCGCCGACGGATCCGGCAGATACCCCTACTTTGTGAGGCGATCGACGACGAACGGGCCTTCGCGCCGGTATGCCTCACCGAGCACAGCACCGGAGTGGCTCGCGAGGCCGGAGGAGAGGGCGAGGGCGAGATCGTACTGGCGGTGCAACGCCAGTCCGAGGGCCCGGTCGTCGAGCTCGTCGGCGTTGGGGACAACCTGGTGCAGCGCTTCTGCCGCGACCTGCCGCCGGGTCCCTGCCGCGCTGAACGCGAGCTGGTGCCCAAGGACCTCGAGCGCCTCCTGCTTGCGCGCGAACACCGGGCCGATCTCCACGATGCAGTTCGGGCGTTCCGGTGACATGTAGTAGAAGGTCGGCACGGCGTGCGGCTCGTGTCCGCCGCACTCCTCGATCCGCCAGTCCCGGCTGGCCAGCGCGATGGCCTCCGGGTAGAGCAGGGCGATGATCCGGCGGTCCGGATCCAGGTCGTGCTGGGCGTGCTCCGGATCTTGGAAGATCGCGATGTCCGGACGGACGCGACGGATCAGCTCGACGAGCGGCATCTTTGCGTCCGCCCCCAGGCCGAAGCCGCCGTACTCGAACCCGAGGAACTCCACCTCGTCGATCCCGAGCCTTGCGGCCGCCTCGCGAACCTGCGGCCGGCTCTCCGGTCGCGACAGGAGCACGGCCGCATGAACCCTGTCCCCGGCCTCCTGAGCGCGGAGCAGCGCTCCCGCGCACTCGACGATCTCCAGCCCGAAGCTGGCCAGCATCAGGACGGTGCTCACGGAACCTCCATCTCTCGACGGGACCGCCCGGTCCCGACGCGCGTCAGACGTTGCCGGGAATCGGGCTGGACCCCACCATCGCGGCCATCTCGGCCGCCGACTTCACCGTTCGACCCTTCTCGATGAAGCGCTGCCTGAGCTCGTCGGCACTCCTGATGTCCGGCGGTGGGGTGAAGGTGAGGAGGAAGCTGCCGATCTCGCCCGTGTCGTTGCGGACCCCGAACGCGACGCCGCGCGGGATGAACAGGCTGTCGCCGGCCGTGACGTCCAACTGCTCCTGGCCGTACGTGACGTGCAGCGTGCCACCCAGCATGAACAGGGAGAGCTCGAACTCCTCGGCCTCCTCCGCGTCGGCCGGCATGTCGCCGCCGGGCGGGACGTGAGCGACGTACGAGAACAGGTTGTCGCCGAAGACGAGCGGCCGGTACCAGTAATCGTCCTTCGCGTGCTGGAACCCTTCCGTGTCGCGAAGGGCGGTGACGCGTGCGGCGGTCAATGGAATCCTCCTTCTGATGGGCGCCCGGGCCGCGGGCATGAGCTCTCAGCGACCACTCCGCAGCTGCGGGTTGATGCGCTGCTCCAGGGCGAACCCCATGAGCGCAAAGCCGAGCGCCGCTGCGCCGATGAGCAGACCCGGCGGCAGCACCCACCACAGCCACGCGTCGGTCAGGAACGCGCCGCGGACCTGCGCCCAATAGAGGATCGAGCCCCAGCTCTTCTGGAGCGGATCACCGAGGCCGAGGAAGCTGAGCGAGGCCTCGAGGAGGATTGCGCCGCTCGTCGCCTGGACGAACTGGCTGATCCCGAGGAGCAGGACCCTGGGCAGGATGTGCCGCCCGATGATCCGGGCATCCGAGGCCCCGAGCGCCCGGGCGGCCCGGATGTAGTCGCGCTGGGTGAGCGACAGCACCTGCGAGCGGATCACCCGCGCCGTCGCGGCCCAGATGAGGACGCCGATGATGAGGATGGTGTTCAGGAGGCTCCGCCCAAGGTAGGCCGCGAGGACGATGAGCAGGGGCAGGAACGGGATGATGAGCAGGATGTCGACGAAGCGCATGAGCACACTGCCGACGATCCGCCGGTAGAAGCCGGCGAGGACGCCGACCGTGGTCCCGATGATGAGAGCGACCGTCGCGGCCACGATGCCCACGGTGAGCGACACGCGCGCCCCGTAGATGAGCTCGCTCAGGAGGTCCTGACCGATGTCGTTCGTGCCCAGCGGGTAGAGCGCGCTCGGCCGCTGGAACGGGATGCCGACGCGCTCCCGCGGGTCGTACGGGGCCAGGAACGGCGCGAGGATCGCGGTCAGGATGAGGCCGCCCACCAGCACGACGCCGACGAGACCGATGACGGTCGTGCCGTCGATCGTCAGCCGCCCGCGGGCGGCCGCGGGAGCGCCGATCGGCGTCGACTCCAGGCGGACCGCCGGCTCGGGGAGCTCGGGAAGAGAGACGCCGCCGGCCGTCATGTGGCTCGAGCCCTCGGATCGATCAGCGGGTAGAGGACGTCGGCCAGCAGGTTGGACAGCAGGACCGCGACGGTGAAGACCAGGAACGTCGCCTGCATGACCGGATAGTCGCGCCCGCTGACGGCCTCGAAGATCAGGCGACCGAGGCCCGGGTACGAGAAGACCGTCTCGACCACGACCGTGCCGCCGAAGGCGAGGCCGAGCCGGAGCGCGAGGACGGTGGCGACCGGGGCCAGCGCGTTGCGTGCCACGTGGCGGAACAGGACCCCACGCTCCGACACGCCCTTGGCGCGAGCGGTCCGGATGAAGTCCTCGCCGAGGACGCTGAGCATCGCGTAGCGCATCGTGAGGTAGACGCCGGGCACGCTCAGGAGCGACAGCGTCAGGACGGGCAGGACGGCGTGGCTGGCGATGTTGAGGACGAGGTCGACGCCCTCCAGCGATGAGGCGGCGGTGATTGCCCCGCCCGACGGGAAGAACCCGAGCTGGACGGCGAAGAACGAGACGAACAGCATCCCCAGCCAGAACGAGGGCAGCGAGTCCAGCGCGATCATCACCCCCAGCAGGGTGAGGTCCGCCGGCCTGCCGCGCCGCCAGGCGGAGAAGGCACCGAGCGCGACCCCGACGACGGCCGAGAACAGCAGGGCGCTCCCGGCGAGCAGGAACGTCCAGGGCAGCCGCTCGAGGATCATGTCGACGATCGGCCGCTTCTGGCGGTACGAGAACCCCAGGTCGCCGCTGGCGAGGTCGCCGAGGTAGGCCGTGTACTGGTCGACGATCGAACGGTCCAGGCCCGCCCGGGCGGCGACCTCCGCCCGCTGCTCCGGGCTCAGCAGCCCGACATCCGCGCCGGCGAGGAGCGCGAGCGGGTTGCCCGGCATCATCCGGGGCAGCATGAAGTTGAGGGTGATCGCGATGAGCAGGACGAGCACGTACTGCAGGACCCTGCTGCTGCGTCGTTCGGTCCGCATCGGATGGGCTCCGGGGGGTCGAGCCGGCTCGGCCCCCCGGGGTTGCCGTGTTGCCTAGGGCCGGCTGTCCGGCTGGAGGAACGACAGCTTGTTCACGACGCCCTGCCCGGCGATGAACGCCCAGCCGTCGTACGCGTCCGCGTTGTAGGCGTAGTTGCCGTCCGGATAGAGCAGCATCACGAACGGCACCTGATCCGCGACGAGCGCCTGGAGCTGGCCGAGCAGGTCCTTGCGCCGGGTCGGGTCGCCCTCCACGAGGATCTCCCCGCTCAGGCGGTCCGCCTCGGCGTTCTTGAATCCGGCGATGTTGATCGAGCCGACCGCCGGATCCGAGGCGACCAGCGCCGTGATCTGCGCCGGATCGACCTGGACGGGAGCGGACCAACCGAAGATCGACATCTCGTAGTCGCGGCCCTTGCTCACGTCGAAGTCGGGCCAGACGCGATTGACCAGCGTATCGCGCTCGATCGACGTCACGACGGCGTCGATCCCGATCTGGGCGAGCATCTCGCGGCTCAGCTCGGCGAGCCGAAGGCGGAGCGGGTTGTCGCTCGGCGCCAGGAGCTCGAAGCTCATCGGGTTGCCGTCGAACTCGCGGATCCCGTCGCCGTTCGAATCGGTGAGCCCGGCCTCGTCGAGAAGTGCGTTGGCGCGCGCGACATCCGTCGTGGTTGCGACCGCGGCATTGAAGAACGGTGAGCTCGGGTGGGTCCAGCCGGAGTTGCCGACCGTCCCCTTGCCCAGGTAGACCGTGTTCACCATGTCCTGCCGATCGATCGCCAGCGAGATGGCCTGGCGGACCGCCAGCTGGTCGAACGGCGCCTTCGTCACATCGAAGTACAGCATCTGGGTGGTGAATTCGGGGCCCTGCGCGACGTCGATCCCGGGGGCCGCGGCGAGCGCCTCCACCTGCTCGGGCGAGATCGAGCGGAAGCCCGCCTGGACGTCGCCGGTCCGGAGGGCGGCGACGATGCCGGCCTCGTCCGCGTACTGGACGAGGACGAGCTCCTTGACCGCCGGGGCGCCGCGGAAGTACGTCTCGTTGGCGACGAATCGGTACGACTGGTCCGCCACGTACTCGACGAGCTTGTACGGGCCGGTTCCCACGTTGGTCGGTGAGTCGAAGGTCGCCTCGGCGGGCGTGGTCACCGATTCCCAGATGTGCTTCGGAATGATCGGGACGTCGGCGAGCGCCCGGATCGGGAAGGACGGATTCGGGCTCGTCAGCGTGATCGTGACCTTGTTCGGGGCATCGACCGTCACGCTCGCCACCCCGCTCAGGTCGCGGGTGAACCGGCTCTGGGTGTTGGCCTGGAAGTAGTCGACCGTGAACTTGACGTCATCGGCCGTGAACGGCGTTCCGTCATTCCAGGTCACACCGTCGACGAGGGTGACGGTGTAGGTCAGGCCGTCGGCGCTGACCTCGTAGCCGCTCGCCAACCAGGGCTGGGGCTCGCCGTTCACGTCGAACTGCAGGAGCGAGTCGTACTGGAGCATGAGCAGGTTCCAGCCCGGAAAGCCCGTCACGTAGGTGTACGGGTTGAGCGTGGATTCGTCGCCCACCATGCCGGCGCGGAGCGATTCGACGGCCGCTTCCGGGGTGGTGCTGGGGACGGCGCTCTCGGCAGGGCCGGTCTCGGCGGGCACCGATGCGGACGGACCCGCCTGACCACAGCCGGCCAGGACGAGCAGCAGGGCGAGTGGGCCAGCGCGCCACGCGAGGCCCGGGGTTCCACGACGTCGTTGCATCCGTTTCTCCTCCATGTCTGATCCCCGGCGGGATCCTCTGCACAACCATGAGTGGGGCGCTGCGCGCCGGGACCAGTCCCTCCGGTCACTCTACATTGGCGCCCCCGGCATTGGCGCCCCCGGCATTGGCGCCCCGTGCATCGGCACGTCCGGCAGTGGCCCGACCTGCACCGGCGCGTCAGATTGCACCACGCCAACCTCGCTGGCCAGCGTCTCGTCCGCGAAGTGGCAGGCCACCTGATGGTCCGGCGCGATCGTGCGTGGGATCGGGGGCTCGGTCCGGCAGCGTTCGGGCGAGCCCAGCCCCTCGTACAGCCAGCAGCGCGTGTGGAACCGGCAACCGGGCGGCGGGCTCGCCGGCGATGGGATGTCGCCGCGCAGGATGACCCGTCGTCGGCGCCGCTCTGCGCCTGGGTTCGGAACCGGAATGGCGGACAGGAGGGCGCGAGTGTACGGATGCCCGGAGCGCGCGTAGATCGACACGGCCGGCCCGACCTCGACCATCGTGCCCAGGTACATCACCCCGACTCGGTCGCTGATATGGCGCACGACGGACAGGTCGTGGGCGATGAACAGGTAGGTCAGACCGAGCTCGCTCCGGAGTCGAAGGAGCAGATTGAGGATCTGGGCCTGGATCGACACGTCGAGCGCGCTGATCGGCTCGTCGCAGACGATGAACTCGGGCCGAACGGCGAGGGCCCGAGCGATCCCGATCCTCTGGCGCTGCCCGCCCGAGAAGGCGTGCGGAAAGCGATTCGCATACTGGGCATCGAGGCCGACCAGGCTGAGCAACGCGGCGATCCGCGGCTTGCGGTCGGGACCCTGATCCAGGCCGTGGATATCGAGGGCCTCGCCGATGATCGCCTCGACGCGGAGGTACGGATCGAGCGAGCCGTATGGGTCCTGAAGGATGATCTGCATCCTCCGGCGGAGCCGGCGAAGCTCGCGCGCGCCGACGGCCGCCACGTCCTGCCCGTCGAACCGGATCTGGCCGGCCGTCGAATGGACGAGCCTCAGGATGGCGTGGCCAAGCGTCGTCTTGCCGGAGCCCGACTCCCCGACGAGTCCGAACGTCTCACCGCGCCGGATCCGGAGGCTGACCCCGTCGACCGCCCGCACGTCGCCGTGCCTCCGGCCGAGAGATCCGAAGATCGGGAAGTGGACCTTCAGGTCGTCGACCTCGACGAGGTCGCGGGCGCCGCCGTCGACCGGCGCGGCGCGCTCGACGGGCGCGGTCACGGCAGCCAGCCCCCCGTGTCGGTACCCCAGCACCGGGCGTGATGGTCGGGACCGCCACGCGACGTCAGCTCCGGCTCACCGGCATGGCAGATCTCGCGGGCATCGGAGCAGCGAGCCGCGAACCGGCACGCCGCCGGAGGGTCGATCAGGTTGGGCGGCATCCCCTCGATCGTCCGGAGCGGCTGCCCGCGGGCGGTGCTCAGCCCCGGGATCGACGCCATGAGGCCGCTCGTATACGGCATCCGGGGCCGATTGAAGATCTCGTCGACCGCGCCCGACTCGACGATCCGACCGGCATACATCACGTTGATCCGGTCACACATCCCGGCCGCGATCCCGAGGTCGTGGGTGATCAGGATGACCGCCGTGTGAAACTCCGCCGAGATCGACACGATGAGCTCGAGGATCTGGGCCTGGATGGTGACGTCGAGGGCGGTCGTCGGCTCGTCGGCCAGGAGCAGGATCGGGTCGCAGGCGAGGGCGATCGCGATCATCACCCGCTGGCGCATCCCGCCGCTGAACTGGTGCGGGTAGTCGCGCGCCCGGTCGCGGGCACGCGGAATGCCGACCTTGTCCAGCAGCTCGACGGCCCGGTCGGACGCCGCCCGCTGGGACAGGCCCAGGTGGATGCGAGCAGATTCGGCGATCTGGTCGCCGATCCGGTGGACCGGGTTCAGGCTGGTCATCGGGTCCTGGAAGATCATCCCGATCCGTCCTCCCCGGCGGTCGCGCATCTGCTCGGCGGAGAGATGGAGCAGATCCTCGCCCTCGAACAGGATCTCGCCGCCGACGATCCGGCCGGCGGGCTCGGGGACGAGGCGCAGGATGGACAGGGCGGTCATGCTCTTGCCGCACCCCGACTCGCCGACAAGTCCGAGCGTCTCTCCGTAGTCGAGCTCGAAGCTGACGTCATCGACGGCGCGGACAACGCCGGCACGCGTCCAGATGTGAGTCGACAGGTGGCTGACCTCGAGCAGCTTCGAATCGGCGCCGTCGGCGCCCGTCGCACGGTCGGGAGCCTCTCGTCGGCCTCCGAGACGGTCCAGGCTCGACGCGAGCTTCGTCCGGCGTGCCGCAGGCGGGCCTGGACGGGTGTTCCAGACCGACATCGTCACCGTGTCCGGTGCCCGGCGAGCGCAGGCTTGGATGACGGCTGCCGGTCTGGCTTCGGCTGTGTCGCGTCGGCGTGCGGGTCCCGGCCGTCGTGCCCGCACGGATCGAGGTGGACGAGCACATCGTCCAGCCCGCGGATGGAGCGAACGAGATCGTGACGAATGGCCTCCGCGATCTCATGGCCCTCGGCGACGGAGACATCGCAATCCACGAGCGCGTAGAGGCTCGCCTCGAGGCGATGGCCGATCCAGCGGACCCGGACGCCCGACACGCCCTCGACGCCCTTCGCCAGGGCAGCCCGTCGCTCGATGCGGTCGACGAGCTCGGGGTCGACCGCGTCCATCAGTCGTGCGAAGACCTGACGGGCTGCGTCCTTCAGGGCCCACAAGATGGCCACCGTGATCACGAGACCGACCAGCGGATCTGCCTGCGGATAGCCCGCCGCGACGCCGGCGGCGCCGACCACGACCGCCAGGGACGTGAAGCCGTCCGTGCGGGCGTGGTAGCCGTCCGCGACGAGGGCCGCCGAGCCGATCTCCTTCCCCACTCGGATCCGGTACAGCGCGACCAGCTCGTTGCCGATGAACCCGAACACTCCCGCGATCATGACGAGGCCGAGGTTGGAGATGGGTTGGGGCTCGATGAGCCGGCGGATCGACTCCCAGCCGGCGAGGACCGCCGAGACGGCGATCATCCCGACGATGAAGATCCCGGCCAGATCCTCGGCACGACGATACCCATAGGTATACCGGCGGTTCGCCGCCCGGCGACCCAGGATGAACGCGATCCACAGCGGCACCGAGGTCAGCGCATCGCTGAAGTTGTGGATGGTGTCCGCAAGCAGGGCGACCGAGCCGGTGACGAGGACGAGCACGACCTGGGCGGCGGCGGTCGCCATCAGCGCGACGAGCGAGATCTTCACCGCGCGGATGCCCTTGGCGCTCGCCTCGAGGGCGGAGTCGACGCTGTCCGCCGCGTCGTGGCTGTGGGGGGCGATCAGGCCGCGCAGGGCACCGACGATGCCGCCGTGGGCGTGCCCACGGTCGTGGTCGTGGTCGTGGTCGTGCGGCGAGCCTCCACCGTCGCGCGAGTGTCCGCCGACGCGCTTCAGGTCGCCGTCCTGCCCGTCCATGCGATCGGCGTCGCGGGGCTCGCGATGGGGCTCCACTCGGCGCGTCCTCCCTTGCCACGGGCGGCGGTAGCGTGCAAGATGCCCCCGGCCCCTCCTGGCCCTCGAATGTCAGGCGGCGGGAACCAGATGTGCCAATGAGGATACGACAGATATTTCAGTCGACGCAAGCTGATGCTCCTCGATCCCGGGCCGGGGCCGGCGTTGCGGCGGCGCCGGGCAGCGTCTCGGCGCGCGCGTACGGGATCCTCAAGGAGCAGATCCTGACGTGTCAACTGCCCCCCGGTGCCAGCCTGAACGAGGGCCGGCTCGCGGAGCAGCTGGGCGTCAGCAAGACGCCGATCCGCGAGGCCCTGGCGATGCTGAGCCACGAGGGCTTCGTCGAGGTGCTGCCGCGGCAGGGATATCGCGTGACGGACCTGACCCTTGCCGACGTCCAGGAGATCTTCAACCTCCGCCTGCTGCTGGAGCCCGCCGCGGCAGCCCTGGCCGCGGAGCGCGCCACCGCGGACCAGCTCCAGGCGTTGCGCCTGCTCGCCGAGGAGAACGGGGAGGTCGATTCGGACGAGGGGTTCGCGGCGTTCATCGCCCAGGGCCGCGAGTTCCACGTCCGGCTTGCGGAGGCCTCCGGGAACCGCCGCCTGGCGGTCACGCTGCAGCACCTGCTCGAGGAGATGCAGCGCCTCTACCTGTCCGGCCTGAACGTGCGCTCCGGCATCGAGGATCAGCGCGGCGAGCATCGGGACTTGGTCGCCGCCCTGCTCAAGGGCAACCATCACCTCGCCCACGAGATCGCCGTTCGCCAGATCGAGTCGAGCCGGGAGCGGATCATGGAGGCGCTCCTGGGGGCGATGTCGTCGCCCGTCGCGGCGGGCGTCAACCTGGCCCTCGATCGGCGACGCACCAGCCGTTGAGCGGCGGGTCAAGAGACCGAGCTGGCGCCGGGATCATCCCGGCGCCAGGCGCAGCCGCCCGTGTTGCTCCATCACCTCGCGGAGTCGGTCATGCGGGAGGCGGTGCGCGGTGATGCCGTCGCGGCCGACCATCGTCTCGGCGGCGACGAGCGCATTCGCGATCGACTCCTCGGTCGCCTCGACGGTCGCCTCGATGAGCGGATCGAGCGCCGGGTCGACCAGCATCCGGACAGCCACGACACCTGCACCGTCCACCGCGGCCTCGCCGGGTGGGTGATGGCGATTGCCGGTGGCGAAGGCGAGGAAGAGGTCGCCCGACGATGTCGCCCCGAGGCCGCCGGTTCGAGCCAACCCCAGGCCGGCCCGCTGCGCGAGCCGGGCGCACTGGTTCGGGAGGAGTGGGGCATCCGTCGCGACGACGATGATGATCGAGCCGGAACCGGGCGGCAGGTCACCGCTCCCCGGCGGTGGCTCGGCCAGGCCGGGGCGAGGCGACGGCCATGGCGAGGGCACCTCGGAGATCGGGATCTCCAGACCCACCGGGACGCCGTCGATCCGGAGGAGCCCGCGTCGACCGTAGTTCGCCTGGACGAGGACGCCCACCGTCCAGCCGCCGGCGCGCTCCGGGAGCGCGCGCGAGGCCGTGCCGATCCCGCCCTTGAATTCATGACAGATCATGCCCGTGCCGCCGCCCACGGCCCCCTCGGCGACGGGTCCGCCAGAGGCGGACTCGAGCGCGGCCTCGACGTGCTCCGGCCGGACGTGGAAACCGTTGATGTCGCTCAGCCGACCGTCGTAGGTCTCGCCGACCACCGGGAGGCTCCATGACGGCCGGCCCGGTCGTTCGTCGCGGGCGCCGATCTCGATGAGCGCATCGCGGACCACGCCGACGGAGTGGGTGTTCGTGATCGCCATGGGGCCGTGGAAGAGGCCGGTCTCGCGAATCCACTCCAGGCCGGTCAGGTCGCCATTGCCGTTGAGCGTGTGCGCGCCGGCGAAGACCGGCTCGGATCGTGGGTCGCCGTCGTGCGGGACGATCACCGTGACGCCGGTCCGCACGGGACCCTGTCCCCGGACCAGCGGTCCGTCGCCGTGAACGATCGTCGCGTGGCCCACCCGCACGCCGGGGACGTCCGTGATCGCGTTGTGCCGGCCCGGCCTTCCCTCCCCGATGACGATCCCGAGATCCCGCGCGCGGACCTGCCCCGTCCCGCCCATGCCGTCGCGGCGGACGGGGGCCGCCATTCAGTCGGCCTGGCTGGTGGAGACGATGTCCACGCCGGGGATCCGGTCGATCGCCTCGAGTGCGGCGGTGATCGCGGCCGTGGTTCGGCCCCGGATCGCGAGGTCGGCGCGGTAGCTGTCCTTGCCGAGGCGCTGTGTCTGGATCGCCCGGATGTCGATCTTGCCGGCGGCGAGGGCGGCGGAGATCTCGCCGAGCGCCTCGACCCGCTCGAGCCCGAGGCGGAGCTGGACCTCCGGCTGGCTCGTCCCGTGGAGGCGCTCCGCGAGCAGGTTCAGCGGCCACAGGCTGACGAGGATGATCACCGCCGAGACAAGGGCCAGAATGTACTCGCCCGCGCCAGCCGCCATGCCGACGGCCGACGTCGCCCAGAGGCTCGCCGCGGTGGTCAGTCCCCGGATCACGACACCGTCCTTGAGGATGGCGCCCGCACCCAGGAAGCCGATGCCCGACACGATCTGGGCCGCGATCCGGGTGGGATCGACGGGAGCCGTGCTGGCCCCCTCCATGAGGAAGCCGAAGATCGACAGGACCGTGAACAGACCGGACCCGAGCGCGACGAGCATGTGGGTCCGGATGCCGGCAGGATGCCCGTGGATCTCGCGCTCGGCGCCCACGGCTGCGCCGAGACCGGCCGCGACGAGCAGGCGGACCGCGAGGTCCAGCTGGAAGCTGACGTCGTTGATCATCGGTGGCTCGAGATGGACATGGCGGAGATCATAGCCACCCGCCGTACCATCGACTGCGTAATGCAGATCGACCTCAACGCGGACGTCGGCGAGTCACTTGGGCCGTGGCCCATGGGCGACGACGCGGCGCTGATCCCGCTCGTCACCTCGGTCAACGTCGCCTGCGGCTTCCATGCCGGCGATCCGCGGACCATCGAGCGGACGGTCGGGCTCGCCGTCGCGGCCGGTGCGTCGATCGGCGCCCATCCCGGCTACCCCGATCTCGTTGGCTACGGACGGCGGGATCTCGCGATGACCCCGCCGGATCTCGAGGCGGCGATCGTCTACCAGGTCGGCGCGGTCGCCGCCTTCGCGAGGGCGGCTGGCGCGGAGCTCCGGCACGTGAAGCCGCACGGGGCGCTCTACAACCGGGCCGCGGTGGATCCGGAGACCGCCGCGGCCATTGCCCGGGCCGTCCGGCGCTGCTCCGCGGATCTCGTCCTCGTGGGTCTTGCCGGGTCGGAGCTGCTGCGAACTGGCCTCGACGGCGGGTTGCGGGTGGCGGCCGAGGCGTTTCCGGACCGCGCCTACGAGCGGGATGGGACGCTGCGATCGCGGTCCCTCCCCGGGGCCGTCCTGACCGACAGCGCCACGATCGCCGAGCGGGCCGTCCGGATGGTTCGCGACGGCGCCGTGATGGCCGTCGACGGGTCCGCGGTGTCGCTCCGGGCAGATACGCTCTGCCTCCACGGCGACACGCCCGGCGCAGTGGAGCATGTCCGGGCGGTCCGGGCGGCGCTCGAGGCGGCCGGGATCGCGGTCCGGCCCGTTGTCAGGTGAGCAGCGTGGCGGGTGACAGCGTGGCGGGTGAACCGGCCGAGGTCCTGCAGCTCGACGGCGTCGCGGTCCGGCGGTCAGGCCGGACGATCCTGGGGCCCATCGACTGGACCGCCCGGACGGGCGAGCGATGGATCGTCTTCGGCCCGAACGGGTCGGGCAAGACGACGCTGCTCCAGATCGCCTCGACCTACCTCTGGCCGTCGGCCGGCTCCGTGGCGGTTCTTGGGCGGCGGATCGGGGGCGTGGACGCGCGGGAGCTGCGCGAGACGATCGGGTATGCCGGTAGCGCCCTCGAGCGGGCGATCTCCGACGACGTCACCGCCCTCGACGTCGTGATGACCGCCCGGCATGCTGCCCTCGCGCCGTGGTGGCACCGCTATACGGACGCCGACCGCGCGCGGGCACGGGATCTGCTCGACCGGATGGGCGTCGGCGCGTTCGAGGATCGGCCGTTCGGGCTGCTCTCCACCGGCGAGCGTCGCCGCGTCCAGATCGCGCGGGCGCTCATGCCGGACCCGCGGCTGCTCCTCCTCGACGAGCCCGGGGCTGGACTGGACCTCGGCGCGCGGGAGTCCCTCCTCGATGACCTCGCGACGCTGGCGCGCGATGCGCGGCTGGCGGCGATCGTGCTCGTCAGCCACCACATCGAGGAGATCCCGACCGGCTTCGGGCACGCCCTCGTCCTGAGTGAGGGTCGCGCGGTGGCCACCGGTCCCATCGAGTCGGTGCTCGCCTCCGGGCCGCTCTCCGCAGCGTTCGGTATCGAGCTCGTCGTGGAACGTTCGGATGGTCGGTTCGCCGCCCGCGGCGGCCGGACCGGCAGGGACCGCGCCGGGAGGATGGACGCGTGACGCCGGCAGCGCCGCTGATCCGCCCGCTCGGCGATGCCGCGGTCCTCGTGGAGCTCGGGTCCGTCGTCGACCTCGAGGTGAACCGGCGCGTCCGCGCGCTCGCGGCCCGGGTGGCCGACGCCACCGCGGGGGAGACCGGCTGGGGCCCGCCGATCCCCGGCGCGTGCAGCTTCCTCGTGCCGGTCGACCCGCTCGATCCCGGCGTCGCCGTCGCCTCGACCCGCCTCCTGACCCTCGTCGAGGAGATGGGCCGCGTGTCGCGCCTCGGGACCGCGATCGATGACGATCCGGAGATCATCGAGATCCCGACCCGCTACGACGGCCCTGATCTCGACGCCGTCGCCGAGATGACCGGGCTCACACCCGCCGAGGTCGCCGAGCGCCATGCCGCCATCACCTATACGACCCTCTTCCTCGGCTTCGTGCCCGGGTTCGGCTACCTCGGGCCACTGCCGCGGGAGTTGACGGTACCGCGCCGCCCAATGCCCCGAACCCAGGTGCCCGCCGGCTCCGTCGCGATCGCCGGCGCGCAGACGGCGGTCTACCCGCTCGACTCGCCCGGCGGCTGGTGGGTCATCGGCCGGACGGACGTGGCACTCTGGGATCCGCGCCGCGAGCCGCCGGCGCTGCTCCGTCCCGGCGGCCGCGTGCGCTTTGTCGTGGAGCCGAAACTTGTCGTGGAGCCGAAACCGCGATGAGCGCGGAGGCGGTCTTCGAGGTCTTCGATCCCGGGCTCCTGACCACCGTCCAAGACGCCGGCCGGCCGAGCTTCGGTGCATTCGGCGTTCCGCACGCCGGCGCCTGCGATCCGACGGCGCTCGCGGTGGCCAACCTGCTCATCGGCAACCGCCCCGACGCGCCCGTCCTCGAGTGCACGATCGCCGGGCCGGAGCTGCACGTCCTGCGCGACGTCGTGATCGGGATGGCCGGCGCCGACCTCGGGGCGGTCGCGCGTCCATCTGGCCGTCGGCTCGCCAGCACCGCGGCGCACGCCCTCGAAGCCGGGGAGCGTCTCGTACTGCCCGGGGGTGACGCGTCCGCCGGGGCCGGCTGTCGAGCCTACCTTGCGGTCTCCGGCGGGTTCGCCGTCCCGACCGTCCTCGGTTCCGCGTCGACATCGCTGGTCGGCGGATTCGGCGGATTCGACGGCCGACCCCTCCGGCGGGGCGACCGCCTCACGGCCGCCGGCGCCGTCCTCGACGACCGTCGTCTGGCCCGCCATCGGTGGCCCGCGGATCTTCCGCTCCCCCATGCCGGCGACCCGGTCGCGATCCTGGCCGGACCCGCGACCGGCGACACGGACGGGCGCGCTGCGCTGGAGACGCTCCTCACCACGACCTGGCGGGTCTCGTCGGCGAGCGATCGGCGCGGCCTCCGGCTCGAGGGCCCTCCGATCGAGCTCGAGGTGCCGGCGGACGGCCCGAGCCACGGCGTCCCGACCGGCACGATCCAGCTCGCCCCTTCCGGCCTGCCGCTCGTCCTCCTGCCGGACGCGGGGCCCACGGGCGGCTATCCGGTGCTCGCCGTCGTCGCGACGGCCGCCCGCTCGATCGTCGGGCAGGCGCGGCCCGGGGGCGCCGTCAGGTTCCGGCTCGTGGACCAGGACCAGGCGCGCGCGGCGGAGCGCGACCGCCGCCACGCTCTCGCGGCGGGAGCCGCACGGCTGGGCCTGACCGACCCGTGGGACGATCTCCCGGACCTCGCCGGAGCATGAGGGCGCGGACGTTCGCGATCCACCGGCGCCGCGTCGACGAATGGATCGTTGCGGAGCCCGTCACGATCCCGTCACGGCCAAGGGATATGGTGACCAGATGAGCGATCGCCTCAGCCAGCCGCCCGTGCCTGTCGCGGCCACTGCGCCCGCCCGCTCGCCGGATGAGGATCCGCCGAAGGTCCCCGGACGCGCTGCTGCGTTCGCCGGGATCGTCGCGACCGGCGCCGCGCTCGCGGCCGGCGAGCTCCTCGCGGGCGTCACCCCGGGGATTCCCTCCCCCATCCTCTCGGTCGGCAGGCTCGCGATCGACCTCCAGCCGCCCGGTGCGAAGGAGATCGTCGTCTCGATCTTCGGGACCTCGAACAAGCTCGCCCTCGAGATCGTCACGCTCCTCGTCGCCCTCGCGATCGGGGCCGGACTCGGCCTCCTCGCCCGAATCCGGTCCGGTCTCGCCGTCACGATGTTCGGCGGGTTCGTCGTCCTCGGCGTCGTCGCCGGCCTCCGCGATCCGGAGACCCAGCCCACCCTCGCGGCCCTGGCCGGCCTCGCCGAGCTCGCGCTGGGCGCCACCGCCCTCGATCGGCTCCTCCGCCTGGCGGCGCCAGCATCGACCTCGGCCGACACGGCCCCTCGATTGCCGGGCAGCCTCGACTGGTCCCGCCGGACCCTCCTCATCCGCGGCGGCGGTCTCGCCATCGCGTCGGTCGCCACCAGCGCGGTCGGCAGATTCCTCCTTGCCCGCCAGCGCATGCCGGCGACCGGCCCCCTCCCCGAGCCGGACGTCACCGCGGAGCTCCCACCCGGGGCGGACCTCGGTTTGGACGAGCTCACCTCGATCGTCGTCTCGAACGACGATTTCTACCGGATCGACACGGCGCTTCTCGTCCCGAACGTGGACCGCGAGGCGTGGCGCCTCCGGATCCACGGGCTGGTGGATCGCGAGGTGACACTGTCATACGCCGACCTTCTTGCCCTCCCGGTCATCGAGCAGTACGTGACCCTCGCCTGTGTCTCCAACCGGGTTGGCGGCGGTCTCATCGGAAACGCGAGATGGACGGGCGTCCGCCTCCGCGACGTCCTCGACCTGGCGGGCGTCCGGGCGGGTGCGACCCAGCTCGTGGGACGATCGGCTGACGGCTGGACGGCGGGCATGCCGGTCGCCTGGGTGATGGACCCCGAGCGCGAGCCGATGATCGCGCTCGGGATGAACGGCGAGCCGCTCCCCCGGGAGCACGGCTATCCGGCCCGACTCATCGTCCCGGGGCTGTACGGCTACGTCTCGGCCACGAAGTGGGTCACCGATCTGGAGCTCACGACGATGGAGGCATTCGATGCCTATTGGGTGCCGCTCGGCTGGGCGAAGGAGGCCCCGATCCTCACCCAGTCGCGGATCGATCGCCCCCAGGACAACGCCCAGCTGCCGGCCGGCCCGTACACCTTCGCCGGCGTTGCGTGGGCGATGGATCGCGGAGTCGCGAAGGTGGAGGTCCAGGTCGACGACGGCGCATGGCGCGAGGCGACCCTCTCGGTGCCGATCTCCGAGGCGACCTGGATCCAGTGGAAGATCGACTGGGACGCGGTCGCCGGCAATCACCGGGTGCGCGTCCGGGCGACCGACACCACCGGCGAGACCCAGACCGAGGTCGTCTCCCGGCCCGATCCCGACGGGGCGAGGGGCTGGCACACGATCACGTTCTCGGTACGTTGACGGATCCCGACGGGCGCTCCGGATTGGGCGCGACCGCGGAATCCGGTAGAGTCGATACGTGCCGCGCCGCGCGTTCGTCTTCGATCCTCCCGACCGCTTCATCGCCGGTACGATCGGAACGCCCGGCAACCGGACCTTCTTCCTCCAGGCGCGCGAAGGTACCCGCGTCGTCAGCGTCGCACTCGACAAGGCACAGGTCGCCGTGCTCGCCGAGCGCCTGGGCCGGCTCCTCCTCGAGCTGGATCAGCGGGGCATCGCCGACCTCGCCCCGGTGAAGCTCCCCGACGACGTCACGCCGCTCGATGAGCCGCTCAACGAAGCCTTCCGTGCCGGCACGTTGACCCTCGGCTGGGACGGCGAGCGGGAGATGATCCTCATCGAGGCCCGCGCCCAGACCGAGGAGGCGGACGACCCCGAGGGAATCGAGGCAATCGAGGACCTCGAGGACGATCCGGACGGGCCCGACCTGTTCCGGGTCCGGATCAGCGCCGACGTCGCACGGACATTCGTCGAGCGGGCAATGCGGGTCGTCCGGTCCGGGCGCCCGCCCTGTCCGCTGTGCGGCAACCCGCTCGACCCGCAGGGGCACATCTGCCCCCGACGGAACGGCCAGTACGTCCACTGAGCCTCGTGCCCCGGCGGGGTCCGGCGCGGATGCGGCCGCCCGGGTCGTCCGGGCGCTCCGTGACGGCGAGCTGGAGGTCCTCGGGCGCCTGCCCGGCTCCTCCAACCAGGCGCTCGTCGTCCTCGTCCATCACCCGGACCTAGCGGAGCCGTTCCACGCCGTCTACAAGGCTTCGCGGGCCGAGCGCCCACTCTTCGACTTCCCCGCCGGCACGCTCGCCCGCCGCGAGGTGGCCGCATTCCTCGTGTCCGAGGCGACCGGCTGGGGCATCGTCCCGCCGACGGTTCTCCGTGAGGGTCCGTTCGGGGAGGGCATGGTCCAGCAGTGGATCCACGCGGATCCAGGGGTGGACCTGGTGGCGATGGTCGTGGGTGACGACCCGCGCCTCCGGCGGATGGCCGTCTTCGATGCCATCGTCAACAACACGGACCGGAAGGGCGGGCACCTCCTGCCGATGCCGGACGGGCACGTCTTCGGAGTGGATCACGGTGTGACCTTCTCGACCGTGCCGAAGCTCCGGACGGTCCTCTGGGGCTGGATGGGAACGCCGTTCGAGCCGGACGAGATCGAAGGCCTGGAACGCGTCAGGGCGGAGCTGACCGGCGACCTCGGCCCACGACTCCGCGAGCTGCTCGCACCGGCCGAGGTCACGGTCACGAAGCGGCGGGTCGCTGCGCTCCTTCGGTCGGGGCGCTTCCCGCGCCCGCGCCGGGACTGGCCGGCGATACCCTGGCCGGCGTTCTGAGCCGGTCCGGCAACCCGCGAGCTCGCCGCTCTACCGCGAGATCCGGCGGATCACCGGCTATCCGCGGTGAGGATCGGTCGCTCGAACACCAGCAGCCGCCACATCCCTACGGCCGCCGTCCCGGCCGGCTCAAGGCCCGCGCCGCGGGCCGCTGCGACGACCCGGGCATGCGGGTGTGCGTAGATCCGGAACGAGGATCGCGTCAGCCACTGCCAGGCGTTCATGAGCCCGACGACGGCGCGCGCGATCCGCCCGTCGGGCGGGAGCGTGACCCCGAGCCGGCGGCGGGTCCGCTGCGCGGCGAGGGTCACGAGCGCGTCGACGTCGCCGTAGCAGCACACGACCCGGTCGAGGGCGACGAGGTCGGCGGCCTTGATCTCGGGCGCCAGCGCCACGAAGTCGCCGTGCCGGAACTCGACCCGATCGGCGATCCCGCGCCGTTCCGCCTCCTCGCGCGCCGCGTCGAGGTACGGGCGCGAGGCGTCGACGTCCGTGGCCGCCGCCGCGCCCCGCTCCAGGAGGAGCTGGTGGACGGCACCGACACCCGCCCCGATGTCGAGGACGGTCCGGCCTTTGGCGTCGCCGCGCCCAAGCGCGTCGACGAGCGCCCGCGATGCGCGCCCGGGACCCCGGCGCCGATAGTCGCGCAACTCCTGTTCCGCCAGCCTGCGATCGAAGGTGTCGTCGTAGCAGCAAGAGCAGCGCGGATCCGGCACTCGCTCAGAGTACCGCCATGGATCGGCCCAAGCCAAGCGCCATTCCCAGGGAGTGTGAACGGATTCCCGGGGAGTTCGTTGACACGAGCCTCCCGCAGGATCGATGCCCCGCGCGCTGCGCGGCCACGGCGTCTGCCAACACCGCTACGGGACGTACTGCCGATCTAGGCTCGGACCTCCTGGCGCATGAACCGGACATACGCGGCGGCGAAGCAGGTCGCGGTGAGCGCGATGAGGGCGACGACGTGCGGCCAGATCAGCAGTGCGCTCTGGTCGAACGTCAGGAGCTGGCCCTCGGCCTGCTGTTGCCACTGCTGAAGCTGGCCGATCGTCGACGGCGTGGCGACGGTCGTGACCGACGGGTTCAGGAGGACCCGCGAGGCCTCCTGGTAGAGCGTGAGGGGAAGGAGCCGGAGGATCGTCTCGGACAGGGCGGTGAGCGACAGCGCCTCGCCGATCGTGCCCGCGCTGGCCACCGGCGCGACGATCCCGGCGATGAGCCCGACGATCAGCTGGCCGAAGATCGCCACGAGCAGCCAGACGCCGAACCCGACCAGGGCGGCGGTCGCCGCGCGCCGGATGACGACGGAGAGCAGAAGGCCGAAGGCCAGCCACAGGCTCACCCAGACGACCGACAGCGCAAGCCAGGCGAGCAGCCGGATGACTTCACCGAGGCTCGGCACGATCCCCAGGCGGACGATGCCAAACCCGGAGATGACGCCGACCACGGCGACCAGGACGATCGTGATCACCGCCAGTCCGGCCGCGAACTTGCCGTTCACGACATCGTCCCGGTAGATCGGCTGCGAGAGGAGGCGCGGGAGCGTCCCCTCGGCGCGCTCGGAATTGATGGCATCGAAGGCGAACGCGACGCCGAGGAGCGGTGCCACGATCCCGACGAACCCGAAGACGGGCGGGATCGGGATGTCGGAGGGCGCATAGATGAACAGGACGAGGAATGCGTTCCGGGTGTCCTGGACCTGCGACGCCACCGACCGGATGGCGTCCGACGCGAAATAGAGGGGCACGATCGCCGCCGCGCCGAGCATCAGCAGAAGGACGTAGAAGCGGGCGCTGGAGACGTGGTCCGCGATCTCCTTCTGGGCCACGACGCGCCAGCCGGAGGGCGGCCGGGAGATCACGGCCCGAGCCGGTTGAGCCTGAGCCTGGGCCTCGGCGGTCATGCGGTCACCTCCTCGACGGCGAAGCCGCGGGTCATGCCCGCGACGGCGGTCCGGTAGATGTCCTCGAGCGACGGTTCGAGCTCGCGGAGCGACGTCATCCGGAGCGCGCGCTTCGCTCCGAGGTCGATGATGGCTTCTCGAACGCGGACCGACTCCGTCGCCGGGCGGACGACGATCCGCCACGTCCCGCTGTCCGCATCCCGCTCGGCGGCCTCGACCCCGGGCACCTCGCGGAGCGCCCCGGCCGGGTCGGTTGTGCCGTCGAGGAAGGTCGCCTCGAGGTGCGCCGCGCCGTCGCCGAACGTCGTCGCGAGCTCGGGGACCGTGCCGACGCCGATGAGCTTCCCGTGGGCGAAGATCCCGACCCGATCGCAGATCGACTGGACCTGGTCGAGGAGATGGCTGGACAGCAGGACGGTCATGCCCCGCTCACGGACGAGCCGTCGCAGGAGCCCGAGGATCTCGGCGATGCCGATCGGGTCGATGGAGGCGGTCGGCTCGTCGAGGATGAGGACGTCGGGGTCCTTGAGGAGCGCGTCGGCGATGCCGAGGCGCTGGAGCATGCCCCGCGAGTACGTGTCTGTCCGCGAGTCCGCCCGGTCGGTGAGGCCCACCTGCTCGAGCGCGAGCGCGATGTGCTCCTCCGCCTCCTCTTCGACGAGGCCGTTCAGCCTTGCCGTGTAGCGGAGGTTCGCGCGGCCGGTCATGCTCCCGTAGAACCCGACCGAGTCCGGGAGATAGCCCACCCGCCGCTTCACCTCGAGCGGGTGGCGGGTGGGGTCCAGCCCCACGACCCGGGCGCTCCCGCCGCTCGGCTCGGTCAACCCGAGAAGCATGAGGATCGTCGTCGTCTTGCCGGCGCCGTTCTGGCCGAGGAGACCGAAGATCTCACCCGCGTGGACCTCAAGGTCAAGGGCATCCACGGCGATCCGCTCCCCGTACCGCTTCGTCAGCGCGCGTGTCCGGATCGGGGCGGCCTCCGACGGGGAATCGGACGCCGGCCCGTGGCGCCGCCGCCTCGCGGGGCGCGTGGTGGCCGTGGTCATGGGGCTACCGCCGGCCGTAGCGCTGGAAGACCCACCAGATCCCGGCCGCGACCGCGATGATGAGCGCCCCGCCGATCACGCCCCACAGGAGCGACGTCTCGACGGTGTACCGAATGTCCACGGAGTCGCTGGTGGATTGGTCGCCCGCAGCCGTGATCGTGATGTTGTAGTCGCCGGCGATCGCGTCGCCGGACGGCTTGACCTGCGCGTTCACGGTGACGGGCTTGTTGGGATCGAGCGAGGGGATCGTCGCCTGACCGAACGTGACGTCCCATCCCGTCGGGGCGCTCGCGGTCAGCTTCACGTTCGTGATCGCCGCGGTCCCGGAGTTCGTCACGGTGATCGTCAGCGGCGAGGCGCTGCCCGCGGCCCCCCGGCCGTTGAGCCGGCCGTCCGGGGTGGAGACCGAGAGGTTGTACGACCCGGTGATCTCGACCTGAAGAGCCCCGGAGATGTTCCGTTCGCCCGCCACCGCCACGACCTGGATGTCATACGTGCCCGCGGCAGCACCCGCCGGTGGCTCGGCGCTCACCGTGACGCCGGAGGTGGACCCCGCCTTGATCACCGCGCTCGCCGCCTGGGACTGCCCGGTCAGGTTCGCCTGGATGGTCCAGCCCGCCGGCCCCTGGGCGTTCACCGCGAACGTCAGATCCTCGGCCGTATCGTTCCGGAGCGTGAGGTTGAAGTTGAACGTCTGGCTGGACGGTCCGCGGAGACTGGGGAAGTCTGTCACGAGGGTGACCGCGCCGGTGACGTTGGCCTCCACGCGGATCTCGAGCGGCAGGTCGACGGAGGTCGCACCAGCCGTTCCCCTCAGGAGCATCCGGGTGGTGCCCGTGGCGGTCGCCGGGACGGTCACGTCTAGGCGGACGCTGGCGGGATCGGTGCCGTCGGTCTGGACCGCGTCGACGACGTATCCGCCGCCGAAGAGGCTTGCCTTCCATGTCGCGGGTGCGCCAGTGAGCGCGAGCGCGACGCGCTGGGGCGTCGGCGTCGAGACACTGACGTTGAAGGTGACCTTGGCGCCCGGGGCGACCACGACGGCGGGGTACGGCGTGGTGATCGTGAGCGTGTCGGAGGCCGCGAGGGCCGCCGGGGCGGCGATACCGAGCGTCAGGGCACCTGCTGCCGCGAGCGCCACGAGGCGCCGGAGGGTCAGAGGCCATCCGCCTCGCCAGGTGGGCACCGTCACGTCCGACGTCACGCGGCCACCCGGCCGCCGATTCTCGATGCTCGCCACGAGTCTCCTCCACCTGCATCTTCCGTCACAAGCTGTCGCAACGCGCGCCGCGCCCGAGACGTCGGCCGCGATCGGCCCTCGACGATCCCACGGGCGGATCGCCTCTACCGTGAGGAGCCGTGCGGCTCGGAATCTGCCCCGCCGGCCGCGAGAACGCAACCACCGCACGGTGAAGCATAGGTTGCGAGACCGCAATCGAAGGCGTCCATCGCCGCCCTGTCAAGGGACAGCGGCGATCCGCGCCTCGCCGTACGGGATTGCCTCCCAGCTCGGGAGGGTACAAGATCGGCGATCCCGTCCCCGCGATACCCTCTGCGCGAACCGGCCCAGTTCGCCCCGTTTGACAGGATCGACGATCTGCCCGCATGCTGTCGAGGACAACCGGACCCGCCGAGACGGCCGCAGGTCAGAGCATCGACCGAGCTTCGAATCGAATCGACTCGCTCCCGCGATCGCCGCCCGTGTCCCACCCAATCGCCCGGCACCGCACCATCACGCGATGTCGCACACCACGTGACCACGCCGCGAGGCTCATCTCGCCCCGCGCCGCGGCCGGAAAGAATCATCACCAGCATGCTCTCGCGAACCCTGCATACGTCCACGATCGGACGTGCCGCCTCCATCCGCCGCCAGCGCCGGCGCACCGCCACGTCCCCGCGCCTGTTCTGCTCAACGAACGGCTGCGCCAGCTTCCTCGAGATCGACCCCGACCGCCACGAGGCGGTCTGCCCGGTCTGCGGCTACCGCCGCCACATCGAGTAGCGGCCGGGGACACGCTCCCGCGAACCGGACCGGCTGCGCAACCGAACTCCGCCCAGCCGGGTCATCGGCGATCATCAGCGGCGACACTCTCCCCAACCGGTGACCCACGTGCAGACCCCGGACCGCTCCCGCCTCGCCGGCCTGACGGCCCGCGAGCAGGCCGACTTCGTCGACCGTCATCCTCATTCTCGTGCGCTCCACGAGCGAGCAAAGCGCTCCCTCCTCGCCGGGGTGCCGATGAACTGGATGGTCAAGTGGGCCGGCACGTTCCCCCTCTACGTGGAGACCGCGTCGGGCGCCCATTTCACGGACGTCGACGGCCATGACTACATCGACTTCTGCCTCGGCGACACCGGCGCCATGGCCGGCCACGGCGCCGCGCCGACGATCGCGGCCGTCGAGCGCCAGCTCCGTCGCGGGATCACCCACATGCTCCCGACCGAGGATGCGATCTGGGTCGGCGAGGAGCTCACGCGGCGGTTCGGCCTCCCGTTCTGGCAGTTCGCCCTCAGCGCGACGGACGCGAATCGGTTCTCGCTCCGACTCGCGCGATTGATCACCGGCCGGCCTTTCGTCGCGGTCCACGACCGGAACTACCACGGCACGGTG
This sequence comes from Anaerolinea sp., assembly GCA_013822395.1. Taxonomy (GTDB): domain Bacteria; phylum Chloroflexota; class Limnocylindria; order Limnocylindrales; family CSP1-4; genus UBA5189. The sequence goes on along the minus strand of PNKK01000030.1, from coordinate 1,072 downwards.
GACGAGACCTTCGCCTGGCTCACCGACGACGGGCGCGTCGAAGCCCGGCGTGGCAACCTCGGGCCGCAGGTGGATCCGGCGGCGACGACCCGGGTCGTGCCATTCAACGACCTCGGCGCCCTGGAGCGGGCGCTCGCCGACGGGCAGGTCGCGGCGCTCCTGATCGAGCCGGCGCTGACCAACGTCGGGATCGTCCTGCCCGACCCCGGCTACCTCGACGGCGTCCGCGACATTACCCGCCGCCACGGGACGATCCTGATCCACGACGAGACGCACACGATCTGCGCCGGCCCGGGTGGCATCACCGGCGAAGGCGGGCATGCGCCGGACATGCTCGTCATCGGCAAGACCATCGGTGGCGGGATCCCGGCCGCCACGTACGGGATGTCGGCCGAGGTCGCCGAGCGGGTGACCGCCCGGATCGACCTCGAGGATTCCGACGTCGGGGGCATCGGCGGAACGCTTGCCGGCTACGCACTCTCCCTCGCGGCGATTCGCGCGACGCTCGGCGAGGTCCTCACGGCCGAGGCGTTCGCCCGGATGATTCCGCTGGCCGAACGCTGGGAAGCCGGCGTCAACGCGGTCCTCGCCCGGCACGAGGTACAGTGGCACGTCACCAGGCTCGGGGCGCGCGCCGAGTACCACTTCATGCCGACTCGCCCGCGGAACGGTCGCGAGCAGTGGGACCACGGCGACTTCGAGCTGGAGCGGCTCCTCCACCTGTGGGCGATGAACCGCGGGATCCTCATGACGCCGTTCCACAACATGGCCCTGATGTCGCCGGTCACGACCGAGTCCGACATCGACCGCCACACCGAGGTCTTCGAGGCGGCCGTCGAGGGGCTCTTCGAGTGAGGATCGCGAAATCAGTGATCCGGGATTCATGGTGATCCATCCGTCTTCCAGGGATTCGGGGAACTCCCGAATGCCGACCCACCGTACCCCTCCCCCGGGGGGTCATCGACGTCAACCTCGAGGCTCTTGCATGTAAGCAAGCAGGCCGGCTCATCCCAACTGAGCCACCCATCTCCGGACCGAACCCTCTCACGGAAGGCCCGTCCAGCCTGACGCA
>PNKK01000029.1 GCA_013822395.1 Anaerolinea sp. | reverse complement strand
CCAACCCCCGACCCCACGCCGTCGCCGTAGGGCACGCATGACCCGGGCCCCGCTCCGGCTCACCGTGGCGCTTGGCGACGATAGTGGTCGGATGGAGGCGGATCACTCTGCCGGCCGGCACGGACGTTGGGATGTGTGCTACCCGGGCCCACGGGCCGTGGGCCGGGCTGTGGCGACCCGTTGAGGCCCTCTGGTATACTCCGCGGGCTTTGCCAGGTCGCGGATGATCGAGCCGGGCCGCGGGGTGGCGTATCTCGCCCTCTTCTCGGAGATCGGGTTCGTCCTCCTCGTCACCACGCTGGCGGGCGTTGGCCTCGGCTACTGGGCCGATACGCAGCTGGGGACGGTTCCCGTCTTCGTGCTCGTCGGCCTGTTCGTCGGGATGGGAGTCGGCGCCCGGGCGGTGTGGCTGCTCATCAGCCGGTTCCTGGCCCAGATCGACGATCAGCACTAGCGCCCTCGGGCGCACGGAACGAGCCTCGACGAGCGCGGCGGGTGCCGCGCTCCTGTGTGTGGAGCGAGCGTTGACGAACGAGCGGACGGCCGAGGCGGCCGCCCCGAAGTCGAAGCGGAAGATGATCCTCGCGGCCCTCGCGGCCGTGGTGATCCTGGACGTCCTCGCGGCGATCTTCGTCCCGCCCTTCCCGAAGGGCGGCCAGCCCGGCGACCCGATCCAGTTCCCCGCCGACGGCATCACCTCCAACCTGGAGCTCCCCGCCCCGTATGTGGTCTGGGACCTCGCTCCGGGCCAGGCTTCCTCGGGCATCCTGCAGTTCCACCCGAGCATCACCTCGTCGATCCTCACCTCGTGGATCGTCATGGCCGTGGTCCTGCTCGTCATGGTCCTCGCCACCCGCCGCATGCGCGACGTCCCGGGCGGCGCCCAGAACGTCGTGGAGTTCGCCTACGAGTCCCTCCAGGGCTTCGCGACCTCGCTCGGGGGCCCGCGGGCGGCCCGCTACGTGCCGCTCTTCGCGGCCTTCTTCCTGTACATCCTGTTCTCCAACTGGAGTGGCCTCGTGCCGCCGGTCGGCAAGCTGGAATTCCTCCGCGCGCCGACGAGCGACGTGAACATCACGATCGGCCTGGCCCTGGTCAGCTTCACGATCTTCCATGTGGAGGGTTTCCGGAACCTGGGCGTCCGGGGCTATCTGTCCAAGTTCTTCCCGCTCGGCGAGTTCAGGAACGGCGTGGGTGCCGGCGTGATCGCCCTGTTCGTGGGCCTCGTCGAGCTGCTCCTGGAGTTCGTCAAGCCACTCACGCTGTCGATGCGACTCTTCGGCAACATCTTCGGCGGGGAGGTGGCGCTGGGCGTCATGACCGCGCTGACGGTGGCCATCATTCCGGTCGCGCTCGTTGGCCTCGAGTTCCTCCTGAACTTCGTCCAGGCCCTCATCTTCAGCGTCCTCACCCTCATGTTCACCCTCGCGGCCATCGAGGGGCACCACTCGGAACAGAGCCAGCACGAGCCCGGCCACGAAACCCCGTCCGAGGGGCCGGCCGTCCAGCCGGCCCTGGCCCGCTGATTCACGGTCCAGATACACCGGGCCCAATCCCGGAAGAGGAGGAACGAACCGCAATGGAATTTCTCGGCGCAGGCCTCGCGGCCCTCGGCGTGATCGGCCCCGGCATCGGCATCGGCATCCTCGCCGGCATGTCGAGCAGCGCGATCGGGCGCAATCCCGATGCGGCAGGCCAGATCCGCGGTCTCGCGATCATCCTTGCGGCGTTCGCCGAGGGCCTCGGTGTCCTTGCGATCGTCGTCGGCATCCTGACGATCTTCATGCAGCCCGCGTAACCAGATCGGAATCGGAGTCCAACCCGTGGACCTGTTCGCCCTCGCGGGCGGAATCACCCAGGGCGCAGTCGCGCTGCAGGCCGAGGATGCGGGCGAGCCGGGCCTGGTGATCAACGGCTTCTGGATCATCGTCTCGGCCGCGAACTTCCTCTTCTTCCTGTTCGTGATCTGGGCCCTCGCGTTCCGGCCGATCAGCACGATGCTGTCGTCTCGCCGGGAGCGCATCGAGCAGGGTCTCAAGGATGCGGAGCAGGCTCGCCGCGACCGCGAGAGCGCGGAGCAGGAGCGGCTCGCCGCCCTTGCCGAGGCTCGGCGGGAGGCGAACGAGATCCTTGCCCGCTCCCAGAAGGTGGCCCAGGAGACCCGCGAGGCGGACATCGCCGCGACCCGCGAGGAGCTCGAGCGGATGCGCACGCGAGCCACGACCGAGATCGACGCGGAGAAGCAGCGCGCGATCGCGGCTCTCCGCGCCGAGGTCGCCGACCTTGCGCTCGCCGCGGCCGGGGTGGTCGTCGGCGAGTCGATGACCGGTGATCGCCAGCGCCGACTCGTGGAGGAGTTCCTCCGCGAAACCGCCGCCGGGGACGCCCGCAACTGATGGCCCGACCCACCGCCGCCGGACGCCGCTACGCGGAGGCTGCCTTCGAGCTGGCCACGCGCGACGACGCGCTCGACGGCTGGGCGGCGGGGCTCGCCCTTGCTGCCCGGTTCGCGGCGGATGACGGGGTGGTCCACCTGGTCGACAATCCGTCGATCCCCCATGCCGACCGCCTGGCTGCCGTGGCTCGGCTCCTCGAGGGCCGGGTGGCTCCCGGCGTCCTGAACCTTGCTCGCCTGCTCGCGCAGCGTGGCCGGTTCGAGACGCTGCCGGCGATCGCCGCTGAGTATGCTCGCCTCCTCAACCGCCGGCGCGGGATCGTGGAGGCCGTCGTCACGAGCGCCCAGCCGCTCACCGCCGACGAGACCGCCGCCCTCCGGGCGCGCGTCGCGGCCATGACCGGCAGCGGCGTGGACCTCAGAACGGAGGTTGACACGGAGCTGATCGGCGGACTCACGGTCCGCGTCGGAGATCGGCTGCTCGACGCCAGCGTTCGTGGCCGCCTGGAGCGGCTGCGCACCCAGCTCGCAGGCGGCGCGCGCTAGCCCAATCGCCCCGTTCGCGCGGGGCACCAGCGGGCCGGACGCGCCCGAAACGGAGAACCGATGGCCATTCGCTCGGACGAGATCATCAGCATCATCAAGTCGGCGATCGACACCTTTGACGGGCGGATCGAATCCCGCAGCGTCGGGACCGTCGTGGAGGTCGGCGACGGCATCGCCCAGGTCTACGGCCTGGAGGGCGCGCTCTCGTCCGAGCTCCTCGAGTTCCCGGGCGGGGTGATGGGCATGGCCCTCAACCTCCGGGAGGAGACCGTCGGCGCCGTCATCCTGGGCGATTCCCGTGCGATCAAGGAAGGCGACACCGTCAAGACCACGGGACGTGTCGTGGAGGTTCCCGTCGGGCAGGCGCTCGTCGGGCGGGTCGTGGACCCGCTTGGCCGCCCGCTGGACGACAAAGGGCCCATCGCGGGGACGAAGACCCGCCCGGTCGAGCGGATCGCCCCGGGCGTCATCGTTCGCCAGGGCGTCGACACCCCGGTCCAGACGGGCATCAAGGCGATCGACGCCCTGATCCCGATCGGCCGCGGCCAGCGCGAGCTGATCATCGGCGACCGCCAGACCGGCAAGACGGCGATCGCGATCGACACGATCATCAACCAGAAGGGGAAGGGTCTCGTCTGCATCTACGTGGCGATCGGCCAGAAGCTGTCGACGGTCGCCAACACCGTGGCCATCCTCGAGAGATACGGCGCCATGGAGCACACGATCGTCGTGGTCGCCGGCGCCGAAGACGCCGCCCCGCTCCAGTACCTCGCGCCGTACTCCGGCGTCGCGATGGGCGAGGAGATCATGGAGGTCGGCGTCCAGATCGACGGGCAACTGGTCAAGGACGCCCTGTGCGTCTACGACGACCTCAGCAAGCACGCCTGGGCGTACCGCGAGATGGCCCTCCTGCTCCGTCGGCCCCCCGGCCGCGAGGCGTACCCCGGCGACGTCTTCTACCTCCACAGCCGCCTTCTGGAGCGCGCCGCGCGGATGAGCGACGAGCACGGTGGCGGGTCGCTCACCGCCCTCCCGATCATCGAGACGCAGGCCGGCGACGTCTCGGCGTACATCCCGACGAACGTGATCTCGATCACCGATGGCCAGCTCTTCCTCGAGACCGACCTGTTCAACGCCGGCCAGCGACCGGCCCTGAACATCGGCATCTCGGTCAGCCGCGTTGGTTCGGCGGCGCAGACCAAGGCGATGAAGAAGGTCGCTGCGCCGCTCAAGCTTGACCTCGCCCAGTACCGCTCCCTGGCGGCCTTCGCGCAGTTCGCGTCCGACCTGGACAAGGCGACGCGCGACCAGCTGACCCGGGGCGAGAAGCTGTCCGAGGTCGTCAAGCAGCCGCAGTACCAGCCGATGCCGGTCGAGAAGCAGGTTGCGATCCTGTATGCGGCCACGAAGGGCGCCCTCGACGACATCCCGACGCCTCGGGTCAAGGAGTTCGAGGTTCAGCTCTACCGCTTCCTCGAGACCGAGCGCCCGTCGATCCTCGACGAGCTCGGCCGGACGAAGACGCTCTCCGACGACCTCGCCACGGCGTTGGACGAAGCCCTGACGGCGTTTCGCCAGAGCTTCCTGGCCTAGCCGATGGCGCTCCGAGTCGCTCACCGCCGCCGGGACACCGGACTGGCAGCACCGGATACGAGTGGTATTCGCGGTATCGGCCGAGCACGCCCGGATGGCCACCACCCACGAACGGTGTTCGTGGTAGGCGCCAAGCCGGGCCGCGGAGGCCTCGTCCGGACCGCGCTCCACGATCGGCTCGTGCTCAACGGTCGGGCGACGCCGTGGATCAAGTTGCTGATCCCACGCCTACCACGAGCGGTATTCGTATCCGGCGAAGCCCGCCGCGCCCCCGCCGGCGCCCATCCTGGGCGGCAGTCTGATGGCCAGCCAGAGAGACATCCGACGGCGGATTCGCGACGTCGGGAGAATCAAGCAGATCACCCGCGCGATGCAATTCGTCGCGGCCTCCAAATTGAAGCGCGCCCAGGACTCCACGCTCGCGGCGCGGCCCTACAGCGAGAAGATCGACGAGGTCCTCGCCGATCTCGCGGCGGTCATCGCGGCGGATGAGCACCCGCTCCTCTCGCGACGCGAAGGCGGCAAGCGGTTGCTCGTCCTGATCACCTCGGACCGTGGCCTGGCCGGCCCGCTCAACACGAACACGATCCGCTTCGCGGCCCGGGTGATCACCGAGCACACCGGTGACCTCGCGGTCGTGAGCGTGGGGCGGAAGGGCCGTGACGCGATGCGCCGCGCCCGTGTCCCGCTCGAGGCCCACTTCGCGGGCTTCGGCGATCGCCCGGCGTTCGCCGACGTCATTCCGCTTGCCCGGCTGGTCACGGACGGGTTCGTGAGCGGTGAGTTCGGACAGATAGACCTCGTCTACCCGCGGTTCGTGTCCACGCTGATCCAGCGGCCCGTGATGGAGACGCTCCTCCCGGTGGCGCCGGCCGAGGACACCGAGGGCATCCCGGGCAACCAGTTCATCTTCGAGCCGAACCCCGGCGCGGTCCTGGAGCAGCTCCTGCCGCGCTACGTCGCCACCCGGCTCTTCCAGGCGGTCCTGGAGGCGAAGGCGTCGGAGGAGTCGTCCCGGATGGTGGCGATGAAGAACGCGACGGAGAATGCGGACGACCTGATCGACGAGTACACCCTCGCCTACAACAAGGTCCGCCAGGCCAACATCACCCGCGAGATGATCGAGATCGCGACCGGCGCCCAGACGCACTGACGGCGCGCACCAGGAGGCATCCACAGACCATGGCGACCGCCACCGCTCCCGCGACCGGCCGGGTCATCCAGATCACCGGCCCCGTCGTCGACATCGAGTTCCCCGCTGGCCAGCTCCCCGCCATCTATAACGCGGTCGAGCTGGAGCGCCCGGGCCAGGATCCGCTCACCTGCGAGGTGCAGCAGCACCTCGGCAACAACTGGGTCCGGAGCGTGGCGATGACCACGACGGACGGCCTGCCCCGCGGCGGCGCGGCGCACGACACCGGCGCCCCGATCACGGTGCCGGTCGGCGAGGCGACCCTCGGGCGCGTCTTCGACGTGCTCGGCAAGCCGATCGACGGCAAGGGCGCTGTCGAGTCCCCGACGAGTCTGCCGATCCACCGCAAGGCCCCGGCATTCGACGAGCAGTCGACCGAGGTCGAGGTCTTCGAGACCGGCCTCAAGGTCATCGATCTCATCTGCCCGTTCCGGAAGGGCGGCAAGATCGGGATCTTCGGCGGCGCCGGCGTCGGCAAGACGGTCATCATCCAGGAGCTGATCCGGAACGTCGCCCAGGAGCACGCCGGCGTGTCGGTCTTCGCCGGGGTCGGCGAGCGGTCGCGCGAGGGCAATGACCTCATCCACGAGATGACCGAGTCGGGCGTCATCGCCAAGACCGCCTTCGTCTTCGGCCAGATGAACGAGCCGCCCGGCGCCCGCCAGCGCGTCGGCCTCACCGGCCTGACCATGGCCGAGTACTTCCGCGACGAGGAGGGCCGAGACGTCCTCCTGTTCATCGACAACATCTTCCGGTTCACCCAGGCCGGCTCGGAGGTCTCCGCGCTCCTCGGCCGGATGCCGTCGGCGGTCGGCTATCAGCCGAACCTGGCGACCGAGATGGCTGCCCTCCAGGAGCGGATCACGTCGACGAAGACGGGCTCCATCACGTCTCTCCAGGCGGTCTTCGTCCCGGCCGACGATTACACGGACCCGGCGCCGGCGACGACGTTCGGCCACCTCGACTCGACGATCCGCCTGGAGCGGAGCATCGCCGAGCTGGGCATCTACCCGGCGGTGGATCCGCTGACCTCCACCTCCCGCGTCCTCGACCCGCTCGTCGTGGGCCAGGAGCACTACGACGTCGCCCGCGAGACGCAGCGCGTCCTGCAGCGCTACCGCGACCTGGAGCAGATCATCGCGATCCTCGGCATCGACGAGCTGTCGGAGGACGACAAGTCCACGGTCTCGCGGGCTCGCCGCCTCCAGCGGTTCATGAGCCAGCCGTTCTTCGTCGCCGAGGTCTTCACCGGCCGGCCGGGCCAGTATGTCCCGATCAAGGACACCGTCGCGTCGTTCAAGGAGATCCTCGAGGGCAAGGTGGACACCCTGCCCGAGCAGGCGTTCTTCCTGGCCGGCACGATCGACGACGTCCGCGCCAACGCGGAGCGGCTTGTCGGATGATGGGGACGACGGCGATGACCGAGGTCACGTGCTCACCGGCTCTCGGTCCGGGGTTCTGATCCGATGCCCCTCCTCCTCGAGATCGTCACCCCGGAGCGGCTCGCCTACAGTGACACGGTAGACGCCGTGACGCTGCCGGGGATCGAGGGCGAGCTCGGTGTGCTCCCACACCACGCGCCGCTCGTGACCATGCTCGGCCTGGGCGAGCTGCGGATCCGCAAGGCCGGTGAGACGGAGACGTTCGCGATCGCGGGCGGTTTCCTCCAGGTCCGCCCGGACAAGGTCGTGGTGATGGCCGAGATGGCCGACATGGCGGCGGAGATCGACCTCGAGAAGGCCGAGGAAGCCCGACGGCAGGCGGAACGGGCCCTCGAGGGCGGGTTCCACGAAGGCGCCGACCTGGCCGCGGCCCGCGCAGCGCTCCAGGTCGCCCTCCTCCGCCAGCGCGTCGCCGAGCGCCGTCACCGCGAGGGCCGTCCTCGGCGCCATGGCTAGCAGGGGCGTCGAGTCCTCGGGACGATGGCGTCGCGGAGCTCCGCCTCGGACCTCGGAGAGCGAGCGTAGGGCTCGCGCTGAGGGTTCCGGTTTCCGGTCCTGACGCGAATGGCTGACGCTCGTCCGTTCCACTGGGAATACGTGGCCCAGCCAGTGCAGCGGGAGGCCTTTCGCGTGACCGGCGGCACGGCGCTGCACGGGACGGTCCCGGTCGCAGGGGCGAAGAACGCCGCGCTCAAGCTCCTTGCAGCAGCCGTCCTCACGGGTGAGCGCTGCCGGTTCAGCAACGTGCCGGAGATCGAGGATGTGCGCGTGATGGCGGAGACCCTGCGCGACCTCGGCGTCGTGGTGGACCATCCCGCCCCGAACGTCTACGAGGTCGCCGCCGGTGACGTCGACTGGCTGTTCGTGCCGCTCGAGGCCGCCGCGAAGATGCGGGCGAGCTTCATGCTCCTGGGCCCGCTCCTCGCCCGCTTCGGTGAGGTGATCATCAGCAACCCGGGCGGCGACCGGATCGGCCGCCGCCCGGTGGACCTCCACGTCGACGCGATGCGGGCGCTCGGCGCCGAGATCGACTACCGGTACGGCTATTACTACGCCAAGGCGCCCGGGCGGCTACGGGGCGCCGAGGTTCGCTTTCCGTTCGTGTCCGTCATGGGCACGGAGAACGCGATGCTCGCGGCCACCCTTGCCGACGGCCGCACGGTGATCCGCCCGGCGGCTCAGGAGCCCGAGGTGGACGATCTCATCGAATTCCTCCGGAAGATGGGCGCGGACGTCGAGCGGGCCGCGCCGGACACGATCGAGGTCCAGGGGAAGAAGCGGCTCCGGGGTTCGGACCACGCGGTGGTCCCGGACCGGATCGAGGCCGGAACGTTCGCGGTCGCCGCGGCCATGACGGGGGGCAGGGTGACCCTGGAGCGGGCGCGCTGCGACCATCTCGACGCACTCGTCGAGGTGTTCGGCCGAATGGGCATCTCGGTCGACTGCGGCACGGACCGCCTGACCGTGGACGCGACGACCGTTGGACCTGGCGCCTACCGGCCGGTGGACATCCAGACGGCGCCGTACCCGGGGCTGGCGACGGACCTCCAGCCGCCCACGAGCGTCCTGCTGACCCAGGCGAACGGCCGCTCATCCGTCCACGAGACGATCTTCGAGGACCGCCTCGAGTGGATGACCGAGCTCCGCAAGATGGGCGCGGAGATCGACCTCCCGGACGCGCACCATGCGATCGTCCAGGGTCCCGCCGCGCTGGTCGGGGCGGATGTCGAGATCTCCGACCTCCGGGCCGGCGCGTCGCTCATCCTGGCCGCACTCGCCGCGTCGGGGACGTCCACGATTCACGGCGCACACCACGTCCGGCGAGGGTATGAGAACATCGAGCGGAAGTTCCTGGACCTCGGCGCCAGGATCGAGCACGTCCTCGAAGGGGAACCCGGCACACCCGTATGAAGATCGGCATCGACCTCGGCACCGCCAACGTCCTCGTCCACGTCGAGGGCAGGGGCATCGTGATCCAGGAGCCGTCCGTGGTGGCGGTGGACGACGACAACCGCATCCGAGCCGTGGGCGAGGAAGCCCGCGAGATGATCGGCCGCACCCCGGGCAACATCCACGCGATTCGCCCGATGAAGGACGGGGTCATCGCGGACTACGTCATCACCGAGGCGATGCTCCGCTTCTTCATCGGCAAGGCGACCCAGGGCAAGCTGATGTTCAGCCGGCCGGAGGTCATGATCAGCGTGCCGGCCGGCGTCACCTCCGTGGAGAAGCGGGCCGTTCGTGACGCCGCCCTCAAGGCCGGAGCGAAGGAGGCGTACCTGATCGAGGAGCCGCTCGCGGCGGCGATCGGCGCCAACGTCCCGATCAGTGGCCCGTCCGGCAACATGGTCATCGACATCGGCGGCGGAACGAGCGAGATCGCGGTGATCGCCCTGGGCGGGATCGTCGTCTCCACCTCGCTCCGCGTGGGCGGCACCAAGTTCGACGAGCACATCGCCTCGTACGTCCGCAAGAAGTACAACCTGATGATCGGCGAGCGGACGGCGGAGGAAGTCAAGATCCAGATCGGGACCGCTCTCCCGCTCGAGCGCGAGCTGTCCATGGAGGTCCGCGGCCGCGACCTGATCGCCGGCCTGCCGCGGACCATTCCGATCACCTCGTCGGAGGTCATGGAGGCGATCGAGGTCCCGCTCCAGCAGCTCGTCGCCGCCGTTCGGCACGTCCTCGAGCAGACCCCGCCGGAGCTGTCCTCCGACATCATCGACAAGGGCATGGTCATGTCCGGCGGCGGCGCCCTCCTCCGGAACATCGACAAGCTGCTGACCCAGGTGACCGGCGTGCCCTGCCACGTCGCGGAGAACGCCCTCAACTGCGTCGCGCTCGGGACGGGCGAGGCCCTCAAGCACTACGGCTTCTTCAAGAAGTCGCTTGTCCAGTCGTTCTAGGTGATCCCCGGGCACGTTGTCGACGCGGACGAGGTCGGGAGGCCGCTCGGGGCAATGCGACGGGGGGCTGGTCGTGATCGCGGACAGGGTGGCCGCGGCGCCATGGGAGCCGGGCAGGTCGTGGCTGGAGTCGATCGAACGCCTCGAGAACCTGACCGTGCCTCGGCCCGTGCCTCGGCCGTCGCCGGGATCCGGGACGCTTGGTCGACACATCGACCATCCGACGAAGGAGCGCGCCCCAACGGGGCCGATTCGGCGCCTCCGTCGCTGATCGGTCGACCGATGCGCCATTCGGCGAAGGACGGGGCCTCGACCGGTGTCACGTTCGTCGCATGGTCGATCCTTGGACCAGCCGAGTCGCGGGGCGGAACCGGGCGACCGGGCGAAGCCGAGCCGCGGGGCGGAACCGGGCGACCGGGCGAAGCCGAGCCGCGGGGCGGAACCGGGCGACCAAGGGGACCCCGGAACGTCCCCGCCGCCGTCGTGGATCGCGTCTAGACGCCCGGCCGTGCCTGCCGCCGTGGCACTCGTCGATCTCCACTGCCACACGTCGGCGAGCTTCGATTCACTCGCATCGCCTCGCGCCGTTGTGGCCGCGGCATCCCGTCGCGGCCTGACCCATCTCGCGATCACGGATCACGACCGGATCGAGGGCGCGCTGGAGGCCCGTGACGCCGCGCCGGACGGCCTGACCGTGCTCGTCGGGGAGGAGATCCGGACCCGCGACGGCGATCTCATCGCGGTCTTCCTGTCGCGAGCCGTCCCGCCCGGCCTGTCCGCGTCGGAGACGATCGCCGCGGTGCGCGAGCAGGGCGGCCTCGTCGGGATTCCCCATCCATTCGACCGGTTCCGCGGCTCGCTCTCGAAGGGCGAGACGCTCAGGAATCTCGAAGCCCTGGCCGCCACCGTCGACTGGGTAGAGAGCTGGAATGCACGCCTCGTGGTCGGCGACGGCAACACCCGTGCCGCGGAGCTCGCCCTCGCGGCGGGCGTGCCGGGCGTCGCGGTGTCCGACGCCCACACCACCTTCGAGGTCGGGGTGGCGTGGACCGCGCTGCACGGCGATCCGTCGACGCCGGCCGGCCTCCGCGCGGCCCTCGCGACCGGGCCAACGTTCGTCACCGGCCGGGCGTCCGTCTACGTGCGGCTCATCACGCCGGTCGCGAAGGTCGTCCAGCGGGCACGCGGCCGGCGCCGCGTCCGGCCGACGGCGATCCCATGACGGACGGGGACGATCGGCCGATTGCGGGCGACGCGGAGGGATCGGTAGCCTCCTCGCCCATGACGACGACTGCCGCCACGATCCCCGGCGCCGCCACGATCCCCGGCGCCGCCACGAACGGCGACCGCGAGCCCGAAGTGACCCCCGACCAGCTCTCCCTCGCGCGCCGGCTGCGCCAGCCCCGGACGATCGTCTCGCTCGTCCTGCCGCTCATCCTGCTGGTCCTCTTCGTCCGGAGCCTGCCCGGTTTCCGCCTCGATGAGCTGCCGGACAAGATCCTCCGAGCGAACGGGCTCTTGCTCCTCCTCGCGTTTGGGGTCTTCTATCTCGGCTTTCCTCTCCGCGGCCTGCGCTGGGCGATTCTCGTCCGGCAGACCGGGTTGCCCATCCGGGTCCGGGACGCGACCGAGATCATCTTCCTGTCCTGGCTCGTGAACTGCCTGGTGCCGGCCAAGCTCGGCGACATCTATCGGGCGTATCTGCTGAAGATCAACAGCCCGGTGTCGCTGTCACGGACCTTCGGGACCGTCTTCGTCGAGCGCGTTCTGGACCTGTTCGCGATCGTGGTCCTGGGCCTGGCGGCCGGCTTCGTGTCGTTCCGGACCGGCCTGCCCGGCGAGATCCAGGTCGTCTTTGCCGCGGGCATCGCCTTCGTCGTGCTCCTCGCGATCGGACTCCTGACGATGCGGAACTTCGGACGGCGGATCATGGTCGCCCTGCCCATCCCGCACAGGGCCATCGAGCTCTACGATCGGTTCGAGGACGGCGTCTTCTCGTCCGTGGGCCTGCGTGCCCTGCCGGGCCTCGTCGTCATCACGGGTCTCATCTGGGCCACCGAGGCGACCCGCCTCTACCTCGTGGTCCTGGCCTTGAGTCTGCCCGACGTCCATCTGGGGATCAGCGGCGCGTTCTTCATCGCGCTCTCCGCGTCGCTGCTCACCGCGATCCCGATCACGCCGGCGGGCCTCGGGTTCGTCGAGGGCGCCGTCGTGGGGCTCCTCACGATCGTCTACGGCGTGCCCCAGACGGAGGCGCTCGCGATCACGATCGTGGACCGGACGATCAGCGTCCTCACGGTCATCGCCCTCGGCGCCATCGCCTACGCGATCTCGTCGAAACGCCGCGGAGCCGGGCTGACCCTTCCGGCCTGACCCCTCCGGCCTGACGGTCCCGGTACCACGGACCGCCGCGGACCCGCACGGACCGCACACGACCCGACCCGCCCGGTCCCACCCCGGACCGGAGAGCGAGGTACCAACGGGGGATATGGACGATGCGCTCGGGCGTTGATAGTCGAGGCATCGCGCGGCACGGTCCGCCCACCATCATGGAGCGTCCGGAACCCACCCGATGACCACCCAGACCGGTCGAGCCTTCAACGAGTGGCTTCGAGCCCAGCTCAAGGCGAAGAAGATGTCCCAGCGACAGCTCGCCCAGCAGTCCGGGGTCGACCATTCAACGATCTCCCGCCTCATCCGCGGGGATCGGATGCCATCCCTGGGGACGGCGACCAAGCTCGCGCGCGGCCTGCGCGAGATCCACGAGGACGCGGACGCCGCGCAGTACCTCGGTTTGGTCGCGAACGGGCCGCAGAACCCAACGGCGCGCGTGGAGTACGCACTCCGCGCAGACGAGGTGCTCACCGAGGCGCAGGTCCGCCAGATCATGGAGTATTACCTCGCGGTCCGGATGCGCCGTTTCGGGCGCGTCTTCCGGGCGGCCGAGGCCGGCGCGAGCGGCAACGGCAGCAACCAACAGCGAAACGATTCGTCGTCGCTCACACGGTCGATGGGGTTCCGGTCGACACAGCCTCACGGGATGGCCCCACGGGCCGGTGTCGCGACGCGGGTCCAGGTCGCACCCACGATGACTCGGCCCACCGGACGGGGCACCGACCGGTACTGAATCGGCCTTCAACGTGAGCCCGGATGCCCTCCACGTCCGGGTCTCGGGGACCGCGAACGCCGGCGCTCGAGCGCCGGCGTTCGCGATTCCCGTCCGGGTTGCGGGACCGCGCCACAGTTCGTGAACGCGGTCCGCCCGGTACCCGCCCGCCGGTGGCCCCGGCCACCGTCCCGTGGCGACGATGGCATCGTCGCCCGCGGCGATCAACAGAACGCCGACGCCTTCAGCCGTAGCAACGATGCGGGCCCCCGCGTCGCGGCCGGCCGGCCACCCGTCGTTGGGATCGGCCGGGGCGACAGGCGGATATCGAGCAGGATGAGGGCTCCGAGCCCGAGCGCGACCAGGGCCCGCGCCGCCGCGTCCACCTGCGCTGACGGACCGGCGCGGCGCGCGATGGCGCGCACCGCGAGGGCGAGGATCGACGGCAGGAAGACGATCCCCAGGACGTGGAGCTGGAAACCCCCCGGTGCCGGCCGACCCTGTCGCCCAGATTCCTTCACGAGGACGAATCGTCGGGCTGGACCTCCGCCCCGACCTCCGCCCCGACCTCCGCCTCGTCCGCAGGCGCGATGCCCCTCGATCGGCTGCCGCGGAGCTGGAACGCTGCGGCGGGGAGCGGGTCCAGCGGTCGATCGGCGAGGAGGTCGCGAGCTCGGGCCACGTTGACCGCGTCGTAGCCCTGCTCCATCCCCGGTGTCTCCATCACGAAGGCCGCATGGCGGAGACGAGGATGTCGGATCAGGTGACCCAGTCCCAGCTCACCGATCCGGCCGCCACCCAGGTGCTCGTGACGGTCACGGCGCGACCCGCACTCGGCCTTCGAGTCGTTGAAGTGGACCAGAACGAGTCGGGCCAGCCCGATCCGCCGGTCGAAGTCGTCGAGGAGCCGGTCGATGGCCCGAGGATCGTCCAGCCTGATCCCGGCCCCCCACGCATGGGCCGTGTCAAGGCAGAAGCCCAGGCGATGCTCCGGGACACCCTGCTTCACGGCCGCGTCGGCGATCCGGGCGAGCTCAGAGATCGTGGTCCCCACGGACCAGCCGCCACCGGCTGAGTTCTCGAGGACGAGCATCGCGCCGTCGGGGTCGTCCTCCACGACCTCGAGCGTCCGTGCCACGGCCCGGGCGACGCGCCGGATCCCGGCGGCGCCGGTCGTGTCGCGGTGTGATCCGGTATGGACGTTCACGAACCGAGCGCCGTAGCCGGGCGCCGCCCGCAACTCCGCCTCGAGGACCGCGCGGGACTTCGACCCGAACTCGTGCTCCGGCCCGGCGAGGTTTACGAGATAGGCCGCATGGATGGCGAGCAGCGGCGCCCCGTGTCGGGTCATTGCCTCGCGGAAGGCCGGCAGCTCTCGCGGCGGCGCTTTCCGCCGCCGCCAAGCGGTCGGGTTGTCGGCGAAGACCTGGAGGGCGGTCGCCCCGATCTCGGCAGCCCGGTTCGCCGCCCGGACCATGCCCGACCCGAGGGGGAGGTGGACACCGATCAGGGGCTCCTCGGGAGGCACCGCGTCATCGTACGATGCGGTCGTGGCCTCAGATCACGAGGGCGACGTGAGCATGCGGCTGGCGCTGTGGCACCCGGACGTCATGACGATCCGTCGCGCGCTGGTGGACCTGGGGTTCGCCCGACGCGATGGGAGGGCCTACCGGCGCGCCGTGCCTACCGACTGATCCTCAGCGGCGGCCGTCCGAGCCGCCGCGGGACCTCCCCGCTGTGTACCCTCCGCCGATCACCGGCTCGATGAGCCCGAAGTGCCCGTCGTTCCGCCTGTAGAGGATTCCGACCCGCTCCGTCTCCGCGTTCACGAAGACGAAGAAGCTGTGGCCCAACTCCTCCATTCGGGCGAGGGCATCCTCCTCGAACATCGGCTCGATGTCAAAGCGCTTGACCTTGACGATTCGCCGGTCCCGCGAGCGCTCCGCCTGGCCGTCCGCAATGCGCCGGAGGATCTCCTTCTCCTCCTCCGGGCGGGCTCGGAGTCGCGGCTTCTCCTTGAAATCCACCGCGCG
Organism: Anaerolinea sp.; assembly: GCA_013822395.1. Classification (GTDB taxonomy): domain Bacteria; phylum Chloroflexota; class Limnocylindria; order Limnocylindrales; family CSP1-4; genus UBA5189. Next base: position 13,371 of record PNKK01000029.1, on the reverse strand, counting down.
CCGCTCGATCTTGTCGATGACCTCGTCGATCCCCGCCCGGTGGGTGGCGGCGGCGGCGGTGCCGCGGAGCGTCTGGCCGTCGATGACGAGCGTCACGTCCACGATGTGCGAGTCGGCGACGCTCCGGTGTCGTTCGACCGAAAGCTCCACGATCGCGTCGCTCCGATCGTCGAGCAACCGTTCCAGCCTCGCGAGCTTGCGCTCCGCGTATTGCCGGTCGCCGTCGCGGATCTCGAGGTTCTTGCCCTTGACGATCGTCCTCACCGTTTGACCTCCGCGAGCTCGGGCCTGTGTTTCCCATCGGCTGGCGCCGCGGGCTGGGATCTGGGCGTTCCCGGCCGGCCAGGGACCGCCCGGGCAGAGACGGACCCCAACGTCCGCCGACCGAGTATATCCCCGGCCCTCTGCCGGTCGGACCTGCCGGTCGGACCTGCCGGTCGGACCTGCCGGTCGGACCTGCCGGACCGCCCCGGAAGCGGCCTCTCATCGCTCCCGGGCCACCGTGACCGCCGAGACCGCGAGCGCGCCGTGGTCCATGAGGACTCGCGCACACGCCCCGAGCGTGCTCCCAGTCGTCAGGACGTCGTCGACGAGGACGACCCACGCGCCGGCGAGGCGCACAGGTCCGTCGTGGCCATCGAGCGCCCCCACCTCCACGCCGACCTCCGTGCGGGTCCGCATCCGGAACGCGCCGGCCACGTTGCCGGATCGCGCGGATCGATCCAGGTCGAACTGGGCGGTGGTGACCCGCGAGCGTTCGAGGAGGAGGCAGACCGGCAGCCCGCAGACCCGGCCGGCGGCCCGGGCGATGAGCTCCGCCTGGTCGTAGCCGCGGTCGCGGACGCGGTCCGGCGAAGCGGGCACCGGGACGAGCACCTCACCGCCCGCGCCGGCGCGCGCCCAGCGCCGTCCCACCGCGTGCCCCAGCGGTTCCGCGAGCCGGCGGTCACCGGTGTACTTCAACCGGTGAAGGGCGCGGCGCGCCACGCCGCCGAATGATGCGCACCACTCCACTTGGACCAGGAGGGCCGGGATGTCGCCCGGCAGCCCGACCGGTGTGCCCGGGGCCAGGTGGAGCCGCGCGTCGAGGGCCGGCCGGCACTGTGCGCACAAAGTCGTGCCCTCGCGGTCGCACCCGGCGCAGGTCGCCGGGAGGGCGAGGTCCAGCGCGCGGGACGCCAGCACGCCGACGCCACGTCCAAGCTCCGCCAGGAGGTCCATCTCCGGGAGGATGGGGAGGGAGGCTTACCCGGCGGTCACCAGATCCACGCCTGCCCATTGCCGGGCGCTCAACCGCCGATCAACGCTCAGCCCTTCCGCACCCGGACCACCGGTGGCTCAGTCCTCGATGCGCAGGACATCCCCGGTGACGGTCCGCGAGGCGTCGATCGCCCCGACCGGCAGCTCCAGGCAGCCATCGGCGCCCCGGACGAGCGGCACGAGCCCCGTCCACGGCCGGAGGTCCCGATGGATGGACACGACCCGTCGAGACCCACCGGGATCGGGCCGGCCCACGAAGATGGCATCGATGGGAATTCGCATGAAGAGCATGTGGATCCCGTTGGAGCCGGGCAGCCAGAGACCCTCGCCCGCCGGCAGGTGCCGGCGACCCATCAGGCCGATGAACCGGCCCCACAGGGATGCGGCGACCTCGACTTGCCCGGCGAGGACCGTGCCTCGGGTCAGGTTCTGTGCGGTCACGTTCGGCAGGTCGGGTTCCGCGCTGCCACGCTCGGCCGAGCAGCCACGGCCGCCTACTGCCCGGTGACCGAGAGGTTGCCGATGATCAGGATGATCGCAGGGCCCAGGATGACGATGAACAGCGACGGGAAGATACACCCGACCAACGGAAAGAGCATCTTGATCGGGGCCTTCGCCGCCTGTTCCTCGGCGCGCTGCCGGCGCTCGATCCGGAGCTGCTCGGACTGGACCTGAAGCACCTTGGAGATCGAGACGCCGAGCTGCTCGGCCTGGATGATCGCGCCGACGAAGTTCGTCAGAGGTTGGACCTCGGTGCGCGGGATGATGTCGCGCAGCGCGTCCCGCCGGATCTTGCCGACGCGGACCTCTGCGAGGGCGCGGCGAAACTCGTTGATGAGCGGCCCCTTCATCTTCTCGACGACCTTGCCGAGCGCGGCGTCGAAGCCGAGGCCCGCGCGGACGGAGATCGTCAGGAGGTCGAGGGCATCCGGGATCTGGAGGAGGATCGCCTTCTGGCGTGCCCGGACCCTGGAGCTGAGCCAGAACTCGGGGAGGATGTAGCCGATCCCCAGGCCCACGAGGCCCAGAGCGATGCCGCTCAGGATGTTGCCCCCGAGCAGGCCGAAGAGCACGAACAGGATCCCGGCGGCGACGACCGCGACGATGGCCTTGATGCCGAGCCAGTCGGCGGTCCGCATCTCGCCGGGGTTGCCGGCGAGCGCCAGACGCTTCTCGGTCCGCTCCGCGAAGTTCGAGGACGTGATCCGGGCCACGGTACCCGAGAGGCGGGCCGCGAGAGGCTTGATCGTGCGGTCGAAGAACGGCTGTTGGAGCTCGAGCTCCTCCAGGTTCTTTGCCTGCATGGACCCGAGCTGGGTCAGGCGGGCCTGGACCGGGTCAACCGGTCCGGAGCCCGCGAGGCCGTAGACGATGAGGATGACGGCCGCGGCCGCGATGACCCCGACCACGATCGGAAGGATGTCCATCCCCCCCTCAGACCTCGATGTCCACGATGCGTTGGATGAAGACGAACCCGATCATCATCATGACCACGCCGAGCCCCAAGATGATGATCCCCGCCGGCAGGCCGGCCAGCGCCACCTTCGGGTCCCACATCGGGTCGAAGAAGGACGGGGCGGCGAGGAAGATGAATCCGGCAAGGCCGAACGGCAGCAGTCCCACGACGTAGCCCGACAGGCGCTGCTGGGCGGTCAGAGTGCGGATCTCGCCCTTGATCCGGACGCGCTCGCGGATCGTGAACGCGATCGAGTCGAGGATCTCGGCGAGGTTGCCGCCGACCGAGTGCTGGATGTTGATGGCGGTCGCCATCAGCTCGAAGTCGTCCGACCGCACGCGGCGCACCATGTTCTCCATCGCCGCGTCGAACGGAAGGCCCAGGTTGACCTCCCGGATGACCCGGCCGAACTCGGTGGAGACCGGCGGTCTCGACTCGCGCACGACGAGCTCGATCGCCTGGAGGAACGACGATCCCGCCCGAAGGGCGTTGGCCACGAGCGTGATCGTGTCGGGGAGCTGCTTGTTGAAGGCATTCAGCCGGCCGGACTTGCGGCGGTTGAGCCAGATCCTGGGCGCGATGAACCCGAGGAGCAGTCCGCCGATGAGGGCGATGATCGACTGGAAGGACGGCACCACGAACCCGATCGCGAAGAAGGCGAGCGGCGTCCCGATCGTGGCGGCCGCCCAGATGCCGAGGAACTCGGAGGGCTTCAGCTTCAGGTCCGCCCGGGCGAGCTCGCGGGCGAGGTTCGCCCCGAAGTCGCGCTGCTCGACGACGCGGTTCAGGCTCGCCAGCGCGCTGCTCTGCGCAAGCATCTCCGACAGGCCTTCCGGCTTGTCCTTCTTCTTGTCGCCCCGGCCGGAGGCGGCATAGCGCTCGAGCCGGGCGGAGACGCCCGAGCCGCTGCCGGACGAGGCGATGCCGACGGCGATCAGGAGGATCGCCACCGCGGCGACGGCCGCGACGACGAGGGTCAGGCTGCTCACCGGTATCAGCTCCTCCCCGGCCTAGTACGCGTACCCGAAGATCCCCTGGGCCAGGTGGATGCCCTGGGTCTCGAAACGCTCGACGAACTTGGGGCGGATTCCGGTCGGCTTGAGGCGACCCTGGATCTTCCCGTCGATGACGCCCGTCTGGTCGAAGACGAAGACGTCCTGCATGACGATGACGTCGCCCTCCATCCCCTGGACCTCGGTGATGTTCGTGATCCTTCGGGTGCCGTCCTTGAGGCGGGACTGGTGGACGATCAGGTCGACCGCCGAGGCGATCTGCTCGCGGATGGCTCGAACCGGGAGGTCCACGCCGGCCATGAGGACCATCGTCTCCAGCCGGGAGAGCATGTCGCGCGGTGTGTTCGCGTGGCCGGTGGACAGCGAGCCGTCATGGCCCGTGTTCATGGCCTGGAGCATGTCCAGGGCCTCGCCCGACCGGCACTCGCCGACGACGATCCGGTCGGGCCGCATCCGGAGGGCGTTCCGGACGAGCTCCCGGATCGGGATCGCGCCCTTGCCCTCGATATTGGGCGGCCGTGACTCGAGGGTCACCACGTGCTCCTGGCGGAGCTGGAGCTCCGCGGCGTCCTCGATCGTCACGATCCGCTCGTCGTTCGGGATGAACGACGACAGGACGTTCAGGGTGGTCGTCTTGCCGGAGCCCGTGCCGCCGGAGACGAAGACGTTGAGGCGCGCCTCGACACAGGCTCGGAGGAACTCGAACATCTCGGGCGTGGCGGTCCCGAACCGGATCAGGTCGTCCACGGTGAAGGGGGTGGCTGCGAACTTCCGGATGGTGATGACCGGGCCGATGAGCGAGAGGGGCGGAATGATCGCGTTGACGCGCGAGCCGTCGGTGAGGCGCGCGTCCACCATCGGCGACGACTCGTCGACGCGGCGGCCAATAGGGGCGATGATCCGATCGATGATCCGCATCACGTGGTCGTCGTTCTGGAAGACGACGTTCGTGAGCTCGAGCTTGCCGGCGCGCTCGATGTAGATCTGGCGCGGACCGTTGACCATGATCTCCGAGATGGACTCGTCGCGGAGGAGCGGCTCCAGCGGCCCGAGCCCGATGATCTCATCCGTGATCTGTTCGAGCATCCGGACGCGCTCGGCGCGCGTGAGGGCCAGGCCCTCCTCGTCGATGACCTTGCCGAAGATCTCCTCGATCTGGCGGCGGACCTCGACCTGGTTGGACAGGTCCAGCTTGGGATCCAGGTCCTGGATGACCCGGTTCTGGATCCGGAACTTGACGTCCCGGAACGATTCCCGGATGGGGGCCTGCGACATCAGGCGCGGCGCGGGCGGCGGGGCGGAGGGCGGCGTGGCAGCCCCTCCCGACGGGGGGGCCGGCACGGGCACGCCCGCGCCACCTCCCGACTCCTGGCCCGGTCGGGCGCTCTCGATCCGCTTCAGCAGGGACATCGCCACCACCCCTTCATCGCCCCCGAGGGCTGCCTGCGCATGCCGTTCATCGCCAGGCGAACAGCGACTTCTTCGCCGCCGCCTTCGTCAGGGTCTTGCCATTGTCGGTCGTCATCGACGTTCCCACGACCGTGTTCGCGAGACGGAGCACATCCTGCGAGACCTGCGCCTCGCGGTTGCTCAGGAAGAACGGGACGCCACGGTTGAGGGCGTACACCACGCTCCGACCATCGCTCACGATCGTGTGCTCCACCTTCCGACCGATCGAGTGCTCGACGTCCGCGACCCGGATGCCGAGGGTGAGTCCGCCCGGTTGAGCACGAGCCGGATCTTCTCCGGCCCGTAGCCCAGCTGCTCCGCGACCTCCAGGAAGAGGCGCATGTTCTTGATGCTCGTGATCTCCAGGCTCAGCAGCGTGAGGATCAGGTCCGCCGAGTCGAGGATGCGAGGGTCGCATCGTTGAACGATGACGGGCAGTCCACGACGACGAGGTCGTGCTCGGCGCGGAGGCGCTCCACGACCCGCCGGGCGTGCATCGCGGTGATGAGCTCGGCCTGCTCCGGGGAGGAGGGAGCCAGCAGCACCCGGACACCGGACGAGTGCTCGATCATGTAGCTGTCGAGCTCCTCCAACTCGCCGGTCTCGAGCTGCGAGGTCAGGTCCGCGATCGATTTGTTCTTGGGGTTGAGGTTCAGCAGGACGCCCACGTCGCCGAACTGGAACGACGCGTCCATCAGGGCGACGCGCCTCCCGCCGAGCGAGGCCGCGGCGACCGCGAGATTCACCGCGATCGTCGTGCGGCCCACGCCGCCCTTCGGGCTGAAGACCGCGACGACCGTTCCGGGCGCCGCGTACGCTGTCCCGGCCGTCGCGCCCGCGGCGGCGGCCGCGGGCGCGACGATCCGGCTCTGCTTGTCGCGCTCGCGCGTCCACACCTGCCGGATGGACCCGGTGAGCTCATCCGAACTGAACGGCTTGACGAGGAACTCGCGCGCCCCGGCGAGCATGGACCGGCGGAGGTAGTCCGCCTCGCCCTGGACGGACATCATCACGACCGCCGCCGCCGGGCACTTCACGGCCAGCTGCTCGGTCGTGGCGATGCCGTCCATGTCCGGCATGTTGATGTCCATCAGGACCACGTCCGGCCCCAGGGCCACGGCCATCTGGATCGCCTCGGCCCCGGACGCGGCGGCGCCCACGACGTCGATGTCGCTCTCGAAGCCCAGCAGCTTCGTGAGGTGATCGCGCGTCTCCGGGATGTCGTCGACGATCAGAACCTTGATGCGGTCGGTCATGGCGAGTATCGGAACCTGAGTGGGCTTCCGGTGATCAGGGGAGGGGGGTAGGCGCCGGAATGATGATCGGGAGCGGCGGCAGGACGCCCCAGTCATCGATCATCGTCTTGAGGACGACGCCGGTCGTGGTCACCGTCTCCGGCACGATCGGGTTCCCGGACGCGTCCACGAAGTCCTTCGGCGAGCGGAGGGTCAGCGTGATGTTGCCGTCCAGCTGCGAGAACTTGATCACCTCGGCCTGCTGCGGCGTGACCGCGAGAATCACGATCTCCTGCCGGCCGTTGAGGGCGGTCCCGCCCGAGTCGGGCGCGGGCGTCGCAGCGCCGGTCTCCGTCGCGGGCGGCGGCAGGAGCGTGGCGATGACCTGGACGCCCTGGATCAGGACCTTCACGCTCGTCGGGTCGAACTTCGCCCCGTCGACGGTCGGTGTGGTCGCGTCCCCCACGAAGTAGTTCAACGGGAAGCTCGGGCTGATCTGGGCCACGACGTCGACGAAGTCACCGGTCTTGATGAGGGTGCCGACGCCGGACACCTGGTCCACCTGGACGGCGATGCCGGTGTAGCCGGCCGGAACCTCGACCCGTGCGGTCGAGCCCAGGTCGGTGAACTGGAATGAGGTGACCTGCTGGCCCTTCGTGATCGTCTGCCGAGCGACCTTGCCGATCGCCTGGGTGACGTTGCCGAGGGCGCCCTCCTCGCGGTCCGGAACCGGGATCTTCTGCGACGTGACCATCGCGGCCGTGACCGTCACGCCGAGCGGGATGTCACGCGCCGCGACGACCGTGTCGAGCTCCGCGGGCGGCGCGCTCGCGGCCGAGCCGCTACCAGGGCCCCCGCCGTCCCCGCCGAGCAGGACGACGACGACGACGAAGACCAGAGCGGCGAGGAATACGCCGATGAGCAGGATCAGCCGATTGGTACGCTTCAAGTGAACATCCTCCCCGGACGCCGTGTGACAGGTGGCACCACTCTAGCACCGCACCGCCGCCGCGCGACTATACCAATGGACTAGGACCACTGGTAGGTTCCAGCAGGAAATCTTGCACGGCGCAAGGCACATCGCAAGGTCCGATGGGCCGGAGCCTGAAAGGAAGACGGCCCGTCCGGAGTCGAACGGGCCGTCTCGTGGGTCCTGGCCTACCGGTCAGACCGAGTTGCCGATCGTGCGCAGCTCGCTGCTGAGCTGGGTACCGATGATGGTCAGGGCGAGGATCGAAAGAATGGCGATGAGCACGATGATGAGTGCGTATTCGGCGAGGCCCTGACCCGCCTCGCTTCGCAGGAGGTCGGCGACCCGCCCCCTGACGTTGAGCGGCGCCAGTTCGTTCACACTTCTCCCCCGAACGTGATGTTCCCAGCGGGAGTGGGAACGGCATCGGACCGCCGGCCCGGTGGGGCCGGCGGTCCGGGTTGCGAATTCGGTAGAGGCCCCCTAAACGGACGTGCCGACTTTGCTCAGGATCCCGCTGATCTGCGTCCCGAGGAAGAGCAGCGCGACGATCGCCACGATGGCGATGAGGGCGAGGATCAGCGCGTACTCCGCGAGACCCTGGCCTTCGTCGTCGGACCGGAAAGAAGCGATGAGAGCAGTGAGGAACGACATTCGGTGGACACCCCCTTTCTCCCCAGGCTCCCCGGCTGGACCGGAGGCGGCGCCCAACGTACGGGCAGGCCGCTGGCATGTCAAGCACACCGATGGTCCCATGACCCCACCGAAATGGGCGGACCGCCGGCCCGGTGGGCCGGCGGTCCGCGATCGCGGTGCGTCGAGGCGCCTAGATGGACGCGCCGACGGTGCTCAGGATCCCGCTGATCTGCGTCCCGAGGAAGATGAGCGCGACGATCGCCACGATGGCGATGAGGGCGAGGATGAGGGCATATTCCGCCAGGCCCTGGCCGGAGTCATCGCGGCGGAGTGTGGCGAGATGAGACTGGATGTGCGTCATAAGCCGGCTGGACCTCCTGAGACGGTTCCACTCCCCGGCGGACCGCCACTCTAGGCCTTCTGGCTCGAATGTGCGAGCCTGACCATCGTCCGCCTTGAAGAATGTGGTGCCGGAAGGCGCCGGATGCTCAGCGGCCGGCGCCGGTGTCCCCCGTCCCGGCGGCCGGTTGCCCATCGCCGGATCGCGGCAGGGCCGCGACGAGCCGGAGGCGACCGCCTCCGTCGAGCAGCTCCGCGGTGATCCCGAGCGACGCGGCCCGACCGGCGAGGTCGCGCGACAGGTTCGTCGGGAGCTGGACGACCGCGGCGCGTCCGGCCGCCTCCACGGCCTCCGCGTGGGCGGCGCGCCGGTCCTCGACCATCGCGGCGAGGGCCGGCGGGAGCGCCTCGCCCGCCGCCGGAAGATCCGGCGCGGGACCGCCGCCGCGGCCCGATCCGCCGACAGCTGAGCCTCCAGATCGTCGCCCCAGTCGAGCCGGAGCGAGACCCGCTCCGGTCGCGCGGCGAGATAGCCGGCGAGCGCCTCGTCCAGGATCCGGAACAGGCCGCTCTCCAACTCCACGGGCAGCCGCTGATCCATCCCGAGCGACTCGAACTCGACGGCGACGCCTGCCCGCCGGCCGCGATCGCGCGCCGCGCGCCGGAGGGTGGGCACGAGGCCCAGGTCGTCGAGAACCATCGGCCGAACGTCGAAGATGAACGTCTTCGTCGCCTCGAGGGTCTGCTGGACCATCGCGACGAGCTGGTGGACCTCGGCCTCCGCAGCCGCGGGGTTCTTGCCCATGAGGCGCTCCACGATCTCGGCCTGGAGGACGATGTTCGTCAGGCTCTGGGCCGGGCCGTCGTGCATCGCCCGCGCGATCTCGCGCCGGAGATCCTCCTGGGCGGTGAGAATGATCCTCGACACCATCGGTGCCGCCGCCGATGCGTCGTCGGCGGATGCGCGTGAGCCGTTTCCGGGCCGGCCGTCGCCCGACTCGCCCCCGGCCCCATCAACCTCGCCCTCCGCCCCATCAACGAGTGCACGGGCGCGCGCAGCGTGGTCGTCGATCGATTCCCTCAGCCGGAGGAGCGCTTTCTTCTTCGCCTCGAGGATCTCGACCTGCGCGTCCATGAGCGCGGCGCGCCGGGTGAGGGTCACCGTCTGGTTGGCGAGGTCGAGCGCCTCGCGCGCCGACGCCGAGGAGCCCAGCCCCGCGAGCTTCTCGGCGGCCGCGGCACGCCGGGTCTCGTGGCGGCCGGCCTCGTTGCGGGCCTGGCTGACGAGGAGGTCGATCTCCCTCACCTCGGCGTCGAGCCGCGCGGATTCGGCGGCAAGCTGCTCGGCGAGATCCCGTGTGGACGTCATGCGGTGCCCGGGTTGGCTGGATCGCTGGGTCGGGCGGACGGGTCAGTCCTCCGGCATCTTGATCCAGCCCTGGCGCATCGCGTAGACGACGGCCTGGGTGCGGTCGTTCACGGACAGCTTCCGCAGGATCGAGCTCATGTGGTTCTTCACGGTCTGCTCGCTGATCGACAGCTGGTAGGCGACCTGCTTGTTCGTCATGCCCTGGGCGATGTTGTCCAGGATCTCGACCTCGCGCGGGGAGAGTGGCGCGAAGATCGGGGCGGCCTCCTGCCCGTAGACGGCGAGCTCGCGGAACTCCTTGAGGACGCGGGAGGCGACGGCGGGCTGCGAGAAGACCTTGTCGTTGATGAGGTACTCGCCGTTCGACACCCGGCGGATGATCTGCACGAGGTCGTCCGGGCTGACGTCCTTGAGGATGAACGCCGCCGCACCGGCCTTGATCGCGTCGAACAGGGCGTCCTCGTCCTCCTGGACCGCCAGGACGATGATCGACACGGACGGCAGCTCGCGCTTGATCCGCTGCGTGGTCTCGATCCCGCCGGGCGACGGCAGGGAGAGGTCCATCAGGATGATGTTCGGCGACGTCTCGAGGGCGGCGTCCATCGCGCTCCGGGCGTCCTCTGCCTCTCCGACGACCTCGAGATCCTCCTCCCTGGAGAGGATCTGGGTGATACCGACGCGGAACAGGACGTGGTCGTCGACGACCAGGATGCGGACCCGCTCCTCGCCAAGGCGCCGGCGCCGCTCGGGGCCGCTGTACTCCATCGCGCTCATCTGCTCTCCTCTGCTCCCCTTGGGATCGCGATCCGTACCACCGTCCCGCCGTCCGGACGCGATCGTACTTCGAATCGAGCGCCGATCAGCTCGGCGCGCTCGCGCATGAACTGCAGGCCGAAATTGCGGCGGCCCCGCGCCGCCACCGCCCCCACGTCGAAGCCCCGCCCGTCGTCGCGCACCTCGACGACCCACTCGCCGTCCTCGTGCGCCACCCGGATGGAGGCCCGACGCGCCTCGGCGTGCCGGCGGACATTGTGCAGCGCCTCCTGGACGATCCGCAGCACGACCGTCTCCACTGCCTCACCGAGCCTGTGGATCTCCGGATCCACCTCGACCGTCACCGGGATCCCGAGGATCGACCGGATCTCATCGGCGGCGTCGCGGATGGCGCCCTCCAGGCCCAGGTCGGCGAGGATCGGCGGGCGGAGCTGGCTGATGAACGCGCGGACGTCACCGAGCTCGCGGCGGAGAAGATCGCGGAGGAGGCGGAGCTCCGCCGCGGCGAGGACGGGTTCCCGGGCGAGCATTCGCTCCACGACCTCGACCTGGAAGACCGCGTTGGAAAGCGCCTGGGCCGGCCCGTCGTGGACCTCGCGGGCGAGTCGGGTCCGCTCGGCCTCCTGCGCCTCCACGATCCGCATCTGGACGTCCGTCGCGCTCAGGGCGTCGCTCGGGTCGGTGATGAGCGAGGCGTCGTCGCGGCCCAGGAAGAGCCAGGCACTCTCGAGGCTCCTGATCGCGAGCTCCAGACGGGCCAGTGCGGACTGCTCCGCACCGGCAACGCGCGCGGCGATGGCCTCGTCCCGTCGCAGGACACGGACGCGCGCGTCGTCCGCTCCCGCCTCCGCGGCGAGAGCAGCCTCACCGGCCGCGGAGTCACCGGAGGCTCCGGCCACCCGGCGCGTGTCCGAGGGTGCCTCCGAGTCGCGCCGATCCGCCGTCGCGAGCTCGTCGCGGAGGTGCCCCAGGTAGGCGAGCTGCTCGAGGTGGGTCTCGTGGAACCGCTCCCGGACGGACCGGAGGGCATTCGCGCTGTAGGCCACGGCCTCCTGGGCCTCGGCCAGGAGGCTCTCGAGCCGACCGTCGCGCGCATCGTTCTCCGTGGCGGCGTTCATTCGCCGCGAGTATACGGGCCGGTTCCCGTGCATCGGGGCACCAGAGAATGCCACGCCTGGCCTGCCCGCCCCCGGCGTCACCGGCAGGTGATCCGGAAGACCACGAGTCCCGCGAGCGTGGGATCGGATCCGGCGAGATCCACACGCTGGAAGCAGGATTGCCCGGTCGGGTCGGTCGTGGCGACCTCTGGCCAGATGCCCTCGTTGTCCTCGGCCACGACGACGAGGCTCGCGCCCGGGAAGCGTCTGGCGAGGTCCAGAACGCTCTCCGGCGATTCGTTCGGCAGGGCGAGCGCCCGCGCACCGGTCTCCTCCGCGAGCCAGATGGGGACGTCCGTGATCACCGGATCGCCGGCGACCTCGATCGGGACGCCGGCCGCTGCCAGCGCCGCCGGAAGGGCGGCGAAGCGGTCTCGGGCGGCCTCGCCGTCGCGCCCGAACGCGGGGAGGAGCACGGCGGTGAAGAGGGCCCCGGCCGCGACCGTGAGGAACGGACCCAGCCAGGCGACCGGGCGGGTCCAGCCGCGCCACGGCCGGCGGCCGCGATCGTGGCGTCCAGGGCGAGGAGCGCGGAGAGGAGCAGGAGGACCTGTATGGCCGCCGACGCGTGGAGAAACGTGCCCCAGGTCGTCGCGACCGGGAAGAGGAGCGTCGTCGCCACGAATGTCAGGGCGGAGAACCAGGCGAGCATCGCGAGCGCGGTCCCGCGGACCGTCCACGGGATTCCCGCGAGACCGATCGCGGAGACCGGGATGCCGAGGAACAGGAGCACGTTCAGGACGTTGTGGAGGAATCCGGTCCAACGGAGCCCGAGCAGCGTCCCGAGGCCGGCATCAAGGTATCGCTGGATCGTCGGCGTTTCCCGCCAGGCGAAGATGTCCCGTCCGTCGAGGGAGAGGGCATTCGTGAGGGCCTGGCCAGGGAGCGGGGCGCCGAATTCGATCCAGTTGCGGACCGCCCACGGGGCGAAGACGAGCATCGCCGGGACGGCCGCGCCGGCGACCAGGCGGACCCAGCCGGCCGTGCCCGCGCCGCCGCCGATCGCAGCACCCCGGGCGACGAGCACCCACGCCAGCGCGAGCCAGATAGCCTCGTTCCGGGTGAGCGCGGCGAGACCCAGAAGGACCCCAAGAGCGAGCACCCGCCGGTCCGCCCACCGCGCGCCGCGGGGCTCGCGCACCACGCGCGTCGCCAGCAGGCAGGTCGCGAGGACGAGCGCCCCGAACGGCATGGTCGAATCCGGCAGGACCGAGTACAGGACGAGCGGCAGGAAGACCCCCGCGGAGAGCCCCATCCCGAGTGCCAGCGTCCGGGCGCGCCCGTCCGGGAGCCCTCGCTCGGCGGCGACGTCAGCCGCCAGCCGCCAGGTGAGCACCGCCACCAGGCCGCCGACAAGGATGGACGACCACTGCGCAGCAGCGAACGTCCTCCCGAAGAGCGCCATCGGGAGCGTGGCAAGGAAGGTCGGCAGCGGGAGCCAGATCTCGAACGCCGGCCGGGGGAACTCGAGTGGCGGCGTCCCGTAGCTCCAGATCGCGTCGCTCACGAGGCCGCGGCCCTCTACAAGGCGACGGGCGACACCCACGTAGTAGGCGGTGTCCTCCGGCCGCGGGAAGGTGATCACGCCCGCCGCCCAGATCCGAACGGCGAGCGCGGCGAGGAAGACGAGGGCCGCCGAGAGCCAGGCTTCGCGGCGGGTCATCCGCAGCGCACGTCCGTTGCGGCTGTACAGACCGGGTAGAGCACGAGCCT
>PNKK01000028.1 GCA_013822395.1 Anaerolinea sp. | reverse complement strand
CGGAGTACGAGGCCGCCTACCATGCCACGGGGGAGGTGACCGCCGCCGCTTGATTCCAACCGTCAGGGTCTCCACGGAACCCAGTACGGTTCAGTTTCCCGACGATCTATCGTCCGCGGTTGCCCTTGCCGCGGTCGGGGCAATCGTCAGCAATCGAGCCGACAGCTTCGTGGACAGACTGTGGACGGCGAGCCGTGATATGCCGCGGTCGCTGCGAATCTCGTGGATAATCCCCTTCCGGCCGGCGGGGTCGCGCGGGTATTGTTCGTCTTGCCCGAAGGGGCCCCAATCGATCGGCGCTTCGACCGGTGGCAACATCGGTCCCGCTCCCGGAGCTTGCTTTGGGTAGCGGATGGAGTGCCGGGCGGGAGGCGGTTCCTTCGGGCGTTTCGTTGTCCCCGATACCTTCCTGAAACAGCCGGACCCCGCCCCGATGCCGTTCCGCGCCCGTCGCGCCCCGAGCTCGAGCGCGTCGACCTCGGCGATGGCGTCCTTGCGAGCGGTCGGACGCGGCGGAGACGGGCCGCAACGCCGGTGGCCCGGGCCGTGTCAGGGTGATGTTGTAGTTATGCTACGCGACATGATCACTGTTCCCGAGGCCGCCCGGCGCGCCGGTCGAAACCCCGAGACGATCCGGCGCTGGATCCGCGAGGGCAAGCTGCGTTCCCGCAAGGTCGGGATGCAGCACACGATCGAGGAGGCCGATCTCGAGGCGGCCCTCGGCCACGATGACGAGACGCTGCCGTTGCCACCTGAGTGGCAGCTGATGTCTGACGGACGACCGATGCCGAACGTGGTCGTCGCCGTCAGGCGCTCGCGCGCCCAGCACTGACGCGTGCTCATCGTCACCGACAGCAGCGTGATCGTCGCGATCTGCCTCGCGGGCGGGGCCGTCGGGCGGCTCCGGGGCCACGAGCTTCGCGGACCTGCTCATCTCGCCGCCGAAGTGACCTCGACGATACGCGAGCAGGTCTACAGGAATGACGTCACCAACGAAGTCGGGCCGACGCGCTTCGACAAGCTGGCCGGTCTCTCCATCTTGTACGAGCGACCGAGAACGGATGGGCCAAGACGTACGACGCGGAGTACATCGCCTTGGCGCGGGCCCTGAGCTGTCCCTTTGTGACCATCGACCGTCGACTCCAGCGCGGCGCGTCCCACCTGGCGACCATTCTCGCTCCAAGCGATCTCCCCGAGATCCCGTAGCCCAAGTTCAAGATGGGACGAGACTGCCGAAGCGGAACCTGTGTCGATTACTTCCGATAATGTAAGTTATGTCTGTTACGCCTGGCCCGAGGTGGCGAGCACTTGCAGCTGCTCTACTCCTCATCGGTCAGCCAGTTCTGGACGGCAAGGTCAGGAACCCGATCGAAGTGGCGGACATTGGCGGTCACCACGGTCAGTTGATGGGTCAGGGCGATGGCGGCGATCCGGAGATCGGCATCACCGATGGGCGTTCCGGAGCGCTCGAGGTCGGCGCGGAGCGCACCGTAACGTCGGGCCGCGTGGTCGTCGAACGCGAGCACAGGGAGGTCCGCGCCCAGGACCTCATCGATGCGCTCGAGCAGCAACTCCGTCCGGTCGGGTACGCGATGCGCTCCGTAGACCAGCTCTCCCACGGTGACGCTGGTCGTGAACTGCTGGTCGGGGTCGACCGATGCCAGGCGGCGCACAAGCGTGGTCGACGGCGTTCGTCGCAGGAGGTTGCTGATGATGTCCGTGTCGAGGAGGTAGCTCACGAGAGGTCGACGGGCCGTCCGAGGTCTCGTTCTCGAGCTGCGTAGATATCGCTGACGATCCGATCGACCATTTCGTCCTCGACGCCGGACCAGATGCCGACCAGGGCGAGCGCTCCACGCCTGCGCCGGGGCGCGGGTAGTGCGTCCTCGAGTTGCTCGGCTTCGCCCACGCTGAGCAGGACGGCGACGGGACGACCACGCCGCTCGATCACGACGCGCTCGTGGCCGAACGCCACGGCTCCGATCAGCTCCGACAGCGTTGCCTTCGCCTGCGCGGTGCTGACGCGACGTAGTCCTCGGGTCTGGACCGGCTGCCGTCTAGTCATCATGGTCATTATGACTAAGTAGTCGGAGCCCGTCAATCGATGACCAGCATCAAAGCGCAATGACGTTCATGACCTCGTCGCCGTAGTGGTTGACGACCTTGACGGCGACCTCGCCCGTCGAAGGGCGCGGGAATGGCCGTGAGACGTTCGAGTTGCCCGTGGCCCGGGCTTCGTTGCGGAATACGCACCCTGTCGAGGGCGAGCGGCTCGGGGTTGGCCTTCCCCATCGTCCGGGGGCGGACGCGGATCAGGCCGGTCAGGCGCCACGCGGCGTCGCGGAAGGCGTCGAGGCTGGCCTCGTCGATGACCGACACCGGGACGACCTCGAAGTCCGGGGAGGCTGCCCGGAGGCGCTCGAGGCTCCCCTCCCCTACCTCGTCGGCGCGGGTCGCGAGGAGCAGGATGTAAGCCGTCAGACGAATACCGGGAGGATCAGCGATCCGGCCGATCGTCGGCCTGGACCAAACTGGCAAACGGGTTCTCGATCCGAACGCTCGAGATCACACGGTCGTGCTGCATGTCCTCGGTCAGCAACCGGTCAGCCCCGGCGACTCTGGCCGCTTCAACGACCAAGGCGTCCCAGAACGACAGCTGATGCTCCTCCTCCAAACGGGTCGCTGCGAGGATGAGGGTCGAGTCGAGCAGGACGACCGGCCAGGCCGAGTAGAGACCGACGACCTCGCGAGCCTCTGCGCGGCTGATCGGCGGCGTCAGCTTGCAGGTGGCGACGGTGTAGAACTCCTGCAACACCTGGGTGCTCAGCGTGCCGGCTCGCTCCGCCCACAGCCGTTCGAGCAGCGCCCGGGCGATCGGTTGCTTGACGGTTTCGGAGCCGTCGTGGGCGTAGAGCAATACGTTGGTGTCGACGAACGAGCAGCTCTTACCGACCATGGCGATCCAGGCGCTCGGCGTAGAGCTCTCCCCGCGTCCACCGCCGACCGCCATGAGGCTTGGCGTTTGCCATGAGCTCCGCCGCGCGCAGCCGGGTGGCCTCGTAACGCTCGTCCTGCGCGACCAGCTCGTCCAACTGCTGCGCGACGAGCGCACTAACCGAGGTCCCTCGCTTCGCAGCAAGAACCTTGGCCCGCCGGATCACATCCTCATCGAGCTGCACTGTCAGATTGGCCTTAGCCATCGGCGATCTCCACAGCATGACACGTGGTCCACAGCCTACCACGTGTTAACGGACGCCGCGCCGTCGCGATAGGGAGGGTGAGGACGCGGTGGGCCGTGCCAGTCTCCGACGGCGACGTTCCCACGAAATACCCCGAACGGCGCGCTGTCAGCCACGGCTCATCGTGGCCTCAATCGAGGCACGCCAGAGTGGCGCAGTCGGGAGGCGCGTCGGTCCACACCTCGATGAGCTTGAGAATGCCCGCGAACGCATCCTTGATCGGCGATCCCTCGTAGTGCTCACACGCGACACGCCCGACCGGTCGTTCGCAGTGCTCATGGACGACAACCTGGTATCGCTCGACGAACCATTCGGTGAAGTGCATGTGAAATGCGCACCGATACTCGCGTCCGCGGTCGACGAGCTCGAACTCGTACCGAGTCCGCTCGTATTGGTCGGGGCCGAGTCGCTCGAAACCTTCGCGGATCGCCAACTCCGATCTCGCCACGTCCTGCGAGCCCGGCAAGGTGCCGAGCAACTCGAAGCTGAGGTTGCCGTTCGAGTCCTCGAGCAGCTCCACGGCGTCCGAATCCGAGGGAAGCGCGAGATCGACGCTGTACCGTCCCAGCAGGTTCGCCGCGCTCGCCAGGTATGCGGCGATCTGGTCCTGAGTCCCCCGCATCGCGCGCCTCAGACCAGTTCAGAAATTCGCTCGCCCTTGCCGAACTCAACGCCGTCCGCAACACGCCGCCGAACGACGCGCGGCATCGGAATCTTCCGGCCGCTCGCGTAGACCTCGAAGGCCGGCACCGGGATACGGACGATGCGCTTCGATACCCGAATCGCCGGTAGCTCGCCCCGCTCGACCAGGCGGGAGACGGTGTCGTGGCTGACACCGAGCCGTTCGGCGGCCTCCTTGATGCTGTACCAGCGTTCGGCCATGTGCGTCTCCTACGATAGGTGCGTACTAAGACAACGATAGAGTACCTGACGCATCTGGCAATGCTGCTCGTCGGCTTCGGGCCGATCTTCTCAGGCATCGCTCACCCTGGGCTCAACCGGAAGCAGGTCGCAGTTCGTGGCTTGGCCCTCGCATGAGTACTGGATTGACGTTCGAGCCTCAAGGTCGGGGCGGCCGCCGAACCGTTCGTGTCACTCGAGCAGGTATCGGGCGACCTCGTTGATGAGTGGCTCGCCCCGGGCGAAGCGGCGGACCTGGTCGCCGGCCAGCTCGAAGGCGCGGATCGTGGTGGCCGGTGATTCGCCGGCCATGTGCGGGCTCACGAGGACGTTGGGCAGGTCCCAGAGCGGATGCGCGGCAGGGAGCGGCTCCACCTCGTGGACGTCGACGGCGGCGCGAAGTCGACCGGCCCGGAGCTCCTCGAGGAGCGCGAAGGTCTCGACGGTGCGGCCGCGCCCGGCGTTCACCACGAGGGCGCCGTCGGGGAGGAGACCGAGGCGGCGGGCGTCCAGCAAACCGGTGGTCTCCCCGGTCAGCGGCAGGATGTTGACGAGGATCTCGGCATCCCGGAGGACCTCATCGAGGTCGGCGAGGCCACGCGTGCCGGCCCGCTCCGTCCGGGCGACCCCGATGAGCTCGACGCCGAACGGTCGGAGCCGGTCCGCGATCGCCGTCCCGATCGAGCCGTACCCGAGGATGACCACTCGCCGTCCGGTGAGCTCCGGGGGCTCGATCTCGTCCCACTCGTGTCTCGCCTGCGCATCGCGGGCCAGCATCAGCCCACGCTGCATCGCGAGGATCGCGCCGACCACCCACTCCGCGAGCGGGCCATCGTAGACCCCGCGAGCGTTGCAGACCATGACGTGCGCGGGCACCCGCCCGGCCAGCCAGTCAACCCCGGCGCTCAGCGTCTGGATGACGCGCAACCGGCCCGGCGGCCCGGCGAGGGCGTCCAGCAGCGCCGTCCGAATTCGCCGGAGCGGCACGACCAGGTCGACCTCGGCAAGATCCGGGAGGGGTGCGGGCTCGGGTGACACGAGCCGGACCTCGACGTTCGCAGGCAGATCGCCGATGTGGGCCAGCTCGGGCATGTCGGGCAGGCACACGGCGACCGTGTCTGGACGAGCGGGCACGGGCCGGTCGGTCATCTCGGGTCGACGACGAACACGTCGCTGTGCATCGATCCTTTCGCCTCCGATCGCTATCGACCGAGGACCGTGTCGATCCCGTCGAGGACGAGCTTCAGCTTGGCCGGCGGAAGCCGTCCGACCCGCTCGACGAGGCTCGACCGATCCAGCGTCACGATCTGCGAGACGTTCGCGACCGAGTCGCGCGGCAGCCCAGTTCCGCGCGCGTTCAGACGGACGTTCCCCGGCGCAGTCGCCCAGCGGAGGTTGCTGGTCAGCGACACGACGACGACCGTACGGAGCGCGCTGCGGTTGAAGCTGTCGGCCTGGACGATGACGACGGGTCGTCGGAAGCCGGGCTCAGACCCGACGGGATCGGCGAGGTCGGCCCACCACACGTCTCCCTGGGCGATCACCACTCGGCTGACTCGAGGACACGTCGGTCGGCTGCGGCCAGGAAGGCGTCGCTCCCCTCGCCCACCGCTGCGACCGTCATGTCGAGCGCCTCGGTGATCTCATCGGGCTCGTGGCGAGCGATGTACTCTCGCAGCGCGGCGCTGTACACCTCGCTGCGCGAGCGCTTCTCGCGGCGAGCCAGTCGCTCGGCTTGTTCGAACACGTCGTCTGGAACGGACACCGCCGTCTTCATACCGGGAGTATAACCAAGGGCTCCGAGCCGGCAAGACCAGGCCGGGGGCCGTACCCCATCAGCGAACTGTGTCGCTGGCGGGAGCTACGGCTCCAGCCATTCGAGCTCGAAGTCGCGGGCGAGCTGGCTGTACGTCGCCTCTTCCAGGGTCCCGTCACGCCTGGTCCGGGCCCTTGAACGTCGACTCGAACATGAGAGGCTGCCGCCGGTCTGGCGGCTCGTCAGCCGGTTGGTCACGCCGGAGGAAGTCGAGCGCCTCGCCGCCGTCCCGGCGATCCCGCGAACGCGGTCGGGCAAGAAACTCGAGGTCCCGATCAAGCGCATCCTCGCCGGGGCGTCCCCCGATGTCGCCTCGTCACGCGACGCTGTCACGGATCCGCGGCCAGCTCGATGTCTTCATCGAGCTGGCCGCACAGCGGGCCCGCGGCACCGCCGGGAGGACGTGAGCTCCGGGATCAGTCGGCGGCCCCGATGGGCAGCGCCCGTGGGATGAGCTCCGGGATCCGATCCAGCAACCCCCACAGCGTGGTCTGGAAGGGAGAGGCGGGTGAGGGTTCAGGTCGCTCGACCGCCACGATTCGACGCCTGATGGTGGCCGCCCCGCTGAGTTCGACCTGGTGGAGCGAGCCGACCTCGAGCGCATCGGCCACCGCCGTCCCGGGGAGCAGCGCCACACCCAGCCCGCGCTCCACCATCCGCTTGGCGGCCTCGATGTTGTCGACCTCGGTGACGCCGCGCGGAACGACCCCGGCAACCCGGAACAGGGCGTTCGTCAGGTCGTAGTAGCTCGACGTCCGATCGAACAGGATCAGCTGGACGTGGCTGATCTCCGAGACGTCGACCCTCCCTGCCATGGCGAGCGGATGGTCCGGCCGGGCCACGAGCATGAGCTCGTCCTCGTAGAGCGGGCGGCTGCGAACGCGCGGATCGCGGAGCTCGCGGACGATCCCGAGCTCGACCTCCCCGCGAGCAACGAGGTCCACGATCTCCTCCGAATGCCCGGTCCGCACGAGCAAACGGACCTCGGGGTGGCGTTCGGTGAACCGGACCAGGATCTCCGGCAGGACATAGGCGCTGACCGCCGGGGCAACCGCAAGCGCGAGCTCGCCGGTGACGCCGTGCTCCAGCTCGCGGACCAGCGAGCTGCCGCTTCGGACCGCCTCCATCGCGCGCTCGGCATGGGGCAGGAAGGCGCGACCCGCCGGCGTCAGGACCATGCCCGAGTGCGTCCTTCGGAAGAGCGCCGAGCCGAGCTCCCCTTGCAGCGCCTGGATCCGCGCGGTCAGCGCGGGCTGGCTGATCGAGAGGGCGTCCGCGGCCCGGCGCATGTTCCCCTGCCGAGCGATCTCAACGAACCCTTCGATCTGAGCCATGAGCATGGAATACGGCCTCCGGTTGCCTGGTCCGTGCGGGAATGACAATCCATGCGATCGATCACTGGCGATCATACATTCGATTGGACAGATGGCTCGAGAGATCGTACGGTCGTCTCGAAGCCCAACCAGCGAGAGGAGCGTCCCATGGGACTCAAGCTCGATCCACGGTATCCGGCTCAGCAGCCGTTCGGTTCGCACCGGCCTTCCAACGCCTGGTTCCTCGGTTCCGCGCCGGATGACGACGGCGCGTCGGCGCGTCCGGACAGCCCGGTGCGTACTGACTGGGCCGACTGCGAGTGCCCCGGCGACTGCCTCCGGGACCACGAGAACGAATGACACGGACCGGGGAAAGAACGCCGGATGCAGGAGGCTCCGGACGCAGATGAGCACTTTCGAGTCACAGGTCGCGGCGGCGCAGGAGTGGATGACGCAACCGCGCTTCGATGGCATCGTCCGACTCCATACAGCGCGCGAGGTTGCCGCGCAGCAGGGCACGGTCCAACCGGAGTACACGGTTGCCCGAATCGCTGCCGAGGCGTTCCATGCGCGACTGCGCGACCTGTTCGCCGAGGGCCGGCAGATCACGACCTTCGGTCCCTACTCACCCGGTCAGGCGGTCGTGATGAAGCGACTGGGGATCGAGGCGATCTACCTGGGCGGCTGGGCCACCTCGGCTAAGGGCTCGCACTCTGAGGATCCCGGTCCGGATCTCGCGAGCTATCCCCTGAGCCAGGTTCCAGACGAGGCGGCCGGCCTGGTTCGGGCGCTCCTCACGGCGGACAGGAACCAGCATTTCGCTCGGATGCAGATGGATGCGGAGCGGCGGGAAGCGACGCCGGAGGTCGACTTCCGCCCGTTCATCATCGCCGACGCCGATACCGGCCACGGCGGCGACGCGCACGTTCGGAACCTCATCCGCCGGTTCGTGGAGGCCGGGGTCCCGGGGTACCACATCGAGGACCAGAAGCCCGGCGCCAAGAAGTGCGGACACCAGAGCGGCAAGGTCCTGGTGGGCCAGGACGAGCAGAACAAGCGCCTCAATGCAGCGCGCCTGCAGCTCGACATCATGCGGGTGCCGGGCATCATCGTCGCCCGAACGGACGCCGAGGCCGCCACGTTCCTCGACAACCGCACCGACGAGCGAGACCAGCCGTTCATCCTCGGGGCGACGAACATGGAAGTGCCGAGCTACCGGGTCGGGTTCCTGGCGATCCTGCAGACGCTGCACGAGCTCGGACTGGACGAGATTCGGGGCCATCTGCTGTTCGCGGTGCCCGAGAACGAGCTGCGACAGGCGGTCGCCTGGCTAAGCCGAGTCGGGCTCATGTCGCTGATCGAGCGGAACTCCCGGCTCGCTCGCGAAGCGGAGACTCGGATCTCGATCGACGGACTCCTCGCCGCGATCGATACTCGGTACGCCGAGGTCTGGCAGTCGGAGGCCGGTCTCAAGGCCTACGGCGAGGCGGTTGCGGAGATCCTCGCCCTCCGGACCGGCGAGGGCGAGCGGTTCGGGATGACGGTCGAGGAGTGGCGCGCCTTCGCTCGTGGGGCGTCATTCTCCGAGGTCCGCGACAGGGCGGCGTCGCTCGATATCCGGGTGGCCTGGGATCCGGAGCTGCCCAAGACGCCGGACGGCTACTACCAGGTCCAGGGTGGCATCGACTACGCGATCGCCAAATCGCTGGCCGCCGCGCCGTTCGCCGACCTGCTCTGGATGGAGACGAAGACGGCGGACCTCCACGACGCCCGCCGCTTCGCCGAGGCGATCCATGCCGTGTATCCGGACAAGATGCTGGCCTACAACCTGTCCCCGTCGTTCAACTGGGACACCACGGGGCTGACCGACGACGAGATGCGCCACTTCCCCGAGGAACTGGGCAAGCTCGGCTTTGTCTTCAACTTCATCACCTACGGGGGCCATCAGTTCGACGGCCTGGCTGCCGAGGAGTTCGCCACGGCGTTGCGGGACGACGGGATGCTGGCCCTGACCCGCCTCCAGCGGAAGCTCCGGCTGCTCGAATCGCCGTACCGCACGCCGCAGTCCCTCGTGGGCGGAGACCGGCAGGACGCGGCGCTGCTGGCAGCTTCCGGGCGGACCGCCGCGACGAAGGCGATGGGCAAGGGCTCGACCCAACACCAGCATCTCGTCCAGACGGAGGTGCCGACCCGGCTGCTCGAGGACTGGCTTGCGGTCTGGGCAAACCATTGGAGCCAGGCGGGGAAGATCCACGTGGAGCTGCGGCCCCACACCGCGGGATCGGACCTCCTGGAGCTGCGGGTCGTGGACGAAGCTGGCGAGGCGCTCGCGAACGTGATCTTCGCCAGCATCCTGGACCGTCGGGGCCGGAGCATCATCTCGATCCGCGATCAGAACACGGCGGCGGCGATCCGTCGACGGCGGCTGATGACGCTCATCCAGCTGTTCCTCATCCATCGCTACCGCGCGGCCTCGATTCACTACCTCACCCCGACCGACGACAATCACGCGCAGACGCAACGGATGCGCGTGATTGGCATCTTCAGCGTCGTGCGGGCTGAGATCGGGCAGATCATCGTCGCCGACGTCGATCGAGAGGCCGTCGCGGAGTTGGTTCGATCCGATGGGGACGGGCTCTCGGAGCTCATTCGCAGCGCGACGGGTGTCGCCGGCGAGGTGGTCAACGCCTGACGTCGGCGTCCTGGGCCGGCCGACCCGCAGACGCCGCGTCCCCCCTGGTTGGGCGGTTCACAATTGGGGCATGCAGCCCATCGGCTCGGTCGCGGGGCTTCTCGCGACTGCGGACCCCATCTGGCTTCGGTAGGCCGTGGAAGACGACCTGGATCCGCGAGAAGCCGAGCGCATCCGGCGCCGGGATCAGGACCTGGACGCCGAGGGGCGCGCGCTGATGAACCCGGGGATGGGCAAGGTCTTCAAGCAGATTCAGGACGCCCAGGCCAAGGCGCCCAAGGAGTCACCGCCCAAGGAGTCACCGCCCAGGCGGAAGCGTTGCGCCAGGGCCTGACTGACCTTCAGCGGCCAGGTTTGATGGAGCGGTCTCCTTCTGTGGCCTGCACGGTCCGTCGCCAAAATCCTCGACAGGCCACGGTCCGTCGCCTCCCCCGACGGCTCGATGTCATTCGTCCGAGCTGTCCTTGAGTTGCTGGAGGGGGCTCCCGCGAATGACCCGGTGGAAATGCACTCGGGTCACCTCGATGTGCTCGGCCATCGCTTCCCTTGCCTCCTCGGCGTCTCGTCGCTCCAGTGCGACGAGGACGGCTCGGTGGCCGATCACCGACGCGTCGATCTGCTCCCTGAAGATCAGCTTATCGGTCGGGACGAAGAACTCGCCACGGGCCTGCATGACCAGCGCTTCGAGCCTTGGGCTTCGGGCCGCTGAAGCGACAGCGGCATGGAACTGAGAGTCGGCGGAACGAAAACTTGTCCGAGTCTCGGAGCGGACCATGTCATCGATGGTCTGCCGCATGGTCGAGAGCTCAGCCAAGCTACGGCGATGCGCGGCCAAGAAGGCCGAGTGACCTTCCACCCCGACCCGGACGTCGAGGATCGCATCGAGGTCACCCGCCTGGGTTCGCATCCGCTCCAGCCATTGAGCGTAGGGATCGTCGAGGGTCGAAACGAATGTGCCGCCACGACTGCCACGGCGAACCGTGACATAGCCTGCATCTGCCAGCAGGCGGAGCGACGCCCGCACTGACACCCGGGCGATGCCGAGTTCGGCCGCGAATTCTCGCTCGGCAGGCAGCCGGTCCCCGGGGCCGAGGGCGCCCGAATGGATCAGGCGCCGGATCCGTCCTGCGACGTCCTCGGCGACCTTGGGGGTGCTGTGCTGCGGCCGCATGGTCCTAGGGTAATACCACAGGTTGGGGAAGGGGCGTCCGAGAGGTCTTGCTTCGTGGACTCTTGACTTTCAATGCGGCACTAGGGTTATATTGGCACTTGGTCCTAATGCCAGACCATTCTGGGCACATCCTAACGGCCAACTGATCGGGCATCCGTCGGCGAAGTCGAATCGGAGAGGAGCGTGTCGTGGAGAGCAAGGCAGGTCTGATCGCCCCCGCGGAGCTGCAACGGGGTCGACTCAGCAATCAAGCGGTACTGTTCCAGTCTATTGCCCAGATTGCGCCTGCTGGCGGAATCGCCACGGTGGCGATCCTCGGGGCCAACTTCGCAGGTGGGGCGCTGCCACTTGCGACGATCTTCTCGGTCGTCGCTTCTCTCCTCGTCGCACTCTCCGTGAGTGAGCTGGCCAAACACCTGCCGTCCGCCGGCAGCCTCGGAACCTATGTCGCTCGTTCGCTGGGTGGCGGGGCTGGCTACGTCATTGGCTGGATGTATGCGATCTCCGAACTCCTGATCGTCTCCTTCGTCTCGCTCCTCATCGGAGCGCTGGTGTCCGGCCTTCTCAACAGCGAGTTGGGCCTGCCGGTCACTCCTGTGTGGATCGCATCTGTCATCGTCGTGTACCTGCTAGTCGTGCTCGTCCATGAGCTGGGCGTGAGGGTGAGCGCTGGCGTCCAGCTGATCATCGGCATCGCAGAG
This sequence comes from Anaerolinea sp., assembly GCA_013822395.1. Lineage (GTDB taxonomy): Bacteria > Chloroflexota > Limnocylindria > Limnocylindrales > CSP1-4 > UBA5189. The sequence continues at coordinate 16,867 of PNKK01000028.1, read as the reverse complement.
ATCGTGTTCTTCGCGCTGCTCAGTCTGGTCCTGATCGCGGACGCCGGTGCGCAGAACACGCTGAGCGTCTTCACGACCGAGTACGCCAACATCGAGGGTTACTCAGGGTTCGCCGGGCTGTTCCCCGCTGCCGTCTTCATCATCACGGCATTCGCTGGGTTCGAATCCGCATCCGCGGTCGCCGAGGAGGCGCACGAGCCGCGGAAGGCCGTTCGGATCGCCGTAGTCGGGTCAGTCCTCGCGATCGGGGCCCTGTACCTTCTGACCTCATATGCCGCGACCGTCTACTTCGGTCCCGACAAGATGGCCGACTTCGCGAGCTCTAACAACGGCGACCCATGGACCGGCATGACCCGAACCGTATGGGGCATCGGCTGGGTCGCCCTGTTCCTGATCATCGTCAACTCCCTCTACGGCGCCTGCACGGCGTCCATGACCGTGAGCACCAGGATGTTGTTTAGCTTCGGGCGATCGCGTTTGGGACCCACGTCACTCGGGCAACTGAGCGATCGCAAGACGCCGCGTAACGCGCTCGCGATTGCGGCTCTGGTGGGCTTTGTGCTCGCCATCTGGCTGGGTCTCGCGTATGAGCCCATCCTGGGCCTCTCGACGATCGTCGTGGCGAGCACCTCCATGTACATCGTCCTGTACATCGTCCTCAACATCGCGTGCATCGCCTACTACTGGCGGCACCGTCGCTCCGAGTTCATCTGGCTGCGCCACCTCGCTCTTCCGATCCTCGGGGCGTTGGCCTTCGTGCCGGTCCTGTTCGTTCAGCTCGGCATCCCCGTCTTCAGCTTCATCAGTCCGCTACAACCGCCTTTGACGTACGGTGCCTACGCGGCCGTAGCGGTCGTCGTCAGCGCGAGCGCGGTCGCCGTGTATCTCGCCCGCACGGCACCCGATCGACTAGACAGGTTCGGGGCCGCGTTCGACGAGCCGATCGCCCCGGACGCCCGCTAGGTCGGATGTCTCGATGACCGAGCGACGACACCAGGGTCGGGTGGCCCTCGTCACCGGCGCCGGTGCCGGGATCGGACGCGCGATCGCGACGCGTCTTGCAGACGAAGGCTGTGCCCTGGTGTGTACGGATGTCCGCTGCGATGCGGCGGCCGAGACCGCCGCCCAGATCAACAGGGCGTCTGGGCAGGCGATCGCGTTCGAAGCGGACGTGCGAGACCGGCGACAGATCGAAACTGCGCTGGCTGGCGCCATCGAGGCATTCGGACGGTTGAACTACCTCGTCAATAACGCCGGCCTGGTCACCATGCACAGACTCGAGGACCTCGACGACGAGGCTTGGGACCTCGTCGTAGATGTGAACCTCAAGGGCCAGTTCGTCGTCACGCAGCTCGCCGCGACACATCTCCGTCAGGCGGCTCCGGCGGCCGTCGTCAACCTCTCGACAATCGAGTCCGAAGTGGTCGTCGCCACGACGGGTCACTGTCAACCGCACTACAACGCGTCGAAGGGCGGCGTCCGAATGCTCACCAAGGCCCTCGCGGTCGAACTCGCCGCCGACGGGATCCGCGTGAACGCGGTCGCGCCCGGGCCCGTGCAGACGGGGTTTGTGCCGGGCGTCGATCCGACCGACCCGCGGGTCCCCCCCGCCGTCCTGGACCGTTTGCTAATCCGCCGACTCGGGCAGCCAAGTGAGATCGCGGCCGCGGTCTCATTCCTGTTGTCCGACGATGCGTCATACATCACCGGGACTCAGCTGGTTGTCGATGGAGGTTGGCTGACTAGATGACTGGCATCGGTATCAAGGAGCTCGAGGACCTCGGGATCGATACGGTGATCATCGCTGGTGCCGACATGCAAGGCCGCCTATTCGGTAAGCGGATGAGCCCCAAGACCTTCCGATCGAAGCTTGACGAGGGGTTGCACATCTGCACCTGTGTGTACGCATGGGACATCGCCCAGGCGCTCGAGGGTGTCCACGTGGATTTCACGGGGGCCCACACCGGCTGGCACGACTTCCGGCTCGTGCCCGACCTCAGCACGCTACGGCGGGCCGCCTGGTTGGACGGGACCGCTATCTGCCTGGGAGACGCGACCGACGAGGACGGCGAGCCGCTGCCCATCGCTCCGAGGTCGATCCTGCGCCGGCAGGTCGAAGGTCTGGCAGCCCAGGGCCTCACTGCCGCCGTCGCGACGGAGCTCGAGTTCCACCTCTTCCTTGGCAGGCCGGAGGCCATCCGGTCCGCCAGATACCGGGATTTGACGCCGACAACCCTCTCCCACGCCGACTACAACGTCTTCGAGGGCAACGCCATGGACCCCTTCTTCCGTGGCCTTCGCCGTGCCCTAGATGAGAGTGAGATCCCGGTCGACGTGGCGCAGGTCGAGTACGGCCTCGGCCAGTGGGAGATCAACCTCCAGCACGCGGATCCGGTCGCGATGGCGGATCGTCACGTGCTCTACAAGTTGGCGGTAAAGGATTCCGCCGCCGCAAACGGCTACACCGCGACGTTCATGCCAAGACCCTTCGCCGACGAGATCGGCTCGTCCTGTCACATTCACGCCTCGCTAGAGGACGAGGTCGGCCGACCTGTCTTCCACGACGACACCGCTGAGCGGGGCGCGAGCGCTGAGCTGCTATCCGCCGTCGGTGGTGCCCTCGACCACGCTGCCGAGCTGATGTGCTGGTATGCGCCCACGATCAATTCCTACAAGCGGACGTCCCGCCATGACTTCGCCGGGAACGGCCTGACGTGGGGCTTCGACAACCGGACCGTGAGCGTCCGCGTCCTTACCGGCCATCCCGGATCGACGCGGATGGAGTTCCGCGTCCCAGGAGCGGACGTCAATCCCTACCTCGCCTTAGCGGGTCTCTTGGCATCCATGCACGACGGGATGGATAAGCAAACTGACCCAGGCCCGCCGCGGGTGGGAGACGCGTACGAACACGCCAGCAATGCGTTGCCCACGGACCTGTCTGCCGCCGCCGACCTGTTCGGCCGCAGCCCATGGGTCGCGGACACGTTCGGCCGCGACGTGGTGCGTCACTACGAGGCGATGGCGAGATTCGAGTGCGAGCGCTTCTCCCGAACGGTGACCGACTGGGAGCTGGATCGCTACTTCGAGGCCATATGATGGACCCACGGCGGGACCTGCCAAGTCAGCTCGACCTGGTGGGTGGCGAGTGGGTCGAACCGGTGCTCGATGGCGTCCCGTTGGCCCACCCGGACACGGGAGTAGTGTTTGCGCGGGCGGCTTCGACCCGGTCAGAGACCCTCCGAACCGCACTGGCCGCCTTGGAACGGGACACCCCCCACGACGGTACGCCGGCCCTACCGTTCCTCCTCCGGATCGAGCTCCTCACCGATCTCGCCGATCGGCTTTCGGCGCTGGTCGAGCCCATCGCCCAGGCCGACGCCATCGACAGCGGGGTGCCGATCGCCGTCACACGCCTCTTCGCGGCCGGGCTGCCCGATGTCGTTCGCGCCGCGATCGCGCGTGCACGCGCCCACCCATGGGAACGAGCGTTGTCGACACCGGCAGGCGACGCGCTGCTACTGAGCCTGCCCTGGGGACCGGCGGCGGTCCTCGCCCCGTTCAACGCGCCGGCGTTCACGGCGGTCAAGAAGTCGGCTTTCGCCATCGCGGCCGGCTGTCCCGTCGTGCTCAAGCCGTCGCCTCACGCCCCGCACTCCGCGGCGTGGCTCGCGACGATCATGAAGAACGTAATCGCCGACCATAGCGCCCCTGCCTCGACCTTCCAGCTGGTGCACGGCGATCGCCGGGCCGGTGCCCGGTTGGCCGTTGATCGACGGATTCGGTGTCTGGCTTTCACGGGCAGTCGATCTGGTGGTCGGTCCGTTGCTGCGGCAGCGTCCGCGAACCTCAAGCCCGTGCAGCTCGAATGTGGCAGCAACAACCCGGTCGTGGTGCGGGACGACGCACCGATCGAGCCAACCGCCGATGCACTCGTGACCGGCTTCACGAAGCTCAATGGCCAGTGGTGCGAGCGGCCAGCCACTGCATTTGTCGCCGAGGCGCTCCACGACCGGCTCATCGAGGCCCTGGCTGACCGGATCGGCCGGATGCGCCTCGGCAGCTGCCTCGATCCAGGGGTGGAATTCGGGCCGCAAGCCAACGCGGAACAGACCGAGCAGCTGGACGGGGCGATTCTGGGAATGGAGAGGCGCGGGGCGAAGATTGTCCGGCCGATCTGCACGGAGCCCAGCGACGGATACCTGCGGTCACCGGTGATCATCACTGACATCGATCCGGCGTACACCGGCGCGGAACTGTTCGGACCGACACTCGTTGTACACAGGGTGCGCGATGATGCCCATGCACTCGGTCTCATCCGCAAGCTCGATACAGGCCTCGCCGGCTACGTGTTCACTGCCGACCTCGCGGCCGGGATGGACATGGGCCGTGAGCTGCCCGTTGGCGAGGTCAAGATCAACGGCACCAGCGTGCTGGATCTCCATCCCGAATCCGAGCAGGGGTTCTGGGTCGGCAGTGGGATCGGCGGCCACGGCGATGCCGCCCTCCTCCGGTTCTTCCTCGGGGCGCGGATCATCGGGCCCGAGCGAGCAGGTCTACCCATTTGAGCATGTATAGCGCCTGACGGTGGGCCGACGGATGTCCGGGCTCGTGGCGGGGCACGCCGGGAGGCCGGTCAGGGGGTGGCGTCCACCCCGGTCCAGCGTCGATCGACCGCGAGCTGGATCACGGTCGGCCGGTCCGTCACGAGTGCCTGCCGGAGCGCGGCCTCCACCCCGGAATCCGTGTCCACTCGGACACCCCGGGCGCCGAGCGCCCGCGCCGCCGCAGCGAAGTCGACCGGTCCCAGGTCCGTGCCCGCAGTGGATCCGCCGTCTCGGCGGTCCTGGTGGACCCGGATCATCCCGTACTGCTCGTTGTCGAAGACCAGGATGATCGTCCGGAGGTTCATCCGGACCGCGGTTTCGAGCTCGGCGAGCGTCATCCCGAGGCCACCGTCACCGACGAGCGCCACGACCGCGCGATCACGGTGCACGAGCCCGGCGGCGATGGCGGCCGGCAGGCCGTAGCCCATGGCGCCCGAGGTCGGACCGAGGAACGTGCCCGGCCGGCGGAAGCGAAAGCCGCGGGCCGCCCAGCCCGCGAAGCTCCCGGCGTCCGTGGTGACGATCCCGTCCTCCGGGAGCAGCGTCCGGAGCGTCGCGATGACGCGGCCGGGATGAACGCCTGGTCCGGTCCAAGGGTGCGCGTCGACGACCGTGGCCGCCTCCCAGGCGGCACGATCCGCCGTGTTGCGAGCAACGCGGGCGTCCGTCGAGGCGGCGTCGAGGACGCCTCGTGACTCGAGGCGCGACACGGCGGCCCGGAGGAACTGCTTCGCGTCCGCCTCGACCGCGATGTCCGGTGCCCGAAGGGCCGGCGAGGGGCGCCCGGGCGCGAGGTCCACGTGCGCCCATCGGGTGCCATCGGTCGGAATCGTCCAGCCGTACGATGCGATCTCCCCGAGCCGGCAGCCGATCACGAGCATGGCGTCGGCGGCGGCGAGTCGCTCGCGGACGACCGCCGGTGAGCCGTAGCCCGTCATTCCGAGGTAGAGCGGATTGTCATTCGAGATCACGTCGCCGCGCCGCCAGGCGGCGATCACCGGAACGCGCAACAGCTCTGCGAAGCGGACGAGCTCGTTCGACGTCCTGGCCCGGAGGATGCCACCGCCGGCGAGGATCACCGGCCGCTCGGCGCCGGCGAGGAGCCGCAGGACGGCACCGATCTCCTCGTCCGTCGGGCGGCGCGGCGCGCTTCGCGGCGGGCCGGCGGACAGACCATTCGGCACGATCTCGTCGAGGAGGTCCTCTGCCAGGGCGAGCAGCACCGGACCCGGCCGGCCGGTGGTGGCTTGGGCGACGGCCGTCTCCACCGCGGCGACGGCCTCGGTGGGGTCTCGCGGCTCGGCGGCCCACTTCGCGAGTCCGCCGATCGTCTCGACGAGGTCCACCTCTTGAAAGCCCTCGCGGCCGCGGGCGGCTCGCTCGACCTGGCCGACGAGCGCGAACATCGGACTCGAGTCCGCGGTGGCGGTGTGGATCCCGATGGCCAGGTTGGCGGCCCCAACAGCCCGCGTGGCCAGGCAGGCGGCCGGCCGGGCCGTCAGCTGGGCGTGTGCCTCCGCCATGAACGAGGCCGCGCCCTCGTGCCGCGTCGCGACCACGTGGATCCCGGCAGCCTCGAGCCCGTCGACGAGACCCAGAAAGCTCTCGCCCGGGACGGTGAACGCCCAACGAACGCCGGCGCGACGAAGCGCGTCGGCGACCATCCGCCCGACGGTGACGGGTCCGGCTGAAGTCTCCGGCGTCCCCTCCGGTGGAGCCGAGTCGTCGACGACGGATGCGGGCTCGGCCACGTCTGCCTCGGGCTTCCCGTCTGGCGCTCTTGGAACGATCGTCTCCGGCTCGTCCACGTCAGGGGCCGGGGTTGGGGAGCAGCGTCACGAGCATGCTGAATACGACGATCAGGGCGACGAGGGCCATCAGGATGCGACCGAATCGCGCGCCGGGCAGCATCGCACTACCGGTAGTTCTGGAACTGGAGCGGCACCGGCTCGTCCAGCTCGCGGAGGCGAGCGATGACCCGCTGGAGATCGTCCTTGCTCTTCCCCGAGACCCGGATCGCGTCACCCTGGATCTGCGACTTCACCTTGGGAAACTCGTCACGGATGAGCTTCGACAGCTTCCTGGCCAGATCTTCGGAGAGCCCGCGGCGAAGGCCGACCCGCTGCCGGACCTTGTTTCCCCCGGCCGGCTCGATCTTGCCCCAGTCGAAGATCTTCAGCGACAGGTTCCGACGGACAGCCTTCGACTCGATGAGATCCTTGACGGCACCGGCGCGGAATTCGTCATCGGTTACCAGCGTGAGCTCGGTCGGGCTCTGCACGAGGTCGACCGTGGCGCCCTTGAAGTCATAGCGCTGGGCCACCTCGCGCCGGACCTGGTCGAGCGCGTTCCGCAGTTCCTGGACATCGAACTCGCTCACGACGTCGAAGGAGACATCTCCCGCCATCGATCCTCCGTTGCCTCCTTGCTTCGCTGGGGACTCCTGCCGGTTGCACCAGAAGCGCGCCTTTCGGATCCGGCCATCGTCCGCGATCTCGAGGGTGACGAATCCCGCGACGCGGACCCGTGCCCGCGTGTGCCGGTGCACGTAGCCGGCATGCCAGGCCGCCAGGATCGTCGGCGGGACGACCCAGTGGCGCTCGAAGGTGAACTCTACCTGTTCCTCGAATTCCGAGGCTGCCAGGAGGTTTGCCCGGAGCGCGTTGTGCCCGACGAGCGGATCGCCAAAGGGCTCGTCGTGGGACTCCGCGTCCGGGGTGAACAGGTCAACCCAGGCGTTGCCGTCCCATGTGCACCGCGCGCGTGTGAAGCGCTCGAGCAGGTCCCCGGCGGACGCATGGTCCAGGCTCATCCCCCCTCCATTCGCGCAAGGCGATCGAGAAGCCGCTCCCCGATCCGGTAGCTTCTCCCCCCACCCATGACCAGGACGGCGTCGCCAGCGTGGACTTCCGCGGCCAGCCAGTCCGCGGTCGCCTCCACGGATCCCGGCGCCGCGTGCTGGATATCAGCCCGGAAACGGGCGACGGCCGTAGCGAGCACTTCGGACGAGGTGATCGTCGTGTCGAGATCCCGCCCGGCCCAGATGTCCGCGACGGCCACCGCGTCCGCGGTCGCAAGGGCGGCGGCGAACTCGTGGAGCAGGGACGCCGTCCGATGATAGGTCAGCGGCTCGTAGACAGCCCAGACGCGCCGGCCCGGCTCTCGCTGGCGGACGGCGGCGATGGTCTCCCGGATCGCCGTGGGGTGGTGGCCGTAGTCGTCGTAAACGACAACGCCCGCGACCTCGCCCTTGCGCTCGAGCCGGCGCCCCACGCCCCCGAACGAGGCAAGGCCGACGGTGATCGCGGCGGGCTGGATGCCGAGGGACAGGGCGACGCCCGCGACGCCGAGCGCGTTCGCGGCGTTGTGGCGACCCGCGGTCGGGAGGACGGCCGTCAAGGTGCCCGCGAGCGGGTCCAGACCGTGCAGCTCCAGCGTCGTGCCGCCCGGCGACATGTCCGTGATCCGGCCGATGAGCGTCTGAGCCGAGCCCAGGGCGGTCCGGTACCGGTCTCTGAAGCCCGCAGCGAGCTCGCCGAGCCGTTGTGGAGCGGCAGCGACGAGGGCGACCACGAGCAGCCGGCCCGGCCAGTCCCTGAATCGATCTGCGATCTCCGCGACGCCGGGATCACCGACGTTGGCCACGAGGACAGGCGGACCCCCCTCCGGGCCGGGAGCGGCATGGCGGATCCAGCTCTCGAACGTTGTCAGCACTGTGGCACGGTCCGCGAAGACGTCCGGATGATCCCATTCCGCGCTCGTGAGGAGCGTGATGGATGGTCGGAACGGGTCGAAGTTGCCGGCGTACTCGTCGGCCTCGACGACGAAGACATCGCCCCGCCCGATGCGCGCCGTGGCCGCAACGCCACCGGTGAGCGCGGGCGGCAGGAGGGCGCCGACGAAGGCCGAGGGATCCGCGCCCGCGGTGACGAGCAGATGGACGAGCCACCCGGCCGACGTGCTCTTCCCGTGCGTCCCGGCGACGGCCACGAGCCGCCGGCCCACGGCGGCGTCGGCGACGACTTGTTGCCACGACTCGACGGGGATCCCGAGCGAACGCGCGGCGGTGAGCTCCGGATGGTCCGCCACGACGGCGGTGAGCGCCTTGGTCACGGCGAGACGGTTCGGCCGCGGCGCCGTCAGAGCGTGCGCCGGGTCGTGCGTCCACGAGAGGTGGATCCCGGCCGCCTCGACCGCCGGCGTGTACGGCGACGGCCCCCCCGCGTCGCAGCCGGCGACGGCCGCCCCGCCATGTGCGGCGAGGAGCGCGGCCGCGGACGCCCCGGCGCCGGCCGCCCCGACGACATGGATCCGCTCGCCGGGCGCGATCGGCCGGGCGGTACGGGCGGGGGCGAGGCCCGCCCCGATCTCGCCGGCGGTCCGCGTCATGTCCGGTCCTCGCCCGCCGACGTCTCCGCCCGCTCGATGAGCCAGTGCAGGACCTCGCGGACGCTCTCGCGCCGGTTCGCCTCGCGGTCGCCCGACCAGAGGCATCGGCGGACCTCGGCCGTGCCCGCGCCGGCCAGACCGATGTATGTGAGGCCGACCGGCTTCTCCGGCGAGCCGCCGTCCGGTCCGGCGATTCCGGTCACCGACGCCGCGAGGGAGGCCCCGAAGCCATTCCGCGCCCCGACCGCCATCGCACGCGCCACCTGCGCGCTCACGGCGCCGTGGCCCGCGAGCGTCGCCTCGGAGACCCCCAGCAACCCGGCCTTCGCGGAATCTGCGTACGACACGACGCCGCCCAGAAAATAGCCGGACGATCCGGGAATCTCGGTGAGCGTCGCCGCGACGAGGCCGCCCGTACATGATTCCGCAACCGCCACGGTCAGGTGACGGCCCAGGCAGATGCCCTGGAGGCGTTCCGCCAGCGCCCGCAGCTCGGCGTCAGCCACGGTGGGTCAGCGGCGCTGGGTGAGCTGGGGCGCCGCCGGCGGCTGGAACAACCACGTCTCGGGGATGCCGGACCTCCCGAGCGCCCCGAGCGGGACGCCGTTGAGCGTGAAGGCCGTGGAGCCGGACGACCCGGTCCGGACCTCCACCGAGGTTTTCCCGGTGAACGTGAGGGTCCGCCCGGACTGGAAGACCCTGCCGCTTTGCGGGATCGACGGGTCGAGGACGCCGTCCACCCAGACCTTCAACCACGCGTTCCCGCCCTGGATCGTGACGACCAGGGTCACGCCCCTGTAGGCCACGGTGACCGTTCGTGTGAGCGAGGCGGTCTTGCCCTCCGCCGAGGTCGCGGTGATCGTGATCGACCAGCGGCCCTCCGTGAGCTCGAGCGGGGTCGTGAAGCTGCCGTCGTCCGCGACGCCCACGGTGACCCCGCCGGGCCCCCCGGGCGGCGAGGAAGCGGACGGATCGAGCGAGGCGGGAACCGGCGTGGCCGCCGGGACGGCGGTCGGTGGCGTCGACGACCCGTTGGGCGGTCCGAGCAAGGTCGCCGTGACGACGACCGTCTTCGCGTTGGTCGTCTGCCCTTCCACGGGAATCGCGCCGTTCTCGAATGTCGTGCCGTCCTCCGGTTGGGTGACGGTGAGTGTCGGCGCCTGGATGACGAGGTACGGCACGTTGATGACGATCCGCCGCGGCGTCTCGGTCGGCTTGCCCGTCTCCGGGTCCACGGCGTTGATGTCGAACAGGTTCTGACCGCGCCGGAGCTCCACGTCGACGCTCCATGAACCGTTGGAGAGGGCGGTCACCCGGTACGGCTGCGACCGCCCGGGGACCTCGACGGTCACCGTGGCCCCTGCCGTGGAGGTGCCCTCGAGGCGGTACGTGGTGGCCGATTCGCCGGCATCGAAGATCGCCGTCGCCGGGCTCTTCACATCCAGCGTCGGCGGCTTTGCGAAGCGGAGGAGCTGGACGGCGAGATAGACGCCGAAGAGCACGACACCGAACGTCATGAGTGCGGCGACGACGACCGACGGCGAGAACGTCAGCGGCCGCGGTGCTTCCAGCACGGCCTTCGGCGCGACGACGACCGGCTCGGTCGGCACCAGATCGCCGCGCTCGCGCCGCCATTGCCGGAGTACGTCCTCCGGATCCAGGCCGAGATAGATGGCGTAGTTCCGGAGGAAGCCCTTCGTGTAGACGGCGCCGGGGAGCTCGCGATAGTCGCCCCGCTCCAGGGCTCCCAGATAGCGGACACGGATCTTTGTGTCGCGCTCGGCACGGAACAGGTCGACGCCCTTCCGGTTACGCGCCGCGACCAGCCGATCCGGAAGCGCCGGCGTCAGGTCCGGCTCGATGGTCATGCGGTCCGCGCCTCGTCCACCCGCGCGCGCCTCGGCCCCCGTGCGCCGGGCTTCATCGCCCATGGCCATCGTCTCAGTCGTCCTCTGCGTCGGCGTCGTTCAGATCGGCGCCCGGCTCGTCCCGCCGCAGGACCACCCGCGCGTTCGATCCGTCGAACGCGCCGATGTATCCCCGCGCCTCCAGCTGATCGATGATCCGCGCGGCCCGCGCATAGCCGATCTTCAGTCGACGCTGGAGAAGCGACGCCGAGGCGCGATCGTACTCCCGGATGACGCCGACGGCATCGGGCAGCAGGCGGTCCGCCTCCTCATCCGCCAGGTCGTCCACCGAGCCGGTCGAATCCTCGTCGCTCTCGATGATCGCCATGTCGTAGTGCGGGTCATCGATCTGGTCCCGCCAGTGCTGCCCGATCCGCCCGATCTCCACGTCGGAGACGAAGACCCCTTGGAGGCGCATCGGCCTCGGGAGGTCGGCCGGTTGGTAGAGCATGTCCCCTCGGCCGATCAGGTCCTCGGCGCCCGGGGTGTCGAGGATCGTCCGGGAGTCGATCTGCGACGCCATGGCGAACGCGATCCGGCTCGGGAAGTTCGCCTTGATCAGGCCGGTGACGACGTTGACGGACGGCCGCTGCGTGGCGAGGACCATGTGGACGCCGGTCGCCCGCGCCTTCTGAGCGAGGCGGACGATCGGGTCCTCGACGTTCTTTCCTTCACGCATCATCAGGTCGGCGAGCTCGTCGATGACGATGACGATGTACGGCATCCGGTCCGCGGGGTCGGCGCGCGTCTCGTTGTAGGCCCGGATGTTTCGGGCCGTCGCCCCCGCGAAGCGACGGTAGCGCCCTTCCATCTCGTTGACCGCCCATTTCAGCGCCGCCTTCGCCCGCTCCGGCTCGGTGATGACCGGGACGAGCAGGTGCGGCAGCCCGTTGTAGGCGGCGAGCTCGACGCGCTTGAGGTCCATCAGGATCATCCGCACGTCGTCGGGGGTCGAGTTGCACAGGAGGCTGGTGATGAGCGCGTTGACCATCACGCTCTTGCCTGAGCCCGTGGCGCCGGCGATGAGCAGGTGCGGCATCTTCGCCAGGTCGACCGCCTGAGCCTTGCCGGCGACGTCCCGTCCCAGGGCGAACGTCAGGCGCGAGGTGCCGGGGCTCGTGAAGTCGACGGACTCCAGGATTCCGCGCAGCGCCACGATGTTGAAGTCCTTGTTCGGGACCTCGACTCCGACGGCGCTCTTGCCCGGGATCGGCGCCTCGATCCGGAGGGAGCGTGCCGCGAGGGCCATCGCGAGGTCGTCGGCGAGCCCCTCGATCCGGCTCACCTTCACGTGCGGTGCGGGCTGGACCTCGTACTGGGTGACGACCGGGCCGGCGTTCCGCCCAACGATCTGGGCCGGGATCTCGAAGCTCGCCAGCTTTCTGACGATGATCTCCTCGTTCCGCCGGTGGAGCGCGTCCTCGCCGTTGAGGCCAACGGGCTCCACCGCCGCGTCCAGCAGGGTGAGCGGCGGGAGCACGTATTCCTTCCGCTCCCGTGTTGGCGGCGAGTCGGATGCGGACGTGATGTCGTCCGGGTCGCGCGCGAGGCGCGGGGCCTCCACGATCGTCGCCGACGATGCAGGGCCGCCGTTCCGGGCCGGGGCGAACGTGGCCGAGGTCGGTACTGTGGAAGGGACGGCCGATGGGATGCGATCCGCATCCTCCTCTCCCCAGATCCCCGTCTGGCCGGCGGACGGCGCGGTGAGGACTCCGGGCTTCCCGACCCGGGCGCCCCGTGCTCCGGCGACCCGACTGGTGCCGGGAGCGGCCGGTCCAGCGGCGTCGCGGTCACGCCCGGAGACATCGGCCCCACCGACGCGCGGCTCCCGTCGCAGCGACGTCGTGGCAGCGGTGCTCAGCCACCTGGCCAGGCTCGTCCCGGGGCGGAGGATCGAGCGGAGCGGCAGGTTGAACGCGAGGAGCAGGCCCACGAGAGCGAGGGCGACGAGCAGGACGAATGCACCCGGTCGCGTCACGAGCGTCACCAGGAAGTCGGCGAGCGCGCGCCCGATCCGTCCGCCGCCGCGCTCCACGCCGAACAGGTTCAGACCCAGGATCTCGAACGCTCCGAGGAATCCGGCGAAGGCCACCGCGATCCCCCCCAGCGTCAGGCCCCACCCGGAGCCCGCCTGCCTGCCCGGCCCCCATTCGACGTACCAACCGGCACCGAGGAGGAGGAACGGGAGCACCCACCGGCCGGTCTCGAAGAACGGCGCGATCGAGTCGCGCCACCAGTCCGTGAGCCGGCCCTGGCCTGGCAGAACGAGAGCGATCAGCGTGACCGCACCCAGGACCAGGAGCGTGATCCCGATGATCGACCGTGCGACCTCCGGACCCACGCTCGGCAGGGTGATCCGCGGCAACGACAGACCGCCCCTGCGGCGGGATCGTCGCGGCGCCGCGCGGCGCCGGGTCGCCATCCTCAAACCTCGACGACGACCGGGAAGACCATCGGCCGCCGTTTCGTCTGCTCATACAGAAAGCGCGAGACGCCGTCCTTGATCTGGACCTTCAGGAGGGCGATCTCGCTGATGTGATCACCGGGGTTCTGGATCGACGTGATGACTCGCTCCACCGCCGCCTCGATCACCCGATCGTACTCGGTGCCATGGATGAAGCCACGCGTGATGATCTCCGGCCGGCCCACGACGTTGCCGGTCTGCTTGTCCACGGTGACGACGATCATGAACATCCCGTCGTTCGCGAGGGCGCGGCGATCGCGCAGGACGATCTCGCCGACCTCGCCGACGGACAGGCCGTCGACGAAGACGTAGCCCGCCGGGACCGGCGCGGCCCGACGGGCCGTGCCGTCGGCGAGGAACTCGATCGGCTGGCCGTTCTCGATGATGAACACGTTCTCCGGCGCGACGCCCGTCTCGATCGCCAGCCGGCCGTGCTGGACCTGCATCCGGAACTCGCCGTGGATCGGAATGAAGTGCTTCGGCTTGGTCAGGCCGAGCATCAGCTTCAGCTCCTCCTGGCTGGCGTGGCCGGAGACGTGGGCCCGCTTGATCGTGTGGTAGTAGACGTTCGCGCCGGCCTTGAACAGGTTGTCGATCGTCCGACTGACGTATTCCTCGTTGCCGGGGATCGGACTGGCGCTCACGATGACCGTATCGCCCTGCCGGATCTCGACGAACCGGTGGTCGCGGTTCGCCATCCGGGCCAAGCCCGCCATCGGCTCGCCCTGGGCGCCGGTCGTGCAGATGACGAGCCTGCTGTCGGGGACGTCGTTGATGCGGTCCTTCGCGACGATCCGGCCCGCGTCGTAGGTCAGGTAGCCGAGGTCCGAAGCGATCCGGAAGTTCTGCTCCATCGAACGCCCGATGACGGTCACCTGGCGGTCGAATGACGCGGCCGCATCGAGGACCTGCTGGACCCGGGCGATGTTGCTCGCGAAGGTCGCCACGATGACCCGGCCGTCGAGCGGTTCCATGATCTCGCGGAAGGCCTCGCCGACGGTCCGCTCGGACGGGGTGTAGCCGGGGTTCTCGGCCCGTGTCGAGTCCGACAGGAGGCAGATGACCCCTTCCTCGCCGAGCTTGGCGAGGATGTGGAAGTCGGACAGCTTGCCGTCCACCGGCGTGTGGTCGAACTTGAAGTCACCGGTGTGGACCACCGTGCCGACCGGCGTCCGAAGCGCGATGCCCATCGCGTCCGGGATGGAGTGCCCGATCCGGAACGGGACGACGCCGAACGGCCCGATCTGGAGCTCGTCGCCGGGCTCGAGCGAGAGAAGCGGGTTGTTGTGGAGCTTGTGCTCCTTCACTTTGTTGCCGAGGAGGCCCCGGGCGAGCGTGGACGCATAGACCGGGACGCCCGGGAACTCCGGGAGGATGTACGGCAGCCCGCCGACGTGGTCCTCGTGGGCGTGGGTGATGAGGAACGCCCTGACGCTGGCGCGGCGATCCCGGAGGTAGGTGATATCAGGGATGACGAGGTCGATCCCGAACATCTCCTCGTCCGGGAACATCAGCCCGCAGTCGATGACGACGATGTCGTCGCCGTATTCGAAGACGTACATGTTCTTGCCGATCTCCCCCACCCCGCCGAGCGGGATGATGCGGAGCGGCGTGTCGGTGGACGGGATGTGGGTGGATTTCCTGGGCATGAGCTGGGCGTTCCGATCAGAAGAGGGTCGGCGCGTCGAGCGCCGAGTCGGCCGGGAGGGAATCGAGCGGGGCTGCGGCGAGGGATTCGGTCGTCGGCCCGCCCGCGTTGCGGCGGCGGCGTGCCTCCAGCAGGGCGGTGGGAATCCCGGCCGCGTCGTCGTAGCTCTGGCGCTCCACGTCCGGTGCCCGGAGCGCGGCGGCCGGATGGTACATCGCGTACACCATCGCGGATCGCGCCCCGGTTGCGGGGTCCACGGGGTGAAGCGTGCCGTGGGTCTGCCCGATCCGGGCGCCCGGGATGAACCGGCCCAACGAGTGGCGCCCGAGCGTGACGATGAGCGCCGGGTCCAGGACCTCGAGCTGGCGCCGGAGGTACGGGTAGCAGGCCGCTATCTCGTCCGGCTCGGGGTCGCGATTGTCCGGCGGGCGGCACTTCACGATGTTGGTGATAAAGACCTCCTCACGGCGCCAGCCGATCGTGGCGAGGAGGCGGACGAGGAGGTCACCGGCCCGGCCCACGAACGGCCGGCCCTGGCGATCCTCGTGCATTCCCGGTCCCTCGCCCACGAAGACGGCCTCGGTATCCGGATGGCCCTCGCCGGGCACGGCCTGCGTCCGCCCGGCATGGAGCCGACAGCGAGTGCAGGCGCGGACCTCCGCGGCGATGGCGTCGAGCGCCGCGCGGCGCTCGGCGGGCGTCACGCCGAGGCCCCGACCGGGCCGGCCCTGCGGGATCGAGCGCGCACCCAGTCGCGCGCGACGAGCGCCTCCGCGATCTCGACCGCGTTCGTGGCGGCGCCCTTGCGAAGGTTGTCTGAGACGACCCAGAAGGCGATCCCACGGCCGTCATCGATGGACGGGTCGCGGCGCACGCGCCCCACGAAGATCTCGTCGCGGCCTGCGGCGGTGCTGGCGAGCGGGTAGTCGTGGTGGGACGGATCGTCCTGGACGATGACACCGGGAACCGCGGCGAAGAGCGCGCGCGCCTGGTCCGGCGTCAGCGGGGCCCGCGTCTCGACGTGCACTGCCTCCGAGTGGCTCACGAAGACCGGCACGCGGACCGCTGTACACGACACGCGGAGATCCGGCAGGTGGAGGATCTTCCGGCTCTCGGTGACGACCTTCCATTCCTCCTTCGTGTAGCCGTTGTCGAGGAAGACGTCGATCTCGGGAAGCGCATTGAACGCGATCGGGTGTGGATAGACGGTCGCGGACTTCGGCTCGCCGGCGACATGGGCGCGGATCTGATCCTCGAGCTCCGCGAGCGCATCGGCCCCTGTTCCAGAGACAGACTGGTAGGTGTCCACGATCACGCGCTCCAGTCCGACGGAATCGCGCAGGGCCATGAGGACCGGGACGAGCTGCATCGTGGAGCAATTCGGATTGGCGATGATCCCCTCGTGCCAGGCGAGATCCTCCGGGTTGACCTGGCTCACGACGAGCGGGACGGTCGGGTCCATCCGCCAGGCGTTCGAGTTGTCGATCACGGTCGCGCCGCGGGCGGCGGCGGGGGGGGCGAGCTCCTTCGAGACGTCGCCGCCGGCGCTGAACAGCGCGACATCGACGCCGTCGAACGCTTCGGGAACCGCCTCACCCACCTCAAGGGTCCGACCAGCCGCCGACACCGTCCGGCCGGCCGACCGGCCGGACGCGAGCAGGCGCAGCTCACCGACCGGAAAGCCCCGCTCGGCGAGGACCTGGATCATCGTCCGACCGACGACGCCGGTGGCGCCGACGACCGCGACCGTGAAGTGGGAGGGCTTGCTCATCCGGGCATGGCTCCGCGGGGTTTCGTGATCAGGCGGGCACCCGGCGAGTATACCAGCGGCCCGCCGGGCTTCCGACGGGCCGCT
>PNKK01000027.1 GCA_013822395.1 Anaerolinea sp. | reverse complement strand
AATAGCCCCCGGCGGGGCTATTCGAACTTGAGTGCGCGGACGATGGAGATGCCGGACGCGAGCCGGGACGGATACCAGGCGGCGATCGCCGGACCGGCGAGGCCGAGGACCGCCGCGATTGCGATCGACGCCCATGGCAGCCCCGCTGACGGCTGGAAGCCGCCCGACAGGACGAGCAGGACGGCGCCGACGACGAGCCCGACGAGCGCGCCCAGGACGGCGCCCACGAGACCCAGGACTGTCGCCTCCACCACGACCATCCGCGACGCCTGCCGGCGGGTCATGCCGATCGCGCGGAGGACGCCGATCTCTCGGACCCGCTCCACCACGCCCATCGTCAGCGTGTTCACGATGCCGAGCGCGGCGACGAGCACGGCGACGAGCGCCAGTGCGTCGAACAGCCCGAAAACCCGGCCGAGTGCGTCGGTGACCGCGCCCTGGACCCGTGACAGCGGGTTGGCCTCCAGAGCGAGGCCCCGGGCGGTCGCCTCGAGCGCGGCCCGGGCGGACTCACCCGCGCCGTCTGCGAAGCGAACCGCGAAGACGTCGGCGCCGGCCACACCGATCGGACCCGACGCGTCGGGCCAGCCGACGAGGATCGCCTCCCCCGTGCCGCCGGGGATGGACCGTGCCACGATGCCCACGACCCGGAGGTCGAGCGTCTCTCCACCGCCGAGGGCGGGCGTGATCGTATCGCCCAACCCGATCCCCAGACGGTCGGCGGTGGCCTTCGGGAGGATCGCGGCGCCACCGGCGTCGAGCGCCCCAAGCGCCGCCGTGCGGTTCCCTTCGACGAAGGTGAGGCGGCCGTCCGCCAGGAAGTCCGCGCCCACGACCGCGGCGGCGTCGACACGGATCCCGCGAATCGCGAGATCGAAGGTGGCGATCGAGGTGACCGAACGAACGCCCGTCACCGCGGCGAGGCTCTCGCGGACGCCCTCGTCCGGCCCGATCGGCCGGATCGAGGTGACAACCTCGTCCCCCGGGACCACGTCGGCGAGCCAGGCCGTCGCGGCGCTCCGTGCGGCCTGGGCCGTCCAGCCGAGCGCAACGATCATGGCAAGGCCCACCACGAGCGCCCCGAGGGTCAATGCGGTCCGGCTCCGGTCACGGGCGAGCGAGCCACGGGCAAGTCGCTCCTCCAATCGGAAGACCGCGGCGAGCGGACTGCCGAGGATGCGGGCGAGCGGCGGCAGCAGGAACGGCGTCGCAAGCGTGGCGGCGAGGAGCACCACGTACACGGCGAGGGCGCGGCCGGCGCCAGTCGCCCCGGCGGCCGGTGGCCAGGCGAGGAGCACGAGGAGCGCCACCGCCACGAAGACGAGGGTCAGCCAGCCCAGGCGGGCGCGGCGGACGCCCGGGAGGTCGAGCCGGGCGCGAAGGGCCTCGACCGGCGAGATCCGTGCCGCCCTGACGGCGGGCTCGATCGCCCCGGCGATCGTGATCGCCAGGCCGACGAGGAAGGCGGTGACGAGACTCCCGGCGTCGAGGCCGGCGACGTCGGCCGGGAACCCGGTGAGCGCCCGGACCGAGCCGGCCATGAGCGTCCCGAGGAGCACGCCGACGAGCAGTCCCAGGGCCGAGCCCGCGACGCCCAGGACGAGCGCCCCGGCCAGGACGAACCGGCCAACCTGGGCGCGGGTGGCGCCGGCGGCCCGCAGCAGCCCGACCTCGCGTGCCCGCTCTCCGACCGTCATCGACAGCGTGTTCACGATGAGGAACGACCCGACGAACAGGACGATCGCCGCGACGAGCGCGGTCGACGCCTGGAAGTCGGCGGTCGATGCGCGCAGTCCGGCGGCGAGATCGACGGGCGATGAGAGGACGTACGGCTCGGTCACCAGCCGCGCCGCGAGCGCGGCCGTCACCTCAGCCGGGGCGGCGTCGGCGGCGAGGCCGATCTCGACGTGGGTGACTCCGTCGAGGGCGAAGGCTGCCCGCGCGACGTCGATCGGGACGATGACCGTACGCCCGGCGGCACCAGCGACGGGGCCGGGTCCGGCGAGGATGCCGATCACCCGCAGGCGCGCCGGCTCGCCCGCGCCCTGGATCGTCAGCTCGCTCCCGAGAACGTAGCCGTCCGCGGCGGCGAGAGACTCCGTGATGAGTGCCGACGGTTCGTTCGTCCGAGCGAGCCGCGCCCCGGCGACGAGCTCGAGATCGTGGAGGCGAGACCACGCCACGGGGTCGATGCCGAGGACCGTCACGGCGTCCCGTGCACCGCCCGCAGAACCGGTCGTGGCCGCCGCCAGGAAGGTTCGCTTCTCGATCGTCGGGGCGACCAGCGCGATGCCGTCGGTCTCCCGGATCGCCTCGACCGTGGCGTCGGAGAGACCGCGCTCCAGGAACGCCGAGACCCGGAGGTCCGCGGTCCCGACGGCGTCCCGGACCGTCCGGTCCACGGCCGCCTCGATGCCGGCACTCATCGCGAGCGACGCTGAGAGGACGCCGACGCCGAGGGCGACGCCGACGATGGTCAGGAGCGTGCGGAGCGGTCGTGCGCCGAGGGTCCGCCAGGCGAGCCGGTCCAGGCCCACGGCGGGCTAGAGCCCCAGCTGGGCGAGCCGCGTGATCAGCGGCGCCGCCGAATGGTCGGCGCGCCGGCCGAGATCGATCTCGTCGCGGATCCGCCCATCGCCGATCACGAGAACCCGGTCCGCGTATGCGGCAGCGCGCGCGTCATGGGTGACGAGGACGATCGTCTGCCCGGCCCCGTCGCACGAGCGCCAGAGCGCGTCGAGGAGCTCGCCGCCGGTCGTGTAGTCGACGTTGCCCGTCGGCTCGTCAGCGAGGAGCACAGACGGCCGCGTCACGAGCGCCCGAGCCACAGCGACGCGCTGCTGTTCGCCGGCGGAGAGCTGATCCGGGCGGTGGCGCTCCTTCCCGGTCAGCTCAACGAGCGCGATGACCTCGCGGATCCGGTCCCGGAGCTCGCCGCGCGACGCGTCCTGCCCGGCGATCGTGAACGGGAGGGCGATGTTCTCGCGGACGTTCAGGAGCGGGATCAGGTTGAACGCCTGGAAGACGAAGCCGGTCCGCTCCCGGCGAAGACGCGTCGCGTCGTCGTCCGACAGCCGGCTGATGTCACGGCCCTCGAAGACGACCGCGCCCGTCGTCGGCTGGTCCAGCCCACCCAGGATCTGGAGGAGCGTGCTCTTGCCTGAGCCGGACGGGCCCATGAGCGCGACGAACTCGCCGGGCTGGACGGCCAGAGAGACGCCCTTGAGGGCCTCGACGGTGGACTGCCCGAGCTCGAATCGCTTCGTGAGATCGTGCGCCTCGAGGATCGGGGCCATCGCTCCTCCGGGTTTCTGGGCCTGCCGGGACGGGATCGGGGTCAGTGTAGACGCGGGGGCTGCGGCAGTGCTTCGAGGCACCGATGGCGTCAGTTGCCGAAGAAGCCTCCGGCCACGTCGCCCACGATCGTGTCGAGAAGGCTCGTGGCGAACGGCAGGTCAACGACCTGCATCGAGCCGGCCGCCTCGGGCGGCCCGGAGGAGGGCGTGGGCGTCGGCGTCGGCTGGGGCGTGGGCGTCGGTTGGGGTGTGGGCGTCGGCTGGGGCGTCGGCTGGGGCGTCGGTTGGGGTGTGGGCGTCGGTTGGGGTGTGGACTCGGGCCTGGGGGTTGGCCTGGGAGTGGCGACGGGTGCGGCGGCGGTCAGCCTTGGCGTGGGCTTGGGCGTGGGCTCGGGAGTGGCGACAGGCGCAGGGGTGGCGACGGGCTTGGGAGCTGCCGTGGGCTGAGGCGTTGGCTTCGGGGTCGGCGCGGGCGTTGGCTTCGGGGTCGGCGCGGGCGTTGGCTTCGGGGTGGCGGTCACGTTGCACTTGTCCGCGAACAGGGCGGTCCAGACGTGCTTGCCGTCGGCCCCCTTGTAGGCGCCGATGCCAACGACGTCCCAGCTGGTGCCCAGGAGCACGTTCCGGTGGCCGGCCGAATTCATCCACGCATCCTGGATCGACTGGCTCGCGATGTCGTCCGGGAAGTTGTTCGTTCCCAGGTTCTCGCCGGCGACATTGAAGCAATACCCGGCCGCCGACAGGTAGTCGAACACCTTCTTGCCGTCGGGCGGAATGCTGTGGCTGAAGTAGTTCTTGTCGATCATGTCCTTCGATCGCCAGCGCGCCATGTCCGTGAGGACCGGATCGACTGTGAGCGCCGGCAGGCCCGCGGCGGCGCGGGCCTGGTTCGTGAGCGTCACGAGCAGCGCCTCGTCGGGCGCCGAGAAGTCGTTCGCCTCCCAGGCGAACACGGCACGCGGCGCTGCGATCGTCAGGGCGAGCGCGGCGACGAGGGCCACGCTGGCGACGCAGCGTCGCGATCGAGCGGCTGGAGCATGGCTGGGCACGGGGTTGAGGTTCATGGCTCCGGGCTTCGTGATTTGCTTCCGCTGGCGACCGTTCAGCCCCCACCGAACCGGTCACGGATCACGCTATGCCCGGCCTCCCGGGGCGTCCGCGGCCCCATGGTCCCGGGTGCACTCAGACGGGGGTACCGGCGCTGCGCACCGGACCGCACCCGACCCCACCGGACGCCCCCCGGCCAATGTCCGCGAGGACCGGAACCAGAACCCGAACCCGATATCGTCGTCACCGAGGCAGGGTCAGGACGGCAGGGCTCTGGAAATCGCCCCGGCGGACGGCCGGCTCGCGGCTCGGTGCACGGGTCGCCGAGGAATCCGGGTACACTCGGGTCGCCCACGGGCTCCTGGCCTGATTCGAAGGTCAGTCCGAGCACGACTCGCGGTGGCCTTAGCTCAACTGGCAGAGCATCGGATTGTGGCTCCGAAGGTTACGGGTTCAAGCCCCGTAGGCCACCCCATCTCCCCATCCCGATCCTCCGCGACGAGAGCCGATCCGGTCCTGCGCCATCCCCCGTGACCGGTTCTCGTGCACCGTCCAGCCTGCCACCGGCGGCCGGACGTGTGGCAGAATCCGTGGCATGACGACCCTGGACTATGGCGCCTTCGACGCCCTCACCTTCGACTGCTACGGGACGCTCATCGATTGGGAGGCCGGGATCCTGGCCGGTCTCCGGGCGGTCCTGGATCCGCGCGGGGTCCGGCCGCCGGACGACGAGCTCCTGGAGCGGTACGCCACGGTCGAGGCGATGGTCGAGGCCGGGCCGTACCGCCGCTACCGCGAAGTCCTGGGGCTGGGCCTGGAATCCGTGGCGTCCTCGTATGCGGTCCAGCCGACCGCGGCCGAGATCGCGGCCTTTGGTGGCTCCGTCGGGGACTGGCCGGCCTTCCCCGATTCGCGCGCCGCCCTCGCCCGACTGAAGGCACGCTTCCGGCTGGGTGTCCTCACGAACTGCGACGACGACCTGTTCGCCGCCTCGAACCGCCGCCTCGGGGTCGAGTTCGACTGGATCGTGACCGCCCAGCAGGCCGGCGGCTACAAGCCGCGGATCGCGAACTTCGAGCTCCTGTTCGGGCGGCTTGACGTCCCTCGAGAGCGGGTCCTCCACGTCGCCCAGAGCCTCTTCCACGACCACGTCCCGGCGAAGTCACTCGGGCTGTCCACGGTCTGGATCGACCGTCGCCACGACCGCGACGGGTTCGGTGCCACGCCACCGGCACAGGCGACGCCCGACGCTCGCTTTCTCGACATCGCGTCCTTCGCCGCCGCGGCGACGAGCTGATCGCGCCGCGGGCGACGGGCGGTGCCTCCGATCCGACGGTAATTCCGATCCGGGGCAATTCCGATCCGGGGCAATTCCGATCCGGGGCAATTCCGATCCGGGGCAATTCCGATCCGGGGCAATTCCGATCCGGCGGTGGCCCGAGGATGGCGGGCGCACATGCCCCGCCGCGACCGTGCCAGCCGCACCAGCCCGGCGCGTGTACCATCGCGACAACCGGCGGTCACGTACGGGACCCGTCGACGTTCGCGCCTGGCGCGGCGAGATGCAGGGGTCCGCGATGCCCGACCCGGTCGGAGGTTGATCATGGCAACCGTCACGTTCGACCACGTCACCAAGCGCTACGGTGACGTCTTCGCCGTCCGTGATCTCTCCCTCGAGATCAACGATGGCGAGTTCATGGTCCTCGTCGGCCCGTCAGGCTGCGGGAAGACCACCAGCCTGCGGATGATCGCCGGGCTGGAGGAGATCACCGAGGGGACGCTCCGCATCGGCGAGCGCGTCGTCAACGACGTCGCCGCGAAGGACCGCGACATCGCCATGGTGTTCCAGAGCTACGCGCTCTATCCGCACATGACCGTGCGCGACAACATGGCCTTCGGCCTCAAGCTCCGGAAGATCGCAAAAGCGGACATCGACAAGCGGGTCGGCGATGCTGCACGGATCCTCGGCCTGGAGAGTCTCCTCAACCGGAAGCCGAAGGAGCTCTCGGGCGGCCAGCGCCAGCGCGTGGCACTGGGCCGGGCGATCGTCCGGGAGCCCAAAGTCTTCCTCATGGACGAGCCGCTCTCCAACCTCGACGCGAAGCTCCGCGTTCAGACCCGCGCCGAGATCGCGCGTCTCCACCAGCGCCTGGCGACCACCGTCGTCTACGTCACGCACGATCAGGTCGAAGCGATGACGATGGGCAGCCGGATCGCGGTGATGAATGCCGGCGATCTCCTGCAGGTTGGTACGCCCCAGGAGCTGTACGATCACCCGAGGAACCGATTCGTGGCCGGCTTCATCGGCAGCCCGGCGATGAACTTCGCGTCGCTCGATGTCGACGGCGAGCGGATGAAGGGCTCGGGCTTCGATTTCCCGATCCCCGCCCGGTTCAAGAGCGCACTGACCGCCGGCGGCCCCCGCCGCGTGGACGCCGGGTTCCGGCCCGAGCATCTCGAGCTCGGCGGCGAGGTCGGCGAACGCCTCACGATCCGGGCCAAGGCTGACGTCGTGGAGTACCTCGGCAACGAAGAGTTGCTCCACCTGACCGTGGTCGGCCACGACGGCGATGTCATCGCCGTCGTCTCGGCCTCACATCGCGTCCGCCCGGGCGACATCCTGGACCTCCAGATCCCGGCGGAGAAGCTCCACCTGTTCGACGCCGAATCTGGCGACGCGCTTGCGGCAGGGGTCGCCGCGGGCGCGACCGCCTGACCAGGGGTGGCCCGGGCGCACGTCGCCGGCGGCGACGGCCATCCCGCCGACGACCGTCTTCGAGAGACGGTCGTCGGCACCCGGGTCGTGCACCGGGGCCATTACCTCGAGGTCCGCGTCGACGAGATCCTGGCGCCTGATGGCCGGCGCTCCACTCGCGACATCGTCGGCCATCCCGGCGCCGTCGCGATCGTCGCCCTCGATTCCGAGGACCGCGTCCTCCTCGTCCGCCAGTTCCGGCTGGCCGCCGGGCGGACGCTCCTCGAGATCCCGGCTGGGACGCTCGATCGTGCGGACGACGGCTCCCTCGAGGATCCGGACCTCGCCGCGCGGCGCGAGCTCGAGGAGGAGACCGGGCTCCGGGCCAGCTCATGGGAGCACCTCGGAGCGTTCTGGACGGCCCCGGGCTTCGCCACGGAGCTGATGCACCTCTACCTCGCCCGCGATCTCGTGCCCGCCCACGGGAAACGCCTTGGCCCAGATGAGGATGAGCGGCTCGAGCTGGAACGGATCCCGTGGCGAGACGCGGTCGTGATGGCGGAGCGTGGCGAGATCGCCGATGCGAAGTCGCTCGTCGGGCTGCTCCGGCTCACCCGGATCCTGGAGCCGCCGGCGCGCTGAACCCCCGGCGCCCAGTGCCGACTCCGCGCCGGCGCCGGCGCGGACGCAACCTGCTCAGCCGTTTGGTTCGGACTTCGGACCGGGCCCCAGGCGGCTGAGCGCGCCCCGGTACAGCGCCGAGTGCGGGTCGAGGGCGACCGCAAGCCTGAGATGGGTCCGCGCCTCGGCGTGCCGCCCCAGGCGCTTCAGGCTCTGCCCGAGGGCGAAGTGGCCGTACGGCGATGACGGGTCCACTTCGAGCAGCCGCTCGAACGTCTCACGCGACCGCTCGTGCTGGCCGGAGTTGAAGAGGGCCCGGCCGAGCGCCTCGAGGATCGAGCCCTTGTTCGGCTCCGCGCGCGCGGCTCGCTCCAGGACGACCGCGGCCTGCGCGTGGTGGCGATGGCGCATCAGGGCCTGGCCGCGCTGGAGCAGCTCGTAGGCGCCTTCGCGATCCTCGACCGGACGGGACGGCTCGTCCATGGCCCCGGATGGTGGCACGGAACGGCGGTTCGCGCCGCCGTCCAACCCCGGACCGGCGAAATGGCCCCGGCAGGACAGCGGGCTAGGGTCCACCCTCGCGCCAGTCGGCCAGGCGGACGGGTCGCAGCCGCGGACTGTCCGTCCGGCCGGGGATCCGGCCACGCTTGGCGATCGGTCGGCCGTCGATCTCCTTGAGGTCGGCCGTGAAATCGACCGGCCTCGCCCCGCTGATGTACGACCCGACGGCGAACGAGTCGACCGGGGTGCCGGCCTCCTTGAAGTAGCGGATCCGGTCCGGCGTCAGACCGCCGGAGACGACGATCTTCACGCTCCCGTGTCCCGCCTGGTCCAGCCTGGCGCGGACCTCGTGGACGAGGTCGGCGGTGACGCGGCCGCGCTCCGACGGCGTGTCCAGGCGGATGCCGAAGAGCCGCTCGCCGAGCGCCTCGGCGACGCGGAGGGCCTCCTCGGCCTCGTCCTTGAACGTGTCGACGAGGACGATCCGGGGCACGTCCGGGTCGAGATCGCGGTCGAATGCCAGGGCCGCGTCGACAGTGTCGCCGAAGATGAGGACGAGGGCGTGGGGCATCGTGCCGGTGGGGTTCAGCCCGGCGAGCCGGGCGCCGGCCGGCGTCGACGCGCCGACGCAGCCGCCGACGATCGCCGCGTAGTCGAGGACATCGGTGATGTCCGGGTGGACGTGCCGCGCGCCGAACGAGATGACGGGCTCGGGCGCGGCAGCCTGGACGACCTCACGGGCCGCCGTGGCCCAGCCGGTCGACTGGGCGAGCATCCCGAGGATGGCCGTCTCGTACAGTCCGAACGCGCGGTACCGCGCCGTGATCCGGAGCACGACCTCCTTCGGGGCGATCGCGTCGCCGTCGTCGAGGGACTCGATGACGGTTTCATCCTCGTCCGAGAGCACGTGCCCGAGGAGGTTCTTTGCCTCACCGATGCCGCACAGAATCGCGTCCTGACGGGCGAAGACCTCCATCGTCACGACAGGATCGAGGCCCTCACGCTCGAGGATTCGCTCGGCGCGGGCGAAATAGACGTCGGCTGAGTCGCCGGACAGGATCTCCCAGGACGGACGCGCGCGATGGATCGACATCAGCGCGCCAGGCCGTCGCGAGCGTCAGGGCGCGGCGCTCGACCCCTCACCGTCAGCGATTCCTCCGTCGGGACCCCCGGCGCCGTCCACTCCGGCGGGAGCGCTGGCGAGTCGGCGGGAGTGTACCGTACCGCCCCCCTCGCGAGCCCGTTCGTCAGGCACTTGGCGCGACGTGACTCCTCTTACAGCGCCGGGCTCGCGAGCCCGTTCGCGAGCCCGTTCGTCAGGCACCGCCGATCCTGGAGACGCGCTGCGCCCTCCCTCGTCGCGCGACGAGCCATGCCAGAATCAGGACCACCACGACGAGCAGGGTGCCGCTGATGATCCGCCCCCGCGCAACCTCCGGGACGGCACGCCATGCGGCCAGCGCAGCGCCCGCCTCGGCGAGCGCGGCGTCTTGGTCCCCGTCCTCGAACGCGGCGCGAGCGGCGGCGAGACGCGCCTCGGGATCCACGCCGATCAGGCCGAGTCGATCCACGAGCCCCGGGTTCGCGATGCGGGCTGCCTGGGCCGCCCGGATCTGCCCGATCGAGGCGAGCTCGACGGCCGCCTCGGCGGCGGCCGCCGCGAGCCCAACATCGCCCTCGAATGCAGGGCGAAGCGCGTCGGGCGGGGTGAGACCACTGGCAGCGGCCACCTCGGCGATCACGGCACGCTGACGGAGCACGGCCTCGGCATCGTCGATGAGCCGGAGTGCCGCGTCGAACTGCCAGGCCCGCATCGCGTCGCGGATCGAGCGAGGCAACGCCCAGGGAGCAGCCGCCTCCACCGCCGCCGCGTAGGCCCTGCGCGCGTCCGCGCGCGCAGCGAGCAGACCGGCGTCCTCGGGCCGGATCACCCAGCGCCGCCACAGGCCATCGAGGGCGGCGGCGGCCTCCGGATCCGCGCGCGCCTCGAGGAGGTCGAGCAGTGCGCGCCAGTCCGGCGGTGCGGCACCGGATTCCCGGGCGCGCCCGACGTCCATGGACGGGGAGGCGGGCTGGTAGGCCGGCTCGCCGGCCGCGGCCGCACGCCAGGTGTCGCGGAGAGCACCATCGCCCACGAGCGCAGCGATCTCCCGAGCGAGCGCGAGCGACGCCGCGTAGCCATACTCGTCCGCCACGGCGGCCGCCTCACCCGTGGGTCCCCAGGCATTGAGCGGGAGCGCCGCCTCGACCGGCACGTTTGCGAGCTCCGGAGAGTCGATGGTCACGCCGAGCGTCGCCGCGGCCTGCTCGGCATAGTAGGAGGCGAATGCCTCGGCGATCCAGCGGTCCGCGACGAGCCCGCCGTTGAACCAGCCGTGGGCCGCCTCGTGGAGGATGACCCCGGGGCTGGCTGTGTAGCCCACCTGGACGAGCACCTTCACGGGATCGAAGATGCCGGCATACCCGCCGGTGCTCCGGACGAAGGTCTCGGCGATTGTCAGTGGCTCCTCGAACGGCCATGGCGCCCCGATCGCTTCGGCCAGGACCGGCAGCCCTCGAAGAACGAGGTCGCCCACCCGGACACGCCAGGCGGGGTCGTCCGGCCAGGCGCGAAGGATGATCGCCATCGTCCGGTCGCCGACGGTCACGGATCGGCGACTGTCGACGTACCCGCCGGGTCGAGCCGCGGAGATGTCGACGACGAACGTCAGCGGCGCGTCCAGCGGCCCGCTCGTGAAGACCTGCCAGCCGGCCACGTCCGTGGCCGGACCGACGAGCGGACCGCCTCCGAGGACCACCGTGTACCCGGCCGGAAGGCGCACCTCCACCGACGACCCGGGCGTCGCCGCGCTCGCGGAGGCCCATGCCCGAAACGCCACGAGCGACGGCGAGATCCGGACCGGTCGCTCCGGCGCCCCGCCCGGGTCGAGAAGGTCGAAGGTGAGCGTCAGATCCATCGACTTCCCGGAGGCGAGCCGCGACCCGAACTGCAGGCGGAGGATGACGCCGCTCGCCTTCCGAGACCTGACCGAGACGCTCGGTGACCCGGTTGCCGCGCTGAGCCTGAAGTTGGAGGTGCCCGGCAGTACGGCGAGGTACCCCTCGTCGAAGTAGAAGCGACGCGTCGCGGTGTCCCTTAGACGGTTTGTCGCGGTGATCCGGACGGTGACCGCCACGCGTCCCTCGTCGGGGAGAACCTGGTACGTCGTGGCGGTGACGAGCGTCAGGTCCGGCGTGGCGGCCCGCGCCGGCGACGGCACGCCGACCTGTCCGAGGCCCAGGGCGGTCGCAGCGAAGACCGCTGCGGCGACGAGGCGGAGCGCACGGGTCGGGGCCACCATGCGCACACCGGATCGCGGACTCGCCATCCGAACGCCGGCGGGTCGAACCGCCGCCCTGGCGATCCTCATACCTCGAACAGCTCCGGCAGTCGCGGCGCGAACCGATCCAGGAGCGCCGTCGTTCGGCACTCGCGGGCCGCGTAGCCGTCCGGGACGCGCCCGCCGATCCACAGCCAGGCCCTGGTCTCTTCGAACAGACGGTCGGCGATCCCCACGACGCGCGCGAGGGCGAGGCCGAGCTCGTCGGCGTCGAGCCAGCGGGCCGGCACCTCCACGGCAAGGATCGGCCGGTCGTCGTCCGCGATCGAGAACTTCGCGAGCGGGAACTCGTCGTTCCACCGTAGGAGTGATCGGTACGCCCTTCGCAGGCCGTCCCCAATCGGCGGCGCGAGATGCGCCCAGGCGATGAGGCCGAGTCCGGGATCCAGGATGAGCGTCGTCCTGAGGTCGCGGCGGCGATGCCCGTCGAGGACGACATCCCATGCGCTCACGCCGTCTCGATCGGTCCGGGGAGCGGGATCGATGGCGAGCTCCGCCAGCCAGGCCTCGACGCGCGCGGCGGCCGGTGCCAGGGCGACCGGGCCGGGCGCGGAGGCTGAGGAATCGGCGGGCGCTGCACCGCCGGACTCGACCGGCGCGTCGGGATTCATGGGCATCGCGGCAGTCTAGCCCGCCGAGCGCGCAGCCTCCTCCGGCAAGATGGCTCGGCGATCCGCCCGGCGAACCATGCCGGCGTCAACCGATCCGCCGCTCGGCACGACGCGCTTCACGAAGTCGGCTGACCGGACATTGCCACCGATGCGCACGTTCCGTCCGATCCTGGCTCCCCGCGGGATGCTGGTCTTCTTTCCCACGACGGTGATCCCGGTGGTCAGTCGAGTGGGCTCCTGCTTGTTCGGGGTGTCGTCCGGGCCATCCCCGACGATGGCGCCGGCGCCCACCACGACCTCCTTGTCGAGGATCGCGCGGTCGATGACCGCGCGTGACCCGATGACCGAGTCGAACATCACGATCGAGTCGCGGACGACTGCCCCCACCCCGACGCGGACACCCGGGGACAGCACGCTGTTGACGACCGTGCCCTCGATGACGCAGCCATGGCTGATCAGGGATCGATGAACCTGGGCGGTGGGACCAAGCTTGGCCGGCGCGCGCTCCTCCGACTTCGTGTGGATGACCCAGTGCTTGTCGTAGAGATCGAGCTCCGGGTGGTCCACCAGGAGGGCCATGTTCGCCTCCCAGTAGGACTGGATCGTCCCAACATCCTGCCAGTACCCGGCGAACCGGTAGCCGTAGACGCGAGCCCCGCCGTCGAGCATCGCCGGGATGACGTGCGCCCCGAAGTCGGCCCGCTCCTCATCCAGCCATCTCAGGAGCGCCCGACGGGAGAAGACATAGACCCCCATCGATGCGAGGTCGCTCTTGGGCTGTTTCGGCTTCTCCTGCCATTCGATGATCCGATCGGTTTCGTCGAGCGCCAGAATGCCCATCCGCGAGGCCTCGGCAAGCGGGACCCGCCGCACGGCGATCGTCACGTCCGCCCGCTTCCTGCGGTGCGCGACGATGAACGGCTGGTAGTCCATCTTGTAGATGTGGTCCCCGGCGAGGACGAGGATCGTGTCCGCGTCGGAGTGCTCCAGCAGGCTTCGGTTCCGGAGAACCGCGTCGGCGGTCCCGCGGTACCACTCCGCCACGCGGCCGCGCGCGATGTACGGCTGGAGGAGCTTCACTCCGCCCTTCGACCGGTCCAGGTCCCACGGGCGCCCCAGGCCGATGTGGTCGTTGAGCGATCGCGGGTTGTACTGCGTCAGAACGACCACGTCGTGGATATCCGAGTTGACGCAGTTCGACAGCGTGAAGTCGATGATCCGGTACTTGCCGCCGAACGGCACAGCGGGCTTGGCTCGCACGGACGACAGAATCGAGAGGCGCTCGCCTTCGCCACCGGCCAGGATCATCGCCATCGTCCGCTTCACTGCGATCCTCCTCGGGTTCCGCGGGCGGTTCGCCAGTGTCGATGCTAGCACCGCTCCGGGCGCCGGGGATGATCGCCCGGTGACGGCCATGCGCCGGCCCGGGCAGGCAGGAGCCGCGCAGGCCGCGGTGGTCCGGGCCGGGTCGCTACAGGAAGAGCCGCGGGTTCACGAAATTGCCGTTGAACTCGACCCGCCAGTCGACGTGGGGGCCCGTGGTTCGGCCGGTCACGCCCACGTACGCGATGACCTGCCCGGCCACGACGCGATCACCGGCGCGGACCACCGGCGGCTTCGGGTCGTCGTCGACGTGGGCATACCACGTCACCAGGTTCTCGGCGTGGGCGATGATCACGATCCATGCCTTCGGCCGCCGGTCGTAGGGATTCGGGCCGGCGAACAGGACCACCCCCGGACCGGCGGCCCGGACCGGCGTGTACATCGGCGCGGCGATATCGATGCCGCCGTGCCAGTTCCGGCAGTTCCCCTTGGGCGGCTCCCAGGCGAAACCCGTGCAGCCGAACTCCTGGGTGATCCTCCCTCTCAGCGGCCAGTCGAGGGTCCCGTTGTAGCGTGACGGGATCGCACCGCCGCGAGCCTGCTCAGCGACCAGCCGGTCGATCTCCTTCTGGAGCTCCTGCTGTGCCTTCTCGCTCTCGGCGATCGCCTTCGCCAGGGCGGCCTTGTCCCTGGCCATCCGGTCGTATGTCGCCTGCTGCTCCCTGAGGAGCTGCTCGGTCTCCGCCTCAAGCTGGGCCAGCCGGTCGCGGGACGCGGCGAGATCGGCGAGCTGCGCATCAAGCTGGACGCGCTGAGCGTCGGCCGCCGTCCTCATCGTCTCGGTCTGCGCCCGCGTGGATTCCACCGTGGCACGCAGGACCGCCAGCACCTTCTGATCGGCAACGATCTGCTCGGCGAGCACCTTGTCCTGCTCGGCAAAGTCGAGCTGATAGGAGACGTCGGACAGCACGTCGGTGAACGTATTGCCCGAGAGCATCGTCTCGAGGAGCGTCGTCCGGTCTGTGTCGTAGGCGAGGCGGATCCGCTCGGCCAGCACGGCTTTCCGCTCGTTCAACTGGATGAGCTTGGCGGCCTCGCGAGCCTCGACATCCCTGAGCTGGAGATCCAGCTTGGCGACCTCGGCGTCGAGCTCGTCCACCTGGCCCTGCGCGATCGCGACATCGACCGTGATCTGGAGGACCTGGGCCCGCACCGCCGTCAGATCCGCGTTCACCTCCTCGACCGAGGCCTTTGTCTCCGCGAGCTTGCCGCTCAGCGCAGCCTGGTTCTTCGTGAGCGTCGCGACCTGGGCCTTCTGCTTCGCGATCTGGGCCGCGAGGGCCTTCTGTCTCTTGATCGCATCGGCGAGATCGTCAGCTCGGGCAGGCGACGGCGGGGTGCCGACGAACAGGCCGCCGAGGATCGAGGTGAGGAGGAGGAAGAGGAGGAATCCACGGCCGGAACGCCGGCGCGGCCGGGACCAGCCCCGGTCGTCAGGCGTTTGGCGGCGCATCGAGGGGCGTCGTCATCGTGCGAACGATCTCCGTCACGTGCGGGGGCGCGTTTTCGGTTCGCTCGCCGGGTGCGACCGCCGCTCCACGTTGGGCACCACGTTGGAACGACTAACCGGCTGGGCGGGATGATACCGCACCTCGTCCAGCGGTTGCCCCGGGACGATCGTCACCCCGGCGGCGCCGAGAGCATGGCCCATATGGCGCCGGCGATGAGGAACGGCCCGTACGGCACGTAGCTCTTCAGGGTGATCCGGCGCATGGCGAGGAGGACGAGGATCCCCGCGGCCGCCGCGACGGCGCCGACGGCGACGGTCACGAGAATCCGCGCCGAGCCGACGACGAGTCCCACGCCGAGGAGGAGCTTGAGGTCCCCCATCCCGATCGCTCCGGCCCCGAACGGGATCGAGACGAGGAGCAGGATCGCGGGCAGCACGACGCCCGCGACAGCCGCCCAGAGCAGGTCGCCGGGGGTCCGGACGAATGGCCCGACGCCGAGGACGAATCCCGCGAGCGCGTAACCGACGAGCGGGAGCGTGATGACGTCCGGGAGGAGCCGCTGGTCGAGGTCGGTCGCGAAGAGGACGATGAGCGCGAGGACGACGAGCGCGAGGAACGCCAGCGCCGCGGGGTCGGAGCGGAACCGGTCGACGAGGAGCGCCCCCGCGAGCGCGCCCGCGGACGCCACGGCGAGCGTCCGCCAGTCCGCCGGCCGGACGGTTCCGTCCTCGTGCGCCGGCCAGCGCGCCGCCAATCGATCGGCGACGAGACCCCAGCCGAGGCCCGCGACCCCGGCCGCGATGGCGGCGAATTCCATGGCGTGGTCCTCCGTCAGGTCGCTGCGAGCGGCCGGGACGGCCGGCGCCCGGGCGTCAGGCCGGTCTCGCCCCCGCGAGCGCGAGCTCGACGAGCGTCGCGTGGGAGACGCCCGTCGCACCGCGGGCCGCCCACGGCTTCGCCTTCCGGAAGTACGCAGTCCCGGCGATGTCCAGGTGGACCCAGGGCTTCGTGGCGAACTCGCGAAGGAAGAGTCCGCTCTTCACGAGCCCGCCCTCGCCGCTGCCGCTGTTGATCATGTCGCCGTACCAGGACTCCATCTCGGTCCAGTACTCGTCCACAAGCGGGAGCTGCCAGTAGCGCTCGCCGGCGCGTGCGCCGGCGGCCAGCACCTCGCCCGTCCAGGCCGGATCCGTCCCGAAGGCACCGGTCACGAGATCGCCGAGCGCCCGCGAGACGGCGCCGGTGAGCGTCGCCACGTCGACGAGGTGGGTGGCGCCCAGCCGCTCGGCGTAGGTCATCGCGTCGCCGAGGATCAGCCGTCCCTCGGCGTCCGTGTTCGTGATGTCGACCCATTTGCCGTTGAGCGCCTTGACCAGGTCGCCCGGCCGTGTGGAATGCGGGCCGGGCATGTTCTCGACGGCGGGCGCCACCGCGAGGAGCGGTGTGCCGGGAGCCAGGCGGGCGACGGTGGCGATGGCCGCGATCACGGTGCAGGCACCGGTCTTGTCCATCTTCATCTCTTCCATCCGGTCGGCCGGCTTGATGCTGATGCCGCCGGAGTCGAAGCAGACGCCCTTCCCGATCAGCGCGAGGTGACGCCCGGCCGCGTCGAGCTCGCCGGCCTTCCCGGAGCGTACGACGATCATCCGCGGCGGGTTGTCGCTACCCCGGCCGACCGCCATGAACATCCCCATCCCGAGCTCGGTCGCGCGGTCCGGACCGATGACATCGATCCACAGTCCGTGCTTCTCGGCGATGGCCCAGGCCTCCTCGGCGAGGACCTCGGGGCTGACGTCGTTGGCGGCGCGGTTGGACAGGCTCCGCGCGAGGTTCGCGCCCTCGCCCAGGATCACGCCCCGCTCCGCCGCGCGGGTGCAGGCCGCGAGATCCGCGTCGGGCGCCACGAGGACGAGCTCGTCGAGGGCCGGGGGCGCGGTCGGGACCTCGTCGAGGTAGAGGGTCTTTGGGTCGAAGCTCCCCTCCACGACGCCGCGGGCGAGGAGCCCGGCGACTGCCTCCGTGCCGCCGTCGAGGACGGCGGCGAGCGGCTCCACCCAGATCGCGAGGGAACGGACGTGTCGCCCGGCGAGGCGATGGAGTGCGGCGGCGGCGGTGCGGACAACCACCTCGCGGTCGACGCCCGGAGCGTCGCCGGTGCTGATCGTCACGAGGCGACGCGCCCGGACCTCCCCGGAGGCGGCGATGGCCGACGTGAACCGTTTCGTGCGGAGCTCGCCGAAGGCGACGAGGGCCGCGAGCTCTCCGTTCGCCCGGCGATCGAGCTCGCCGAGAGACCCGTCGAAAAGCGGATCGCCCACGATCGGGATGACGAGGACGTCGACGTCGACGTCCCAGGGCTGGTCGGTCGTGACACGCACGCGCACGGATGCTGTCCCTCCCGGGATTGGGTGGGCCCGGGCACTTGGTCGGACGGCCCGGGCTTGACCGCGAGTGTACGTCAGGGGGCGGCCCCCTCGACGGGCACGAGTGCCTGGAGCGCGAGGTTGAGGCGACCGCGGGCCTGCTCGATCGCGATGACCGCCTGGTTCAGTCCGCCGCGCCCGATGTCGGCGACGATGAGGACGAGCCCGCGGGTGTCCGGCGGGAGGACCGCGCGGGCGGCACTCTCCTCACGGTAGGCCTCCCGGACGGTGTCGTTCACGATGCCGCCGGAATCGCGGAGAGCAGAGTACAGGGTGACGAGCGCCGCGTCGTAGCGGCGGTTCCGACTCAGCCAGGCGTCGAGCGTCGACACGTCCGTTGCGTTCGCGAGCTGGTCGCGGATCGCGGTGGCGTCGTCGAGCATCCCCGCCGCCCGGGCCAGGGTCGCGAGCGCGGCCTCGTAGTCCGCCG
Organism: Anaerolinea sp.; assembly: GCA_013822395.1. GTDB lineage: Bacteria > Chloroflexota > Limnocylindria > Limnocylindrales > CSP1-4 > UBA5189. The sequence continues at coordinate 13,527 of PNKK01000027.1, read as the reverse complement.
CCCGGCCCTCGGCCGCCGCCGCGGCCACCGTCAGGTCGTGGTCCGTGAGACGCGCGATCAGGTCGGACACCTTGACACTGCCCGCCGTCAGGCGGGCCCACGAGCTCGCGAGCCCCTCCGTGGACTCGAGGGCGGTGAGCATTGCCGCGCGCCGGCCGAGGAGGTTGCCTCCGTAGCCGATGGAATCGGCAGCCCTGCCGCCCGGCAGGGCGAGGAGATCGACGCGAAGCGCGGCCGATGCGGACTGGATGCTCCGGGCCGTGTCGCCACCCTCCGTGAGCGCCGCGGTGAAGGGCCCTTGATCGTCCGCGGTCATCGCCGCAAGCGCGCCGCGGGCGAGGACGGCGAGCCGGTCCACCTGTCCGGCGATCGCCTGGAGGTTCACCTGCGCGGCGTCGAGGGACGGCGCGACGTCCCGATCGCCCTGCCAGGTGAGCTCCGCACGAGCCGACGTGCCAGGCGGATGGGACCACTGCGCCACGATCCCGGCACCCCCGAGCGCGAGGACGACGATGACGAGCAACCAGCCCATGGCGAGGAGCGTCCGGCGGACGGCGGGGATCACTCCGGGGATCGTACCGCGCCACGGCGACCTGACGCGGCCGTGCGGACCCGGCGGCACCGCGGCGGTCCACGGCCCCCGCTCGCGCTGACCGCAGCGCCGGGTCCCTCGGCCGTGGCCGGGCCGCTGCTCCCAGTAGCGGGACCTGCACGAATGAGCGCGACGGGGTACCCGATCGCGACGGAAGCTGCTCGAACTCGTGGTGGGTCACGCTCATTCGTGCGAATCGTGTGTCTGACAGTGGCACACGGGGTTCGGGGCGCGGCTATGCGCGCAGGGCTACCCGCCCACGGCTACGCGACCTCGGGCTCCTGGTCCGGTAGGCGCTTCGCCAGGTGCGTCAGCCGGCCGGCCATGTCGAGCGGCTCGAACCCGAACGCGTCCCTGACCGCGGTGACCGGCCCAACATTGTCGAGCTTCAGCTGGCGGAGCTGGTCGGTCGCGACCGGGAACGGGATCCGGAGCGTCTCAGCGGCACCCGCGACAAGCGAGATGAGCGGCACGGGCATCGGCAGGATCGTCCGCCGCGTCCCCATCGCCCGGAGGGTCTCCCCGAGGATCTCGCGGTACGTCCAGTACCGTGGCCCGCCGAGCGGATAGATGCCGCGGATCGTCCCCGGGTCCTCCAGCGAACGGACCACGACGCGGGCCAGGTCATCGATCGCGAGCGGCTGGAACCGCGACGACCCGGAGCCGGGCACCGGCACGATGAGCGGGCTCATCCGGACCAGGCCGGCGAGGATGTTGAAGAACCCGTCGCGCGGGCCGTACATGAGGGAGGGCTTGAGGATCGTCCAGTCGAGCCCGCTCGCCGCCACGATCGCCTCGCCCTTCGCCTTCGACGACGCGTAGTGCAGCTTCGGGTCGTCCGCCACGCCGAGTGCGCCAAGGTGAACGAGCCGGCGGACGCCGGCGGCCTGCATGGCCGCGACGACGTTCCGCGTGCCCTCCGTGTTGACGAGCCGGAGGCTCGCCCCGCCGTTCCGGTCGCTCGGGAGCGCAACAAGATGGACGACGGCCTCGACGCCGTCGAGCGCGGTCGGCAGCGTGGCAGGGTCGGTCACGTCCCCGCATCGGAGCTCGACGGCGACACGGCGGTCGGCCGGAAGCCGTCGGAGGACACGCTCCCCGGCAGCCTCGGAGCGGACGAGCGCAACAACGCGATGGCCCGCGTCGAGCAGAGCCGGGACGACATGGCTCCCGACGAACCCGGAGGCGCCGGTCACCAACACGGTGGTCATGGTCGGAGATCCTCAGGAGGGGCGGCCCCCGGCCGCCAGATCAGTGTGCCGCCAGATCGGTGTGTCGCCAGACCGGTGTGCCGCCGGCATCGTCGCGCTCGGCCCCATCCTTCGCGCGCCGGCTTATCGCGGATGGTGCCGGGATCGTAGCATCGCCCCATGTCAGACCCGCCGCCGACCTCGACAGTGCCGCGCTCGCGGCCCAAGCCCCGACCCGAGACCCGGGATGACGTGCGCGGTCCATACGCGCCGGGCATCGGCGAGCCGCTCCCGAACGGGATCGCCCGCCTCATCGAACGGATGCCGAAGGCGGAGCTTCATCTCCACCTCGATGGTTCGCTCCGCATCGACACCGCGATGGATCTGGCCCTGACACGGGGAATCGAGGCTCCGCGGACATGGTCCGGCATGTACGAGGCGCTCGTCGCACCGCCTCGAGCGGCGGACCAGGCGGACCTCCTCCGCGCGTTCGACCTCCCGATCACCCTCATGCAGGATGCCGAGGCCCTCGAGCGGATCACCGCCGAGCTCGTCGAGGAGAAGGCCGCCGATAACGTCAGATACGCCGAGATCCGCTGGGGGCCGCTCCTCCACGTCGCGCGCGGGCTCTCTCTCCGGGACGGCATCGAGGCGGTCGTCGCGGGGGCGGAACGAGCCTCCCATGCGACGAGCACCACCGTTCGACTGATCTGCACCGCGCTCCGCTCCCACCCCCCCGGGGACAACGTCGTCCTGGCCGAGACAGCGTCGCTCTTCCGCGACCGCGGCCTGACCGGCTGGGACCTCGCCGGTCCCGAGGCGCGCTACCCCGACCCGGCGACGCACGGCCGGGCCTTCGAGGCCGCCCGTGCCGGCGGCCTCCGGATCACGCTCCACGCCGGCGAATGGGGCGGTCCCGCGCAGATCTGGCGCGCCCTGCCGATGGACCCGGAGCGGATCGCCCACGGGCCGACCGCCGCGGACGACCCGGCACTCCTGGCCGAGCTCCGGGCCCGCGCCGTCGTCCTGGACCTCTGCCCGACCTCCAACGCCCAGGCCGGGATCGTGCCGTCCGTTGCCGAGCACCCGATCGCGCGGCTCCACCGCGCCGGAGTTGCGGTCACGCTCAGCACGGACGACCTGACCGTGAGCGACCTCACCCTGTCCGAGGAGTACCGGAACGCGGTCGAGCGGATCGGGCTGAGCCTCCCGGAGCTGTGGGCCATCGACCGCTTCGCCCTCGACGTCGCCTTCGCCGACGACGAGGCGCTGGCGCCGCTCCGTGCCGCCTTCGACGCCTGGGCGGCCGGCATCCCCGAGCTGCAGACATGACGGTGGCCCTCTGGGCCTCCCGTGCCACGCACGATCCGCTACAGTCCGGACAGGATGGGCGCGGATCCAGGGCCACGGCGAGCATCGTGATACCACGGCGAACGTCGTGATGACCTGCCCCGGCTGCGGCGCGGCCAACGAGGCCGGCCGCAAGTTCTGTGGCGAGTGCGGCACGCGACTCGCGGCGACCTGCCCGGCCTGCGGTACCGCGAATCCAGCGACATCGCGATTCTGCGGCGAGTGCGGGACCGCACTCCAGGTCGGCGCGGCCGCACCGTCGGCCACGGCCGGGGGAGGTTCATCCGCCGGCACGGCGAGGCCGGCCGGAACGGGACATGCGGCGGCAATCGCCGAGCGACGGCACGTCACGGTCCTGTTCGCCGACCTCGTCGGCTTCACCACGATCTCGGAGGGTCGGGACCACGAGGAAGTCCGCGAGCTCCTCAGCCGCTACTTCGATGTCGCCCGCGAGGTCATCGAGCGGTACGGCGGCACCGTCGAGAAGTTCATCGGCGATGCCGTCATGGCGGTCTGGGGCGCTCCGACGGCCCACGAGGACGACGCCGAGCGAGCCGTCCGTACCGCGCTCGACCTCGTCGAAGCCGTTCCGGGTCTGGCGCCCGGCCTCGCTGCCCGCGCCGGGGTCCTCAGCGGCGAGGCCGCGGTGACCCTCGCGGCACGCGGCCAGGGGATGGTGGCCGGAGACCTCGTGAACACGGCGAGCCGGATCCAGTCGGTCGCGCCGCCCGGAGTCGTGCTCGTCGGCGAGGCGACACAGCGAGCCGCGTCGCAGGCCATTACGTTCGAGCCGGCCGGCGACCAGCTCCTCAAGGGCAAGGCCGCGCCGGTGCCCGCATGGCGTGCCGTGCGCGTCGTCGGCCAGCGCGGCGGGCGTGGCCGGGGCGACCGGCTCGAGGCCCCGTTCGTCGGCCGCGACTCGGAGCTCCGTCTCCTCAAGAACCTGTTTCACGCGACCGCCCGGGAGAAGCGCCTCCGCCTGATCTCGATCACCGGCCAAGCCGGGATCGGCAAGAGCCGCCTCGCCTGGGAGTTCCTGAAGTACGTCGACGGCGTCGTCGAGCGCGTCATGTGGCACGAGGGCCGCTCGCCCGCCTACGGCGAGGGGGTCACGTTCTGGGCGCTCGGGGAGATGGTCCGCTCCCGGGCCGGGCTGCTCGAGACGGACGACGTGCCGACGACGAAGGCGAAGGTCCGCGAGACGATCGACCAGTATGTCCCGCAGCCCGAGCGAGACCGGGTCGAGCGGGCGCTCCTCGCCCTGCTCGGCGTGGGCGAGGCGCCGCCCGGTGGCGCCGAGGAGCTGTTCGGTGCCTGGCGCATCTTCTTCGAGCGGATGTCCGAGACGGGCATGGTCGCGCTCCTGTTCGAGGACCTCCATTGGGCGGACCAGGGGCTCCTGGACTTCATCGATCATGTCCTCGAATGGAGCCGGAATGCCCCGATCCTGATCATCACGCTGGCCCGGCCGGAGCTCCTCCAGTCTCGCCCGGACTGGGGTGCCGGTCGGCGCAACTTCCTGGCCCTCGACCTCGAGCCACTCGATGACGCTGCGATGCGCCAGCTCCTCGCCGGCTTCGTACGGGACCTTCCGGATGCGGCGGCGCAATCGATCGTGTCGAGAGCCGACGGGATTCCGCTCTACGCGGTCGAAACGGTCCGGATGCTCGTCGCCGACGGGCGTCTCCGCGAGCGCGAGGACGGCGGATTCGAGCCGGTTGGCGAGCTCGGCGAGCTGTCCGTGCCCGAGACGCTCCAGGCCCTGATCGCGGCGCGTCTCGACGGCCTCGATCCGGCAGACCGTGCGCTCATCCAGGACGCTGCGGTCCTCGGCCAGAGCTTCACGCCGGCCGGCCTGTCGGCCGTGTCCGGCCTCGCCCGGGACGACCTCATGGTCCGCCTGCGCGCCCTGGCGAAGGCGGATCTGCTGCGCGAGGAGCTGGACCCGCGCTCGCCGGAACGTGGTCAGTTTGCGCTCGTCCAGGCCCTCATCCGCGAGGTCGCCTATTCGACGCTGTCGATGCGCGACCGCCGGTCACGCCACCTGGCCGCGGCCCGGTTCTTCGAGTCGCTCGGCGAGGATGAGCTGGCCGGGGCGCGCGCAGCCCATTACCTCGCCGCCCATCGGTCGTCGCCGGCGGGCCCCGAGGCCGACGCGCTGGCCGCCCAGGCGCGCGTCGCGTTGCGGGCCGCGGCCGATCGTGCAATGAGCCTCGGCGCACCGCGGCAGGCGGTGGCCTTCCTCCAGCAGGCTCTCGAAGTGACCGGCGACGACGACGATCGAGCGGACATCCTGGAGCGCGCCACCGAGGCCTCGAATGCCGGCGCCGATCTCGACCAGGCCTCGGCCCTCGGGGCGCGCCTGGTGGAGCTCCGTAAGGGACTCGGCGATCGACCGGGCCTGGCGAGGGCCTATCAGCTCGTCCAGGAAACCGCCTGGACGGCTCGGAACCGCGAGCGGGCCGTGGCGGATCTCGAGGCGCACCTGCCCGAATTCGAGGACATCGCCGATGACCCTGCGGTCGTCCGCTTGACCGGAGCGCTGGCGTCCGGCCTCATTGTGATGGGGCGCTACGAACGCGGCCTGGAGCTGGCCGACCGAGCTCTCGCCGCCGCCGAGCGGCACGGGATCGCCGACGTGGCCATCCGGATGCTCAACTCCAAGGCCCAGGTGTCGTTCTCTCAGGGCCGCCTGTGGGAAGCGATTGCCCTGGCCGAGGGCGCGCGCCGGCTCGCCGAGCAACGCGACCTGCCGCTCGAGACACTGCGGGTCAGCACGAACCTGACCTCGATCCTGGCGCTGGACGATCCTCGAGCCACGGTCGAGGCCGAGCGCCAGACCGTCGAGCTCGCGAGGCGCCTCGGCCGCCGGGAGTCCGAGCTGACGATGCTCGGCAACATGGCTGAGGACGTTCGTCGCGTGGGCGACTGGGACTGGATCATCGGCGAGCTCGAGACGTCCTCCACGGAGGACGACGCCGACGTCACCGACATGCTCCGTCAGTCGTCCCTGGCCCTCCTCCGGGCCTACCGCGGCCAGATCTCGCCGGAGGCTGCCGCCGAGATCAAGGGACGGCTCGTCATGATCGACGATAGCGACATTGCCTCAGCCGGGCACGACCTCGACGGGGCCCTCGCCATGACCTCGGGGCGGTTCGAGGATGCGGCCAGGGCCTGGATCGCCAACGCTGACGCCAGCGATTTCAATGCCCCCTACGCACTGCCGAAGGCGGGCTTCGCGGCGATCCTCGGCCGCCAGGCTCCCCTGGCGCAGGTGACGCTCGATCGCCTGGCCGCCCTCGGCGCACGAGGACGGGCGGTCGAGACGGACATGGCCCAGATCCGTGCCGGGCTTGCCGCGCTGCGGGGGGATCTCGAGGCCGCGCGGATCGGCTTCGCGGGCGCCCGAGCCGCCTACACCGACCTCGGGCTGCGCTGGGACGTCGCGCTCAGCGGACTCGCCGCCGGGATGTGCCTGGGCACGGACGACGCCGAGGTCCGCGGCTGGGTAACGGAGGCCGCGACCACGTTCGGCGAGCTGCGGGCGCTGCCGTTCGTCGAGATGGCCGAGCGCCTGCTCGAGGCCGCGCCGCCGGCACCACGGCACGCCGGTACGAGGAGTTCAACGCCGGCCTGACGAGCGATTTCCCCGTGCCCGCCCGTGCAGCTCGATCTGGCCGGCCGCGAGGGCTCGCAGGGCCGCGGCCAGCTCGACCGCGTCGGCAGCGACGGCGGTCGGGCGGAGCTCCGCGGTGAGAGCGTCGGCCTCGGCCCGAGACGAGACGCCGGTCAGGACCAGCACGCTTCGTGCGCCGACCGCCCGGGCGGCCGCGATGTCGGTCTGGAGCCCGTCGCCGATCACGACCGCGGTTCGCGGATCCGCCCCGACCGCCCGGGCCGCCTCCTCGATGAGGAGCGGCTCGGGCTTCCCGATGACGAGCGCCTTGACGCCACAGGCAACCTCGATCGCGGCGATGACGCTCCCGGCCCCGGGTCGCAGGCCGCGCTCGGTCGGGTAGACCGGGTCCCGATTCGTGGCGATGAAACGGGCACCCGCGCGGATGCAGTCGGCCGCGGCCGCGATCCGAAGGTACGTCAGCTGCGGATCAAGTCCCGCGACCACCGCGTCCGGGTGTCCGGCCGCGGCCCAGCCGTCCAGGCCCTCCTTCGCCATCCGCTCGGCCACGCCCGCGGCCGCAACCACGTCCAGGCCCACGTCGCGCAGCTCGCGGTCCAGACCGGAGGCGCCGACCGTCAGCACCCGCCGGAGCCCGGGCTCGCGCTCGGCGATGTAGAGGGCGGTCGCGCGCGGCGCGCTCACAACACGGTCCGCGGTGACCGGCGCGCCCATCGCGGACAGGCGAGTCACGTAGTCCGCGCGGTAGTGCATCGAGTTGTTGGTCACGTAGACGACGTCGTCGCCGCCCGCGGCGCGCTCGGCGAGCAGCGCGGCAACGCCCGGGACAGGATCGTTCCCGCGATAGACGACGCCATCGAGATCGACGAGGAGCAGCATGGCCCCCGATGCTAGCGGGAACCAGCCGGTAGGATGGGCCAGTGCCCTCTCAGACCAGTGCCGTGCCCGTCCCCGGAGGCAGCCTCCACGCCGTCGTCGACGGCGAGGGCCCGCCGATCCTCCTCGTCCACGCCGGGATCGTCGACCTCCGGGCGTGGGACCCCCTCGTTCCTCACCTCGTTGAGGCCGGCTATCGGGCCGTCCGCTATGACATCCGGGGTTTTGGACGGTCGACGACCGCCGACGTCGAGTTTTCTCAGCGGGCCGATCTCCGGGTGGTCCTCGACGCCCTGGGGATCGACCAAGCCGCGTTCGTCGGCAATTCGCTCGGCGCGATGATCGGTCTCGACACGATCCTCGAGTCGCCCGACCGGGCGATCTCCTTCGTCTGGGTCGCCGGAGGCATCGGCGGCTACGAGGACACGACCGCGCCCGAGCGGCTCGAGGTTCTCGAGCGGAGGGCAGCCGCCCTCGCGGAGGCCGGCGACGCCGACGCCTTGGCCGATTTCCACGTCGCGACCTGGGTCGACGGGTTGGACCAAGCCCCGACGCGAGTCCCGGCCTGGATTCGCGACTCGGTCCGGGAGATGGACCGGCCGCGGCACCTGCCCGGCCGCGTCCACGGCCGCCCCATGCCGCTCGAGCCACCGGCCAACGAGCGCCTCGGGGAGATCCGCATCCCCGTCCTGGCCGTCGTCGGCGCCCTCGACATCGGGGGCACGCTCGACGCTGCGGTCCGGCTGGAGGCAGCGGTCGAGGGAGCGACGCGCGTCGTCATCCCCGGAGTCGCCCACATGGTCGGGATGGAGGTGCCGGAGCACCTCGCCAGGCTCATCCTCGAGCTCGTCCGGCCGCTCGGGACCTGGGAGTGACGGGTCGTCGACGGCCCGGCGGACCATCGGGCGATCCGCTCGCCGGTGTCGAGCGGGTGTACATCGACGGTTCCAACCTGCTCCACGCGCTCGCGCGCTGGAGCGCCCGGCCCGGTTCCGAGCCGGCGCCCGCGGGTGCCATCATCGGAAGGCTGCGGGCCGCATTTCCGCCCTCCGTCGCGGTGGACCTCATCTTCGACGGGCCCCCCTCCGGAGGCATCAAAGGCCGCCTCGCGACCGGCCTCCGCGTCAGCTACTCGGGGCGCATCTCGGCAGACCGGGTGATCGACGAAGGCGTCGCCGCCCAATTCGTCGCTGATGGACCGGCCGGGACGTGGGGGATCCTCGTCGTCACCGACGATCGCGGCCTCCGCGACGCTGTGGGCTCGAAGGGCGCCAGGACCGCCGGCACCGCCTGGCTGGCCGGCCGGATCGGACGCGCAGTGCTGGATCTGCCCGGTCCTCGCGTGGGACCGGGGTCGGGCGGCGGCGGGGGCGTGCGACGCGCGGGGACGGGCGTCTCCCTTCCGAAGGCGGGGACGACGTTCGGCCACCGCCGTCCGCCCCGTGCGTCGATGTCGGAGGAGGAATGACCGCCACGTCCGGAACCATCACGCCGGGCCGGGGGCGGCGTCGAGTCGGCGTAGATCATGGCTGCTAGGATTTCGCCGTGATCGACACGTTGCCCTCGACGAAGGCCTCGAACGTCGTCACCCGGCTAGATCGTGGCTGCTAGGATTTCGCCGTGATCGACGCCCTCCAGCAGCTCTGGCAAGGGATCCTCGAGGCCCTGACGAGCATCGTCATCCCCGACTGGGGCGCGCTCGTCGGCCTAATTCCGATCCTCCTGCTCATCGGCGTCGTGGGTCCCATCCTGTCGCTCCTCGCACTCGGATGGATTGCCTACGTGCTCCGCGCGCCGCGCGCGAAGGTGACCCTGGAGATGGCGCCGGTCCGCGCCCAGGTCGTGGATGGCCGGCCCGAGTACCCCGCCGGCGAGCCCTACTGTCCGCTTGACCAGCTGATCTTCCCGTTCGGCGCCGTCACCTGCGACACGTGCCGGCGCGACCTGTTCGTCATCTGTCCGAAGTGCTCGACCGGACGGCACGCCCGCCAGACCACCTGTGGCAACTGCGGGCTGGTCCTCCGGATCGAGAGCCGCGCCCGCGCCCTACGTCCGGCCGGGCCACCACCCGGAGGCGCCGCCGCCGCCTGACCGGCGGACGCGGAACCCGGTTTCGCCCCGCCGCCGCTGCGGTCCGAGGCGATCGGTGGACCGGACCCGGCCCGCAATCCTCGCGTCCCGGAGGACACCTTGGCATCGCTCTCGCAGCTCCTGTTCGCTGCCGGCACGGTCCTCCTCGTCGTCGCCTTTGCCGTGCACCTCGGCCATGCCGTGCTCCTGGCCAGCGGCCGGCGCGTGGCCGTGGCCGCGGCCGCCGTGGCGCCCGGGCCATCCGGCGTGCAGCCGGCCTGGGCCGGCGTGGCGAGTGGCTCGCTCGTGCGGGCACGGGCCGCCGCCGAGCTCGCCCGGTCCACCGAGCCCGTCGGGTCTGCCGCGTCCGCCGGAACGGCCCCGTTCGCGCTCGGGACGGCGCTCTCGGGCGTCGCGGTGTGGCTCACCGTGACGGCGTTCGCGGTGCTCGCCGGATCCGCGCTCCTTCGCGCGATCGTCGTCGGCCGCGGACCATGGGGGAACTTGTTCGAGTTCTCCGTCGCGTTCGCCGCCTCGATCGTCGGCGGCTACCTCGTCCTGGCGCACCGCTACCCGATCCGCTCGATCGGTGCGATCCCGGTCGGGATCGCCATCCTCCTGACCCTCTTTGCGTCGTCGCTGCCCTCGCAGATCCAGCCGCTCGTGCCCGCCCTCCAGAACGCGCCGTTGCTCACGATCCACGTCGGGATGGCGGTCCTGAGCTACGGGATCTTCGCGACGTCGTTCGCCGCCGGGATCGGCTACCTCGTCCAGGGTCAGACCGACCGCTTCGCCTGGCTGCCGTCGCACAGGGTTCTCGACGAGGTGGGCTACCGCGCGGTCGTCATCGGCTTCCCGATCTTCGCGACGATGATCATTCTGGGCTCCTGGTGGGCGTCCATCGCCTGGTCGCGCTACTGGGGCTGGGACCCGAAGGAGACGGCCTCACTCGTAACCTGGCTGACCTACGCGATCTACCTCCACGCCCGCAACCAGCGCTCATGGGCCGGACGCCCGGCGGCGCTCCTGCTCGTCGTCGGGTTCGTGATGGTCCTCGTGACCTACTCGGGCACGCTCTGGTTCAGCGGCCTCCACGCGTACAGCGGGCTGTAGCCCAGTCTTCGCCAGGGCTCACGCTCGAGGCGGGTCGGCGGTTGCACGGCGGCGGACCACGCTCACACCCGACGGGGTTTCTCATTCCGACGCCTGGTGTCGACTCGACGCACCCGATGCGCCGGCAAGGACCTGGAGGCGGCGGCTCCGGCGCGAGTCGTGCTTGGCCGGAGGTGAGAGCCCGGCGAGCCGCCCCGATTCCCGGCGCGAACCGTCTCGAGTCGACACCACGTGTCGAGATGACAACCATGAAGGGCAACGGCAAGGACCTCCCAGGCCAAGGGCGAGGGGGCAGGCGCACGAACGAAGCTGCCGGGCGCTGCCGGCGACGGCACGAGGCAACTGAAGGCCCGCGAGACGGTGGCCCGTTGAAACTCCCGAACCCCCGGAGGGAGACTTCGAAGGGGGCCGAACCAGGAGACCCAACCGGGATGCGGCGCCGGGCCGACGGAGCGCCCGCCCCTCGGCCGGCTCCTCCTGACATGAGGACTATCTGTCAGATATACATCTGGGAGATAGGAGGTCGGAATGCCGCTTCCCAGCCGAACCCGGTTCGCTGTCCTTGGGGCCCCTCCAGCACGGGCCGATGTCGGGATACGACGTCAAGTGTGCCCTCGAGACGATCGTGGGTCACTTCTGGCACGAAAGCTTCGGGCAGATCTACCCCATTCTTCGGCAGCTCGTCGCCGAAGGGCTGGCCACCGTCGACACGGAGCGGGCCGCCGGGCGACCGGAGCGCCTTGTCTACGCGGTGACGCCCCACGGGACCGAGGAGCTCAACCGGTGGTTGTCGGAGCCGGTCGAGCACCACCAGCGTCCGCGCCACGAGCTCCTCTTGAAGCTGTTCTTTGGCGCGAGCATCCCCCGTGACATCACGCTGGGCCTCGTCGCGCGGCGTCGCCAGGAAGTCGAGGCGCTCCTCGAGACGTACGGCGAGATCGAGGCCGAGCTGCTTCACGACTCGGTCGCCGACGATGCCGCCAGACCGTTCTGGCTGGCGACGCTCCGCTATGGCCAGCTCACGGCGCAGGCCACCTTGCGCTGGTGCTAACGAGACGACCGACATGATCAGCCACCTTGCCCGAGACGCCGCCACGGCAGCGGCAGTCTCCTCGACACCGGCCCCCGGCTCACCGCGATGAACGCGTCGCACAGCCAGCCACCAGCCGGCCTGGGGGCCACGGCCGGCACGGGCGACGCTTGGAGTGGCTTCGTTGAGGTGACGGGTGGCCGGCTATGGGCAGAGTGCGCCGGAGCAGGCCCTGGGGTTGTGCTCGTCCACGCGGGGATCGGTGACAGTCGGATGTGGGACCCGCAGTGGGACGCGCTTGCGGCTCACGGACGCGTTGTCCGGTATGACTGTCGAGGGTTCGGCCGAAGCGAGACATCGGACGTGGCGTTCTCCAACCGGGCCGATCTGCTCGCCGTCATGGATGCGTCCGGCCTCTCCCGCGCGACTCTCGTCGGCGCATCCCGCGGCGGCGCGGTCGCCATCGACACGGCATTGGAATTCCCAGATCGGGTCACCGCACTCGTCTCCGTCGGCGGTGGCATCGGAGGTCTGCCGGCTCAGTTCACCGAGCACGAGCGGACGATGTATGAACGCAGCGAGACGCTCTGGCAGGACAAGGCGTGGGAGGCAGCGGCTGACCTCGACCTTGCGCTGTGGGTCGATGGCGCGGAAGCGTCGCCTGGTCGAGCCTCGCTTGGGGTGCGGGCATTCGTGCGACGGATGATCCTGGACTGAACCCGAGTCGGAGACGCCTTCGCCTGGTCCTGCATGGCCACGACGGGAGGTGCCGTCAGATGGGGAGCGCTCATGGCTGTCGGGATAATCTGATCGCCCGCAGAGCCTTGCTCGAACAGCGAATGGAGACACGGAGATGCGTCGTAACCTGAGCCCGAGCGACCTTGGCAACCTGCTCGAGCAACCGATCCTGGCCGTGCTCGCGACTCGTCTGGCTGACGGCTCGACCCTCCTCTCGCCGGTCTGGCACGAGTGGGCCGACGCCGGCTTCAGGATTGCCATCCCGGAGGGCGACGTGAAGCTGGCCCACATGCGAGGCGATTCACGAGTGTCGATCGTGGTGGCCGAGAACCTGCTCCCGTACCGCGGAATCGAGGTTCGCGGCCGAGCATCGATCTCGTCCGACCCGTATCCGGCGACCATGCGCCGCCTGGCGCTCCGCTACTTCGGACCGGGAGCCGACGAGCTCTACCCGGACTCGGCGGCCGGCGCGGTCGTCCGGATCGAACCGGAGCGGATCCGCTGCTGGGACTTTGCAGATGACATGAATGCGATCGAAGGTCACGAGTCACGGTGATTCACGGCCCGAGCCAGCCCGAGCCAGCCCGGCCCCGCTGCCGGCCCTGACACCCGCCCCGCCAGCCGTCATGCCAGCCCGGCCCGCCGACCCGTCGTGCCAGCCCGCCCCGCCGGCCCGTCGTGCGGCCAGCAACCGCCCGCCCGAGGAACGATTCTCATTCCGACGCCCAGCGTCGACTCGACGAACCCGGAACGCCGGCAGCGAAGGGAGGGCGGAACTTCGAGCGCGAGTCGTGCTCGGTCGGAGGCGAGCAGGCCGGCGATCAGTCCGAATCCCGGCTCGAACCGTCCCGAGTCGACACCACGCGTCGAAATGACAATCATGTCCGGCACATGAGCGAATCCGGCACATGAGCGAACCTGCCGCGCGCTG
>PNKK01000026.1 GCA_013822395.1 Anaerolinea sp. | reverse complement strand
GGGGCAGCTCGGGGCGGCTCGCTCGACCTCGAGGCGCCCGGTCCCAACGGTGGCGCCGCGTTCACGATCGCTCTGCCGGCGGAATCGCCGGCGGCCGTGGGGGCGTGAGGTCGAGTCAGGCGCGGCCCGCGCGATCTCGACCGGGCCGAGCACAATCATTTCGTCGGTGCGCTCATGGCGTCGGTGCGCTCACGCATCCGTCGAAAGGTCTGATGCAAGGTCTACCGGGGAGACTCGGATCTCCGCCTCAGGGGGACAGACCGGATGACACGCCCTCGCCTCCACCGCATGGATCGCCAGCACGGCCAGAGCATGGTCGAATTCGCGCTGATCCTCACGCCGCTCATGATCATCTTCCTGGGCATCCTCCAGTTCGGGCTCCTGTTCGGTGCGAACCTGGGCCTGATCAACAGCACGCGCGAGGGTGCCCGCTACGGCGCGACGCTCCAGGGGACAGGCTCCGCCGCGGACGCTGCCCAGGTCTACTGCTACACCCTGGGCATGGATGCCTCCGGCAATCCCTGCTCGATCAACACGACCGTGCAGACCGGCACGCTCGGCCGATCCATGCCCTCCTATGCCAAGACGAACGTGTGCCGAGTGGCAGGCGGTGTCTGCGGGTCAGAGGCGACGACCGTGAGCTACTGCTACTTCACGGATCCCAACGCCTCCACCAGCTCCCTGCGGCTGAACGTCACGATCGTCTATCGACACCCGCTCTTCATTCCGCTCATCTCACTGATCGTCGACCAGATCGACGGTCAGCCGGACAATGCGTTGCGCGTCTCGACGACGGAGAGCTTCAGGGTCGAGGGCATCAGTTCCACCTCACCCGTAACGGACTGGCCCGGGGTCACGGCATGCACCAACTGAACAGGGAGGATCGCACCGAGCCTGTCGGCGTGCTCACCGAACTGCGCGGACCGCGCCGATCGTCCGGCCAGACACTGGCCCTCTTTGCCCTGTTTCTGATCGTGTTTCTCGGGTCGGCCGGCCTCGCCGTCGACTACGGTCTCTGGCTCTCCGCACGACGCGACTATCAGGCTGTCACGGACTCCGCCGTGCTTGCCGGGGCCGCGTTCCTTGGGGATCCGGGCGCAGCGACGTGTGTGACGGCATCGCTCACCGCCGAGCAGTGCGCACGCCGCGCGGCCTGGCGGAACCTCAATACGCAGCTGGGTCTCGGTCTGTCCGACAGCGACATCAGCTCGTACGGAAATGCCAATGTCGACACGGCCGGACGGACGGTCGGAAGCTACTCGATCTGGGTTGACGCGCCACCGAGCGGCGCCGGCACGGCGTACCCGGGAACCGTCGCCGACACGAAGGGCGCACTCTTTGCGCGGGTCGAAGCCGCCCAGTCGACATACTTCTCGCGCATCTTCGGGTTATCGAGCTTCAAGGTCGGGGCCTGGTCAACGGCCGGCCTCGCCCCGAGTCGCTTCGCCGTCATCACCCTCCGACGTGGCCGGAATGGCAACCCGATCGACAGCGGCCCGGCAAACGCCCAGGACATCAAGCTCGCCGGCAGCGGGACGACGCTGCGTGTCGTCGGCGGCGATATTGGCGGCAATTTCGGCATGAAGCTGACCGCCGGGACGCTCCAGATGGTCCAACCGTCTGCGGTCTACCTCATCGACTACCAGTCGTGCGGGAGCTCGTGCTGGAATCTGGGCGACATCATCGACCAGTACGGCACCCCGCTGTACACGTACTACCCGCCGAGCGGCGCGCAGCAGCTCCGCACGTTCATCCCCGACCCGAACTATGCGGCCCCGCCCGGCCTCAACAGCGGTGCACCGAATGGGCCGCTCGCAGATATCCCGATCGGTGACGCCGCCCGGGCTACTTCGGGCACGCCAACACCGGGCGTCGTCGACATCAACGCAGGGTCGGTCAGTGGAGCAACCTGTGCAGCCGGTTCGCCACGGATTGGCCCCGGGACGTACACATCGATCCGCGTCCGGAACAACAACTGCCTGATCCTCGATCCCACCTATCGCCACACCAGCCCGAACAACATGCTGTCTGACGTCGCGACGCCGGTCCCCCAGACGCAGCGTCCGGGGATCTTCTACGTCATCGGTGACATCCAAGTCGACGCGAATGCCCTGATCGTCGGTGATGGCGTGACCGTGATCATTCGCCCCACCTCCGGTGGCGGCTCGCAGTTCTCACCGAATTCCGGTGGCGTCGTCGACCTGAACACCGGCAAGGGGCTCTCCGCACCGACCGCCCAGCTCCTGGGGGGGTGGACGACAAAGGGCGCGAGCCCATACGCCTGGAACGCCGACCCTGGCCGCTGGGAGTACCAAGCCCCGCAGGAGGCGAACAAGAAGCTGTACGGCCGCGGCATCGCGCTGTACGTCCTCAAGCCCGGTCAATATGGCTCGTCGGCCGTGGACACGGACGTCATCCAGGTCTCGTCAGGGGCGGGGCTGGCGTGGCAAGGCGTGACCTACGCCCCCCGCGACAATGTGCAGATCGCAGGGCAACCGAACCACGACGGAATCGGACAGCTCGTCTCCTGGACCTTCACGTTCAACGGCGGAACGAACGTGACCCAGAAGTACGACGGGCCGAACGAGTCCATCCCCTATCTCATCGAGCCCTGCGCGAGCGCGACCGGCGGCCAGTGCTGACCGGCCAGTTCTGACGGCCGGCGACCCGCCGACTCGGGACCATCCGCCGGCCGGCCCTCCCCGACGCGCTCGTCAGTCGGTATCCGTCACGAGGCGCGCCTGCCAGGCGGCTATGGCATTTTCCAGCACTCGAAGGTCGAGCGGCGGTCAGCCCAGCCGGTAGGCGGCGGGACGCCGGTTGGCGAGCGCCGGGATCTGCCGCCGCACGGCCGCCACCCGGTCCGTGTCGATGACGGCGTGGACGATGGATTCGCGGTCAGGCGCCTGGGCGACGACGATCCCCCACGGGTCGATGACCATCGATCGCCCGAACGCCGGCTGGCCGGGCGGGCCGCCGATCTGGCTCGGCGCGATCACCCAGGCCCCATTCTCGATGGCGCGGGCGCGGAGGAGCACCTCCCAATGGTCGCGGCCGGTCCGCTCGGTGAAGTTCGATGGGACGGCGAGGACCTCGGCACCGGCCAGAGCGAGCGTCCGATACAGCTCGGGGAAGCGTAGGTCGTAGCAGATCGTCATGCCGAGCGCGACGCCCTCGACATCGGCCACGACGGGTTCGTCACCCCCGGTCACGCGGGCGCTCTCGACATCGGCCGGACCGTCGTCCACCGCGACGTCGAACAGGTGGATCTTCCGGTATCGGGCGCGGATGGCCCCGTCCGGCCCGATGAGCACGGACGTATTGTACGGCCGGGCCGGGTCCTCCGACGTCTCGGCGAGGCTCCCGGCAAGAATCCAGCACCCGTGCCGCGCGGCGACGATCGAGAAGGGCTCCGTGAACGGCCCGGGGATCGGCCGGGCGGAGGCGCGGAAGCCGTCGTCGGGACCGCGGTACTGCAGGTACTCCGGAAGCGCGACGAGCCTCGCACCGGCGGTCGCGGCGGTGCCGGCGAGCTCGGCCGCCCGGGCGACGTTCGCATCGGGGTCCGTGCCGGCATTGACCTGGACGAGCGCGACAGAGAGCTCCACGGGGCCCATGGTAGCGGTCGCGCCGTCCCTCCCGGCGCGGACCTTCTGGCGCGGATCTCCCGGCGCCGATCAGTTCGGGGGAAAGACTCCCGCCGGCAGCGGGTCGCCGGCCTCCTCGACCAGCCGGACCTCGCCGCCCGCCGAGACGTCGAAGGTCCACGTGTGCCGGTTGATGCAGCCGGCCGGACAGTCGCCCCAGCCGATCGTCATCTTGATCCGGTAGCCGCCGCCGTCCAGGGGCTCGGCCTCCCACCAGCCGGACGCTCCGATGACGTCCGGGCTGCGCCTGCTCATGCCGGCAAAGCGCGGGTCGGCCGCGATCACGAGCGCGGCGGCGTCCTCGGGCGACTCGACGGCCGCACCGACCGGTGTCGGGGTGGGGCTGGGCGCGGCCGGCGTGGGTGAGACGCCGCTGCCCGATGAGCACGCGGCGACGAGGAAGACGACGCCGACAAGGAGCGACAGGACGGATCGGGTGTTCATGCCGGCTCGGACGGTGCCGCGCCGGCGGCGGTTCCGTCTGGCGGCGGTGCCGCGCCGGCGGCGGTTCCGTGGACAGTGACCGGCGCCCGGAGCACGGGCGCCGGTCACTCCTCCCCTCCGACCGGGGTCAACGGGCGAGCGAGACGAGCTCGGGGGCCCGGCGGACCTCGAAGTGGGCGACGTGTGCGAGGGCCTCGTCCACGGTCTTGTGCACGTCGACCACCGCCTTCGAGTAGCCCGCGGCGCGCACGAGCAGTTGGAGATGGGCGGCAGCAGTCGTGGAATCGACGTCCACGGCACCATGGCGGACGGTGCCCCAGGCGCGTTCCACCGCCTCACGGAAGGGCACGTCGTCCCAGTCGACGATCTTCAGCTCCACGCGGTGTTCCAGCATGGCGACACCTCCACAGCGAGACTACGCTGGGGCGGCTCGGTTGTCGATGGCCCTCCCGACCGGCGCGGCGGGCCGACCGGCCCCTATCGGCAGGCCCATCTCGCGCCTCGCGTACGATCTCCGCCATGGCCCTCCCCGCTCCCCTGCCGGCCGCCCGCCGGGTGACCCGGCTGTCGCTCCCGCTTGTGGGGGCGTTCGTCGTCGGCGCGATCGCCTACGGCGGGCTGTACACCTTCCCGGCCCTGTCGGTGGCGTTCGCCGCGGAGTTCGGGATCAGCCGAACGGTCGCGGTCACGCCGTGGACGATGTTCCTCATCGTCACGGCCGTCGCGAGCCCGCTCCTCGGTCGCGCCTACGACGAGTTCGCGGACCGCGACCTCCTGACCGCCTCGATGGTGCTCATCGCGGCAGGCTGGCTCGCGGTCTACCTCGCGCCGGACATCTCCCTCGTGATCCTCGCCTTCGCCGCGTTCCACGCCGTGGGCCTCCAGCTGGCCTTCATCGGCACCTCGACCGCGATCGCGCGGCGGTATGCCGGGGTGTCCGGCCTCGCCCTCGGGGTCGCATATGCCGGCCCTGGCATCGGCGTCGCCGTCGCCCTGCCGGTCGCGGCCGGGCTCATCGAGACGGCCGGGTGGCGCTCCGCGTCGCTCGCCTTCCTCGCGGCATCCCTGGTCGGCGTCGTTTTCGTCTGGCTCATGACGAGCGGGCCGCCGATCCTCGTCCCGGCACGGCGGGTCGCCGGCAGCACTCGGGCGAAGGAGGCCGAGCTCTCGGCGCGGGCGTCGGGACTTCACGAGACGTCGGCACCGGGCGCCGTGTCCGCCGGCTTCGAGCCGCTGCCCGCCGGGAGCGGCGGCGCCGGCGTCGGGCGGGGGAGCATCCGCCGGACCGTCCGAACCCACCGCTTCTGGGCGCTCTTCGCCGGCGCTGCTGCCATCGGCGCGTTCGATGAGGGTGTCCTCCAGGCCTTCGTGCCGCACGCCGTCCGGGCCGGCTTCGGGGTCGACTTCGCGGCGAGCGCTCTGGGCGTCCAGTCCCTCGCCTACGTCGCCGGCCAGGTCGTCGGCGGATCGCTGTCGGACCGTCTCGGGCGGCGCGCCGTCGGGGTCGTCGCGGCCGTCGTCGTCGGCGGCGGCGTTCTCCTCGCGTTCGGGGCGTCCGCAGCCGCTCCGGCCGTGGCGCTCGCCGGGATCGTCATGCACGGGGCCGGGAGTGGGGCGACGATCGCCGTCCGCTCGGCTGCCTTCTCCGACGTCTTCGGTGGAGCGAACTTCGGGACGATCTTCGGGCTGCTCGCGGTCGCCTACCCGATCGGCGGGACGATCGCCGTGTACGCCGGGGCGCTGGCGTTCGATCAGCTCGGGACGTACGTGCCGCTCGTCGCCCTCGTGCTCCTCGCCGTGGCCGGTTGGGCCGCCGCGCTGTGGATCGCCGGGCCGCGCCGACGGGACCTCGGCCGCCGACGGCCGGCTGCGGTGCCCGAGACGGCGCCTTCTCCCTGATGCCGATGAGAGGTCGCGCCGGTCGATCAGCGGCACGCCCCTGAGGCCGTCCCCAACCGTCCGATGCGCGGCTGCGGCCACGGCCGCTCAGTACACCTGGTCGTGCGAGTCAAGATTCACCAAGAAGGCCACGTCGCCGTCCCAGCGAAACAGGACGCGCAGATCATCGTCGACGGCGAATGCCCAGTAGGCGGAGAGGTCGCCCTTCAGCTTGTGCGTTCGAAGGAGCGGGTCCCGCGGGTCCGCCGCGAAGCGGCGCAAGGCGGCGCGCAGCATCGACGCCTGCGGTTTCCCGGAGCTCCCTGGCCTTTCGAAGGAAGCGACTGGACACCGTGAGGCGCAAGTCAGCCCCGAAGCTCGTCGAGCAGCTGTTCGACGTCGTCGAAGCGGCGCGCCCCGCCGGCCTGGTCCTCAGCCTCCGCCTCGCGGACCTCGACCAGGAAAACCGCCCGGCGAAGTGCGCCGAGCTCGGCCTGATCGCGCTCGTACCGGTCCGGGCTCACGATGTACGCCGCTCTCCGCGAGCGCTGCAGGACGACCGTCGGCTCATCGCTCGCCTGCACATCGTCGATGACGTCGGCCACCCGCTGGCGCAGGTCGGTGATCGGAATGCTCTTCATGACGCGTCCAATCTGTCGTACGTCTGTCAATACGGTGGGAGGATCTCTCGCGCCAGCTCCGCCGCGTTCTCGAAGGGATCGTGGACCTTGATCCCTCGGAACCTCCGGAAGTCTCGGTCGCGGGTCCAGATCGTCCGAACGTCGTTCTCGAGCATGAGCGCCACGATATGGGCGTCGGAGACGAGATTCCCCGCCGGCACGGCGTCCTGCGCCACATCCCGGTACAGCCTCCAGAAGCGGTCCTGCTCGCCGGTGCTGCGAACGTGCGGTCGGCTCAGCAACTGTTCGATGTTTCCGGTCGCCTCGTCATTGGAAAGCGGCCTGGCGAACACGGCGGGGTGGGTCGCGATCCGCAGGTAGGTCATGATCGTCGGCCAGAAGAGGTAGACGATCTCGGGTCCGCGCGCGACCCGCTCGATGACCTCGAAGGCCGGCCCATGCAGCGGGCTTGCATCGTCAGACGCGTACAGCAGCACATTGGCGTCGAGGGTGTAGCTCACCCTTCGTCGAGCGCCCGCCGGACGGCCTCCTTGTCCTCGAGGTCGATCCGCGCGCCCATCGGTCGTGCCGTCCAGCGGAATGGCGGCACCGGCTCCGGTCGGCTGGTGCTCAGGGCCGAGGTCAGCAGCTCGGAGGCGATGCGCCCCAGCGTCTTTCCCTCCTGTCGCCCGCGCGCCTTGAGCTCACGCAGCACGGTGGGGTCGATGTCAATCGTCGTTCGCGGCATGATGCGTGATGATGTTGAATGCCGCATCTGATGTCAACCGTGCTCAGGGCGCGTGCTCAGGGCGCGTGCGCGTCAGGCTGGTCAGTCAAGCGTCGGCGCGCCACGGTGTTGGCCGCTGCACACGCCCAAGCCTGACGGGGAGAAGGCCCTTGGGACCCCGGAAAGGGACCAGGTGGCCCTCGTCCTCAGGAGGGCCCTGGCGCGTAGATACGGGATACCGTCGGGGCTGTCGCGACGACCACCAGGATCCTTGATGACCCGCAGCGCAATCCACCCCCTGACCACGGCGAGTGACGCGGCTCCCGATCGCCCAATGGCGGCCGAAGGGCACGAGACGCTCGCAGTGAGCGTCCGCGTCGCACTGAACCCCGAAGATGCCTGGCGCGCCCTCGCGTCGCCGGACTGGCTGGGCGCGGCGTCCGACCCCGCGCCAGACTACACGCCTGAGCCGCGTTTCCGACGGTTCCTGAGCGACCTGGCGTTCCCCGTCACCGGGTCCGCACGCACGCTCGTCTTTCGGAAGGCCGCGCTCGTGGACCTGGGGCCGATCCAGCGACTCCCGGACGGATCGGCGGCGCTGGAGATCACCTGGCGCTCGGCAACGTTCGCCCCGCTCTTCCCCGTCTTCAGTGGGCGCCTCCTGGTGAGAACCGATGGCCTGTTCCTGGAGGGCGCCTACGCCCCGCCGTTCGGCGAGCTGGGGCGACTGGTCGACCGAGCGGTCCTCCACCAGGTTGCCGTCCGGACCGCGCGCTGGTTCGTCAGCCAGGTCGCCGCGCGACTCACACCGGCGGACCTGAAGCCTCCCATCGGGTCCTGAGCGGCAGGAGAGGCGGCGCCGCGGTAGCCAGAGCCGCTGACGATGTGGATGCCGGTGTCGAGGGGCTCCCGCCGGCGTCTGCTCTGCTCTTGAGCCGCCTGGAGAATCTCACGAGTCGGTCGGGCTGACGATTGATCGCCCCTTGTGTCGCGCCTGGTTGCCGACAGGGCGTGCCGAGAGCCTTACGGGCGGACCCGGAAACGTCCGCCCACGAGCGGCCGCAGGACGTCGAAGTGCCTTCGATCAAGGGTCACGATGGTTCGCGTCCGGTAACGCTCGGCCAGGATCACGTTCGAAGCGTCCGCGACGCCGATGTTCTGGTCGGCATACCGCTCGATGACGGCGCGAGCTTTGACAAGCTCCTCGCTGTCGATCGCGGGCAGGTCCCAGGCACCGCCGGTCAGCTCCCGCAAGACGGCCAGCTCGGCCGAGACGCCACGAGGTAGTCGAGCTCGGCGACCACGTACGACGAAACCACGAGGGGCTCCGTCGCCCCGCCGAGAACGGCGGAAACGGTCTCGTGATCGGGCTCGTCGGTGTCGAAGAACGCGAGCAGCGCGCTCGTGTCGACGATCACCGCTCGCCGAACCCCGGCAAATGGTCGTCCGCTTGGCGCGCCATCGGAGCGCCGCTGGCGAAGAGGCCACCGCGAGGGCGCGGTCGATCAGCGCCGACGGCGTCGCGGATCGAATCGCGAATGACCTCGGCCTCGGACACTCCTCGCTGCCGAGCAACGCGCTTGACCGCCGACTTGAGTTCCGTCGGCAGATAGATGGTCGTCTTGTCCATACCCATGTGGTACCACCGCTGGCACTGGCTCGACGCGACGACCAACTGCGCCCCGGGAAGCACGGCCAATTCCCGCCCGGGCCAGGCGGCCG
Source organism: Anaerolinea sp. (assembly GCA_013822395.1). Lineage (GTDB taxonomy): Bacteria > Chloroflexota > Limnocylindria > Limnocylindrales > CSP1-4 > UBA5189. Next base: position 22,787 of record PNKK01000026.1, on the reverse strand, counting down.
CCGCAATTCCGGATCGTTTGGTCGGTCACTCCGAACGCACGCGCGGCCTCGGAGACGGATGCGTACGGCTTCTTCGCTCGTGTCCAGGACGACGAGAGGCCTCACCCGCCGGGTGACCGCCGCCGTCGACGTTCGAGTCGAGCCTGGAGTTGACCATCGTCAAGGAGCGGCAACCCTTCCGGCGGGGGTCTGGGCGGCGGACCCTCGGGAATGAGCACAGTCATCAGCTATTCGTCGGTGGCGCCGCTCGAATCGGGCGATTGGCCGCTCACGGGCGAGCGCGCGAACCAGCTGCTGCTTGAAATCATCGGCTATTCTTGACCTCGCGCCGACATAGCTCAGCGGTAGAGCAGCTGTTTCGTAAACAGCAGGTCCTCAGTTCGAATCTGAGTGTCGGCTCCAGCACCATTCGTCGCACGAATTCCCACCCTTTCGCCACGAATCTCGTCGCAGACGCCTGCTACAGCGCTGAAGCCCTGCTATCTGCACATCTTCGCTCGCTTCAAAGGCCCGCCGTCGCTCGGCATCATCCGAAGCTGGACGTAACGGTTTGGGGCTGCACGTAACATCTCGAACCATTACATTCACCGTTGTGCCTGAAGATCTCTCGGCCCTGGTCGCCAAGTTGCGCGCGACAGGTGGTGACACGACCTCCGTCGAGGTGAAGTCGGCGAGCGGTGGGTTGCCGCAGTCTCTCACCCAGACGCTGAGCGCTCTCGCCAATCAGCCGGGTGGCGGCCTCATCATCCTCGGCCTCGACGAGATGCGCGGCTTCAACCCCGTCGTCCTCGCAGACCCGCAAGCGCTCAAGCAAGGCCTCGGGGCCAAGGCTCGCACGTACACGCCACCGGTCCAACTCACCATCGATGATGGCGTGGTCGACGGTGCGGGGGTGGTGATCGCCCGAGTCCGCGAATGTGACTTATCGGCGAAGCCGTGCCGTGTCACCTCGACTGGCAAGGGCTACATCCGAGGATACGATGGCGACTACGAGCTGTCGGCGCTCGAGGATCAGGCGTTCGTTGCCCAGCGAACCGCGCCCCGCTATGACCAGGCGACGGTTCCGGGCGGCGTCTTCGAGGATCTGGACCCGGTGCTCCTTCAGGGCTGGCTAGCGACCGCTCGCGAGCGTGATGTCCAGGGTCTTGGTCGCTTCTCGGACGACCGCGAGCTGCTGCGCCGGGCGGGGGTCACCGATCGGAACGGCCAGCCAACCGTGGCCGGGCTCCTCGCCCTTGGATTGCACCCCCAGCAGTGGTATCCCCGCTTCACCATTCAACTCGCCTCGACCAGCAGCCGCCCATCCGAGTCCGACGTTCGAGCGGCCAATGTGGCGACGCTGACTGGCCCGATCCCTGAGATGCTGGACGCTGCGATCAGCTGGGCTCGCCAGACCTTCGCCGTCTCGGTGGTCGGAGATGGCCGCGGGAACGTTCGGGACCGGCACGACTACCCGATTGACGCCTTTCGCGAACTCATCGCCAACGCTCTGGTCCACCGGGACCTCGCCGATTGGTCCATTGGCCTCGCGATCGAGGTCCGCCATCAGCCTGACCGGCTGGTCATCGCCAATCCAGGGGGGCTCTACGGAATCACCGTCGAGCGGCTGGGCCAGGAGGCTGTCACATCGGCGCGTAACCCACGCCTTCTCAGCATCTGCCAGTACGTGCGGTCGAAAGGCGAGGGTGGCAGGGTCATCGAAGCGTTGGCTACAGGAATCCCGATCGTCAACTCAGCGCTCAACGAAGCAGGGCTTCCGCCCGCCCAGTACATCGACGGCGGTATCCGGTTCACCGTGGTCTTGCGCCGCGAGCCCCCTCGCCCGGGTCCACGCGTTCGCGGCGCCACGGCGAATCGGGTTCTCACTGAGCTCCTCGCCGGCGCCCGGAGTGTCGCCGACCTCGAACGAGAGCTGGATCTGACGGGCCCGAACGTACGGCGTGTTCTTCGCATGCTGCGCGACAGGGGCTTGGTGGAGTCGGCCGGGCGCGTCGGCGGGTCAACGGTGTACCGCCGGCGTGAGGAGGGCTGATCAACGGGAGAGCTCGAGAAACTACGCGCCGAGAACAGACCAGAGGTCGTTGTACATCGCGAGTTCGATGGCCAGACCATTGGATAAGGTGGTGTAGCCCGTTCGTGGCTTTGCCTGTTGCACTTATTGCACTTATCGTGCTAGGGTGCAGTGACGCAGCGAGGTACTCAGCCATGACGCTAACCTTGGATCGTGAGCCGATCGCGGCTCCGAACACCGACCGAGAGGCTCTTCGGGGGATCGAGACCTTGGCGCAATCCGGGCACGATCTACGTGTCTCAGCCGGGGACGAGAGTATCGGACTACCTGAGGCGCTTCGCCTGATCCTAGAACAGGCCGCCCATGAGCTCGTCCGTGGCAACCGGGTTTCTCTGCTGCCGCTCGGCCGGATGCTGACGACCCGCCAAGCGGCCGAGATGCTCAACGTCTCGCGCCCGTTCCTGATCCAGATCCTTGAGCGCGATGAGATCCCGTTCGAGATGGTGGGCACCCACCGCCGGGTGGCGATCGAGGATGTCCTGCGCTATCGAGCGCAGCGCTCCGAGCAGCGTCGCGAGGCCTTGCGCGCCCTCAGCCGGGAAGCGGACGAACTCGGGATCTATACCGACTGATCGTGGCTTACGTCGCGGTCCTCGATGCGGACGTCCTCCATCCGTACATCTCGGTCGATCTGCTCGTCCGGCTCGCAGAGCGCCGCCTGTTCCGGCCCGCCTGGACGGAGGAGATCCTCAGAGAGGTCCGCGAGAGCCTGATCAGAAGGGGACTCGAGGCGGCGCGGGTGGACCGTCGTCTTCAAGCCATGCGCGACAACTTCCCCGAAGCGATGACGGGCCAGGTCGGCCGCTACCTGGCGGTCATCCCCGAGGAGGTCGACGAGGGCGACCGCCACGTCGCGGCCGCGGCGCTGGCGGCTCGGGCCGACGCGATCGTCACCCGAAACATCTCAGACTTCGCCCCCGAGGAGCTGTTCGCGCTCGGGATCGAGGTCCAGTCACTCGATGTCTTCCTGCTCAACCAGTGGACGCTCGATGCTGATGTCGTCCTCGATGTGCTCGGGGAGATGGAGCGTGACCGGATTCGTTCACCGCGGACCCTCGAGGAGTGGCTCAACGCGCTCGAGCCACTCGCTCCAACCTTCGCGGCGTCCGTCCGCTCGCGATCTACGGAGGCGCGCTGATCGTCGGCGGCGTTACGATGGGGCCGACCATCGCGAATACCTATTCGGCGATGCTCGGCGCGGTCGGCGCCGCGCTCGATCGCCCGGGTCCGCGACGGCTCATGCGCTGGCTCACCGGCACGGTCCTGGTCGGTCTCGGCGCGCGCGTGGCGCTCGAGCGCGCCTGAGGTCGGGCACGGTGGCAATTCACCCGCCTCTTCATGCTCTGGTGGAAGCCGTTCAACGCGGACGACGTGGCGACGCTCAGGGAGCTGATCTCGGCCGGCAAGCTCAAGCCGGCCATCGATCGGCGCTTCCCGTTGAGCAAGGTCGTCGATGCGCTCCGCTACGTCGACGAGGGCCGCGCGAAGGGTAAGGTCGTCATCGCACCGGAGCCGTGACGTCGAACGAGGACGTGCATGATGTGCGCATGGAAGCCTCTCCGCTTCGCGTCGTCATCGCCGAGGACTCGGTGCTCATTCGCGAAGGGATCTCCCGGCTCATCGAGGAGTCGGGAGGCACCGTCGTGGCGAAGGTGGGCGACGGTCACGCGTTCGTCGAGGCGATCGTGGCGCATCGGCCCGATGTGTCCGTGGTGGACGTGCGGATGCCGCCGAGCCAGCGCGACGAGGGCCTTCGGGCCGCGATCGAGGCGCGCCGCCGCGTCCCCGGCACCCCGATCGTGGTGCTCAGCCAGTACGTCGAGCGCCAGTACGCGACCGAGCTCCTGGCGGACGGGCGCCGGTGGCGTGGGCTACCTGCTCAAGGATCGCGTCGGCGACATCACGGAGTTCGTGGACGCCCTGCGTCGCGTCGCTCGCGGCGGGACCGCCCTGGATGCCGAGGTGGTCGCCCAGCTGATGGTTCGCAGGCGAGCCGGCGACCCGCTCTCCGCCCTGATGCCGCGTGAACGCGAGGTGCTCGCGGCCATGGCTGAGGGTCGCACGAACGTCGGGATCGCCAAGCTCCTGAGCATCACCGAGGGCGCGACCGAGAAGCACATCAGCAACATCTTCGGGAAGCTCGAGCTGCCCGACTCGCAGCATGACCACCGCCGGGTGCTCGCGGTCCTGACCTACCTCGGCTCCTAGACCCCTGGCGCGCCGATACCGGCAACCGGGATCTCGGCACGCACGAGCGTCGGGCCGCCGGCGGGACTGGACACGGAGAGGGTCCCATCCACGCCGGCGATCCGGCTGGCGAGGCCGGCCAGCCTGCCTCCGGGCTCCACGCGAGCGCCGCCGTCACCGTTATCCCAGACCTCGATCACCAACCGTGATCCGTCCCGTCTGCAGCGCACCTCGCAGTGCCGGGCGCCACTGTGCTTGGCAACGTTGGCGAGCGCCTCGGTGACGACGAAGTAGGCCGCTCGCTCCGTCGCGGCCGGAAGTCTCGCTCCCGGGGGAGATCGCTGACGAGAACGGTGGGCACGGATCCGCGTCCCGAGAGAGACTCCAGCGCTGGAACGAGACCCCGGTCGAGCAGGATGGACGGCGCGATCCCGCGAACGAGGTGGCGGATCTCGGCGAGCGCCTCACGCGCCTGCTCCTGCCCCTCGAGGATGAGCTGCTTCGCCGCGACCGGATCCGTGTCGATCCGCTCACTGGCCAGGCCAAGGTCGATCGTCAGCATGACGAGACGCTGCTGGGCGCCGTCGTGGAGATCACTCAGAACAACGGTGGCGTCAGTCCGAGCCGGAATTCCGTGGCGGCGCCGGGTTCGCAAGACCGCCCACGACGTCGACGCTCGGGAGCGTCAGGAGGATCGAGGGCGGGGCGATCACCTTCCAGCTCCGGCTCCCGCCGCCCAGGACGATCCTGGGGCGCGCCATCACGGCCGCGTCCACCCAGAGCGGCAGTCCATCCGGCAGCCCGAACGCGGTCACGCCGCCGATCTCGTGTCCGGTGATCTCGCGTGTCTCGTCAGCCGAGGCGAATGACGCCTTCCGGGTACCGAGCTTGTCCCGCACGGCGTGGTTGACGTCCAGGCGGTGCGTCGCGAGGACCACGCACGCGGCGTAGACCGGCGGGTTGGACTTGCCGACCACGACGATCGTGTTCGCGCTGTCCTCGAGCGCGAAGCCGTACGCGGCGCAGAACGCGGCGGTGTCTGCGAGCGCGGGGTCGCAGGCGAAGAGCTCGTGCTCGCCGCGGCCGGCGAGGGCCGCCTCAAGCGCGGCGCGTTCGGCGTCGATGTTCATCGCCTGGAACGGTAGCGAACTCGGGGCCGGGTTGCCGCCCGAGGCGCCGGCGGCCGGGAGCGGCGGCCGGGGACAACCTCGGCCGCCGCCGGCCGGGTTACATCGCCTCGAAGGTCTCCACGACCTGGATCGACGCGCCGCCCTGGAGGACGGGACATCCCTTGGCGAGATCCACCGCCTCGTCGAGGGAACCGGCCTTGATGATCGAGTAGCCGGACGGGCCGGACGGGTCGTCGCTGACCGAGCCGTTCGGCGCGATCCGCTTCGTCCTGGATGCGGGGTTGCCCCCATCAACGACAGCGTCGCCGAGCGACCCGAACCAGTCGGTCCAGGCCTGCATCACCTTCGCCCCCTCCTCCTGCGTCTCCGGCATGGAGCCACCGTGATAGACGAGCACGTAGTTGGCCATGGGTGGATCCCCTCTCGGACGCCGGCGAGCGGTCATCTGCCGCCCGCGCACAGATACCACGAACCACATCCGCCGGAATCGACAGGTTCCGGCGGGATCTCAGAATCCTGTCAGGACGCCCGTCCATCGTCGTCTCCAACGGACCGCCGTACAGATGATCGGTGGCCCTCGCAGCAACGGAGACACCATGGACGACACTCCCACCATCCAGGTCGGACGAACCGGGCCCGCCCCCATGGCGAGGATCGGCCTCGTCGGCGCGGCGGCCGCGGCCCTCGTGGCCATCGGCATCCTTGCCGCCGGGGCCACGGCAGCACCGAGCGGCACGCTGGCCGCCGGCGCAGACGCCGGAGCCACGACGATCGCCGGCGAGCTGCTGACGCTCGACGGCGGCAAGCGCGGCTTCGGGGAGATGCACGGCTTCGGCGGCATCACGATCACGGCCATCTCCGGTTCGAGCATCTCGCTCGAGACGAAGGACGGCTGGACCCGGACGATCACCGTCGACAGTGGCACGACCTATTCGAAGTCCGGCGCCTCGATCTCGCTATCCGATCTCGCGGTCGGGGACCAGATCCAGTTCGACCAGACGCTCGAGAGCAACGGGTCGTACTCGATCGACTCGATCGCGGTCATCCTGCCGAGCGTCGGCGGCACCGTGACGGCGATCTCCGGCTCCACGATCACGATCCAGCAGCGTGATGGCACATCGGCCACGGTCAAGGTGACCGCCGACACGACCTATGAGGTCGCCGGTACCAGCGGCAAGGCGCTCACCGACATCAGCGTCGGGATGCTCCTGGTCGCCGAGGGGACCCAGAGCAGCGACGGCTCGCTGACGGCCGCCGCCGTCCGCGCCTTCGATCCGAGCAGCACGCCGGAACCCGGCGACCACGGCTTCCGCGGGCCGGACGGACCGCACGGCGACGACACGACGCCGGACGCCACCACGGCACCGGACTCGACCTCGGGCAGCGCCGGCTGAACCGGCTCCTCCACCTCGGGCGCCGGCCCCCTTCGGGCGGCTCCCATGGACGAGCTCACCCGAGCCTTCGCGCTGGGCGAGCCTCCACCTCGGGCGCCGGCCCCTTCGGGCGGCGCCCGCTTCTCCACATGGGCACGGATCGGCCTGCCCGAGGTGCTCGGTGCCTGGAGGACGACGCCGCCCGCCTTCTCCCGACAGCCGGGCGGCTCACCCGCTCGGCTGTCGGTCATGCATGCGCCCCGACCTCCGCGAGGCGGCGGCGCAGGAACCGTCGCTCGGCGGCGTTCGCGGTAAGGCCGAGCGCCCGTTCGTAGGCCGCGCGCGCGTCCTCGAGCCGTCCGAGCCGCCGCAGCAGGTCCGCGCGCGCGGCGTGAAGGTATGGGTAGTCGTCCAGGACTCCGCGCGCGGCGATCCGGTCGATCCGCGCCAGCCCCGTCTCGAGGCCCTCCGCCATCGCGACGGCCACGGCATGGTTGAGCGCCACGACCGGCGATGGCGAGCGGCGCTCCAGCTCCCCGTAGAGCGCGGCGATCTGCCGCCAGTCGGTGGCAGCCGGCGTCTCGGCCTGGTCATGAAGCGCGGCGATCGCCGCCTGGAGCTGGTACGGACCCGGAGCGCGCATCCGGAGCGCCCGCTCCACGAGCGCCGCGCCCTCCCGGATCCGCGCGCGGTCCCAGCGGGATCGGTCCTGGTCGTCGAGGAGCACGAGCTCCCCTTCCGCGCCGACGCGGGCCTCGCGCCGAGCGTCATGAAGGAGCATCAGCGCGAGGAGTCCAAGGGCCTCGGGCTCGTCCGGCATGAGCGCGGCGAGGACGTGCGCCAGCCGGATCGCCTCGGAGGATAGCTCGCGGCGCACCAGCGACTCGCCCGACGACGCCCCGTAGCCCTCGTTGAAGATCAGGTAGAGCACCTGGAGCACGCCCTCCAGGCGCTCCGGGAGCAGGTGGTCCGGCGGGACGCGGTAGGGAATCCCGGCGTCGCGGATCTTCCGCCTGGCGCGGACCAGGCGCTGGGCGAGGGTGGGCTCCGGAACGAGAAACGCCCGGGCGATCTCTGGGGTCCGCAGCCCGCCGAGGGTCCGGAGGGTCAGCGCGACTCGTGCGTCCATTGGCAGCGCGGGGTGGCAGCACGTGAAGATGAGCCGGAGTCGATCGTCCTCGATCGGCATCGCGTCCGCCGCTTCTCCCGGTTCGATCGATGCCAGCTCCTCCTCGACGAGCTGCTCGCGCCCCAGTTGCTCGGTCTTCTCGACCAGCCGCCGCGCCCGGCGCAGCCGATCGATCGCACGGTTGCGGGCCGTCGTCGTGATCCACGCCCCGGGGTTCGGCGGGACCCCCTCCCGCGGCCACCGCTCGAGGGCCGTCACGAAGGCGTCCTGGACCGCCTCCTCGGCGAGGTCGAAGTCGCCGATCGACCGGATGAGGGTGGCCAGAACCCGGCCCGACTCCTCGCGGAACAGGCGATCGACGACCTCGGCGCCGACGACCTCGGCGCCGCCGCGCTCGTTCGTCAGCTGGCTCAGCCCCCCTGCGCGGCCGTGTACTCGGCCGGGAGCGACCAGATCGGGCGAACCTCGATCGTCCCACGTCTCGCGCCGGGGATCTTCGCGGCCATCTCGATCGCCTCGTCCAGGTCGCGACAGTCGAGCAGGTAGAACCCGCCGAGCGCCTCCTTCGTCTCCGCGAACGGCCCGTCGGTCACGACCGTCTTCCCGTCGCGGACCCGCACGGACGTCGCCGTCGCCGTCGGCTCGAGGGCCTCGCCGGCGACGAACTGGCCCCGCTCGCGCGTCTCTCGAGTGAACGCCGCATAGGCGGCGAGCTCGCCGGTCATCTCGTCGGCGCCAGACTGGGCGTCGGCCGCTGGTTCGGCCTGGTAGATCAGGAGCAGGTACTGCATACGGGAACCTCCGGTACGGGCGACAGCAATCGCCCTATCGGGGCGACGAACCGGCCGCCGTTGAATCGACAGGCCCGGGCTGTCGCGGGGTATCGTCTCACGCATGCCGACGCAACCCGAGGTCCTCCAGATCGACGGCCGCGAGGTCGCGATCACGAACCCGGACAAGATCTTCTTCCCGCGGATCGGGGCTACCAAGCGCGACTTGGTCGAGTTTTACCTGTCGGTCGCGGACGGTGCCCTGCGCGGCGTCCGCGGGCGGCCGATGGCCCTGAAGCGGTTCGTCAACGGCGCCGAGGGCGAGGCGTTCTTCCAGAAGCGGGCCCCCGAGAACCGGCCCGACTGGCTCCGCGTCGCGACGCTATCGTTCCCGTCCGGACGGACGGCCGACGAGGTCATCGTCGACGACGCCGCCGGTCTTGCCTGGATCGTGAACCTCGGCTGCATCGATCTGAACCCGCATCCGGTCAGGGCCGACGATCTCGACCATCCCGACGAGCTTCGCGTGGACCTGGACCCGGTGCCGGGTGTGGAGTGGTCGCAGATCCGAGACGTGGCGCTGGTCACGAAGGAGGCGCTCGAGGCGGTCGGCCTGGTCGGCTGGCCCAAGACGTCCGGTTCGCGGGGAATCCACATCAACGTCCGGATCGAGCGTCGCTGGAGGTACCCGGAGGTGCGGCGCGCCGCGCTCGCGCTCGCACGGGACGTGGAGCGGCGCGCACCGACGATCGCGACGTCGAAGTGGTGGAAGGAGGAGCGCCACGGCGTCTTCCTCGACTACAACCAGAACGCGAAGGACCGGACGGTCGCGTCCGCGTATTCGGTCCGCCCGCTGCCCGATGCCCGGGTCTCCACGCCGCTCTCCTGGGCGGAGGTGCCCGCCTGCGAGGCCGAGGCGTTCACGATTCAGACGGTCCCGCGGCGGTTCGCTGAGATCGGCGATCCCGGGGCGGGGATCGACGAGGCGGTGGGATCCCTGGAGGCGTTGCTGGAGCTGTCCCACCGAGACGAGAGGCGGGGCCTGGGCGATGCGCCGTGGCCGCCGAACTATCGGAAGCAGGCCGGTGAGCCGCCACGGGTCCAGCCCTCGAAGCAGCGTCTCGCCGCCGACGCCTACGACACGCCCGAGGCCGAGGCCCGGCGGGAGAAGCAGCGGGCTGCACTGGAACGCCGGTTCGCAGCGGCCGAGGCGACACGCGCCGAGGGCGGCACCCGGCCGACGCCAACAGGTCGGCGGAGATCCTCGATCCCCGTCATCGAGATCTCGCGGGCGGCAACCAGGAGCGAGGCCCTCGCGGGTCTCGATCGCTGGAAGGCCCGCTGGCCTGCCGCGGCCGCGGCCCTCGAAACGGCCGACGTCCTCGTGGACGGCATGCGCGGGCGCTCGTCGCTCTGGTACCGAGTCCGGGTCAACCTCATCCACGTCCCGGAAGCCGACCGCCCGCCCCAGGAGCGGCTCGATCCGGACTACGACCCGTGGGCCGGCTACGAGTGGTCGGACCAGACCGGCCAGCCGGAGCGGGCGCCCCGGAAGCCTCAGTCAGAGCGCGGCGAGCGGGATGCCCAGTGAGCTGGCCGAGCTCGCCAGGCGCTGGTCGTACGTCGCGAGCATCGGGCGCTGGCCAAGACTGCGCAGGAAGTCAATCGACGCCAGGTGGACGTAGATCACGTATCGGCGCGGTCGTGCTCGAGCTCGGCGAGCAGCCGGTCGAGCGGCGCCACCGGCCGCCGCGGGACTGATCCCTGCGAAGCGCCCAGTGCGGGTGTCAGCCAGCCGTTCCGAACGGCCTCCACCAGGATCGCGTCTCGGGCCAGCTCTGCCCGGCCCTCCCTGGGAGGGATCAGCTCCGCAACCACGCGCTCGCGGTCGGTGACGAGCACAGTCTCGCCCGACGCCGCGAGCCGAACGTACTCACTCAACCGGTTCTTCAAGACCTTCAGTCCGACCGCTCGCACCCCGGCAACGTAGCTTCTGGAAGCTACGTTGTCGAAGCCGGAGAGCTCATGGTGCTGATGGGCCGGGCGCGACGGCGTGCTCGGTCAGAGGCTCCACCCCCGGATCCAAGCAGATGCGCCGACTTTGAGGGTATCCATGTTATCGTTCATGTTCATGAAGACACGCATGCGCATTTCCAAGGGGGGCCAGATCTCGATCCCGGCGGTCGTCCGGCATCGCTGGGGAACCTCCACGGTCGCCCTGGAGGACCAGGGTGATCGGATCGTGATCGAGCCCGCGGCGGACGACCCGATCGCTGCCGCAGAGGGAGCGCTTGCCGGCGAGTTCGGCTCGCTTGATCCAGCCCGCCTTCGCCGAGCTGCGCGCCAGGACGACACGGTCGCCGAGGCCCGCCGGGCTCGGTGACGCTGCTCGACGCCTACGCCCTCGTCGCGTTCCTCACCGGGGGTCCGGCGACGGCGCAGGTGCGCGCACTCCTGCGTGAGGGTGATGCAGCGGTGGCGACGGCCAATCTGGCGGAGGCCCTGGATGTTGCCCAGCGCGTGTATCGATTGCCGATCGCACGTGCAATGGAGATCCTGGATCCATTGTTCGGAGGCTGGCTGGCTGCCCTTCCGCTCGACTCGGCGACTGCTCGGAGTGCCGCGGAGATCCGCGCAAGGCACTATCACCGCTCCGCCCGGCCAATCTCACTGGCCGACGCTGTCCTGATCGCGTCTGCCAGGCGAAGCGACCGGATCGCAACGGCAGATCCCGACGTGCTCGCTGTCGCCGGCATCGAGGGGCTCGAGTCAATCACGCTGGCTGGTCAGGGGTGATCAGGGCGGCGCCCGACGATAGGCGGGATCGCGCACCGCCCGTGGCGTATCTGGACATCAGCCGCCGAAGGTTGCGCGCGATTGCGCCGCCACCCGTCGGAGCCACGTCACGAGACGACGTCGGGGCGCTGCACGCCCGATGGCCGCCGCGGGCACCGAGGTCGCCGAGGTCGCCGCGGGCGCCGAGGTCGCCGAGGTCGCCGCGGTAGAGCGGAGCCATGCGCCGGCCGGGGTCTGCGCACCCGCGACGGCGAGCGGCAGCAGCGCCACGAGGATCGTCGGCGAGTTCAGCCAGACCGTCGGGAGCGAGAGAAGAACACCCACCGGGAGGACCCAGCGGCGATCCGTCGCGGCGCCCCACGCGATGAGCGCCGCGGCGGCCAGGACCCGGAGCCACAGGGGAACCGGCAGGAACCACAGGCCGCCGCCCAACTCCGGGAACTCTGTCCGGCCGAGCATTGCGATCCACCCGGCCCAGCCGTCCGGATCCAGGGCCGCCGAGGCGACGACGGTCGCAAGCGTCGCGGAGAGCGCCAGCCCGAGCGACCACCATTCCCGCCGGACGAGGAACCAGAGCAGGCCGATCCCCGGCGTGACCTTCGTGACGATCGGCAGCACCCAGACAGCGGGCCAGCGCAGCCCGACGAGCGCGACGGCCGCGAACAGCACGTCCAACTGGCCGAGCGCGACGCTCATGAAGACCGGGGGCGTGATGACGAGCGCGATCGCGTACCGGCCGGCCAGCCAGAGGAGCGGCGCGGCCACGATCGCCGTCCAGACGCCGGCGAAGATCGGCCAGGGGAGTGCCGTCAGCGGCGAGATGAGCTGCGCAAAGACCGGCGAGTAGAGGTAGGCGCCGGTGTCGCCCTGGCGGGCAACCGAGTAGTCGAAGCCGTCGCGCGTCGCCCAGTAGGCGTACACGTCGAAGGCAGGCATGGCCCACGGATCCACGCCGAGCGCCCGCAGGCCGACGAAGGCCGCGACCACGACGACGAATGCGCCACTCGCGAGGCGGTCGAGATCGAGGCGGTCAGTGCGCGCGCGTCCATGGACTCTCACCAACCTGACGTCGGGGACCGGTTGTCGCTTCGGCCCTCCACCGGACATTCGATCGGCTCTCGCTCAGTCCGGACCGAAGATCCGGGCGATCTCGAAGGCCGCGGTTTCTTCGAGCTGGTCGTAGCGGCAGTCCGACGGGCGCCGGTCCGGGCGCCACCGGACGAACGTGGTGGCATGGCGGAAGCGGGAGCCCTGCAGATGGTCGTAGGCCACTTCCACCACCCGCTCGGGCCGGAGGGGCTCCCACGACAGGTCCTTGCCGCGGTTCCAGCGTGACGTCGCCCCGGGAAGACGCTGGCCGGAGGCCTCGGCGTCGCCCCAGCCCGCCCACTCGGCCCACTCCCGCCACGGGTGGCCGTCGATGGCGCGTTCCCGGAGCGACTCGAGCTCCTCCAAGAGCGAGACACGGCGTTCCCACGAGAACGAGGACGTGATCCCGGCGTGGTGGAGCACCCCTTCGTCGTCGAACAGTCCGAGCAGGAGCGACCCAACGTGCGTCCCCGGCCCGCTCTTGTGCCAGCGGAAGCCCGCCACGACGCAGTCGGCCGTGCGCTGATGCTTGATCTTCAGCATCGCCCGCTTGCCGGGCTGGTACGGGGCGTCGAGGTGCTTCGCCACGACCCCGTCGAGGCCGGCGCCCTCGAACCGATGGAACCAGTCGGCGGCGAGGGCTCGCTCACGGGTCGCCGGGGTCAGGTGAACAGGTGGCTCGGCACGCGAGAGCGCCTGTTCCAGGCGGGCACGCCGCTCGCCCTGCGGCACCGCCCGCAGGTCCTCGTCGCCCAGGGCAAGGAGATCCCACGCGACGAACGAGGCCGGCGACTCGGACGCCAGCAGCTTCACCCTCGAGGCCGCCGGATGGATCCGGAGCAGAAGCGCCTCGAAGTCGAGCGCGCCGTCGCGGGCGATCACGACCTCGCCGTCGACCACGCAGCGCTCCGGCAGGGAGGCGCGCAGCGGCGTCGCGAGCTCCGGAAAGTACCGGTCAAGCGGCTTCAGGTCGCGTGACTGCGTCAGCACCTCGTCCCCGTCGCGGAAGACGATCGCCCGGAACCCATCCCACTTCGGCTCGAACAACCAGCCGTCGCCATCGGGGAGCCCGGCGGCGACCTTGGCGAGCATCGGCTCGAGCGGCGGCGCGAACGGCAGTCGGTCGAGGGCCATTCACGGAGTGTAAGCCGCGGCGGCGGCCGGACCCGGCGCCTCGGTCTCGGACCCGGCGCCTCGGTTCCTCGAGATCGGGGGCCGGGTCGTGAGCTCCGACCCGGCTGCAGATCTGGACAGTCAGCGCGCGATGACGACGGTCGCCTTGGCGTGGGTGGCGACGTGCTCGGAGACGCTTCCCTGGAGGATCCGACTCATCGCGTTCAGGCCACGAGACCCGATCACGACCGTGTCGTACCCGCCCTCCTCGGCGACGCGCTCGATCGTGGATGCCGGGTCGCCGGTCGGCTCGATGAGCTCGGCCTCGATCCCCCTCTCCCGCAGGAGACGGCGCGCGTCGAGCAGCTCCTGGGCATGGACGCTGGTGTCGTCCCACGGGTCGACCGGGAATCGCCCGGGGTGGGTCGGAACGACGCTCACGACCGCGACGGAGGCGCCGGTGAGCCGCGCCAGTTCGGACGCGGTATCGAGGGCACGGCGGGCCGGATCACCGCCGTCGTAGGCCAACAGGATCTTCTGCATGGCTGGAGTCTCCTTTCGACCACGGGTCAGGCAACCGCAACCGCCCGGCTCGTGCAACACCACGATCCGCCAGGTTCGTGGCCGCGTCATCGGCCCGAGGACAGGTCCGCGACGGGCCGAATCGCCTCTTCTTGGCCTCTACCATGGTCGCCATGACCGACAACCAGGGCGCCCCCTATGACCGCGTCGCGGAAGGCTACGCGCGCCACTGGGCGCCGGTCATCCGGCCAGCGGCGATCCGCCTGCTCGACCACCTCGCACCGGTGCTCCCCGCCGGGTCGCCCCACCTCCTCGACATCGGGACGGGCACGGGAGCACTCGCCCTGGCGGCGCTCGAACGATGGTCCACGGCACGCGTGACCGGCATCGACGTCTCGTCGGAGATGGCCCGCCGGGCCGAGCTGGAAGTCGACGGACGCCTGCCACCGGACGCTCGGCTGCGGTTCACAACGGTCATTGCATTCGCCGACCGGCTTCCGTTTCCCGACGGCACCTTCGATGCCGCGATGTCGTCCTTCGTGCTCCAGCTCGTCCCCGACCGGGGTGCCGCGCTTCGTGAGGCGCGACGCGTCCTCCGGCCAGGTGCGCCGTTCGGGTACGTGACGTGGCTGCGCCACCTCGGCCAGGCCGATCCGCCGGACCTGATATTCGAGGAGACCCTCGACGAGCTCGGCTTTGACCCGCCGGAGCAGGACCCGCCGGGACGGGATCCAGCCAGCCCCCGGGCCGCCGCGGACGGCCTGCGCCGTGCCGGCTTCCGCGACGTCCGGGCGTGGCCGGACACCCTCGAGCACCGCTGGACGCCGCGGTCGTACCTCGACTTCGTTGAGGGATTCGCCGAGGAATCGCTCTTCGATGAGCTCGTCCCGCGTGAGCGCCGGGCCCTTCGCCGGCGCCTCATGGAGCGACTCAGCTCGCTGGCGCCGGGCGACCTCCGGTTCCGGTCCCCGATCGTCTATGTGGCGGGCCGGGCCGCGGACTGAGCGACGAACTCCAACTCGCAACCAGACGCCCTCGGGGCCACCGTGACACTCCCAGTGACACGATTCGCACGAACGAGCACGAGCCATGCCCCGACCAGATCGGGCACCACGCCCTGCGAGGGGATCAGCCCTCGGACGAGCCTCCGGACGACCCGGCGCCGCCCTCGGCGGCCTCGGCGCCCTCGGCGGCCACGGCGGCCACCCCCTCAGCGGCCGGGGTCACGGCGACCTCCTCGACACGTGGCGCGATCACCTTCGCGACGATCTCGTCCGGGTCCGTCAGGAGCGTGACGTCGCCCGGGATCTGGAGGTCGCGGAGACGGATCACGTCGTCGAACGTCACGAGGTGCGATACGTCGAACTGGATCGACTGCGGCAGGTGATCCGGCAGCGCCTTCACCCGCACATGCTCGATCGGGTGGAGGAGCGTGCCACCGTGGACCTTCACCGCCTCGGACTCACCGGTGGCGACGAGCGGCACGTCCACGATCAGCTCCTCTGTCATCCGGACGAGGAACAGGTCTGCGTGGAGCGGCCGCTGGGTCACCCGGTGGAGCTGCACGCCGTGGACGAGGACCGGCTGGGGCTTCTTGCCGCCGATGGACAGGTCGATGAGCGAGTTCGGGCCGGTTCGCCGGCGGAGGAGCTCGAACTCGTGTGCGTCGACCGTCACGTTCGTCGACGCCAGGCCGTGGCCGAAGACGACCGCGGGGAGCTGTCCGGCCCGACGGAGGCGTGCGACGGCCTTGCCGGTGACGTCGCGCGGTGCGGCCACGAGGGATGGGCGCGTGGTGGACATGGGGTGAGAGCCTCCGAAACTGAAGGGTCACGGTACCACGGGCGCCGTTCTCATGGCCCTCACAGATACCGGTGTAGGATCGGAGGCGATGTCGGCCACGATTCTCATCGTTGAAGACGAGCACGCCGTCGCCCGCGGGATCCAGTATGCCCTCCAGCAGGAGGGGTACACGGTCACCCTCGCCCGATCCGGCGAGGAGGGCCTGGAGATCGCGATCGGCCAGGCGCCCGACCTCGTCCTCCTGGACGTCCGCCTCCCCGGAATCGACGGCTTCGAGGTCCTCCGCCGCCTCCGCGCGACGGGCTTCAAGGCGCCGGTGCTCATGCTCACGGCCAGGGACGACGAGGTCGACAAGGTCATCGGCCTCGAGCTCGGGGCGGACGACTACATGACGAAGCCGTTCGGCCTCCGCGAGCTCCTGAGCCGGGTGAAAGCCCTCCTTCGCCGGGCGTACGGCGACCTCGCCGACGCCGGCGGCGGGCGGGTCATCCGTCACAACGACCTCATCATCGACCTGGAGCGGCGCCGGGTCCAGCGCGGGCAGCGTCGGATCAGCCTGACCCCGACGGAGTTCGAGATCCTCCGCCACCTCGCGAGCCGGCCGGGGCGTGTCTACACCCGGGCTGAGCTCCTCGAGCTCCTTCGGGACTACGAGGCGCTCGACCAGGACGAGAAGACGATCAACGTCCATGTCAGCCACCTGCGCGACAAGATCGAGGACGACCCCTCCCGGCCCGTGTTCGTCCAGACGATCCGTGGCGTCGGGTACGCGTTCACCGAGCGCTAGGCCGGCCGGCCCGTGGCGGACGGCAAGCCCGCTCCCCTGATCGAGGCGGCAACCGAGCCGCCGGTGCCCGTCTCGCTCCGGGCGCGCGCCGCGCACAGGATCATGCCCCATACCTTCCAGGGCCGCCTGACGCTCGCGTTCGTCGCGATCCTCGCCCTGACGCTCACCCTCGTCACGACCCTCGTCCTGAACCGGCTCGGCGACTATTTCGACCAGCAGCAGCGAGAGGACCTGACGGCCCGGTCCCTCGGGGTCGCCCAGTACGTGGCGCTCGTCGCGGAGGGCTCGAGCGGCCTGCGGCCGGTCGTCGGCGAGAGCCGGGTGGTGGATCCGGCGGTGGTCGTGGAGCTCAGGCGGACCAGCCAGCAGCGGATCCTCGCGGATCGCCTGGCAAAGGCCGACGTCCGGATCCGCCTCGGGACGGCGGTCGACGGCAAGTTCGCGCCGGCATCGAATGGCGACTTCACCGCGCTCCTGGAGGCCTCCGCGCTCGCCGGCCAGACCCGCGAGCCGATCACCAGCGACGCGATCTACTACACGGTGACCGGCACGTTTCTCCCGTACATGGTGGAGGTCACCCTCTCCAACCCGTACACGTATCGCGCGACCGCGATCGCGACGACGACCGGCCTCCTGGCGATCATCGGGATCGTGGCCCTCACCGTCTCGATCGTGGCCGCGGCGGCGCTCGCGCGCCGCTTCACGACGCCGCTCCGGCGGCTCACCGAGGCCAGCCGTGGCCTGGCCGAGGGCGATCTCGCCCGCCGCGTGCCGACCGACGCGGCGACGGCGGGATCCCTGGAGCTGACCGAGCTCGCCCTCCAGTTCAACGCGATGGCGAACCGGGTCCAGGAGAGCGTCGACATCATCCGCCGGGACCGCGACCGCGGCCGCGACTTCCTCGCCGATGTCTCGCACGAGCTCCGGACGCCGATCGCGGCACTCAGAACCTTCAACGAGCTCCTCCGGGAGCGCGTGGGCGAGGACCCCGACGCCCGGGCCGAGTTCATCGAGGCGAGCGGCGTCCAGCTGGAGCGCCTCGACTGGCTCGCCCAGAACCTCCTCGAGCTCTCGAAGCTGGACTCGGGCCTCGTCCTCCTGGACCTGCGCCCGGATGACCTGCGGGCGACGGTGGAGCAGGCGGTCGAACAGGCCGAGACGGCGGCGCGCCGGCGCGGGGTGGACCTCGCGATCCACCTGACGGAGCACCCGCTCCGGATCCGCCACGACCCGGTGCGCGTGGGACAGGTCGTTGCGAACCTGGTCGGCAACGCGATCAAGTTCACACCTCGCGGCGGCCGGATCGCGGTGGACGTCGTGGCGACACCCGACGGCGCGCGGATCGAGGTGGCCGACACCGGCGTCGGCATCCCCCCCGAGGAGCTGCCCCGGATCTTCGAGCGGTTCTACCGCGGGACCCGGGCGAACGAGGCGCGGGGCAGCGGGAGCGGCCTGGGCCTGGCGATCGTCCGGAGCATCGTCGAGATGCACGGAGGGAGCGTGACGGTCGAGAGTCGGCTGGGGACGGGCTCCACGTTCACGGTGACGCTTCCACGGGACCCGCGGACGGCTGACGACGCGGCCACTGGGGCTCTGCCCGCCAAGCCGGACGAACCGGACGAACCGGACAGGACCTTGATGACGGATTCTTCATCGACCGCGGTGCCCGGACTGAACCCGGACGGTGCAGGATGACCATCGTCCTCCCGCGCCGGACGCTTCTCCAGCGTCCGGCGCGCTCCACCCCAGACATCCAGGACGACGTGCAGGAATGACCGACCAAACCGACCAAACCGACCAGCCGGGCAATCCCGGCACACCGGCCGAGGCCCCCGGCACGTCCGGCGAGGCTCAGGGCGTCACGGGCGAGGCGCCCGGCACACTGAGCGCGGCGTCCGCCACCATGGGCGACGAGAGCCCGACGGTCGCCTACACGCCCCCGCCGGCGCATCGTCCCGACTGGGCAACACCCGCCTGGACGGACACACCCGTGGCAGCCGGGCCCGCCTCCCCGGGCACGGCTGCCACCCCGGCGATGGCGGCCCCGTCGCCCCGCCGCGCGGGCATCGGCAGCATCGTCGCGGCCGCGATGCTCTCTGCGATCCTCGCCTCGGGCGGGACGGCCCTCGCACTGAAGGGCAGCGGGGCCCTGGACCCGGTCGCCACAGGCTCCAGCGGCACACCCGCCGTCACGGCCGCCTCACGCCAGCCGGTGACCATCGCCGAGTCGTCCGCGATCATCGACGCCGCGGCGAAGGCCGGCCCCGCCGTGGTCCGGATCTTCGTCTCCGGAACCGCGACGGACCCGTTCGGCGGGGCGATCCCCGAGCAGGGCGTGGGCTCCGGGATCATCTTCGACACGGCCGGCTGGATCCTGACGAACCGCCACGTCGTCACCAACACCGACGGCACGGTTGCGAACAGACTCACCGTCGAGCTGCGGGACGGCCGGCAGTTCGACGGCACCGTCTATGGGATCGACACCCTCACTGATCTCGCGATCGTGCAGATCGGGGCGACGGATCTGACCGCCGCGACGATGGGCTCGTCCGCCGATCTCAGCGTGGGGCAGCTCGCGATCGCCATCGGGAGCCCGCTTGGAACGTACTCGAACTCGGTCACGAGCGGGATCGTCTCCGCGACCGGTCGGACCGTCACCGTCCAGAACGGCGATCGCCTGAGCAACCTCATCCAGACCGACGCGGCGATCAACCCGGGCAACAGCGGCGGCCCGCTCCTCGACGCCGTCGGAGACGTCATCGGGATCAACACGGCGGTGGCAACCGACTCGAACGGCATCGGCTTCGCGATCCCGATCGACCTCGCCCGGCCGATCATGCAGCAGGCCCTGGCCGGCCAAGAGCTCTCCCGCCCGTACATCGGCGTGCGCTACGTCCCGGTGAACCGCCAGGTCCAGCAGGAGGAGAACCTCACCGTCAATGCCGGTGCGCTCGTGAGCTCGTCGGCAGGCCAGCCCGGCGGGACGCCCGATGCCGTCGTCAGCGGCGGCCCGGCCGACAAGGCCGGCGTGAAGGAGGGCGACGTCATCACCAAGATCGGCGGCCAGGTGATCGATGCGGAGCACCCGCTCGACCTCGTCCTGGCGAGCTTTGCGCCGGGCCAGACCGTGGATCTCGAGATCGTCCGCGGCAGCCAGACACTGACCCTCAAGATCACGCTCGGGACGCGTCCCAACAACCTGTAGTCGCATCGCCGCCGAGCCGGGGCAGTTGGTCCCGGCTCGGCCAGCACCCCCCTACGGCGAGCGACGCCGGCGGATCTGGACGCCGGCGAAGGCGAGTGGCCCGCCGAGCTGCACCTCGGGCTTGCGGATCCGGACGACGACCTCCTCGACCGCGGGGAAGTCGGCGAGAAGCTCGTGGGCGAGCGCCTCGGCGAGCGCCTCGATGAGGTTGAATGTGGTGGACTCGACGATCGCGCGGACCGTCTCGTAGACGCGGCCATAGTCGAGCGTCCGCTCCAGGTCGTCCTCCAGGCCGGCGGGCTGGAGGTCGAGGAGCAGCTCCGCGTCCACCTCGAACCGCTGATCTGTGATCTTCTCGTGGTCGAAGACGCCGTGGCGGGCCTGGAAGACCATCCCGTCGAGGAGGATCCGGTCGGGCATGGGATCAGGCGCCCTCCCCTGGCCACGTGCCGCGAACGACCGCATCCGCCACTCGGGCCGCCCGGACGTTCTCGCGCACGTCGTGCACCCTGACGATGTCGACGCCCGACGCGATGGCGAGGGCCGTCGTCGCGAGGGTCGCCTCCAGCCGCTGATCGGCGGGCAGGTCCAGGATCCGGCCCAGGGTCGACTTCCGGGAAGTGCCCAGGAGGATGGGCCGGCCCAGGATCGCGAGGCTGGCGAGGTCGCGCAGGAGCGCGACGTTGTGCTCGGCGGTCTTCCCGAACCCGAAACCCGGGTCGATGACGATGTTCTCCCAGGTCACGCCGGCGCGGAGCGCCCGGTCGATCGCCCGCTGGAGGTCGGCCACGATCTCCGGCAGGAGCGTGGTGTAGCGGGCCTCGCCGCGGTTGTGCATGAGGACGATCGGGACGCGCCGTTCGGCGGCGAGGCGGGCGAGGGCGTCGTCGTCGGCCACGCCCCACACGTCGTTCAGGAGATCGGCTCCGGCGTCGAGGGCGGCCGCAGCGACGGCCGGCTTCGTGGTGTCCACGGACAGCGGCATGCGGGGGAGGGCCGCACGGACGGCTCGGATCACGGGCACGACGCGGGCAGCCTCCGTGTCCAGGCTCACGGCCGCGTGGCCTGGGCGCGTCGATTCCCCACCGACGTCCAGCAAGTCGGCGCCGGCGCCGGCCATCGCGGTCGCGAGGCGCACGGCCGCACCGACGGGGTCGTCCGATGGCGCGGCAACCATCAGGCCGTCGCCGGAGAACGAGTCCGGGGTGACGTTGAGGATCCCCATCACGAACGTCCGCGTACCCCAGACGAAGGTCCGGGACCCGATGACCGTGGACCCCAAACCTGCCGGCAGCCCGCTCGGCGCGCCGTCCGGGAGTCCGAACGCCGGCGTGCTTCGGGCACCACCGAGCTCCGGACGTGCGTCGAGCACGCCGCCCTCAGTCGGCAGCGCTCGGTCGCCAGCCACGCCTTCGCTCACCTGCCGTCATCCTTCGGGTCGCGCAGCCGCGGATCGTCCACGAGCCGCCGGCGCGCATCGCCCACAAGGTACAGCGACCCGGCCACGACCACGGGTCCGCGGGCGTCCATGATCGCGCGGTCGAGCGCCGCACCCGGATCCGCCACCGCGGCGACACCCGCGATCCCCGCCGCTCGGCCCAGCTCACGCCAGCGTGCCGCCAGCGCGACCGCGGGGAGCGCCCGCGGCAGCTCGAGCGAGGTGGCGATCACCTGCGCGCCCCGGAGCGCCGGCGATGCGACGAGGGCCCGGATCATGCCGTCCACGTCCTTGTCCGCCATCGACGCGACGACGAGGGTGATCGGCGGCGGGACCGTATCCGCGCCGCCCTCGAGGGTCGGGCGAAGGTCGTCCAGGGCCTGCGCGAGGGCGGCGGCGCCGGCCGGGTTGTGCGCGCCGTCGAGGAGGACGTCACGTGCGCCGGCGCGGAGCAGCTCCAGGCGACCGGGCCACGTCGCGGTCGCGTAGCCGTGTCGCCGTGTGGCGTCGCCCGTGACCGCGATCCCGGCCTCGGCGAGCGCGTCGAGGACCGCGTCCGCGACGGCGACGTTCGCCGCCTGGTGGCGGCCGCGAAGCCCCACCCGCGTCCGCCCGAGGCGTGGCAGCTCCACCTCGATCCCGTCGCGGTCCCATCCCAGCAGCGGCGCCGGCGCGGTCTCCCGGAGCGGCGCCGTCATCCGGCGGGCACGCCGCCGGATGACCGCGAGCGCGTCGCCGTCCGCGCCGGTCACCGCCAGATCGCCGCGCTCGATGATCGCGGCCTTCTCCCTGGCGATCTCCGTCACGGACGTGCCCAGGCGGTCCATGTGGTCGAGTGTGACGTTCGTGACCGCGGCCACACCGCCGTCCCACGTGTGCGTCGCGTCGAGCCGGCCGCCGAGGCCCACCTCGACGAGCGCCACGCTGACCCCCTCCTCGGCGAACCAGCGGAAGATGAGCGCGGTGAGGAGCTCGAACTCGGTCGGGTCGCCGTGGCGCCGGGCGACCCGGTCCGCCGCGGGCAGCACCTCGGCGACGAGGCGTGCGAACGTCTCCGGGTCCACCGGCCGACCGTCGATCGCGAGGCGCTCGCGGTACGAGACGAGGTGCGGCTTCGGGGTCTCGCCGGCCCGGATCCCGGCGGCGCGGAGGACGCTCCCGGCAAGCGCAAGGACGCTGCCCTTCCCGTTCGTGCCCGCGACGAGCGCACCGCGGAACGCGAGCTGCGGATCGCCGAGCTCCCGCAGGAGCGCTCGCGTCCGCCCGAGGCCCAGGCGGATCCCGAACCGCCCGCGCGCCTCGAGGGCGTGAACTGCCCACGCATAGCCGCGCCCGCCGGATGCACCGCGTCCGCCGGATGCGCGTGACGCGCCG
>PNKK01000025.1 GCA_013822395.1 Anaerolinea sp. | reverse complement strand
GTCCAGCGGAGAACATGTCGTAGAGCCGAGCGCGCCCTGCGGGGTGGAGGCCCCTGACCGAGCACGGCGTCGCGCCCTCGACACGCCCGGCCGCCCTCGGATCCAGCAGATGCGCCCGAATTGGTGTGGACGGCGCCCGAAATGGTTGCGCACTTGGCCCCCGCTGGTGCATCATGCTGCCCACGATGTATCTGCACTCCCGCTCGATGTGTATGCGCTGGCGGCCCCGCCGTACGGAGGATGGGGTCTGAGGTCCTACGCACACTGAGAGACGCAGGAGCGGGACCGAAGACGAGGTCCCGGGGCCGCGGATCCTGAAGGCAGGAGACGCGGTCTTCTTTTTTCCTCCGAACCACGCGACGGGTAGCCGCCGAACCCCAAGACCCCCTCCCCAGGGTCCCGGGATCCGACACGTTCACGCGTTCAGCCCCTTGCATCCGGAGGACATGACTCCCATGACATCGTTCGTCTACCAGCAACTCGTCCACGACACCGCGACCGCGCTCGGCGCGGCGCCGGAAGCCGCCGCCGTCACGTTCCGCGTCGAGAGCCGCCAGGAATCCGGCCTGCGGAGCCGCGTCATCACCCGCTCGTTCGAGGTCGGCGTCGACGAGCCGGCGAGCCTCGGCGGCACGGACACCGCGCCGAACCCGGTCGAGTACGCCCTCGCCGCGCTGGCGACCTGCCAGGAGATCACCTACCGCCTCCACGCGGACGCACTCGGCATCCCGCTCGACGGCGTCTCGGTGACGCTCGAGGGCGAGATCGACCTGCGTGGCTTCTTCGCCGTCGATCCGGCGGTCCGGCCGGGCTTCCGGACGATCCGCGGCACGGTGACCCTGGACAGCCCCGCCGGCGAGGCCGAGCTCGCTCGCCTCAAGGCTCACGTCGACGCGCACTGCCCCGTCCTCGACCTCCTGTCGAACGCGACGCCGGTCGAGCTCGAGCTCCGGGCGCGACCCGCTGCCGACGAGACGGCCGACAAGGCGGCCGATGAAGCCGCCGCCTGACGCCCCGACACCACCATCACCGAAAAGGACCTCCATGATGACCGCCTTCGACCCGACGGCCCTGCGGCCCGAGACGCTCGCCCTCCACGCGGGCCAGGCGCCCGACCCGGCGACGAACGCCCGCGCCGTCCCCATCTACGCCACGACGAGCTATGTCTTCAACGGCGCCGACCATGCCGCCCGGCTCTTCGCCCTCGAGGAGTTCGGGAACATCTACACCCGGATCATGAATCCCACGACCGGCGTCTTCGAGGAGCGCGTGGCCGCCATCGAGGGGGGCGTCGGGGCCCTCGGGCTGGCCTCGGGTCAGGCGGCCGAGACGCTGACGATCCTCAACCTCGCCCGCGCCGGCGACAACCTCGTGTCGTCGTCCAGCCTGTACGGCGGCACCTACAACCTCTTCGCCCACACCCTCCCGAAGGTCGGGATCACGACCCGCTTCGTGGACGGGACGCGGCCGGAGGCGTTCGCCGAGGCGATCGACGAGCGGACGAAGGCCGTCTTCCTCGAGACGATCGGCAATCCACGCCTCGATGTCCACGACCTGCGGGCCATCGCCGACGTGGCCCACGCCGCCGGCGTGCCGCTCGTCGTCGACAACACGTTCGCACCGCTCCTGGCACGGCCGATCGAGCACGGCGCCGACATCGTCATCCACTCGGCGACGAAGTGGATCGGCGGCCACGGCACCGCGATCGGCGGCGTCGTCGTCGACGGCGGGAACTTCGACTGGGCGGGGTCCGGGCGCTTTCCCGATTTCGTCGAGCCGGACCCCTCCTACCACGGCGTCCGCTATGTCGACGCCTTCGGCAGGCTCGCCTTCATCATCAAGCTCCGGGTCCAGCTCCTCCGTGACCTCGGCCCGGCCCTCTCCCCGTTCAACGCTTTCCTCTTCCTTCAGGGCCTCGAGACCCTGCCACTGCGCATCGCCCGTCACTCGGAGAACGCCCTGGCGATCGCCCGCTGGCTGGAGACGCGCCCCGAGGTCACCTGGGTGTCCTACCCGGGCCTGCCGTCGCACCCGTCATACCAGCTCGCGAAGCAGTACCTCACCGGTGGCTTCGGCGGGATCGTCACCTTCGGCGTCCGGGGCGGGGCAGCGGCCGGCCGCCGGCTGATCGACGCGGTCAAGCTCTTCAGCCTCCTCGCCAACGTCGGCGACGCAAAGTCGCTGATCATCCACCCGGCCTCGACCACCCACCAGCAGCTGGGGGCCGAGGACCAGCTCGCGACCGGAGTGACGCCGGATCTCGTGCGACTCTCGGTCGGCCTCGAGCACCCGGACGATCTGATCGCCGATCTCGAGGGGGGCCTCAGGGCGGCGCTCGAGCCCGATCTCGACCGTCCGCTCGCGGCCAGCGTGGCCTCCTGATGGGCGCGCCGGCCGAGGCGCGCCGGCTGGACGTCGTGCCGCTCCCGCTGGGCTCCGGGCGGCTGGAGCTCGCCCCCCTCGGGTCGTTCGTGCTCGAGGGGGGCACCATCCTGCCCGAGCTCGTGGTGGGGTACCGCCACGACGGGCCGGCCCCCCCGGCACCACAGGTCCTGGTGGTCCACGCGCTCACCGGGTCCGCCGATGCGGCGGGTGACTGGTGGGCGCCGCTCATCGGGGAGGGGAGGGCGCTGGACCTCCGCCGCTTCGGCGTCCTGTGCGCGAACCTCCTCGGCGGGCGGTACGGGACCACGGGACCAACCTCGACGGACCCGAGGCGCGGACGGCCGTACGGGGCCGCCTTCCCGGAGGTGACCCCACGCGACCAGGCCCGGGCCCAGTGGGCCGTCGCCGACGCGACCGGGATCGAGCGGTTCGCGCTCGTCACCGGCGGCTCGCTCGGCGGGATGGTTGCCCTCGAGGTCGCCCTCGAGCGGCCGCATGGGGTCGATCACCTCCTGCCGATCGCCGCGCCCGCGGCCACCGGGCCGCTGGCGATCGCTTGGAATCACCTCCAGCTCCGGCTCATCGATCACCTCGGGACGGACGGCCTGGCCCTCGCCCGGCAGCTGGCGATGACGACCTACCGGAGCGAGGCCGACTTCGAGGGGCGGTTCGGCCGGCAGACCGAGCCGGACGGCCGACATTCGGTCGTGTCGTACCTCGACCACCAGGGCCGCAAGCTCGTCGAGCGCTTCGATCCGGATACGTACCGGATTCTCGCTGCGGCGATGGATCGCCATGACATCGGCCGTGGTCGCGGTGGCGTGTCGGCCGCTCTCGGGCGGCTCGCCGACGCCGGCACCCGGCTTACCGGACTCGGGATCGGCGGCGACATCCTGTACGGGCCGGACCAGGTCCGGGCGCTCGTCGCCGAGGCCGGCGCGGCCGGCGTGGAGACGAGGTACCGCGAACTCCACTCGACGAAGGGCCACGACGCCTTCCTCGTCGAGTGGGAGCAGCTGACCGGCATCCTGCGCGAGGCGCTGGGACGGAGCGGATGATCGCGCCCTCCTCCCGAGCCTCCCTCGGTCGCCGACCAGGACGACCGAGCGAGGACCGAACCGACCGGTCAGCTTCTCGATCGCGGCCGGCACGGTGGCCGGATCGCCGGTGTTGCCGGGCACGACCTCGACCGCGACCGGCCGGCCCTCGGCATCGGTGAGGAGGCCGTACTCGATCTGGAGCGTGCCCGGCCGACCGTCACGCGAATAGCCGAGCCGGGCGAGCGGGTTGTGGCGGCCGGTGACGGACGTGCTGGACAGGTCATAGAGGACCAGCCCGCCCGCTTCGAGGTGGCGGGCCGCCAGGCGCGCCTCGATCGCGCCCTGGCGGGCGAGCAGCCAGTCCATCGCGCCATACAGCTCGTCCTCGCTCGGCGTCGGCCACTCCGAGCGTCGAGCCCAGGGTCGTCTCGCGCAGGCGTCGGCTGGTGTCGAGCTTGGAGCCGGGCGCCAGGAGGCGGGCCGCGATCAGCCCCACGACGAGGTCGCGCTGGCGCGACCGGCGGCGATCGACGAGGACATGTGGCCCGCGTAATGGGGGCCATTTGGTTCCCGACTCCCGGCATGGGCCGAGGATAGCGTCCTCGCATATATGGATGGAACGTCCAGATGAGGGCCGCCGTCTTTCGCACTCCGGGCGTCGCCGTCGAGGTGACCGACGTGGAGCTGGCCCCGCCGAAGGCCGGCGAGGTCGAGGTTACTATCGCGGCGGCCGGGGTGTGTCATAGCGATCTGCATGTCATCCGCGGGGAGTGGCAGGTCCCGACCCCGGTGATCCTGGGCCACGAGGGCTCGGGCATCGTCACGGCTGTCGGGCCCACGGTCAGCGGCCTGGCCGAGGGCGACCACGTCGTCCTGTCGTGGGTTCCGGCCTGCGGCACGTGCCGCTACTGCCTGCTCGGACGACCGTCCCAGTGCCAGGTGGCCGCCCAGGTCACCGCTCCCAACGGCGTGCTCTACGACGGCACCAGCCGCCTCAGCGTCGCCGGCGAGACGGCCTATCACTACCTGGCGGTCTCGTCCTACGCCGAGCGCGTGGTGGTCCCGCAGAGCGGCGCCATCAAGGTTCGCGAGGACGCGCCACTTGACGTCATCGCCCTGGTCGGCTGTGCCGTGGCGACCGGCGTCGGCGCGGTCCAGAACACGGCGAAGGTGGAGCGCGGCTCGACCGTCGCCGTCATCGGCTGCGGCGGCGTGGGCCTGTCCTGCATCCAGGGCGCCCGGCTCGCGGGTGCCTCCCAGATCGTCGCCGTGGATATCATGGTCGAGAAGCTTGATCTGGCCCGCCGCTTTGGTGCCACCGAGACGCTGGACGCCTCCGCCGGTCCGGTCGTCCAGGCTCTCAAGGACAGGGTGCCCGAAGGTCTCGACTACGTCTTCGACGCGATCGGCAAGATCGAGACCACCGAGCAGGCGATCGCCGCCCTCGGCCTCGGCGGCGCGGCCGTCGTGGTCGGCCTACCGCCGACCGGCAAGACCGCGAAGTTCGAGCCGCTGGCCCTCGCCGAGGCCGACCAGCGGATCCTCGGCTCCAACTACGGCTCCGTGAACCCGGCCATCGACATCCCCCGCCTGGTCGACCTGTTCATGGACGGCCAGATCGACCTCCAGTCGATGGTCTCGGCCAGGCGCCCGCTGGAGGAGGCGCGCCAGGCGCTCGACGACCTGGCCTCGGGTCATGCCTTGCGGCAGCTGCTGATGAGCGCTGCTGCGCCGTCCACCAGCCCAACGGAGGTTCGGTCGTGAGCGCGCTCCAGGATCACAGCGGCGGGCTGGCCCGCCACAGCGTCAACCCGTTTGAGGTGGGCGCCCAGAGTGTTGCCAACATCGCGCCGAGCGCGGTGATCGCGTTCGGGCCGGCCTACATGGCCGCCTCGACCGGCAACTCCTCCTGGCTCGCCTTCCTCGTCGCCACGCTGATCACGCTCGTCATCGCCTGGTGCATCGTCGCCTTCGCTCGCCAGCGAGCGGGCGTGGGCTCGCTCTACTCGCTGGTCCACCCGGTGTTCGGCGCCAAGGGCTCGTTCGTGACCGGCTGGGCGCTCTGGGTCGGCGTCATCGGCATCGCTTCCGGATCGCTCGCCGGCGCCGGGTTCTTCGGTGCCCGGGTCATCGATCGCATCGGATGGGACGGCCTCACCACGATCCCCGGTCAGGTCATCCTCCAGATCGCGCTGATCCTCGTCGCGATGCGGCTGACCGTCGCCAGTGTCCGCATCGCCGCCCGTGCCGCGGCCATACTCGAGATCTTCTCGATCTCGCTCCTCGTGCTCATCTTCCTGTTCATCATGACGAAGAGCGGGATCGTGTTCGACTCCGCCCAGCTCGACTTCAGCAACATGACCCTCGGTGGCTTCGGGTTTGCGGTGGTCCTCGGCATCCTCGGCTTCGTCGGCTTCGAGAGCGCGGCTGCCCTGGGTGAGGAGGCGAAAGACCGCTATCGGGCGATCCCGCGGGCCGTCCTCGGCAGCGCGATCCTCGCCGGTGTCATCTACGTCTTCGCCACCTATATGGAGATCGCCCAGTTCAAGGGTGGTGCGACGGCCCTCGCGGTCAGCGCGTCGCCGATGGACGACCTCGTCGAGCAGTACGGTCTCGGCGGTCTGCGCGCCTTCATCGACCTCGGATTCACCTCTTCCTTCTTCGCCGTCGTCGTGGCGACCATCAACGTCGCTGCGCGGCTCCTCTTCGGCATGTCGAAGGAGGGCCTGCTGCCGGCCTTCCTCGGCCGTGCCCATCCGACGCACAGGACCCCGATGAACGCGATCTACACCGTGATCCCGATCGTGGTCGTCCCCGCCGTTGTTCTCGTCGCCTACGGCGCGGCCCCGCTGAACGTCACGACCTGGATCGACACGGTCGGGGTCTTCGGCTACATGCTGGCCTACGCGATGGTTTGCGCGGGCGCGCCGCTCTTCCTGCGCAAGCAGGGCACGGGTGGGGTGGCGGCAGTGACGGTGACCGGCATCCTGGGGATCATCGCCCTCGCCTGGGTCTTCTACCAGAACATCATCCCGGTTCCTGCCTTCCCGCTGAACGTGCTCCCGTACGCCTTCCTCGTCGCGTTCCTCGTGGGCGTGGTTGGCTACGCAGCGATCTTCGTGCGCGATCCCAAGACGGCTGCGCAGGCCGGCACGTACGCCGACGACGCGGTCATCGAAGCGCTCGCCATTTCGTGAACTGTGTCCCGGAGGCGCGGCTCGCGGCCCTGACACCTCCGGGCTTTGGGATCGCGGGCGGGAGTTCGCGCACGCCGATTCCCAAGAGGCCGGTCACCCCGCCACGTCCAGCCGTGCGCAGGGTGGCCAGCTTTGAACCGTACTGACTCCATGTTCCTCCAAACGATGAGCCTCCACCGGAGTCAGTACGGTTCAAGGTGTTGTTGAGTGCGATGTGGGGCGTAGATGGTGGCGACGAGGTCGGGCACGCCGCGGAAGACGCCGCGCCGGATGCGCTTGGTCGTCAGCTCCCGGAACCAGCGCTCGACCAAGTTGAGCCAGGACGAGAGTCCCCTGGCGCAGA
Source organism: Anaerolinea sp. (assembly GCA_013822395.1). Lineage (GTDB taxonomy): Bacteria > Chloroflexota > Limnocylindria > Limnocylindrales > CSP1-4 > UBA5189. The sequence goes on along the minus strand of PNKK01000025.1, from coordinate 26,908 downwards.
AAGCCTCTCCACATCCTGAGGCTGCGATGCGGCGATCGATGAAATGGTTGCAGGGCGGTGCGGTCGTATGCAATAGTTCCGCCATGCGCCGCATCTTTTCGACGGAGTCGAAGAAGAAGCTCTGGCGGCCCTGCCGGGAGGCACGGGCCCTGGGGCTCTGACGGCGCGCGTAGACGACGACCGAACGGGGCCTCCGGGAACGGAGACTCCAGGGGCCGCGGACACCTCGGATGGTGACCGCGGCCTTTTTCGTTGTCTCCGGCGCGGCGGGTCCCTCGAGGCAGAGCGAGGGAGCGAACCATGGATATCGCGGTATTCGGGGGCGGCGGCCTGGGCCGGGCGGTCGCGGCCGCCGTCGCCGACCGGGGCGACACCGTCCGGATCATCGGGAGACCGCCGTCCGGCCGACATGATCCAGCCGCGTTGGTCGGAGCCGACGCAGTCGTGGAGGCGTCGCGCGCCGATGCGGTCGTCGGCAACCTCCGGGCCGCGCTCGACGCGGGCTGCCGGCGGGCGGTCATCGCGACGACCGGCTGGACCAGTGACCGGCCGATCGTCGAGGCGCTCCTGCGCGAGCACGGCGCGGCGGCGGTCGCGGCATCGAACTTCAGCCTTGGCGTCGTCCTGTTCGGCCGGCTGGTCGACGCGGCGGTCGGGCTGTTCGGGCCGCTCGCCTCATTCGATCCGTACCTCGTCGAGTGGCATCGCCGGACGAAGCCAGACCGGCCCTCCGGCACGGCCGGCGACCTTGCCGAGCGGATTCTGGCCGGTCATCCCGGCAAGCGCCGCGTGGCCGGTGGTGCCACCCGCGGGCGCCCGGAGCCCGAGGAGCTCGAGGTCGTCTCGATCCGCGCCGGCGCGTCGCCGGGCATGCACCTCGTCGGCTTCGATGCCCCGGGCGAGACGGTCGAGCTCCGGCTGACCGCTCGGGACCGCTCGGCCTACGCCGCCGGAATCCTCGCCGCCGCGGACTGGCTCGTTCGCGAGCCGCGCGCCGCCGGCCTCCATCCCTTCGACCCGGTCGTCGACGAGCTGCTCGCCGGCGCACCGGTCGTCGCCTGACCTTCGATGACGACCCACATCCCAGCCATTGAGGAGTTCCAGATGACCAGGATCGATCGCACCGGCATCGCCGGACGCCCAGCCCTGCGGGGCGCCTTCACCGCCCTCGTGACCCCGTTCACGGCCGACGGCGTGCTCGACGAGCCGGCCCTCCGCCAGCTCGTCCGCTGGCAGGTCCTCGCCGGCATCGACGGACTCGTCCCGTGCGGGACGACGGGCGAGGCGCCGACCCTGTCCGCCGCCGAGCGGGAGCGCGTCATCGCGCTGACGGTCGAGACCGTCGGGGAGCGGCCGTCGCGTTCGCGCGTGACGATCGTCGCCGGGACCGGCACGAACCACACCGCGACCACCATCGGCGCTACCCGTCGGGCGGCCGAGCTCGGTGCGGACGCCGCGCTCGTCGTGACTCCGTACTACAACCGGCCCGACCAGCGGATGCTGGAGACCCACTTCCGGGCGGTCGCCGACGAGGGCGACCTGCCGATCGTCGTCTACAACGTCCCGTCGAGAACCGGCGCCAACGTCGAGGCCGACACGTTCCTCCGGCTGGCCGAGCACCCGCGGGTCATCGGCGTGAAGGAGGCGTCGGGCAACCTGGAGCAGATCGCCCGGATCTGCCGGGAGCGGCCGCGCGACGTGGCTGTCCTGGCCGGGGACGACGCCTGGACGCTGCCAATTCTCGCGATGGGTGGTGACGGCGTCGTGTCGGTCGCCTCCAACGAGATCCCGGGCGAGATGGTCTCGCTGTGCGCCGCCGCGAGGGCGGGGGACTGGGACGCCGCGCGGCGCCAGCACGAACGCTGGCTGCCGCTCTTCCTGGCGAACTTCCGCGGCGGCCCGAACCCGGTGCCGGCGAAGGCGGCTCTCGCGCTCATGGGGCTGCTGGACTCCGACGCGGTCCGGCTCCCGCTCCTGCCCCTCGACGCCGGACCTCGGGCCGCCCTCGCCGGCCTGCTCCGCGAGCTCGGGCTCGTCGAGGGCGGCGGGGGGCGGATGGCGACCGCGACCGTCACGGCCCCGACCGGGGCTGCCGCGACCGGCACTGCCCCGACCGGTGGCGCGCGAACGGCGATCAGGAGCGGCCGCGTTACGACCGCGCGCGGAGGCGTCGCATGATCGCCGAGCCAGCCCCACTTGCGGCACCCGACGTGGCCGTCGATCCGGTCACGATCTTCGCGGACCTCGAGTCCGGCCGCCTACGGGCCGCCGCGCCGAATCCCGCCGAGCCGTCGGGCTGGCGCGTGGAACCGGCGGTCAAGCTCGCGATCCTGGCCCGGTTCGCCGACCGGACGGCTGCGGACTGGATCGTGGGACCGTTCGAGTTCCGGGATCGGGCGGCGCTCCCGCCCCGGGCGCTGGCCGGGGGATCGTGGCGGATCGTCCCGGGGGGCACCGCGGTCCGTGCCGGTGCGCACCTCGAGCCCGGTGTCGTCGTCATGCCGCCGTCGTACGTGAACGTCGGGGCGTGGATCGGCGCGGACACGATGGTCGACTCCCACGTGCTCGTCGGCTCGTGCGCGCAGGTGGGCGCTCGCGTCCACCTGGCTGCGGGTGTCCTTCTCGGCGGGGTGCTGGAGCCGCCGGGAGCCCGACCGGTGATCGTCGAGGACGACGCCTTCGTCGGCGCCGGGTCCGTGCTTCTGGACGGCGTCCTGGTCCGAACTGGGGCCGTGATCGCGGCCGGGGTGACCCTCACCGGCACCTCGCGGCTGTACGACCTCGTCGACGGGCGGGTGATCGAGGGTTCGCTCGCCGAGCCGCTGGTCGTGCCGGAGCGGGCAGTGGTCATCCCCGGGACCCGGTCACTCGGCGGCTCGTTCGCCCAAGCGAACGGTCTCGCGGCCGCGACGGCGATCCTCGTGAAGATCCGCGATGCCGGGACGGATGCCCGCATCGCCCTCGAAGCGGCGCTCAGATGAGCGTCGCCCGCCTCTCGACCGTTCCCGCCCGCCCCTCGTCCGCGGACACGCACGCTGGGCCTCGGCGCGGCCGCCCACCGGCGCGCAACGAGATTCTCCGGGCAGGCCGTCTCGGGGGCATGGATCCGGAGGGTCTGGCCGGGCAGTTCGGGACCCCGCTCTACGTCTATGACCTCGATGTCGTGTCCCGCCAGGTGGCGGCGCTCCGCGCCGTCCTGCCGCCGTCGTTCGAGCTCGCCTATGCCCTGAAGGCGAACCCGGCGCTCGGCGTCGTCGCGCATCTGGCCGAGCTGGGCCTCGGCGCGGACGTCGCCTCCGGCGGGGAGCTCGCCACCGCCCTCCGGGCCGGAATCCCGGCGCCCGTCATCGTCATGACCGGCCCCGGCAAGCGCGATGACGAGCTCCACGGCGCGGTCCGGGCCGGCCTCCGGGCGGTGACGGTCGAGTCGCCGGGGGAGCTCCGTCGGCTCGAGGCGATCGCTGCCTCGGCCGGCCGGCGGGTGCCCATCCTCCTTCGAGCCGCGGTTGCCCCGGAGGCTCGGCTCGAGCGGGTCCGCCTCGTCGGCGACGACGGGGCCGGCAAGTTCGGCATGGGCTCGGAGGACCTCCTCGAGGCAGCCCGGTTCGGGGTGCGCTCACCCCACCTCGAGCCGATTGGACTCCATGCCTTCGGCGCATCCAACGTCCTCGATGCGGGGGCGCTCGCGGATCACATCGCGGCGACGATGACCGCCGCTCGCGCGCTCGCGGTCGCGGCCGGGTTCCCGCTCCGGCTCGTGGACGCGGGCGGCGGGCTCGGGATCGCGTATGAGGTGCACGAGGAGTCACTCGACCTGGTCGGCCTCGGCCGCCGCCTCGCGGCGCTTGCCACGGAATGGTCCGCCGATCCGGTCACCCGGGAGGCGCGCCTGCTCCTGGAGCCGGGCCGGTTCCTCGTCGGACCGGCCGGCGCGTACGTGGCCCGGGTCGTCGATCGGAAGCTCGTCGACGGCCGGGAGGTGGTCATCCTCGACGGGGGGATCCACCACGTGCTCCGGCCGGCGCTCGTGGGCCAGGAGCATCGGGTCCGGCGCCTGAGCGGGTCAGGGGAGGGCGCCGGCCGGTTCGTCCCGGTCACCGTCGCCGGTCCCCTCTGCTCGGGACTCGACATCCTCGCCACGGAGGTGATGCTGGCGATCCCCGAGCCCGGTGACCTCGTGGCGGTCCTGGACGTCGGCGCCTACGGCTTCACCGAGGCGATGCCGTTCTTCCTCTCCCACCCGATTCCGGCCGAGGTCGCCGTCCGCGGCGGACAGGCTGCGCTTCTCCGGCCCCGCCTGGAGCCGGAGGCGTGGCTGGCGTGGCAGTCGGTGCCGGAGTGGTCGGCGCGGCGCTGACGGCGCGGCGCTGATCGGGCGCCGCTGACCAGCCGGGCGCGATCGGCAGACGCGATCGGCAGACCGTCGCGCGGCACGACGGAGGTCGGCCCTCAGGCAGAGGCCGGCCTCAGGCGGGGGCCGACCTTGCTGATCCGAGCGTCAGCCGCCCGCCTTGAGGGCGGCTAGGCGAGCGTCCACGTCGAGGTCGGAGGCCGCGTCGTCGAGGCTCTCGAACTGGGCGTCGAGGGAGCTCGCGGCGACCTCCGCCATCCCCTTGGCCTTCGCCTCTTCCCGGCGGATCTTCTCCTCGAAGCGGGCGACCTCGCTCGTGGGGTCCATGATGTTGACGCTCTTGATCGACTGCTGGACCTGGACCTGTGCCTGCGCCATCTTGGCCCGCGCGATCAGCTGGTCCTTCTTCTGGACGAGCTCCTCGCGCTTCGCCCGCATCACGTTGAGGCCGTCCTTGAGCTGGCTGACGAGTGCGGTCTGCTGCTCGATCTGGGGGCCGAACGCCTTGACCTGGTCCTCGTAGCCGATCTGCCGCTTGATGGCGATCTTGGCGAGGTTGTCGAACCGGTCGGCGTCGGCGACGTTGCCGGCCGCCCGCATCTCGTCCGCCCGCTTCGATGCCGCTGCGGCCTTGGAGCCCCACTCCGCCGCGGCCTCGCCGGCCTCCTTCGCGTCATCCTCCTGGAGACGCAGGTTGCCGATGGTCTGGGCCACCGCCTCCTCCGCCTCGCGGATGCTGTCCGTGTAATCACGGACCATCTGGTCCAGCATCTTCTCCGGGTCTTCCGCGCTGTCGAGCAGGGCGTTGATGTTGGCTCGGACGAGCTGTCCCATGCGTCCGAGGATCGAGGATTGGGCCATGACGTGGCTCCCCTTCGTGCTGTCCCGCGCCGATTCTCGGCGTCATTGTGGATCGACTCTCACCCGGCAGTCGAGCGGACCGGGCTCGCCGCGGGGGCGCCCGGTCCGTCCGTGCCCATGCTACTGCGACCGGCCGGAGGCCGGTCGCCACCGTTCGATGTCGCCGCCTCGATGGCGGATCGCACCGTCTCGACGGCGAATGGCGTCGCTCGACGGCAGCGGCGAAGGCTCGATCCGCGTCACCATCGGCCGCCCCCGGAGGACCCTCCGCCCCCACCGAAGCTCCCGCCGCCCGACGAACCGCCGAAGCCACCGAATCCGCCGCCCCCGCCACCGAAGCCACCGAAGCCACCGAAGCCACCGCCGCGGTGCCCGCCCCCGCCGGCCAGCAGGCCGCCGATGATGCCGCCGATGATCGCGCCGGCGATGTCCGAGCCGTCGCCACCTCCGTGGCCACCGCCCCGGCGCCGACCCCGACCGTGTCCGCCGCCACCGCCTCTCCCGCCACGGAACGGGTCGTCCCAGCCGCCGTAATCCTCTTCCGCGAGCCGCTGCGCCTCCGCGGCGAGTCGAGTCGCCCGGTCGGCCTCGGCGAGGGCCGCGGCGGGGTCCGTGGACGCCAGCGCGGTGGCCTGCTCCAGGCGGCGCGTCGCCTCGGCGAGGCGCGTGCGGGCCTGGGTCCCGATCCCGCCGCGCTGGCCGCCCACGTAGTCCGATGCGCGGGTCACGGCCATCCTGGCGGCCCGCAGCCCGGCCTCCAGCCGGGCGGCGTCGCGCGCCTGCTGTTCCCGGGCCGTCCGGAAGCCCTTTTCCACCGCATCGGCGATCTCGTCCGCGCGGCGGACCTTGTCGTACGCCCCGGTCACGTCCGGCTTCGGTGGATCCAGGGCCGTCCGGGCCTCGACGAGCAGTTGCTCGGCCTCCGCGAGCCGGCGGGCAACACCGGCGTCCGGTGGAGCCGCGCCGGCCGAGGCCTTCGCCGTGGCGAGATCTGCCTCTGCCGCGGCGAGCTCGGTGCCGACCTTCGCGCGCGCCTCGTTCAGCTCCGCGGCGAGGCGGTCGATCGCGTCGAGGAAGGCGGCTCCCTGGGCCAGCCCGTCCTCGCCGAGTCGGGCTGCCTGAGCCGCGACGCGGGTGGCGTCGGTGCCACCGGCGGCCAGTGCCCTGGTGCCCTGGTCCGCCGCTTCTCGCACGGCGGCGATCCGCGTCCGGGCGTTGTCCACGCTGCCGGCGACCGCCTGCCAGTCCGCGTCCGCATACTCGGCCAGTTGCGCCATGGTTGCCGCGGCGGCCGGAAGCCGGGCCTCGAGCTCATCCGCCCTCGCAGGCAGCTTCGCCAGGATGTCCGGGGACGCCTTCTCGAGCGCCCGAAGCTCTTCGAAGCGGCGAGTCTCGGCTCGCAGGCGATCCTGGGCCGTCCGGCACGCGACGATGAGATCGGTCAGCATCCGCCGCCTGGTGGGCGCGTCCTCCGGGGTCGCGTCGTCGAGCTGCTGGCGGATCGTGAAGGCGCCCCTGAGGTCCTCCCTGGCCGCGGCGGTTGCGGCGATGAACGGTGCCGCCGCCTCGTCGCCGAACTGCGCCTGCGCGAAGCCGATCTCCTGGTCCGAGTCGCGGATCGTGTCGTCGGTCTCGACGAGGATCCGGTTGGCGAGCTCGTCCAGCTGGTCTGGTTCCATCGCGGCGAGGTCCGCGTTGGGGCCGGCCGGGGTACCCACGACCCCGCCGCCGGCACCTTCCGCGGCCTCTCGCGCGCCGAAGCGGCGGCGCGACCAGGCGGACAGGACGAACCAGCCACCCGCGACGACGAGGCCTACGCCGACGAGCACCGTGAGGATACTGCCCACCAATGAGCCACCGGTTTGGGGCGTGACCACGCCGTCGCCCGGCGTGACCCCGTCGCCGGGCGTGACTCCTCCCATTGCCGCCCGGAGCCCGTCTGCCGTCGCCGCGATCGCACCGAGGTAGTCGGTCGAGCGGAGGGCGGGCTCCATGTCCTGCGAGAGAACCCGTTCCAGCTCCGCGTTGGAGATCTTGACGTTGTCGCCCTTCCAGTACCCGTAGGCCCGGTCGTCCAGAGCGATCACGAGGAGGAGGTCAGTCGTCCCGAGACCGCTCGTCTGGGCCGTCGCGGTGGCGAAGTCGCCGGGCGCACGGCTGCCGAGCGTGTCCGTGTACCAGACCCAGAGCTGGACGCCGGTGGCTCGCTGGAGATCGTCGAGTGTGGCCTGGGCGCCGGACGTGCTCCCGCCGAGCGCGCCGACATCGTCCGTGATGGGACCGGCCAGGCGCTGCGGTGACGCGGCGAGGACCGCGGGGAGGACCGACAGCAGGACGGCGAACGCAACGGCCGCGGCCGCACCCAGGCGGAACGCCTGGTGCTGGTGGGGGATCGCCGTGGACATCGAACTCCTCGTCGCGAAGGTGGTTGGACCGGGCGCCCGGGACGGGACCCATTGTCCCGCGATTGTCGCGCGACCGACGCCGCGGCGGGATGGGCCACCCGGCCCGATCGGATCACCCCGCCGGTCGCCCCGAGAACCGGAGCCACATGCCAGTCTGGCCGGCGTGCTTCCGATGGCCGGACCCTTGTCGGCGGCCTCCTCGACTCCCGCGGGGCTCAGACAACCCCGGGGCTCAGACGACCGACCCCGGGCTCAGGGATATCCCCCGGGGCTCAGACGACCGGCCCCTGCTACCCTGCGGCCCGTGGATCTGCCGGCCGACCGCACGGACCAGCCGCCCGACGGCGTGCCGGCCGACGGCGTGCCGGCCGACCGCGTGGACAAGCCGCTCGACCTCGGGGCCGACGATGCCAAGCATCTCGTCGCCGGGGCGTACGTTGCGCCCGGCGAGGAAACCGTGGTGCTCGGGTCGCCGAGCACGCCGCCCCTCTCGCCGGCACGCCGAGGGTCGCGCTACCTGCCCGCCGTTCTCGATGCCCTGATCCCCGGCCTTGGTCACCTCGTCAGCGGTCGCCGCTGGCGCGCCCTCCTGTTCGCCTCGCCGCTGCTGCTGATGGTGGCCACCGCCCTGTGGATGGTCGCCACGACCTCCGGTCCCCGGCTGGCCGCGTCACTTCTGTCGTGGGAGGTGATCTGGGCGCTGCTGGCCGCCCAGGCCCTGCTGCTCGCATCGCGGCTGATCGCGGTCGGGTCCAGCCTCTTCGATCCGGCACTCCCGCGGCCGGGGCGGCGCGACCTGCTCCCGATCGTCGTCCTGCTGCTCTTCGTGATTGCGCCCCAGGCATACGCCGGCTACGCCACCGAGGTCGCCCGCCAGGCGGTGGACCAGATCTTCGTCGATCCGGTCGCCGCGGCGCCCTCGTCCGGCGAGCCGGTACCCGACCCGAGCTTCCTCTCGACGGTGCCCCCGAACCCCTCGACGGGGCCGTCGGTGCGTCCGACCGGCGATCGGGTCACCGCCCTGATCGTGGGCGTGGACGCCGGCGTGGGCCGCCGCACCTACCTCACGGACACGATGATCGTCGTCTCGCTGGACCGGTCCACCCGAACGGTCTCGATGCTCTCCATCCCGCGCGACATGGTGGACGTGCCCCTGCCGGATGGCCGGCAGTACCGGGACAAGATCAACTCGCTGGTCGCCTATGCGCGTCGCAATCCGTCCCAGTTTCCGGGCTCGAACGGGTCCGGCTTCGATGTTCTGAAGGGCGCCCTCGGAACCCTCCTGAACATGCCCATTGACTACTACGCCAAGGTCGACCTCGCGGGCTTCGTCCGGGTCGTGGACGTGCTTGGTGGCGTGGAGGTCAACGTCGCCCGAGCGTTCTGCGACCCGAGCTACGACGAGTACGGCTTCACGAGCGGCTTCTCCATCACCGCAGGCCGGCATCGCCTGAATGGCCAGCAGGCACTCGCCTATGCCCGGGTCCGCAAGGCATCGGGCGAGAGCGACTTCACCCGGGCGGCCCGCCAGCAGGAGGTGCTGTCGGGGATTCGAGATGCGATCGTGGGCGGGGGATTCCTGAACGACCCGATCGGCCTCATCCAGGCGCTCGGTTCGACCATCGAGACCGACGTCCCGCGCGACCTCCTGCCCGACCTGGCGGACCTCGCGACCCAGGTTGGTCGCGACCAGACGTATCGAGCGGTGGTTCGACAGCCGCTCGTCGGACCGGGGAACGACGAGCGCGGCTCGATCCAGATCCCGGACGTCCCGTCCATCCGTGCGCTGGCGGCTCAGCTCTTCCCGATCGATGGCCAGCTCCCGTCGGCGGACTACGCGCTGCCGAAGCCGTCCGGGACCACCGGCCCGGCGACCAGCAGCGGTGTCAGCGGCTGCACGGCGGCCCCGCGGCCATCGCCATCGCCCAGCCCGACCGCCGCGCCGAGCCCCTCGACCGAGCCAGCCCCTCGACCGAGCCAAGCGCGTCACCCGACGCGAGCCCATCGGTAGCGCCGAGCCCCTCGACCGAGCCGAGCTCGACCGTACCGACGCCCACGCCGACGCCCACGCCGACGCCCACGCCCACGCCGACAGCCGCCTCGACGCCGACACCGTCGCTCGAGCCGAGCCCCACGCCCGAGTCGCCCTCGCCCACGCCGTCGGCACCCTGACCTCCGACGCTGATCGCCCGCGCCGGGCCACGCCGGGGCCACGCCAGGTCGGGCGGGTCGGACAGCGGGTCGGACGGCACTTGCGCCTCTGCGACACTGGGACGAAACTACTGGCCCCGGCAACCGGACCGGGCGTGACCCGAGGCTCCGCCAAGAGGCGATGCAAGGCGTCGGACTCATCGTCAACGCCGCCGCCGCACGTGATGTGCGGCGATTGACGTCGCTCGCCCGCACGATCGACGTTCACGAGCGGACATCCACGGTCGCTCGCGTCTTGGCCGGCCTCCTGGCGGGCGGCGCCACCCGCATCCGGTACATGCCCGAGCCGTGTCACGTCGTTCCCCGGGCGATCGAGGCGCTGGCGGCCGTCGGGATCTCGATCGACCCGGGCCGGGTGGACCTCCGGCCGGTCGGGCTGCCGGGCGCCGCGGAGGCCGACGACGCCGCGGGGACCGCCGCGGCGGCCGCGGCGATGTCCACGGATGGCGTCGCCTGTGTCGTGACCCTCGGCGGTGACGGCACCAACCGTGCGGTGGCCGCCGGCTGGCCGGACGCCGTGATCGTGCCGCTGCCGGGCGGGACCAACAACGCCTTTGCCGTCTCGATCGACCCGACCGCGGCCGGCATTGCGGCCGCCCGGTTCTCCAACCGCCCGGACGACCTCGCCGTTCATGTTCGTCCTGTGCCCAGGCTCGACGTCCGGATCCAGGACGGCCGCTCGATGATCGCCCTCGTCGACGTGGCCGTCGTTCGCGGTGCCTGGGTGGGCGCTCATGCGATCTGGGAGCCAGACCTGCTCGCCGAGGCGATTCTCGCCCGGAGCGACCCCACGGTCAGCGGACTGGCCGGCATCGGCGGCATGGTCCACCCGCTCAACGGGGAGGGTGCCGCCCTCCATCTGCGCTTCGGCGTCGAGGGCTGGCCGATCCTGGCCCCGCTCGGCCCGGGTCGCGTCGTCCCCATGTTCGTCCGCGACTGGCGGCCGATCCGCCCCGAAGAGGCGCTGGTGGTCCCGGGTCCGAACGGGCGGGATGCGGGTCCCATGACCCTTGCCTTCGACGGCGAGCGCGAGGTCGTGCTCCTGGCCGGGGAATCGGCCGAGGTGACGCTGGTGGGCGACGGCCCGCGCATCCTCGACGCGGCCGGGCTTCTCCGTCGAACGGACGGGCTGCCCGGATGACATACCGCGTCCGCCCGGTCTGGCGTCTTCTGGCCGACGACGGCGCGCGCGAACCTGTCCGGGGTCTCGCTCTTGACGAGGCGCTCGTCCGTTGCGTGAGGCCGCGCACCACGCTCCGGCTGTGGCGGCTCTCGCGCTGCGTTGTCGTGGGTCGCGCGCAGGTCGTCCACGCGGAGGTTGATGAGGCTGCCTGCCGCGAGTTTCGCGTGCCGGTCCTCCGGCGGTTCACCGGCGGCGGGGCCGTCTACCAGGACCCCGGGAACCTGGATGTCACCCTCGTCATCCGCCGCGACGATCCGCTCCTCGCCGCTGACCCGACGCTCACCCGGATCCCAGGTCTGTATCGACTCGTCACCGAGCCGCTCACAGCGGCCGTCCGCGCCTTCGGATTGCCGGCTCGGGCATCCGAGCGCGGGGTCTTCGTGGAGGAATCGAAGGTCAGCGGCGTTGCGGCCTGGGTCGGTCGCGAGACGCTGCTGGTCCACGCGACGCTCCTGGTGGACGCCGACCTGGGCCTGCTGAACCGAGTCCTTGCCGGTCCCGGCGCGCCGGGTGATTCACGCTGGGAGCGAACCATGAGCCGGCGGATGCCGGTCACATCCCTGACGCAGGCCCTCGGAGGGCGTGCGCCCGCCGCGTCCCTGGTTGACGCCGCGGTCGTGGCCGCGCTCGTCGGCGGCCGGCGGGCAATCCAACCAGACACCCTGGAGCCGGGCGAATTGGCCACCGCCGACCGGCTCATCGCCGAGCGATACGAGCGTTCGGAGTGGCACGCGACCGGCGACGTCGCGGCCCGTGACGTCGCGGCCTGAGAGGAGGTGATCGAACGGGTCGAGCTCCGCACGAATCAGCGTCCAAGACACGGGTGATGGAGAGAACTGCGAACCATGCCCAGCAACGAGACATTGCGCGAGATGCACCACCAGATGGTGCGGATCAGACTGTTCGAGGAGACCATCCAGAAGGCCTATTTCGAGGGCAAGACCCCGGCCTTCGACATCGCGGCCGGGCCGGTCCCGGGCGAGATGCACCTGGCTGCCGGTCAGGAGCCTGTGGCGGCGGGCGTCTGCGCCCATCTTCGGTCGACCGACGCCGTCACGGCCACCCACCGACCCCATCACGTGGCCCTTGCCCACGGCATGGACATGAAGCGCCTGGCGGCCGAGATCTTCGGCAAGGACACCGGCCTTGGCCACGGCAAGGGCGGCCACATGCATCTGTTCGATGCCGCAACCAACTTCGGGTGCAGCGGGATCATCGCGGAGGGCATGCCCACCGCGGTCGGCCATGCCCTGGCCTTCAAGAAGCAGGACCGTGACGACATCGCGGTCTCGTTCTTCGGCGAAGGTGCCGCGAACCAGGGGGCATTCCACGAATCGCTCAATCTGGCGGCCCTCTGGAAGCTCGGCGTCGTCTTCGTCTGTGAGGACAACGCCTGGGCGATCAGCGTCCCCAAGGAGAAGTCCACCGCCATCGCCAACAACAGCGACCGAGCGGCGGCCTACGGCATCCCGGGTGTCCTCATCCCGGACAACGACCCGGTCGCGATCTATGAAGCGGCCGGCGAGGCGGTCGCCCGCGCTCGGCGCGGGGGCGGCCCGTCGCTCATCGAGGTCAAGACAGACCGGCTGTTCGGCCACTTCGAGGGCGATCCGCAGCTCTACCGGAGCAAGCAGGAGTTCGCGCTCATCAAGGAGCGCGACGCACTCCGCGTGTACGAACGACGCCTGATCGATACGGGCGTCATGACCAGCCAGGACGCGCAGGCCACGTGGGACCGTGCCCGGGCGGAGATCGGCGAGGCGATCGAGTTCGCCCGCTCGAGCCCCTACCCGGAGCCGGCCTCCGCGCTCCTGCACGTCTTCGCGTAGTCGGAGGAGCCAGCGATGGCAGTCGAGACCAAGCGTCTGCTGACGACGTCGAAGGCGATCTCCGAGGCGATCGCCATGGAGATGGAGCGGGACCCCAGCGTCTTCGTCATGGGCGAGGACATCGGGACCTACGGCGGCATCTTCGGGGCCACCGCCGGCCTGCTCGAGAAGTTCGGCCCCGAGCGGGTCATGGACACGCCGATCTCGGAGACGGCGTTCATAGGGGCGGCGACGGGGGCGGCCCTGTCGGGCTCGCGGCCGATCGTCGAGCTGATGTTCGTCGACTTCTTCGGCGTCTGCATGGACCAGATCTACAACCACATGGCGAAGATCCACTACGAGTCCGGCGGGGCGCTCAACGTGCCGGTCGTCGTGACCACCGCGATCGGCGGCGGCTACGGCGACGCCGCGCAGCACTCCCAGACGCTCTACGGGATGTTCGCCCACCTGCCCGGGATGAAGATCGTCGTGCCCTCAACGCCCTACGACGCGAAGGGCCTGATGACCGCCGCCATCCGGGATGACAACCCCGTCCTCTACATGTTCCACAAGGGGATCATGGGGCTCGGCTGGATGACACCGAACCCGCGCGCCACGGCCCACGTCCCCGAGGAGGCCTACACGGTCCCGATCGGCAAGGCCGACGTCAAGCGCGAGGGCCGGGACCTCACCATCGTCACCCTCTCGCTGATGGTCCATCGGGCGCTCGACGCGGCCGACGAGCTGGCGAAGGAGGGGATCGAGGCCGAGGTGCTCGACCTCAGGACGGTGATCCCGCTCGACCGCGAGGCGATCGTCGCGTCGGTGTCCAAGACGCGCCGGCTGCTCGTGGTCGACGAGGACTACCGGAGCTTCGGGCTGTCCGGCGAGGTCGTCTCGACGGTCATCGAGGGGGCCTGGGGCCGGCTCGAGCGACCACCGGTCCGCCTGACCTATCCGGACGTCCCGATCCCGTACTCCCGGCCGCTCGAGCAGTTCTGCCTGCCGGACCGCGACAAGATCGCCGCCGCGGCACGGCAGCTCATGGCCTGAGCGATCGCACCCGGCGCCGGGCGACCTGCTCGCCCGGCGCCGGTCATCCAAACGAGGGAGCACGCCATGGGTCACGAGGTTGTGATGCCGCGTCTGTCGGACGCGGTGGAGGAGGGGGTCCTGGTCACCTGGTTCGTGGAGCCCGGGGACACGGTTCGCGAGGGCGACCTGGTGGCCGAGGTCCAGGTCGAGAAGGTGTCGTCAGAAGTTCGCGCCACCGCGGCCGGGAGGGTGGGGGAGTTGCTCGTCGCGCCGGGCGGCATCGTGCGACAGGACGCTGTGATCGCGAAGATCGAGCCGGCCGAGGGCGTCGTCCCGGGGCTGTCCGCCGACGTCATCGGAGCTTCGCCTGACGTAATCGGTTCCGCGCCTGTGGCGGCCGCAGAGGCGCCCGCCGCGACTCGCAAGCTTGAACCGGAGCCGCTCACGGCGATGCGGCGGGCGATCGCCGAGCGGCTCCGGACCGGCCTGGCCGCGACCGCCCAGCTGACGCTCACCGCCGAGGCCGACGTGACCGAGCTGGCCGAGCGCCTCTCCGAGTGGGGCTCGTCCTGGGGCCGGCGCGTCACGTACACCGAGGCGGCCGTCCGGGCGAGCGCCCTCGCGCTGCGCGAGCACCCGCGCGTCGCGGCCCGCCTGACCGGGGACGACCTGGCTCATCCCGAGCGCATCGATGTCGGTGTGGCGGTCGCACTCGACGACGGGCTGATCGTGCCGGTCGTCCGGGACGCTGATCGGCGGTCGCTTCAGGAGCTCGGTGTCGAGGTCGCGGCCTTGGCCGAGCGCGCCCGGGCGGGGCGCTTGGAGCCCGGCGAGACCGAGGGTGGCTGCTTCTCGGTCACCAACCTCGGTGGCCATCGCATCGACGCCTTCACCCCGCTGCTGAACCCGCCCCAGACCGCGATCCTGGGTCTCGGCCGGGCCCGGCCGCGAGCGGTCGTCGTCGACGGGTCCATCGTCGCCCAGACCGTGGTCGTGCTCAGCCTCACGTTCGATCACCAGGTGGTCGACGGCGCGCCGGCCGCGGCGTTCCTGGACAGCGTAGTCGGCCTGTTGGAAACGCCCGACCGGCTCGTTGGTTGAGTCCCGACGGTCACGGCGGGTAGGGCGCGGCCGCCGGCGTCCTTGACGAGCTGGGGTCGCGATGGGCGCCCGACCGGGTGGAGTCCATCAGACCGCTTCGGGGGGACCGTCAGGGTGGGCGACCGCGACCACGGTCAGACCATCGATGTCCGCGAAATCGTCCGGGTCGCAGGTGTGGAGCGGCAGGCCGTTGGCGATCGCGATCGCGGCGATCATCGCGTCGTACGCCCGCGCTGACGCCTTCCGTCCGGAGCGCCGGAGCGAGGCCGCGGCTTGGCCAAATGCGCGCGCCGCATCGGCGTCGAAGGGGAGCGGATCGAAATCGGCCTCGGCTTGCTGGAGGTGGGCGAGCCGAGCCGCCCGCTCGGCGGGATCGGTCGCAACCAACGGACCGACGCTCAGCTCCGCAAGGGTGATCGCCGAGATGGCCGGTCGCTCGGGGAGGACCGCCGGGTCGGTGAGACGTGGCAGCAGGATGAGGGTGTTAGTGTCAAGGAGGCCCGAAGGGTCCTGGGTCACAGGCCCGACTCCAGCGTTGCGTCCAGATCGGCGCGCAGCGCGGCAGCGTTCAGGGCCGGCAGCCGGCGCCATCGTCCCAGCAGCACGGTGGCCGTCATGGCGCTGCCGTGCACGGGGCGCAGCTCGGCCACCGGTCTCCCGCCGCGAGTGATCGTCAGCCGCTCGCCGGCTGCGACGCGGTCGACCACGTCGCCACCTCGATGCCGAAGCTCGCGGATCGTGACCTCAGGCATTCATGGAGAGTATCACATGTGATACTTGATCTTGACCAACCCGACACGATAGGGCGAACGAGCCGCACCAGGCATGCGGCCCGAGGCGGGTCCGACTCTCATCGACGTGCTCCGTTCAGGCCGATCGAGGCGATGCGCCGATAAAGGGACCGGCGCGCTGCGCGCGTCGCGCACGACGGAACGTGCTCACGATCTCCCAGCCGTTCACGAGCGTCGTGCCAACCGCGACGGCCAACATGACCGGGCCATCGCCCTCGGCGAGCGGCGGCCAGCCGACGTGCTCGGCGAATGCGGGGTTGATCAGCGTCCCATTCAGGGCCAGCACGACGATCGGCACCGCGAAGGCGGCCTGAAGCACGGCGTGGCCAACGGCCAGCATCATCGTCCAGCGACCGACGACGAACACCATCACCTGGAGGACGGCCAGGGCGGCGAGCACGGCGATCAGCACCGGGAACCAGAAGTCTGTGAGCGCGGGAGCGAACAGCTGAATGGCCGCGCCCGACGCGTCGTTCGCCCCCGAGAGGTTGCGCAGGAAGAGCAGGCCGCCGATGGTGATCAGGACGGTGACGACCTCGCCCACGGATTCGCCGGCCGTCACCCGAGCGGCCGATGGCTCCGGCAGCATGTCGACCGTCCATCGTCCGGTCGCGACGATCTCGGTCCGCGCCTCGCGCGCGGACTCGGCGCGCTCGAGGAACACGAACGTGACCGTCGTCCAGAAGGCGATCTGGATCGCGACCGACACGGCGCCCCCGATGCCGGCCGCCACGGCGTCGGCGTACGTCCCACCACCCAGGAGCTGAGCGCCCATCAGCACGACGGCCGCGATCGGCACGACGATGGCGATCAGGCGCGGCACGAACCGCCGGTAGAGCGGAAAGAGCTCGGGGCCGATGAGGTACGCCGGCCGACCGGTGTACGCAGCGGCCAGCAGCGCGGGGTCGCCGAGACCCTCGAGAACAACCCGCTCGGCGGCAAGGCGGTCTTCGCCCGCCGCGACCCGCTCCTCGACCGCATCGGCGATCGATGAGCGGAGCTCCCGCTCCACGTCGGCGCGCTTCGGCTCCGGGATGCTCCGCAGCGCCGCCGCCAGGTAGCGCTCCGTCCACGAGGTCATCGGTCGGTTCCTCCATCCAGGGCGTGCAGGGACGTGGTCAGGTCGGTCACGTCTGTCAGCAGCTGCGCCGCCAGCGCCGAGCCCGCGGGCGTCGTCCGGTAGAACTTGCGTGGCCGCGACTCGTCGGTGTTCCACTCGCTCGTAAGGAGGCCGCGCTCCTCGAGCCGCCGCAGGAGCGGGTAGACGGTGTTCCCATCGCTCGGAATCCCGGCGGCGTCGAGCGTTTTCAGCAGGCCGTAGCCATACCCCGGCGTCCGAAGGGCGAGCAAGCAGGCGAGCACCGTCGTGCCTCGGCGCAGCTCCTGCCGATGGGCTCCGAGCAGCTCGTCTGGTTGCATGGTGGGGACACTAATGTGTGTCACACACTATTGTCAAGCGCCGGGACGGACCTCGGCGACGCCTGTGTGCTCTCACGCATCCAATTCAGCGTGGTTGTGGAGAACCGTCAGTCACCATGCCTCCCCGGACGTGGCCCTGCTTCAGCCCTCCTTTGGGCGCTCGAGGGCGATCCCCTCGTCGGCCGCCCAGCGACCGATGTCGCGCCGCTCGATCGCGGTCGCCATGAGTCCCGGGAACTGGTCCGGCGTGCACGCGAACGCGGGCGCGCCGAGGGCGGCGAGCTTCGCCGCCAGCTCGTTGTCGAACGACGGTGCGCCCCTGTCAGACAGCGCCAGGAGCACGATGACGGACACCCCTGACCCGAGCACCTGCGATACCCGGGTGAGAAGCTCGCGCTCGACGCCACCCTCGTATAGGTCGCTGATGAGCACGAAGATGGTGTCGGATGGACGGCGCACGAGTGTCTGGCAGTAGCCGACCGCCCGGTTGATGTCGGTGCCGCCCCCGAGCTGGGTCCCGAACAGCACCTCGACCGGGTCGTCGAGAAGCTCCGTCAGATCGACGACCGAGGTGTCGAAGACCACGAGCCGCGTCTCGACCGATCGGATCGAGGCCATCACCGCGGCGAACACCGAGGAGTAGACGACCGACGCCGCCATCGACCCCGACTGGTCGACCGCGATGATGACGTCGCGCAGGGCCGATGCCCGACGCGCGTGCCCGAGCAGCATCTCCGGAATGACCGTCCGGTAGTCGGGCTGGTAGTGGCGCAGGTTGCGTCGGATCGTCCGGTCCCAGTCGATGTCGCGATGGCGTGGCCGGCGCGTCACGCTCGCCCGATTGAGGGCGCCGCTGATCTCCTGGCGCAGCGGGCTGGCGAGACGCCGCTCGACGTCCTCGACAACCTGGCGGACGATCGTGCGCGCCGTGTCGCGCGTCTCGGACGGCATGACCGATCCCAGGGCGATCAGCTCGGTCGCGAGCTCGAGGTCTGGCTGGACCGTCGCGAGGAGCTCGGGCTCGAGGAGCATCCGCCGGAGGTTGAGCCGCTCGAGCGCGTCGTGCTGCATGACCGACACGACGGAGCTCGGGAAGTACGTGCGGATGTCTCCGAGCCAACGCACGACCGCGGGCGACGAACCGCCGAGTCCAGCCTGGCGCTCGGCATCGTAGAGGCGCTCCAGCGCCTGGTCGCGCTTGAGGTCGTCGCCGGCGAGGGCGACCCCGGTCCCATCGACTTCGGCGCCGCCGAGGATCATTCGCCATCGCCGGAGGCGTTCGTCAGTCATGCTTCGTCGCTCCCGACGCCGAGGATCCGCGCGAGGATCGGCATGACCAGCTCCGCACGCTCGTCGTCGAGCTCGCCGCCGCCGCTCGTCGGCGAGGCCCTCCGTCCTGCCAATGCCCGCTCGCCGATCGAGCGACGCTCGGGTCGCGTGAACGTCGCGACCGTTCGGCGAAGGAGCGGCAGGACGTTCTCGAAGGCGTTGGGCGGCATGTCGGCGACCCAGCCGTCGAGCGCGCCAAAGAGGTCCTCGTCGTAGAGCAGGATCGTGCCGCTCTCGCGCAGGAAGCCTTCGACCCATCCCGCACCGAAGGCCGGGTCGGCGCCCGGCGAGAGCGCCAGACGCATCCGCCTGGTCGCCTCAAGCCTCCCGAGCACGCCCTCGTCGAGGAGGAGCCGGCAACTCCGACCCGCGACGAGGCCATGGATGCCCTCCTGGTCGACGAGCCGCCCGAGCGCCTCGCGCCAAGCCGCGCGGTGGTCGGCGTGATCGAGCAATGCGATCGCGCCATGGACGCCGTCGACCAGTCTGGCGAACGCCGAGGCTGCCTCATCGTCTAGCGATGCCGCGGCCGTCGCGAGGCCGACGCAGATCCGGGCGGCGAGTCCGTCCACGACGCTGGCCACCGCGGTCGCGTCGGTACCCCGGACGTTGCCGTACCGCAGGACCCGAGCGAGCGGCGGGAGTGCCTCCATCAGGGCCGGGACGTCGGCCCCGACGGCGGCCACGTCGCCGATCCGGGCGACGATGATCTCGACTGCCTCGGCAAGGTCGGCCAAGAGGACGGCCTCGATGAGCTCCGTCAGCTCCGGGAGGCCGTTGGCTCCTCGGGCGGCCTCGATCGACGATGCGGCCGCAGCCTCGGCGATCGTGTTCCCGAAGCGGCTCGCGACGACAAGGTCGACCACGAACTCGGGCTGCCAGGCGAGGACCCAGACCTCGTGGAATGTGCCGCTCTTTCCGCGTGCCTGCTCGGTGTGACCCCAGCCGATCCCGAGGATCCCGAGCCGGTGGAGCAGATGGCTCCGGGACAGATCCGTCTCAGAGCGTAGGTCGAGGTCGATCGTCTTCCGCCCGGGCTCGGGCTTCATCCGGAGCCGCCGCGTCTCGCGCTCGAGGTCCGCCGCGAGCGGTGCCGCCGGCGCATCAGCCGGCGTCTCGCCCATGACCTGGCCGACGACCAGGCGATCACGGACCAGCCGGAGCGACAGATCCGACCCGAACCCGAGAGTCGCCCGGACGGCTTCGTTGAGCTCGGTCAGTGACGGCAGCGCCCGGCCGCGCATCGCGGCGAGCGTCTCGGCGAGTCGGGTCGCCTCGACGAGGTGGGCCGCCGATGCGTCGAGTCCTTCCTCGCGGAACAGCGCGGCGACTCGTGCCATCCAGGACACAGCGAGCGGCTCGGCGCCCGACCAGAGGTGTGCGTACCAGCCTGGCGAGTCGATTCCCGCGCCGTAGCCCGACTCGAACGCGAGCCGGTCGAAGGTCCACGGCACCCACGCAGCCGCCGTCCTCATCGGCCGCGGCAGGCCCTTCAGCGTCCGGTCGTCCTCGGCCGCGGGCGGCAGGTCGGTGAGCGCCGGCCCGTGCCAAGCGCCGCAAACGACGACGATGTGCTCGTGCCCATCCCTGCGTGCCTCGCGGATCCCTCGACGCATCGCCGCCTCGCGCTGGAGGGTGAGGGCGTCGCCTTCGGGCAGCGCCCCGCGCACTGCCGTCATCGCCTCGGTCACCGCCGCGAACAGGTCCGATGAGTCGCTCCGCGATTCGACGAGGCGGTCCCACAGGCGCTCGCCGTCCTCATCACCGGCCGCCTTCGCGAGCTCGGTCAGCGGATCCGTCCGCATGACCTCGACAAGTGTCTCAGGTTCCTCGGCCCGGGTCGGTTCGATCGCGTCATCGCCTTGCTGGTCGGCAGGCGGAGTTGCGGTCGTCGCCTCGGCCATCCGGCGCTCGAATTCGCTCTTCGCGACGGCGAACTGGATACCTGCCGCGAGATCGATGAACCGCACGACAGCGCCGTGTTCGAGCGCCCAACGCATTGCGACCCACTCCGGGCTGAATGCGGCGAGCGGATAGAAGGTCGCGACGCGCGGCTCGTCGGGCGCATAGACGAGGAGCGCAACCGGCGGTCGCATCGCCGCGTCGGCGATGAGCGGGATCAGGGCCGTGGCATCTGACGGCCCCTCGATGAGGACTGCGTCGGGCTGCAGCCGGTCGAGCTCGGCGAGGACGCTCCGCGCCGAACCAGGGCCGTGGTGACGGATCCCGAGGATCGTTGTCGTCACGGCGGCCCTAGTCGGCCGCCTCGCGGCAGGCCTTGTACAGGTCCCGCCAGCCAGCGCGCTCCTTCATCACGGTCTCGAGGTACTCGCGCCAGACGGCAGCGTCCTGGACGGGATCGCGGACGACGGCGCCGGTCAGCCCGGCGGCGATATCGCGCGGCGACAGGCGGCCATCCCCGAAGTGGGCGGCGAGCGAGAGACCCTGGTTGACGACGGCGATCGCCTCGGCCGTCGAGAGGGTCGCCGACGGGACCTTGAGCTTGTTCTTGCCGTCCTCGGTCTGGCCCGAGCGCAGCTCGCGGAAGATCATCACGATCCGGCGGATTTCCTCGAGCGCCGGTGCCTCGGCGGGAATCGCCAGGGCACGACCCATCTCGGTGACCCGCCGCTGCACGATCTCCACCTCCTCGGCGACCGAGGAGGGCAGCGGCAGGATGACGGTGTTGAAGCGCCGCTTGAGCGCCGAGCTGAGTTCGTTCACGCCGCGGTCGCGATTGTTGGCTGTGGCGATGACGTTGAAGCCCTGGACAGCCTGGACTTCCTCGCCGAGCTCCGGGATCGGGAGCGCCTTCTCCGACAGCACCGTGATCAGCGCGTCTTGGACGTCCGACGGGATCCGCGTCAGCTCCTCGACGCGGACGATAGCGCCGCGCTCCATGCCGACCATCGTGGGACTCGGCACGAGCGCCGCCCGGCTCGGGCCCTCGGCGAGCAGCCGCGCGTAGTTCCATCCGTAGCGGATCGAATCCTCGCCAGTGCCGGCCGTGCCCTGGACAAGAAGCGTCGAATCAGCACTGATCGCTGCGGCGAGGTGCTCGCTCAGCCAGGTCTTGGCCGTGCCCGGGACGCCGAGCAGGAGCAGCGCGCGGTCCGTGGCAAGGGTGGCCACTGCGATCTCGACGAGCCGGCGGTCGCCGATGTACTTGGGCGTGATCTCGCTCCCGTCCGCGACGCGGCCGCCGAGGACGAACGTCACGACGGCCCAGGGCGACAGTCGCCAGCCCGGCGGCCGCTCGCGGTCGTCGATCCGCCCGAGAACCGCGAGTTCATCGGCGCGGGCCTGTTCCGCGTGGGCGCGAAGGATGGTCGGCGAAGGCGTCGCGGTCATCGGTTCTCCCTCCTGGTCATGCGGACGGCAGGTTGGCGAAGGCGTCGTGGAAGCGGGCCCGAAGGCGGATCGTCTCGATCGCGCCGATCAAGGCGGGACGGATCTCGCCCCGGTACGAGGCGAGCGTGGTGAGGTCGACGGCGCGGGCTGGCGGCAGCCCGATGGCCCCGGCGCGGATGAGCTGGTAGAGGGCCTGCTCGGGATGCTGGCTGCCCGAGAGCGTGCCGGCCACGCCCAAGACGGCCTCGACGAGGGCACGCGGCCACGGCGCTGGCACGTCCTCGACGAACGCAGCGAGCATCGCGGGTTCGAGCTGCTTCGCGGTCTCGGCAAGGACGGTGGCCCGGCCGGCCGGGTCGAGGTGCTCGAATACCTGGCCGATATTGACCATGACCTTGGTGCGGACATCCGCCGCGCGCAGCAGCGCCGACGCCCAGCCCTGGTCGCCGAAGCGCCCCGTCGCTCCGATCCAGCCCTCCAAGACGGGGCGCGCATCGTCCGCGCGCAGCGCCCGGTCGACGAGGCCGGACGGGTCGGTGCCAAGCCACTCGATCCACCGTCCGGGCCGGACATGGGCGATGAGGTCGCGCAGGAGCCAGGCCCGCTCTCCGAAGCCCGCAGGGGGCTTGCCGCCGAAGCCCGCGGCCTCGAGCTCGGGGTCGATTGTCGGGAGGGTGATCGCGAGGCTCGGCCTCAGCCGTCCTCGGATCTCGAGGAGCGGGCGGGCGTGGTCCTCGATCAGCCGGGTCAGGGCCGAGCCCGGTAGCCGCACGAGGAGCGCGGCCGCGGCGCGGCGGACGTCGATTCGGCGATCGCCGATGCCGCGCGCAAGGAGAGCCTCGTCGGCCGGCTCGAGGCCCACCTCGAGGGCGCTGAGGATCCGTGCCCGCTCGTCGCCCGCGACAGCGGGGAGCCACCGCGCGAGCGCGTCCCGAGCCGTCGCGACGTCGTCCCGGCGCATCGCGCCCACGAGCGCCACGCGCGCGGCCGCACTCCCCGCTGCCTCCCAGGCTTCATCCAGCTCCTGCCCGATCGGCGCACCGCCCCCGGGGTCGAGTTCCGGCAGCGCGGCCGCCAGCCATGTCGCCCGAGGTCCCCCGACATCGGCAATGGCGTCTCGCACGGCGCGGGACCGGGCGGCGAGCTCGAGGAGATCCGGCAGCCACTCGTCGGGGAGTCGCCGCCGCGATGGCTGGACCAACCCAAGGAACTCGGGAACGAGAGCCGGCTGGTCCGTGATCACGAGTTCGAGGAGGCGGGCCGCGGTACCAGTCAGCGTCGGCCGCGGGTCATGCTCGGCGGGTGCGGGCAAGGGCGCGTCATCGACGGCCGTTCGGCGGGCGGCCCGCCGGCGAACGGCGACGGTGCCCGCGGCCGCGAGCAACGCACGCTCGGGCTCGGCGCCGACGACCAGGCGCGCGACCGACTGGGGGACCGGCACCGCACTGCCGCTCCGCTCGGTGCCGAGCAGCGCCGCCGACACGAGCTGCGACCAGTCGATGTCGCCACCGATCTCGGCGGTCGCCTCGGTTTGGGACCCGCCAACCGCGGCAAGCCATCCACCCGCGAGGGCGCTGAGGGGCCGCAGCCACGTGCCATCCCACTCGGCGACGAGCGTGATCGGGTGCCCGCCGGAGATCGCCAGGAGCCGCGGTGCCAGCGCGGCCGGGGCGGCCGGCAGCGCGTTGCCGTCGGAGTCGCGCACGAGCAGCCGCCCGTCACGGCGGACCGGGACGACATCGTGGATGGCGACAGGCCATCCGGCGACGAACGGGTTGCGGGAGAGCCGCGCAGCGTGGCTCGCGACGGCCTCGCCGAGCCCGATCGTCTCGGGGACCGCCGTGACCTCACCGTCGGGCACGATCGTCGGGCGAACCGCGGCCCGGAGTGGCGTGGCCGAGGGGTAGAAGGCGAGTGTCGCGAGAAACGCCTGGCCGGGGATGGCGAGCACGGTCGGAGGTGCGGCCCCGACTCCGAAGGCAAGGTGGATGGCCATCCGCTTCGAGGACTCGCCGAGCAGGAATGTCCGCGCCGTGATGACCTGCCCCGAATCGTCGACCGTCCGCCCGACGACGAGCCAGCGGTCGTCGACGGCATCGGCGTCATCGAGCTCGTCCTCCTTCGTCGTCCAGCCGACGAGCGACCGCACATCCGCGCGGAGCTCACTTGGGAGGTCTTGGACCCGGCGATACGCCTCGCACAGAAGGTACAACCGGCCGGTACCCTCGAGGAGAACGTGCGGCCACGCCTCGCCCGCACTCGCCGCCGAACCGAGCGCCCGGACCGACCGACCGAGCCCGCCCGCCTGCGCGTCGACGAGGCGGGCGCCCATCGCGTCCCAAAACCGGTAGCCTTCGGCCCGGGCGCTGTCGAGGCCGCGGCGCATGAGGTCGGTCAGCCAGCGATCGAGCTCGGCGATGCCGGCGTCCACCTTCTTCCCGCGCGACTCGACGCGCCGGGCCCGCGCGGCCGGATCAACCTCGGCGGTGCCTTCGGTCTTTGCCCCGGCCGCGGCTCGCGTTGCCCGGGCTTCGAGCCACGTCCGCGCCCAGTCCGGCGGCACGTCCTGTCCAACATCGCCGTCGGCAAGGAGGAAGAGCAAACCGAGGCTGTGCTTGCAGGGGATCTTGCGCGACGGGCACGAGCACTTGTAAGCCGGGCCGGATACGTCCACAACCGCCTGATAGGGCGACGAGCCGCTGCCCTGGCAGAGACCCCATGCGGCGCTCTCCGTGCGTCCGGTGGCCGACCAGTGTCGACGATCGCCGAGCGCCTCGCCAGCGCGCGCAGCCGAAGCGTCTGGCGCGAGCGTGCGGACCTGTTCGGCCGAAAGCGTGAGCATCTCTCTCCGGCGACGTTCCGTGAGCGGTACCCACAGCGTAGCGAACAGGGACGACGTCAGGTGCCTTACCGCTTGGCCACTCGCCAGCGGTGCGGGGGTGGCCCCAAGCTACCCTGAAGCGGCGGCGACAGCGTCGCCCGGCGGATCAGCCCCTGGCCTGGACCTTGGCCCACGTGTCGCGGAGGGTGAGCGTGCGGTTGAAGACCGGCATGCCTGGACGTGAATCGGGATCCCGGACGAAGTAGCCGAGGCGCTCGAACTGGACCGTCTGGCCGACGGGCGTCTCGGCCAGCGTCGCCTCGAGCATCGCGCCGCGGATGATCGTCTCCGACGCCGGATTGAGATCCTCGAACGCGTCCGCTCCAGTGGCGCCGGGGATCGGCGACGAGAAGAGGTGGTCGTAGAGCCGGACCTCGGCCGGCACGGCGTGCGCGGCGGACACCCAGTGGAGCGTCGACTTCGGCCGCCGGCCGTCGGGCGCGTCCCCGCCGCGGGTGGCGGGATCGTACGTGCAGCGGAGCTCGGCGATCGCGCCGGTCGCGTCCCTGACGACCTCGTCGCAGGTGATGAAGTACGCGTTCCGGAGCCGGACCTCGCGCCCCGGCGCGAGCCGGAAGAACTTCGGCGGCGGCGCCTCCATGAAGTCCTCGCGCTCGATCCACAGGTCGCGTCCGAACGCCACCGAGCGCGTGCCCGCCGCGGGATCCTCGGGGTTGTTGACGACCTCCATCGTCTCGACCCGGCCTTCCGGCCAGTTCGTGATCACGACCTTCAGCGGGTCGAGGACCCCGAACCGCCGCGGCGCCGTCCGGTTGAGGACGGCCCGGACGGCGAACTCGAGCTGGCCGACCTCGATGACCGAATCGGTCTTCGCGACGCCGATCATCGCGGCGAAGTCGCGGATACCCTCGGCCGGGAAGCCGCGCCGCCGGAGGCCCGAGATCGTCGGCATCCTCGGGTCGTCCCAGCCCCGGACGTGGCCCTCCCTGACGAGCCGCAGGAGAACGCGCTTGGACAGGACGGTGTGGGTCAGGTTCAGCCGCGCGAACTCGTACTGGTGCGGCACGTGCGAGACCGGCAGGTGCTCGACGAGCCAGTCGTACAGGGGCCGGTGGTTCTCGAACTCGAGCGTGCAGATCGAGTGCGTCACCCCCTCGATCGCGTCCGACTGGCCGTGGGCGAAGTCGTAGGTCGGGTAGATGCACCAGGCGTCGCCGGTCCGCGGGTGACTGGCGTGGACGATCCGGTAGAGGACGGGATCGCGAAGATTGAGGTTCGGGCTGGCCATGTCGATCTTCGCCCGGAGGACGCGCGCCCCGTTCGGGAACTCGCCGGCGCGCATCCGGGCGAACAGGTCGAGGCTCTCGGCGGCCGGGCGGTTCCGCCACGCTGACTCGCGGCCCGGCTCGGTCAGCGTCCCGCGCGTCTCGCGGATCTCGTCGGGGGACTGGTCGTCGACGTAGGCGAGGCCCCGCTCGATGAGGTGGATGGCCCAGGCGTACAACTGCTCGAAGTAGTCGGATGCGTGGTAGAGGTGCTCGCCCCAGTCGAAGCCGAGCCACCGGACGTCCTCGACGATCGCGTCGATGTACTCCTGCTCCTCCTTGACCGGGTTCGTGTCGTCGAACCGGAGGTGGCACCGGCCGCCGAACTCGGCGGCGATGCCGAAGTTGAGGCAGATCGACTTGGCGTGGCCGATGTGGAGGTAGCCGTTGGGCTCGGGCGGGAACCGGGTGACGGGTACCGCCACCCGGCCGGCGGCGATGTCCGCGGCGACGATCTCGCGGATGAAGTCGCGCCGTTCGGGCGCCCCCGCGTCCGGGGCGCCGGGGCGCGCAGGATCGGTGGGCGGTCGCCGATCGGCGGGCTGGTCGGGCATCGGGCGCGGCTCCTGCGATCGGGTCGGAGAGGAGTCGCGGCTCGCGAACGCGCGCACCACACTCCCTCGAGAGTTGGCTGGCGCGCCAGGATTCGAACCTGGAACCCCCTGATCCAGAGTCAGGTGCTCTACCGTTGAGCCACGCGCCAGCGGCCGGGCCGGATCATACTCCGAAGCCCGCCGGGATGGCCCGACCCTCAGATCGACGCGACCGGGCCGAGGCAGCCGGGCCGAGCCAGCCGAGTCAGCCGGGCCGAGCCAGCCGTTGCGCGCCGCGGATCGGTCGAGGACTCGGCGAGCAGCCGGAAGCCCGTGGCGCGATGATGTTCCGGTGAGCACGAT